>JAQGNY010000051.1 GCA_028293825.1 Verrucomicrobiaceae bacterium
CGCTGGCGAACAGCATCGGGAAGTCGAGCTGGTTGTCGTCGGCGCCGAGCGCCGCGAACAGGTCGAACATCTCGTTATGAACTTCGTCGGGACGGGCGTCCTGGCGGTCCACCTTGTTGACGACGACCATCGGGCGGATGCCACGGGCCAGCGCCTTGGTCAGCACGAACTTGGTCTGCGGCAGGACGCCCTCGGCGGCATCGACCAGGACGACGGCGCCGTCGACCATGGACAGGATGCGCTCGACTTCACCGCCGAAATCGGCGTGGCCGGGGGTGTCGACGATATTGATGCGGTAGCCATTCCAGTTGATCGCGGTGTTTTTCGCGAGGATGGTGATGCCGCGTTCTTTTTCCTGATCGTTCGAGTCCATGATGCGCTCGGTGCCAACATCGCGGCGGTCGAGCGTGCCGGATTGCCGCAGCAGCTTGTCGACCAGCGTAGTTTTGCCATGGTCGACGTGGGCGATGATGGCGATATTGCGCAGTTTCTCGATCACAAAAAAAACCTCTTGGGGGTGCGAAAAGCGAGGTGCGCCAGCCGGACCCCGCAAAAAAGTCGCGCATTATACCCTAGAGTGGGTGACTAATGAGCTACGTAGATTTACGCGTTTTGACACGCTCAAATCGGGCCATGCTCGTCGCCGCTTTTCTGCCGCTATCGGGCGTACTGGCGCATTTTCTGCTTTGCAAACCCGGTCGATTACCTGAAACTGCCGGCGCCTCATCGCTAGCGCCTCTTTTATAACGACTAATAACAGCCAACCAGCGGAGTCCGTTTTATGAAATATCTGTGGACGTGCAAGTCGGTGGAAGCCATGCACGCGGATGTGGCCGACGCCGAGCACGGTTTGAAGCGCTCGCTGACGGCGTGGAATTTAATGGCGCTGGGTATCGGCTGCATTATCGGCGCCGGCATTTTCGTGCTGAGTGGTCACGCGGCGGCATCGCATGCAGGGCCGGCGGTGGTGCTCTCATTTATCGCCGGCGCGGTCGTCTGCGTATTTGCCGGCCTTTGCTACACCGAAATGGCGTCCGCCGTGCCGGTATCCGGCTCAGCCTATACCTATGCCTACGCGACCATGGGCCAATTGGTCGCCTGGATTATCGGCTGGGATTTGGTGCTGGAATACGCACTCGGCGCGACTACCGTCGCGATCGGCTGGTCCGGTTACGTGGTCAGTTTCCTGAAAAACTTTGGCGTGATCGTGCCGCCGGCATTATCGCAGGCACCGTGGAATTACGATCCGCTTACGTCGAGTTGGGTGCACACCGGCGCGCTGCTGAATGTGCCCGCGATGTTTGTAGTGCTGTTCATGAGCGCGCTGCTCGCTATCGGCACGCGCGAATCGGCGCGCTTTAACGACATCATCGTGCTGCTGAAGGTCACCGTCGTCGTACTGTTTATTGCGCTTGGCATCGGCTCGGTCGATCACGCCAACTGGATAACCGCCGCCAACCCGCTCGGCAGCTTTGTCCCCCCGACCGATAGCACCGGTAATTTCGGCTGGTCCGGCGTCTTGCGCGGCGCCGGCGTGGTGTTTTTCTCGTATATCGGTTTCGACGCGGTGTCGTGCGCCGCGCAGGAGGCGAAAAATCCGCAGCGCGATATGCCGATCGGCATCATCGGCTCGCTGGCGATTTGTTCGGTGTTGTATGCGGCCGTGGCGTATGTGCTGACCGGCATCGTGCCCTACGATCAACTCAACGTCGCCGATCCGATTGCGGTCGGCATCGACGCGCTGCATATGTTCTGGTTCTCGCCGATCATCAAGCTCGCCGCCATCGCCGGATTGACCACGGTGGTGCTGGTGTTGTTACTCGGCCAGACACGCATTTTTTATTCGATGTCGCGCGACGGTCTGTTGCCGCCGATTTTCTCCAACGTGCATCCGCGTTTTCGCACGCCGTTCGCAACGACCATTTTGACCGGCGTGATCGTGTCGATTTTAGCGGGGCTGCTGCCGATGGGTCTGGTTGGCGAGCTCGTCAGCATCGGCACGCTCGCGGCTTTTGTTATCGTCTGCATCGGCGTGCTGGTGCTGCGTAAAACCCGTCCCGACATGCCGCGCCCGTTTCGCGCGCCGGTGATTTGGCTGGTCGCCCCGCTCGGCGCGTTGTCCGCGCTGGGTTTGATGAGCGGCCTGCCCGCCGATACTTGGTGGCGATTGCTGATCTGGATGGTTATCGGGCTGGTCATTTATTTTGTTTACGGCGCTCGCCGCCCGCCCGTCAGCCGCTAAAAAAAATACGCCTATCAGCCGTTAAGAAGCGATGGAAAATTAATGCAGAAAAATATCCAGAGACCGTTGCAGCTCGCGACGGCATTTATTTTGTGTGTGGTCGGCGGTCTTTACTGGTACGCGGGTCAGCAACAGGATCGTTACGACACGAGCGCGACCCAATATTTGCGCACCGCGTTCACCGATATCAGCAGTTGGCAACGCGCGGCATTGCAACGGCAAATGACCGAGGACGCATTGCGCACCGCCACCCCAGAACAGCTCGACGCGCTGACCAATCGCTATCGCCCGCTCGGCCACTTCATCGCATTGAGCGATGCGAAGTTCACCAAATTGACTGCGGCGATGTCGCTGCTCGGACCCCGTCGGTTGCTCAGCTATCACGGCAGCGCGCAGTTCGAACACGGCAATGCCGATTTCGCCGCGACGTTGGTTATTCGCGACGACGGTTTCCGTTTCTACAACCTCAATTTCAGCAGCCCGCAATTGCGCTAAATCTTCGGCGCGGTGCATTGCCAGATTCATTGCAAGGCGCGTGAAGAGTTTTCGCAGTTGCTCGGTTGTAAAGCGGTTAACACGTCGTGCAGAATCGCGGCAGCGCAGAGCTTGTGAAATCGATAGTTGAAATTGTGTTGCGGTTGGTTTTTCTGCGCCACGTGTCTTCTTAAAAGCCATCAAAATTAATTATCACAAGGAATCGCATCATGGGTTTGCTCAGCGAATTTAAAGAGTTTGCGGTCAAAGGTAATGTCGTCGATATGGCGGTGGGTGTCATCGTCGGCGCCGCATTCGGAAAAATTGTCACGTCATTGGTTGGCGACGTGATCATGCCGCCAATCGGTGTGTTGCTCGGCGGTATGGATTTCAGCAGTCTTGCCGCCACCATTCATCAAGCGGCAGATGGCAAGCCGGTGGTGATCTCCTACGGAAAATTCATTCAGACCGTCGTCGATTTCACCATCGTCGCGTTTGTTATTTTCCTCGCGATCAAAGGCATCAACCGGCTCAAGCGCCCTGCTCCGGCCACGCCCGATGCACCGCCGGTATTAACGACCGACCAAGAATTGTTAATTGAAATTCGCGATTTGTTGAAAACGCGCCCTTGAGTCAACCAACACCCGCTACGCCAGGATTGCTGCGTCTTTATCGCGATCTCTGGCGGTATGCCGGGCCTGCGCGCAAATGGGTTCCCGCCGCCTTTGTTTTATTGTTGTCTTCCCAATTATTCAAACTCGGCGTGCCGTATTTATCCGGGCGCGCCATCAATGTTTTGCAGCAACACGGCATTGACGGTTTACGTCCCGCCGGTTTTTTATTGCTGCTGATTTTCAGCGCCACCTTATTGAGTTGGATGTTGCACGGTCCCGGTCGCGTGCTCGAACGCAACGTCGCACTCGCAGTGCGACGCGAATTGTCCGGCGCATTAATCGCCCGCGCGTTATCGCTGCCATTGGCGTGGCACGCCAAACATCATTCCGGCGAAACCGCACATCGCGTGCGCCAATGCAGCGGCGCTCTGTACGATTTCGCGCAAAGCCAATTTATTTATTTGCAGAATGCAGTGCGCCTAATCGGCCCGGTGATTGCGCTGTGGCTGATTTCGGCGCAGGTCGGCGCGCTTGCGGTGGCTGGTTACGTTGTTATCGCGGTGATCATCGTGCGTTTCGACCGCGTGATGGTGCACCTCGCTCACACTGAAAACGCCGCCGAACGCCGCTACGCCGCCGCCGTGCTCGATGGTCTCGGCAATGTGTTTAGCGTTTACGCGTTGCGCATGGTGCACGGCATTAAAGATTTAATTGAGCGACGTTTGCTCACCATTTATGAGCCGCTGCGAAAATCGATTGTGCTCAACGAATGGAAATGGTGCAGCGTCGATATTCTCAGTGTCGCGCTGAGTTGCGCATTGGTTGCGTTGTACGTTTATCTCAGTGCACATGGCGCGCCCTCCATGGCGGAAACGGCGGCCCAAACAAATAACGCGGCGGCGCCGGCATTGCGTATCGGCAATTTATTTATGGTGTACGAATATTCCGCGCAGGCCGGCGGCGTGATTACCGCTATCGCTGCGCATTTTCAAAGTTTCGCGCGCCAGCAGGCGGATTACGCGAGCGGCGATATTATTCTCGACAGCGAGTTGTCGCATCTGTCCGATAACGAATTATCGCCGTCGATTGTGTGGTCGACATTATCGTTTTGCGATTTAACGTTTCGGCACAGCGAAGCGACGGTACCGACTGTCGATCAATTAAATTTCACGTTACAGCGCGGAAAGCGTTACGCGTTAATCGGCGGCAGCGGTTCCGGCAAAAGTACGCTGCTGCGCATTCTGTCCGGTTTATATGTCGTGCAAACGCTGGAATTCGCGCATGACGAGCACGCGATTATCGCCCCGCTCGATAGCGCGCTGTGGTTGCGTACTACAACGATGTTGATTCCGCAGGAGTCGGAAATTTTCGAAGGCACGCTCGGCGAAAATTTATTATTGCCGGACCGCGCAAAATTATTGGATGCCGATGCAATTGCTAACGCATTGACTGTCTCGCGCTCCGATGCGTTCGTCCGCGACGCCGAAACGCCAGTGGTTGAGCGCGGTGCCAATTGGTCGGGCGGTCAGCGTCAGCGCGTGGCGTTGGCGCGCGGTGTGATCGCGGCGCAGGAGTGTGGATTGTTGTTGCTCGACGAGCCGACCGCGAGTCTCGACCCGGAAACCGAGCGCGCCGTTTACGATAATTTATTCGCGGAATTTAACGACAGCTGCATCGTGTCGTCGATTCACCGACTCAATCTGCTGGATCGTTTCGACGACGTGTTATTGCTGGAGCAAGGCAAATTAATCGCGGCCGGCAGCGTAGATTATTTGCGCGAAACCTCAGCGCAATTTCGCGCGCTGTTAGCGGCGCAACAGAAATCCACCGCGTCCTAACTCGCCTAATCAGGCTGCCGCATTTTTTAAAATTTCGCGCGGCGCCAGTTTGTACATCGCCAATGCACCGACGCCGCAGCAGGCCATCACAATCGTTAGCGGCAATTCGTTTTGCGCGTTCCATAAACTCAGGGCGGAACTCGCGATCGCCGCGACGCCCAATTGCAGCATGCCGACTAACGCCGATGCTGCACCCGCGCGCTTGCCCTGATGCTGCAATGCCAGCGCGACACTGTTCGGCGTGACGAAACCGAGTACGCCGACGCAGCCGAATAACGCCGGCAATAACAATGGGAGTCCGGTGATGCCAGCGGCAGTCAACAGCAGCAGCGCCAAGCTCAACGCGGCGGCGAAACTCAACGTGTAATTCAGCAATTGTTGTGGTGAGAAACGATGCAGCAGGCGCGCGTTAATTTGCGAGGCGGCAATTAAACCAAACGCGTTGCAACCAAAAATCCAGCCGTAATGCTGCGCCGGAATGCCGTAATGTTCGATTAATACAAATGGCGATCCGGTGATGTAGGTAAACATCATTGCCTGGGCCAGGCCGCCGCTGAGTGACAGCGTTAGAAAGTGGCGGTCGCGCAATAACTCCGCGTAATTTTTCAGTATCAAGCCCATATGCAGCGGTGCCGCGTGCGTGCGATCGTGCGATTCCTCAAGGCTAAAATGAATCGCGAATAGACAAATTGCGCCGAACACCGCGAGCACACCGAAGATTGCGCGCCAGCCCAAGGCTTGCAAAATAAAGCCGCCGATCAGCGGCGCCAGAATCGGCGCCACGCCCATCACCAGCATAATTAGCGACATCACTTTGGCGGAGCTCACCGCGTCGCAGCGATCGCGCACCACCGCGCGTGCGATCACCATACCCGTGCAGCCGCCGAGCGCCTGCAGCAGGCGTCCCCATTGCAACGCATCGACCGTTACGGCAAATGCGCACAGCAGTGATGCGGCGCTATACAGCGCCAGCCCAAAATACAGCGGTGGCTTTCGACCAAAGCGATCACTGATCGGACCATAAACTAATTGGCCGGCAGCGAGACCGATGAAGAACGTGGCGAGCGTGCGCTGCACGGCGGCGATATCGGTGTGCAGCGCAGTGGCGATGGCCGGGAAGCTCGGCAAGTACATGTCGATCGACAGCGGCGCTATCGCCGACAACATGCCGAGTACGATAACCCAGCGCGGAAAACCGGTTACTGATTGAGGCGATTGAATAGACACAACGACGCACTGCTTGGGGGGAGTGCGTCAGTATCGCCTATAGGCACGCGGCTGCGCTGTAGCTAAAAGTCCGTATGCGCAGCGGTGTGATTAATCCTCTTCGTCGCCAGCCTCGTCATCACCCATGCCGAGCTCTTTGATTTTGCGCGTCAGCGTATTGCGGCCCCAGCCCAGCAGAATGGCGGCATCGCGGCGGCGCCCGCTGGTATGTTTGAGCGCGGTTTCGATCATGATGCGTTCGAAAATAGGCACGGCGGTGTCGAGCAGATTGCGATGTCCCAGCCCCAATTCCTGGTCGGCCCAGCGGCGCAGGCTGTCCTGCCATTCGCCGCCGGCAGCGGCAGCGGATTCGTGATTCTGATTGAGCATTTCCGGCGGCAGATCGCCAACGTGAACCTCGCGGCCCGGCGCCATCGCGGTGATCCAGCGGCAGGTATTTTCCAGCTGGCGTACGTTGCCCGGCCAGTCGAGCGTGGTCAGAAACGCTTCGGTTTCCGGCATCAACACTTTCGGCTCGACGTTCAATTCTTCCGACGCTTTCTTGAAGAAATACATCATCAGCTTCGGAATGTCTTCGCGGCGGTCGGCGAGTTTCGGGATGTGAATGCGGATGACGTTGAGGCGGTGGAACAAGTCCTCGCGGAAGTTGCGTTCCTGCACCAGCTTTTCGAGGTTCTGGTGCGTGGCGGCGATGATGCGCACGTCGACCTTCACCGGCGTGTGGCCGCCGACGCGGTAGAACTCGCCATCGGCCAGTACGCGCAGCAAACGCGTCTGTGTTTCCGACGGCATGTCGCCGATCTCATCAAGGAACAAACTGCCGCCATCGGCCTGTTCGAAGCGGCCTTGACGCTGCTGGGTGGCGCCGGTAAACGCACCTTTTTCGTGGCCGAATAATTCGGACTCCATTAAATCGCGCGGAATTGCCGCCATGTTGAGCGCGATAAACGGCTTGCTCGAACGCGGGCTGTGGCGATGCAGTGCGCGCGCGACCAATTCTTTGCCAGTGCCGGATTCGCCATTGATCAGCACGGTGATATTCGAGTGCGACAGGCGGCCGATGGCGCGAAACACTTCCTGCATCGCCGGCGCTTCACCGATGATTTCCGGCGTTGTGGTCGGCGCTTCGGGTTCGGGGGTGAAGCTGCGCTCGCGGGCATGGGCCAGCGCGCGTTTGGTCACGGCGACGGCGTCGTCGATATCGAATGGCTTGGGTAAGTATTCGAAGGCACCACCCTGATAAGACGCGACCGCGCTATCTAAATCCGAGTGCGCCGTGGTGATGATCACCGGCATGCCGGGGTGATCGCGGCCGAGCCGGGCGAGCAGCTCCAGGCCGTCGATACCGGGCATGCGAATGTCGCTGATGACCGCATCGGGCTGGCCGTTCAAGAGTTCTTGGCTGATCGCTTCGGCGCTGTCGAAAGCCTGCGTTTTGATGCCGGCTTGGTTAAGCGCTTTTTCCAGCACCCAGCGAATCGAGCGGTCGTCGTCCACAATCCATACCGTGTTCGCTTTGGTCATTAACTCTGCTCCGATTCGTTTTCAGTCGTGGCTCGATGGGTCGAGCTGCTCTCTGTGTTCAAGGCAATCGTGTTCAAGGGATGTGTTCTAGCGGTATGTACAATGAAAAAGTTGTGTTCTCGGGGCGGCTGTGGCATTCGATCAGGCCGCTGTGGCGGTTGATGATGGATTGCGAGATCGACAGCCCGAGGCCGGTGCCGTCGGGGCGGCCGCTGACCATCGGCAGAAAAATGGTTTCGAAAATATCGGTCGGTACACCGGGGCCGTTATCGATGATGTCGACACGCGCCACCAGCCGATGGCGCTGCGTGCCGATGGTAAATTGGCGCAGCGTGCGTGTGCGCAGCAGGATGGTCGGAATCTCTGGCGGCGATGCCATGCCGGTGATTGCCTCGACCGCATTGCGCACGATGTTCAACACGGCTTGAATCAGTTGTTCTTTGTCGCCAAGCAGGTCAGGAATGCTGGGATCGTAATCGCGCACGAAGCGAATTCTGCCGGAGGTTTCCGCTTCCAGCAGCTGCCGCACGCGCTCGATTGCTTCGTGTAGATTCAGCGGTTTTTTGTCCGGCACTTTGTGCGGGCCGAGCATTTGGTCGACCAGATTGCGCAGCCGGTCGGCCTCTTCAATGATGATATTGGTGTAATCCTTCAGCGCGTTGTCAGGAAGTTCGCGCGCTAATAGCTGCGCGGCACCGCGTAAACCGCCGAGAGGGTTTTTGATTTCATGAGCCAGACCGCGTACCAGCGCTCGCGTATTTTGCTGCGAGCTGAGAATGCCTTCTTCGCGGCTGATGCGCAGCATGCGGTCGAGCGGTTGCACTTCGAGGACCAGCGAGGTGCGGCCGTTATCCTGGAGCACTGGGCTGACGGCGTAGTCGACTGTAATTTGCTGGCCGCTGATCAGGGTCAATACGGTTTCGCGTTTGGTGTATGCACTACCCGCGCGCACCGCTTCGCGCAAGCCGGCTTCGGTGTCGCCTTGTTCGATAAATAAACTGGTGATGGGTTCGCCAAGCATGCGACTGCCGGAAACTTCGAGCAGCGCCTCTGCGGCGGAATTGATATATCCCACTTTGAGATCGGACTCGACCAACAGAATCGCAGTCTTCAAATTGTCGAGAATGCGTGTGTGCAGCGTTTCCGGAGCCATATTGGGGATTGAGAACTCTTGAGGATTTCGGGTGGCCCTACCGCAAAATGCAATTTCCAAACCATAAGCTGATTTAACGGCCGAGGCATCAGCTTGAACGCGCAATGGCTTATGGCACGCGCACTATTAAAGAAGCGGTAAGTGTCAGTTTCAGTGCAGCGCTAGGGTGGTAGTACCGCTCTGCACTATTAAAGATAGATGTAATTACGGTTGTGCACTATTTTTGTGCGGCGCTGATATGGCGTTTCTTTTAATTGAGTCAGAATAAAAAAGCCCACCTTTTGGTGGGCTTTTTCTTTTCCGTTTCTTTTACTCAGCCGATTAGCAGCTGTAGTAAAGCGAGAACTCAATTGGGTGAGTGGTCATCGCCACTTTTTGTACTTCTTCCTGTTTCAGCGAGATGTAAGCATCGATCATTTCGTCGGTGAAAACGCCACCGGCGGTGAGAAAGCTGCGATCTGCATCGAGTGCTGCCAAGGACATTTCCAAGCTGTGCGAAACAGTCGGTATTTCCGCAGCTTCTTCCGGTTCCAGGTCGTACAGATCCTTGTCGGCAGCATCGCCGGGGTGAATCTTGTTCTGGATGCCGTCAAGACCAGCCATCATCAGTGCCGCAAAGCACAGGTAAGGGTTGGCGATCGGGTCCGGGAAGCGAGTTTCAATACGCGCGGCTTTCGGGTTGGTAACGTACGGAATACGAATCGACGCGGAGCGGTTGCGAGCGGAATAAGCCAGCATTACCGGTGCTTCGAAGCCTGGAACCAAACGCTTGTACGAGTTGGTGCCTGGGTTACAGATCGCATTCAACGCGCGTGCGTGTTTAATGATGCCGCCGATGTAGAACAGAGCGGTTTCCGACAGACCGGCATAAGCGTCGCCAGAGAAAATGTTGACACCGTTTTTGGACAGCGACTGGTGCACATGCATGCCCGAACCGTTGTCGCCGACGAGTGGTTTCGGCATGAACGTAGCGGTTTTGCCGTAAGCGTGCGCGACGTTGTGAATCGCGTATTTCAGGATCTGCACTTCGTCAGCTTTCTTCACCAGCGTGTTAGCACCGACGCCGATTTCGCACTGGCCGGCGGTTGCTACTTCGTGGTGATGCACTTCGATGACGAGGCCCATGGATTCGCCGGCATCGCACATGGCAGCGCGAATGTCGTGCAGCGAATCGACTGGCGGTACTGGGAAATAGCCGCCTTTAACGCCAGGACGGTGACCGGTGTTGCCTTCGGCGAACTCTTTGTTCGACGACCAAGCGGCTTCGCTGGAGCTGATCTGATAACCCGAGCCGGAAATATCGGCATGCCACTTCACGTCATCAAAAATGAAGAACTCGGGCTCTGGACCGAACAGAGCGCTATCGGCGATGCCGGTAGTTTTCAAATACGCTTCAGCACGGGCGCCAACTGAGCGCGGATCGCGATCGTAACCGAGGCCGGTAGCGGGCTCGACCACGGTGCAACGCAGAATAATGGTCGGATCATCAAAGAACGGATCCATGATGGCGGAAGAATCGTCCGGCAACAGGATCATGTCGGAGTCGTTGATGCCTTTCCAGCCGGCGATCGAAGAGCCATCGAACATTTTGCCAGTTACAAAAGTGCTCTCGTCCACGGTGTTGGCCGGATAGGTCACATGCTGTTCCTTACCTTTGGTATCGGTAAAGCGCAGGTCAACCCACTTAACATCATTATCTTTGATTAAATTCAGAGTTTTCTCTGACATTTTTGGATTTCCTCGGTCAGGGTTCGAATTGAGCGTGGCTGTTCCACCGGGAGCGCCAGGGCGGCCGATTATAAAGCTGTTACAGGAAAATACTCAGCGACCGGATTCTGCGGCAGAGCTGAAGCTGTTGAGGCAAACTCTATGCCACGCAAATTTTGAACCTAACTGCATGAATTAGGAAGAATTTGGGGCAGGTCAAGAATCTTCATCAAGGCTGTTTGCGCTGTTATGGTGCTGCGGGTTCCATTTTGGTGCCTGATGAAACCGATGTCCAGGGATTACACCAAAAGCGCTACGGGTATAATCGCGCCCTCACGAGAAGGGCCTTCATGAAATTCATTATTAAGTTTTTTCCAGAAATCACCATTAAGAGTCGAGTCGTCCGCAAGCAGATGGTTAAACAGCTGCGCGACAATTTGCGCGTGCTGCTTAAGCCGATTGATCCGAATATCGTGCTCGACCGCGAATGGGACAAGCTGACGGTTGAAACCCAGCTGCCGGAGGCCGATGTCGGCGCTGCGATTATCGAGGTCCTGAGCAATACGTCGGGCATTGCCTATTTCCTCGATGTGCAGGAATACCCGCTGATCGATCTTGCTGATGTTTACGACAAAACGGCAGCGCTGTGGCTTGAGCGGTTACGCGGCAAAACATTTTCGGTGCGCTGCAAACGCAGCGGCCAGCATTCGTTTACCTCATTGGATGTCGAGCGCGACGTCGGCGGCTTGCTCGGCGAAAACAGCGGCGCGCGCGGCGTCGATTTGCGCAACCCCGAGGTCCAGGTCCGCATTGAAATCCGCGATCAGAATTTGTACATCGTTAATGAGCGCTTTCCCGGCATTGGCGGTTTTCCGTTGGGCACGCAGGAGTCGGTGGTGTCGCTGCTATCCGGTGGCTTCGATTCAACTGTCGCGAGTTACCTGACGCTGCGTCGCGGTATGCGCACGCATTTTTGTTTTTTTAATCTCGGTGGGCGCGAGCACGAGCTCGGTGTTAAAGAAGTCGCGCATTTCATCTGGTCGAAATACGGCGCTTCATCGCGCGTTAAATTTGTCGCGGTGCCCTTTGAAAATGTGGTCGCCGAAATTTTGAAAAATGTCGACGACTCGCAAATGGGCGTAGTGCTCAAGCGCATGATGCTGCGCGCGGCGACGCATGTGGCGCAGGAGTTGGAAGCGCAGGCATTGGTCACTGGCGAAAGCGTGGCGCAGGTGTCGAGCCAAACGCTGACCAATTTGACCGTGATCGATCGCGCCACCGACATGCTGGTGCTGCGCCCGCTGATCACGATGGCAAAAGGCGAAATCATTCGCATGGCCGCTGAAATCGGCACCGAAGATTTTGCCGCGCGCATGCCGGAATATTGCGGCGTGATTTCCGTGAAACCGACGACACGCGCAAAATTATTTAAGATCGAACACGAAGAAACCAAATTCGATATGTCGGTGTTAACAACTGCAATCGCGCAGGCGCGTTACATGAATATCGATGAAATCGCCAACGAGGACGTACAACACGCGGATGTCGAAATTCTCAGCGCGCCGCTATTCGACGCGGTAATTCTCGACGTGCGCGCACCGCTGCAAGCTGAGCGCACACCACTGCGCGCCGGCAATATTCGGATCGAAAAAATTCCTTTTTACGAGCTGCAAACCAAGTTTGCGCAACTCGATAAAGAAAAAACGTATTTGCTGTATTGCGATAAAGGTGTGATGAGCAAATTGCACGCGGCGCATTTAGTCGAGCAGGGTTTTCGCAACGTCAAAGTGTATCGGCCCGCGCCATGAATTTAGATGTGGTTTTATTCGAACCGGAAATTCCACCGAATACGGGCAATGTAATTCGTTTGTGCGCCAACACCGGTGCGCAATTACATCTGATTAAACCGCTGGGTTTTGAGCTCGACGATAAAAAATTGCGCCGTGCCGGGCTCGATTATCGCGAGTGGGCGGAAATTCAATTGCACGACAATCTTGATGCCTATTTGCTGGTGCGAAAACCGCAGCGCGTATTTGCTTTTAGCACGAAGGGTTCGCGTTATTTTACGTCAGTGGAATTTGCCGACGGTGATGCGTTGTTGTTTGGCCCTGAAAGTCGCGGTCTGCCGCAAACCGTATTGCAGAGCTTGCCGAGCAATCACATATTGCGCTTGCCGATGCGCGCGGAAAGTCGGAGTTTGAATTTATCGAATACAGTGGCGATTGCGGTGTTCGAAGTGTGGCGTCAGGCTGGATTTAAAGACGGAAAATAAAAAGCAAAAAGTAACGATTTAATAAGCTCCGCATCGAGCGAAGCGGAGCTTATTAAATTAATTAATGCGCGGCTTCGGGCTGCTGCTGTTGCTGCGCTTGCACGTACAACGCCTCGAAATTCACCGGCTGCAACATCAACGGTGGGAAGCTGCCGCGAGTTGCCAGCGAATCGATAGTTTCGCGCGCGTACGGGAACAGAATCGTCGGGCACATAATCATCAGCACGCGCCGCAGCGGTTCGCCTTCGACGCCTTTCACAAAGAACGCGCCGGCTTGCTGTACTTCAATAAGAAACGCCGTGTCTTCGCCAATCTTGGCGGTAACGGTAATAGTGAGCACCGCTTCGTAAACGTCGTCGGCAATTTTGTCGGCCTTGGTGTTCAGGTCGATCTGCACTTGCGGCTGCCACTGCTTGGTAAATATTTGCGCGCCGAGCGGGACCTCAAACGAGAGATCTTTTATATAAATACGTTGCAGCGCAAATTGCTGAGCCTGATCGGCTGGCACTTGTTGGTCGGTGTCGGTCATCGATAAATCCTCGTGTGATCTTTTATTGAAGTTGTTTATTAATTGTTGGCGGACAGCAAAGTATCGAGTTCGCCATTGCGCTCCAGATCGTATAAATCGTCGCAACCGCCGACATGATATTCACCGATCCAGATTTGCGGCACCGTGTATCGGCCGCTGCGCTGTTCCATCTCTGCGCGCAATTCTCGATTGCCGTCGACGGCGATTTCGCGATACTCGACTTTTTTGCTATCGAGTAACCGTTTTGCCGCGTGGCAATAAGGACAGCTGCGTGTTGTGTAAATAAGTATGGGCATGCGCGCGCTCAGTTTTTAACCAGCGGTAATTGCGCGGTTTGCCACTCTGCAATACCGCCGCCGAGGCGATATACCTTCGGGAATTTTTTGGTCAGCAGCTTCTTGCCGATGGCCGAGGAAAATTGGCCGAGCTTGCACACCAATATCAGCGGCTCGTCGCGCAGTTTTTCCAATTCGTCCCAGCGCTCATCGACTTTGGCGTACGGAATATTCAGCGCGCCGACGATGTGACCTTTGCGATAATCGGCCGGGTCGCGCAAATCGATGACCTTGGCTTGTTGTTCATTGACCAGTTTCGATAATTGTTGCGGGCTGATGGTCGGACCACCGCGCCGCGCTTCATGCACTACCAGCAAAATAACCGCGACAGCCAATGCGCCAGCGAGATGCCATTGCTGGATCAGAAATTCGAGAACCATGAGTGTTTCGCCTGCAATAAAGCTCGTGTGACAGCGCGGGGGGCGCCAGCACGGCGCGTAAGTATACACGGCGGCTTAACGATGCCACAGCGGCGGCGCATGGTTATTCGTTGAGCGCCACGTTACAATCCAAGCCCCGCCGTTTTGCAGTTTCGAGTCGCTATGGAAACCCCTAAAAAGCCGCACTTATTGATTATTCTCGATGGCTGGGGCTATCGCGAAGATCCTAAAGATAACGCCATTTATCATGCGCATAAGCCGACCTGGGACAAGTTGTGGGCGGAAGCTCCGCACACGCTGATTTCCGGTTCGGGCCTCGATGTCGGCTTGCCCGACGGCCAATTCGGCAATTCGGAAGTCGGCCATATGGCGCTCGGCTCCGGGCGCGTCGATTTTCAAAGCATCACGCGTATCGATCTGGATATTAAAGAAGGCACCTTCTTTAAAAATCCCGCGTACACCGCCGCGATTGATAAGGCCATTGCCACTGGCCGCGCCGTGCATGTGATGGGATTGTTGTCATCGGGTGGCGTGCACAGTCACGAAAATCACATTCATGCGCTGGTCGAATTAGCTGCGCAACGCGGTGCAAAACAAGTTTATGCGCACGCATTTCTCGATGGTCGCGATACGCCGCCGCGCAGCGCGGAAAAATCGTTAAAGGCGTTGAGCGAAAAATTTTCGCAATTGCAGTGCGGACGTATTGCCTCGGTCATCGGTCGTTATTTCGCCATGGATCGCGATAACCGGTGGGATCGCGTGCAATCCGCTTACGATTTAATGACGCTGGCAAAAGGTGATTTTCAGGCCGACTCCGCTGTCGCTGCATTACAGGCGGCGTATGCGCGCGACGAAAACGACGAGTTCGTTAAGGCGACCGTCATTCAAGCGGCGGGCGAGCGGACCGCCGCAATCAACGACGGCGACGTATTAATCTTCATGAATTTTCGCGCCGATCGCGCCCGTGAAATTACGCGTGCATTTGTCGATGAGAAATTCGATGGCTTTGCGCGCACGCGTGTGCCGAAGCTAGCCGATTTTGTAATGACCACCGAGTACGCCGCCGATATTAAAGTGAGTTGTGCGTATACGTCGCAGTCGATGACTAATTCGCTCGGCGATTATCTTTCCAAATTAGATAAAACGCAGTTGCGTATTGCCGAGACCGAAAAATACGCGCACGTGACATTTTTCTTCAGCGGCGGACGCGAGGATCTTTATCCCGGCGAAGAGCGAATTTTGGTGCCATCGCCGCAAGTAGCAACGTACGATTTGCAGCCCGAGATGAGCGCGCCGGAAGTGACCGACAAACTGGTAGCGGCAATTCGCAGCGGCAAATTCGATTTAATCGTGTGCAATTTCGCCAATGGCGATATGGTCGGCCACACTGGTATTTTCAGCGCCGCGGTGCAGGCTGTTGAAGCGCTCGATAAATGTTTGAAGCGAATCGTGGAAGCAGTTTTAGCTGTCGATGGCGAAGCACTAATTACTGCGGATCACGGCAACTGCGAGCAGATGATGGACTATGACAGCGGCCAGGTACACACGCAGCACACCACCGATTTTGTGCCGTTAATTTACGTGGGCAAACGCGCATTCAAATTGACGCAGAGCGGCGGCAAGCTCGCCGATGTGGCGCCGACGTTATTGGCGTTGATGGATATTCCGCAGCCCAGCGAAATGACGGGTAACAATCTGGCGCAACCGCATTGAAGGCGCTGATGTTGAATGCAGTGTCCGTTCGTCGTTTATTAATTACTGCCTGCGCGGTTGCGTTTTTTTCGGTGCCATTACACGCGGCGGACAACGACGGTGCGCAGCAGCAGCTCGATCAAATAAAAAATGAAATCGGCAAATTGCAGCAGGCACTGCGCGAATTCAAAGATGAACGCGTGCGCCTGCAGGGCGATTTGAAAAAATCCGAAACCGATATGTCGGCGACGCAGAAACGCATCCAGCAGATTCAGCAGCAGCTATTGCAGCAGCAACAGGATTTACAAAAGTTGCAGCAGCAACGCCAGAGCTTGCAGCAATCGAAAAAAAATCAGCAGGAACAAATCGCGCTGCAGGTGCGCGCAGCTTATGAACTGGGTCAACAAAATAAGCTGAAGGCGCTGTTGAATGAAGAGGATCCGTCGCGGATCGGTCGCAATATGGCGTACTACGATTATTTTAATCGTGCGCGCGCCGAGCAAATTGACGCGTATGTCGAGCTGCTCAGCAAGCTCGATAATTTGCAGCCGCAGATCGAACAAAAATCCGAACAATTGCGTGTGGCGAAATCCGATCTCGATAAACAGCAGCAGCAATTAGTTAATGCGCGCGACGAACGTTCGCGCACGCTTGCCAAGTTAAACGAAAATATTTTGAGCAAAGGCGATCAGCTTAAGCAGCGTGGGCGTGATCGCGCTACGCTCGAACAAGTGCTGCAAAAAATCGAACGCGATTCGCGCGAGCGCGAAAGCAAGCAGCGCGACGCCATTGCGCATTCGCAATTGCAGCCCGTTTTAAGCGGTCAACCGTTTCGCGAGTTGCGTGGACAGTTGCCGTGGCCGGTGGCAGGCAAGCAGGAGAATCAGTTCGGCCGCGCGCGCGAAGGCAGCGATATGCGCTGGCAAGGCGTTACGATCAGCGCCCGTGAAGGCGATACGGTGCGCGCCATTCACAATGGTCGCGTTGTATTTGCCGAGTGGCTGCGCGGCTCCGGCCTGCTGATTATTGTCGATCACGGCGATGGTTACCTCAGCCTCTACGCGCATAATCAAACATTGTTGAAAGCGTCCGGCGATGCAGTCAAAGCCGGTGACTCGATCGCAACAGTTGGCAGCACCGGCGGCGAACAACAAGCTGGACTGTATTTCGAAATACGCCACAAGGGCGTTCCTGCTGATCCGGCCGAATGGTGTCGGCGCGCGTAACCCAGAGTAGAATCAATCCGCTTTTAAATAATTACTGATCAGCCGCAGAGGGCAGCTATGAATAAGCAGTTTCGGCGTTGGACGAGTGCTCTTGCAGTTGCGATACTTTTTTCCACGGGCGCTTCGGCGCAGCCGCAAAATAGCGAAGAGGGCAAATTGCCACTCGATGAGCTGCGCACGTTTGCCGATGTCTTCAATCAGATCAAACAGAGTTATGTCGAAGAGGTGGACGACAAAACGCTGCTCGAAAACGCTATTCGCGGCATGTTGTCCGGTCTCGATCCGCACTCGAATTATCTCGACGCCAAATCGTTCGACGAGCTGCAGGTAAATACGACCGGCGAATTCGGCGGGCTCGGTCTTGAAGTCGGTATGGAAAACGGTTTCGTTAAAGTCGTGAGCCCGCTCGACGATTCGCCGGCGCAGAAAGCCGGCATCGAGGCGGGCGACCTCATTATTAAAATCGATGGCAAGCCAGTTAAAGGCATGACGCTGAACGAGGCCGTCGATTCCATGCGCGGCGCGCGCGGCAGTCCTATCGAGCTGACCATCGTGCGCGAAAATGTACGCCAGCCGTTCGATGTAAAACTCAAACGCGATACGGTCAAAGTGCTGAGCGTGAAAGGACGCTCGCTGGAGCCCGGTTATGGCTACATTCGCGTTGCGCAATTTCAGGCTAACACCGGCACTGAAGTGCGCAAGGCAGTTGAGAAGCTGAAGAAAGAAAATAAAGTGTTGAAGGGGTTTGTGCTGGATTTACGCAACAACCCGGGCGGCGTACTGCAAGCGGCGGTAGATGTATCGGATGCGTTTATTAAAGACGGCTTGATCGTTTATACCGAAGGGCGGCTACCGAATTCCAAATCCCAGTTTCGCGCTACGCCAGACGATATTGCCGAAGGCGTGCCAATGGTGGTGTTGATTAACGGTGGGTCGGCATCCGCTTCGGAAATTGTCGCCGGTGCATTGCAGGATCATAAACGCGCGGTAATCATGGGCACCGAGAGTTTTGGTAAAGGCTCAGTGCAAACCGTCATGCCGCTATCGGAAACCAGCGCGATCAAAATCACCACCGCGCGCTACTTCACACCCAATGGCCGTTCCATTCAGGCGCATGGCATCGTGCCTGACGTGAATGTCGAACGCGCCAAGATCGAAGCGTTGCCGCGCGGCGACAACATTACTGAGGCCGATCTCGAAGGCCATCTGCGCAACGGCGACGGCAAGGAAAGCAACAGTAAGATTCGCAAGGAAGAGCCGCAGGACAAAGTATCGACCAGCGACAATCAGCTCTACGAAGCAGTTAATTTGCTCAAAGGTCTGAACGTTTTTGGGCTCACGCAACTGAAGGATAATGCGGTCGCTGCACAGGAGGTAAATCCATAAATCGCCAAAAAAATGGCTGGCTGGCCCGTTTTTGCGGCAGTACATCGTCATGTGCGCCAGCTCACATTTTTGACTGTCTGCGTTAGCCAAGCCTTTGGCGTTTTGGGGTTTTTTTGGTATGTACAAATGGATAAATGTGCGTAAAATCTGGTCGTATTCGGTTATATCAATCAACCACGAGTCAACGGGCCATGGCAATGAATCTCAATCGGGCTGGAGAGAACGGCGGCGTACCGAAACGCGATAATCGTTTCTTCGTCGTCAGTGGTGATTGGTATTTTAAAACGCGCGAAGGCGCGCCGATGGGACCTTTCGATAATCGTAATGAAGCCGAGCAAGGCTTGTATGATTTTATTGAGTTTATGATCCTGGCCGAACCGAAAACCCTTTCCCGTTTATACGCAGCTCTCACTCACTAAAGATTTATTAGTCCGCAGCTTAGTCAGTTCGACTAAAGCCGGACTTCAATGCCGTGCTCCGCCATGTAACGTTTGGCTTGGGGCACAGTGAATTGCCCGAAGTGAAAAATACTCGCCGCCAGCACCGCATCCGCACCGCCCTCTTTTACGCCAGCCACCAGATGATCAAGATTGCCGACGCCGCCTGAGGCGATTACCGGCACCGGCACTGCATCGCTAATCGCGCGCGTGGCGGCAAGATCGAATCCCGACTTGGTGCCATCGCGATCCATGCTGGTCAGCAGCAATTCCCCCGCTCCGTTCGCGACCATTTGGATGGCGAATTCGACGGCGTCGATGCCAGTAGCGCGGCGTCCGCCATGCGTAAAAATCTCCCAGCGCGGTGCTTCGTTGTCAGCGCTGACGCGTTTCAGATCAATTGCAACAACGATGCACTGCGAGCCGAAATGCTCGGCGGCCTCGCGCACAAAATCGGGGTTGGCGATCGCCGCGCTGTTGATACTGACCTTGTCGGCGCCCGCATTCAGCATGCGCCGAATATCGTGCACCGTGCGAATACCGCCGCCGACGGTGAGCGGAATAAACACTTGCTCGGCGATCTTTTCCACGGTGTTCGCTGTGGTGTCGCGGTTTTCGTGCGTCGCGGTGATATCGAGAAAGGTAATTTCGTCCGCGCCCTGATCGTTGTAGCGCTTGGCGATTTCAACCGGATCGCCGGCATCGCGAATATCGAGAAATTTCACGCCTTTGACGACGCGGCCGTTGTCGACATCGAGGCACGGAATAATGCGTTTGGCGAGACCCACGATCAAAGCTCCACTTGAATGGCGGCGACCACCGCGCGCGCTTTGGCGCGCGCTGCGTCGATGGAATCAGCGCGCGCCAAGCCGACGCCCATACGGCGCTGGCCTTGCACTTCAGGTTTGCCGAACAGGCGCAGCGCCGTATCCGGTTGCTGCAGAGCCACTTCGATATTGTGAAATTGCACGCGCTGTGAATTACCGCTGGCCAGCAGTGCGCACGATGCTGAGGGGCCGAGCTGGTGTAGCGATGGAATTGGCAGACCGAGGATCGCGCGCGCATGCAGCGCGAATTCGGATAAATCCTGGGAGATCAGCGTCACCAAGCCGGTGTCGTGCGGACGCGGTGACACCTCGCTGAAAATCACCTCGTCGCCGCGCACAAATAATTCAACGCCGAACAGGCCGGCGCCGCCTAACGCATCGGTTATGGCGCGGGCGATATCTTTGGCGCGTTGCAGCGCGAGCGCGGACATCGGCTGCGGCTGCCACGATTCGCGGTAATCGCCGTCGATTTGTAGATGCCCGATTGGATCGCAAAACACCGTGTCATTGGCGGTGCGCGCGGTCAGCAGCGTGATTTCGTAATCGAATGCGACAAAGCCCTCGACGATTACGCGGCCCGCGCCGGCGCGTCCGCCTTCCTGCGCATACCGCCAGGCCGCTTCTATGGAGTCCGCAGTTTTAATCAGCGACTGACCTTTGCCCGACGAGCTCATTACCGGCTTGACCACACAGGGCAAACCGATGGTCGCAATCGCGTCGCGAAATTCGGCCTCTGTCGCGGCGAAGCGATACGGCGATGTTGGCAATTTCAATTCTTCGGCGGCGAGACGGCGAATGCCTTCGCGGTTCATCGTCAGGTGCGCGGCGCGCGCGGTGGGAATCACGCGAAAGCCCTCGCTCTCCAGCTCTAACAAGGTGTCGGTGGCGATCGCTTCGATTTCGGGAACGATCAGGTCTGGCTGCTCCAGCTCGACCAGTGCCCGCAGCGCCGCGCCGTCGAGCATCGAAATAACATGGCTGCGATGCGCAATCTGCATTGCCGGCGCATTGGCGTAGCGATCGACAGCGATGATCTCGATGCCGAAGCGCTGCGCTTCCAGCGCTACTTCCTTGCCGAGTTCGCCGCAGCCGAGCAGCATGATTTTCTTTGCGGTGGCGGAGAGCGGCGTGCCGATGCTGGTCATGACAAATCCAAAAGTCGTGGCGTGGTGATTTACCGGGTTACTGATCGCAGTAATGTTGCGCTTCGCGCAGATCGAGCGAGCCTTCGTAAATGGCGCGGCCGGTGATCGCGCCGAGAATGCCTTTGCTGGCGACCGCTTTCAGCGCATGAATATCCTGCATGTTGGTGACGCCGCCGGACGCGATGACGGGAATCGTCGAGGCCTGCGCCAGCGCGACGGTCGCTTCCCAATTCACGCCCTGCATCATGCCGTCGCGGCTGATGTCGGTGTAAACGATCGCCGACACGCCATCCTGCTCGAAACGTTTGGCGAGGTCTGTCGCCTTCGTGGTCGACACTTCGGCCCAGCCGTCGGTGGCGACCAGTCCGTCTTTCGCATCGAGCCCGACAATAATATGGCCGGGAAATTTGGCGCAGACTTCGGCAATGAATTCGGGCTCTTTTACAGCCTTGGTGCCGATGATGACGTAGCTGACGCCGGCGCTCAGGTAGTGCTCGATGGTCTCAATGCTGCGAATGCCGCCGCCGATCTGAATCGGCAATTGCGGAAATTTCTTCGCGATAGCGGTGACAGCCTCGCCATTAACGGGGGTGCCGGCGAATGCGCCGTTTAGATCGACCAAGTGCAAGCGGCGGGCGCCGGCGTCAACCCAGCGTTGCGCCATCGATACCGGGTCATCGCCGTACACGGTGGAGTCGTCCATCAGGCCTTGGCGCAGGCGCACGCATTTGCCGTCTTTCAAATCGATTGCGGGAATTACTAGCATGGAAGAATTACCTAAATTGAACGACGCGCTTTTGATCAAGCTAAGAGGTGCGCCCGTTCCAGTGCAAGAAGTTGGTCAGTAATTGCAGGCCGGCATCGCTGCTTTTTTCCGGGTGAAACTGCACCGCGAACAAATTATCGCGCGCCAGCGCGGCATTGATGTCAACACCGTACTGCGCAGTCGCCGCGATCAGCTCGGACTGTTCGCACTGCACGTAATAGCTGTGCACGAAGTAAAAGCGGCTGTCCTGTGCGATGTTTTGCCACAGCGGATGCGCCGTCGTTTGCTGCACCTGATTCCAGCCCATGTGCGGCACTTTCAATTTGGCGCCGTGCTCATCTTGCAATGCATCTCCGAAAAAATTCACGCGGCCGGGCAGAATCGACAGGCATTCGACCCCGTCGTTTTCCTCGCTGAACTGCATCAGTGCCTGCATGCCGACGCAAATAGCCAGCAGCGGTTTGCGACTGGCGATGACATCGCGCACCACGCGGTCGATGCCGAGTCGCAGGATTTCCGCCATGCAATCGCGAATCGCGCCGACACCGGGAAATATCACGCGGTCAGCGGCGAGAATTTCCGCCGCATCGCTGGTGATGGTCACCCTGGCGGCTGGGTCGATCTTGCGCAGCGCGCTCGCCACCGAATGCAGGTTGCCCATGCCGTAATCGATTACTGCCACGCTGCTCATTGGTGATCGGCCTTCTGACGTTCTACCTTTTGGCTCTTTATCTTCAATTAAAGCGAGCCTTTGGTCGACGGCATCACGCCGGTCATGCGTTCATCGAGCATGCACGCCATCCGCAACGCGCGGCCGAATGCCTTGAACACGGTTTCGGCTTGGTGATGGCTGTTTACGCCGCGCAGGTTGTCGATATGCAGCGTGACCTTGGCGTGATTGACGAAGCCGCGAAAAAATTCGCCGAACAAATCGACATCGAAATTACCGATACGCCCGCGCGTGAAGGGAACGTGCAACTCCAAACCAGGGCGGCCGGAGAAGTCGATCACGACGCGCGACAAAGCTTCATCGAGCGGCACGTAGGAATGGCCGTAACGGTTCATGCCTTTTTTGTCGCCGACCGCCTGCGCGAACGCCTGGCCGAGCGTGATGCCGACATCTTCAACGGTGTGGTGATCGTCGATATGCAGATCGCCTTTCGCGGTGATGGTGAGATCGATCAGGCCGTGGCGCGCAACTTGGTCGAGCATATGATCCAGAAACGGCACGCCGGTCGCGAGTTGCGACTGACCGTTGCCATCGAGATTGATGCTCGCGGTAATTTGGGTTTCGAGGGTGTCGCGGGTGACGGTGGCTTGGCGCGCAGCCATGTCGCTCTCCAGAGGGGTAAATCGGTATTATAAAGAACTCACTTCGGATTTACCTGCTAACCATGCCTGTCTCGCTTGAAGTAATTAATCGCCCGGACGCCGCCGACCTCGCCGATCTGGAAAAAATCTACGCGGATTATCCGGTGCCGCCGACCAGCTCGTTCGAAAATTGGCTCGATATGCAGCGCGAAACCGGTGCGATGCTGATCGCCGGCCGCTTCAATGGCCGCTTGCTCGGCGCGTTATGGCTGACCAATAACGGCCGCATCGAGCATTTATGCGTGCGCGCTTTGACGCGCCGTCGCGGCACCGCGCGTCAATTACTCCAGCTTTTGCAGAGCCACGCGACGCAGCTGCAGATTTCGCGTTTGCACGTTGTGGGTGGCGAGGAATTGTCGGGCCTGTGGCAGTCATTGAATTTCAAGCGTGACGATTCGGGCTGGGTATGGCTGCATTGAGTTCTGACATGACCATCGCGCCGCGTTTGTTGGAGTGGTTCGATCGCAATGGCCGCAAGAATCTGCCGTGGCAGCAGGATATTTCGCCGTACCGCGTGTGGGTTTCGGAAATCATGCTGCAGCAAACGCAGGTGCAGACTGTGATTCCGTATTACCACCGCTTTATGCAGGCATTGCCGACCGTGCAAGATTTAGCGGCGGCGAGCGAGGATGCAGTTATGCATCTGTGGACCGGTCTCGGCTATTACAGTCGCGCGCGCAATCTGCGGCGCTCGGCGCAAATTATTTGCAGCGAATTCGGCGGCGAGTTTCCCAATGATGTCGAGCGCCTGAGCGAGCTGCCCGGCGTCGGTCGCTCCACGGCGGGCGCCATTGTGTCGATCGCATTTCAACGCCGCGCCGCGATTCTGGACGGCAACGTCAAGCGCGTGCTGGCGCGCGTGCATGCGGTCGACGGTTATCCGGGCGTAACCTCCGTCGCCCGGGAGTTGTGGGAACGCGCCGAGCAGCACACGCCGGAAGTGCGCGTCGCCGACTATACGCAGGCGATCATGGACCTTGGCGCAACGCTGTGCTCGCGCACAAAGCCAGCGTGCGGGATTTGTCCGCTGGTCGATGATTGTCAGGCGCATGAGCTCGGCACCATCGCGCAATTTCCCGGCAAAAAGCCGCCGAAAGTGTTGCCGGTGAAGCGCACGCAAATGTTGATGATCGGCAACTCGGCGCAGGAATTACTGCTGGAAAAGCGTCCGCCGACCGGCATTTGGTCCGGGCTTTGGATATTTCCGCAAGCCGACGCAGGCGCCGATCCGATCGCTTATTGCAGCGATCAGCTCGGCATTGAAGTCGAGTTGCTCGAACGCTGGCGCGAATACCGGCATACGTTCAGTCATTACCATCTCGATATTGAGCCGGTGCGGTTGCGGCTGAAACACGCGCCGCCGACAGTAATGGAACCCGAGCGTCACCTTTGGTATAACCTCCGCGCTCCGGCGGCGGTCGGCTTGGCGGCACCGGTCGCGAAGTTGCTGGAAAAACTCGCCTGATCAGCCGGGCTTAAAAGACTGAGAGGTATCGTCGCAATGGCGCGAATGGTTTTCTGCAAAAAATATCAGCGCGAAATGGAAGGCCTGGTTGCCCCGCCTTATCCGGGGCCGAAAGGCGTGGATATTTTCGAGAATATTTCCAAACAAGCCTGGCAGGAATGGCAGGAGCATCAGACGCAATTGATCAACGAGCGCCGTTTGAGTTTGATGGATCCGAACACGCGTAAGTTTTTGCAGGCTGAAATGGACAAGTATTTTGCTGGTGAAGATTTCGCCAAAGCGGATGGATATGTGCCCCCCGCGCAAAAATAGCTAACTCGACGTTGACTAAGCGCGATCGGAACGGTTTAATACGCGCCTCTCGCGCCAGCTCGGCGCAGATTTCACCTAGCCCAGATAGCTCAGTCGGTAGAGCAGAGGATTGAAAATCCTCGTGTCGGCGGTTCGATTCCGTCTCTGGGCACCATCTCTTGTTCCAAAGCCATCCAGTAATGTCCACTACACCCCCTGAAACCCGCGCCAAATCAGCGTTTACGCTCTAGCTACGTCCAGAGCCGTCTATTTACAGCCGGCATAGTTTGGGGGTACGTTTGGTGGCACCTGAGTTTGGAACGGAAACCGTACCCCATGGCGCTCACCGATACCGCCGTCAGACAAGCGAAGCCCAAGGAAAAGCCGTACAAGCTGAGTGACAGCCAAGGGTTATATCTGGATGTCCGTCCGGGTGGCTCGAAGCTATGGCGATTGAAGTACCGGATCGCAGGGAAAGAGAAGCTCTACGCAATCGGGTCATACCCCGAGATTAGTCTCAGTGACGCGCGCATCGAACGCGACAAGGCGCGCAAGCTGATTGCCATCGGCACCGACCCCGTTCATGACCGCAAGGAGCAGGGGCGTGCGCGAGCCCTAGCTGATGGCAACACATTTGATGGCCTGGCGACTGAATGGCTCGCTTACAACTCGCCGCGCTGGGCCAAGTCGACTGCGTACAAAGCCAATCTCTATTTGAAAAACGCACTAATTCCAGTGCTCGGCACCAGGCCGGTCGCGAAGATCACCCGTCCCGAGTTAGTGGATTTCATTCGTAGTATCGAAAAGCGCGAAACCTTCGACGTGGCGAAGAAGTGCCGGCAATGGCTCAACCAGATATTTCGCTACGCCTTGGCAAAGGGATTGATTCAATACAACCCCGCGACGGATCTCGACATCGTGGCCGCTGCCGGGCCGAGGGTACGGCATCATCCATTCGTACCCCCAGCCGAGCTGCCCGCGTTATTGGACGCCGTGGCCAACTACAAGGGCAACTTCCTTACCAAATGCGCTGTGCGGCTGCTAATGCTCACCGCGGTGCGCCCCGGTGAACTGCGTGCGGCGCCGTGGAGTGAGTTCGATCTCGATAACGCGCTGTGGACCATTCCGGCCGACCGCATGAAGATGCGCCGCGCACACGTGGTCCCGCTCCCCAAACAGGCGGTGGCCATCCTGCGTGATCTGGAATTGCTTACCGGTCGTTTCGATTTAGTGTTCGCCGGCCGCAACGATCCCAAGCGCCCCATGAGTGAAAACACGATTAATAAATGCCTAGGTGACCTCGGTTACAAAGGTCGGCAAACGGGGCACGGCTTTCGTCACATGCTCAGTACAGAATTGAACGGCAAGGGTTACAACAAAGATTGGATCGAGCGGCAGCTAGCACATGGCGATAACGACGAAATCAGAGCCACATACAACCATGCGCAATACATCGATCAGCGTCGCGACATGATGCAATGGTGGGCCGATCGATTGGAGCAACTGGAAACGAGCAGTAACGTCATTCCTGTGGATTTTCAGCGGGGGTGAAATTCGTTCGCGCGAACAATGTAATCGCCAGCGAGCTGTACTGACTTACATCGATGAGGTTACGCAGGAGGGATGTATGAACGAGCAAGCAACATCTGATGATTGGGTAAGCCTGAAAGCATTTGCTCCCCGAGTAGGTTTTTCGGTTCGAGCAATCGAAAGTAAAAAGCAGCGCGGGCAGCTGCCGGAAGGAATTGTTTGGATTAAGGTCGGCGGCAATATTTTGCTTAGCTTGAATGGTTGGAACTCATGGGTCGCAAACCAAGCTCGCGCCCAGCTGGAATCACAGTCGAAGGTGATCGAATCATCATCCGATTCACATGGAACGGCGAGCGCATCCGCGAAACCTTCTCGCCGTCGGCTCCGTCACCGAAAAATATTGAGCGCTCCGATTATTTATAAAGTCACATGAGCTGAAATGTTCGGCTTAGAGTAAAACCGCGCCCGAAGGCTTCGGGCAAAAACGGCGGAAGTGAATGCGCCAACATTCACCCCGCCTTACCACAAACCACCTGTCGAAGAGGTGAATATCATGGCTACAGAAAAGGGTATCACGAACAAACTACAGCATGAGGTCGGGGACTGGTTTGAAACTTGGACTGGTACTGCTGATGGTCTAATTGCTGCCGGCGTTCTGGAGCGCGCTTTGCTACCAGGAGAGCCCGGTAATAACAAAGCCAGTGCAACCTATTACAAAGGGGTGCTCGTAAAAAGGGGCTCGAATCACCCCTACGATCAGGATTACCTGAGCATAGTTCGCAGGGGAAATAAATTTGAGGTCAAAAAGGGAAAGGCTCGCGAGTCATATGATGTGAGCACGAGGATGAGGGAAGAGATCGGTAGCATGTACGAAACGCGTCACGGGACCAAAGAGCAGCTTCAAGCCTGCGGTATTGGTTGGGGAAAACTATATCCCGGAGAGCTGGGGGCCAACAAACAAAGATTGACCACGATTGATGCTCGGGGATATGAAGTTGAGATTACACGAAATCAAAATCATTGGGAGCCGCCGTACAGTACATGTACTTTTCTTCCTCAATCGGTACGATCGAAACGAGCACACACTGTAAATTTGAATGCGGTAGAAAACTATCTGATCCACATTTTTAGACAGCTTCCGAAAAAATTTATAGATAAAGCAATTATCGATGCGATGGGTTTAGAAATCGATTTTGGGAAACAATGGGAAGCAACGCCGCCAGCTTTTAATGTAGGCCAAACGGTTGCGGTATCAAGTTTTTCCACTAAGGGTTTAGGGGAAGTAACTAAGATTGAATGGCACATCGGAGATAACCGCCGCACAGGTTGGATTTATTTCGTAGACATGAAGGGGTCGACCCCCCCCACGCAATCCTATTACGAAAACTGTCTTTCCGATCCACCTCTAGCCTCGGTGTCGTTTTTACCCGGTGCGGCATCTGGGCCGGTCAAGCAGCGCGGACGCGGACGCTTACCTACCCATGTACCGCAGATTGGGAGGGCTTGACGTGGCAACCGCAAGGCAACTCACTAAGATCGAAGAAGATCATTTTAAAAAGTTCAAACAAGCGCTGGCTGTAACCGTGCTCACTAGCACCCCTGGCGGGCGCCAATCTTATGAACGCATACAAGCTGAACGAATAGAGTGCGCGAAGCTGGCAATGCAGGCGCTGGTAGGGCGGGCGCCAGTCAGCGGGGTAATCAGCGCCAGCGACATTTCAGCGGCGGCCATGAGTATCGCGAACACTTTGGTGAATGAGTTCGTAAAAGAAAATTTAATTTAAAAATTTGCAGCGTGTATCCCGACGGGGAGAAAAGCCGGCACCCTTCCGGCCTGGCGCTGCGATCTAATTTAAGGGGCGCGCAAGAGTGTGTGGCCATGAGTAAGCTTTTAAAGTTCAAAGCGTGTGTGGATTTAGAGGAGGCATCCCGACGAATATCTGACCTAATTGGCGAGCAGATTACTGTCGATGAGATTATATATTTTGCCGCAAATGGACATGTTCGACTTTCAGTTTATGCGGATGGGTTGGCTGGCTTTATCTACAAACACAAGCTAGGTACTCCGATGCCGCATCCTTCGACTAAGGACGAGCCAGACAAATATTTCGATGGGTTCTATTATCTGAAATACCCTTCTCTAGACCTTTCATTGGATCAACCTAATATATTTGACGAGGGTGAGTTTTACGGAGTGGGAGATGACCATGAGCGAACCCCATTTGGCCCTATTTTGATAGGTGATGACGGGTTGGCGTACCAATGTTACAAGTTTAGCAATGCGAGGCGGTATGAGCGTCCTGGCTTAGATTTAAATATTAAATACACTGACTTAATTGATTTTGTGGCGAAGGTTAATGGTGAGAACTGCGTTGATTTAACTAAGTTAGAAAAGCCAATTCACGTCAGCGAGAAGCGGAGCATTTCTCAAATAATTGCAGTGCTAGCATCAATGGCCAAGCTCGATATTTCTTCACCATATGCGGCAGATGAAGTCTTGCGAGCTGAGGCGGCGCGCGCGGGCATTGATCTGCCATCAAGCCCTGAAACTGTTGTTAAGTTTTTGAAGATGGCGACCCAATCGAAACTGGATAAATAAGTCCCATTGGGGTTTTAATCGGCCCCAATATGAAACGCGCGGCTAAATTTCCGTTGCAATAGCTATACATCCACTACTGCCCACGGAGGCAAGAGACGTATGGCTACCAAGCAACCCTTCAATATTACGCCGCAATTAATCGGCACCACTCCCACTAACTCCCCTCAAATAATTTCCGGCGACTGCGTTTTGCGCTTCGATGAAGTGCACCAGAAAACCGGCCTCTGCCGCGCGCATGTTCACGCACTCGCTGCACAGGGGCGATTTCCGAAACCGTTGAAACTTGTTCCAGGCGGTCGCGCCAGCGGTTGGCTGTTATCTGAAATTAACCAATGGATCACTGATCGCATTGCAGAACGCGACAGCGGTCCGCGTGCAGCGTGAGGGGGAAGCCATGAAAACAAAAACGGCCACCCCCGAAGGAAGCAGCCGCAAACGTAGTGGCGCAAATAATAATTCTCTCGCGGCCCAGCGGCAATGCGTAATCGATGCGCTGCGCGAATCGCTAAATGGATTGACCACAATTGAGTTACGCGAAAAGTTCGATGTGATGATGCCGGCGGCGCGCGTGCATGAGCTGCGTTGGATGTTTGGCTACAACATCGAGCGAGCATGGACGCACGACACCAATGCCCAAGGCAATAAACACAGCGTCGCGCGCTACGTGCTGCTTACAGGCAAATGGCGAGGTGCGGCATGAAACGCTTCACCGGGTGCGTAGTCACTAAAACTGAAACGCCTTACACAGTGGAAGCCGAAACTGCGCAGGACGCGATAGAACGCGTTTTAAGCGGTGCGGGCGAAGCCGGCGATCCAGATTACTCAGAGCCGGATATTTTCGTTAAACCACTGGGGGGCTAAGGATGGCCCGCAATCGTGTTCGAGTTAAGGGGCGCAGCGAAGCCGGCAGATATGCCGGCATTCCTCATGCCGTGATGTTGCACCAGGACTTTATCGCACTGCCTCCGAATGCGATTCGCCTGCTGCTAGAAATGGCGAGACAGTATAACGGCCACAACAACGGCGACCTCTCAGCAGCATGGACACTAATGCAAAAGCGCGGCTTTAATTCCGAACCAACGCTGAACAAAGCGCTGCATAAATTACTTCAACTAAGTTTTCTCGTGCGCACACGTGAGGGCCGCTTTATGAACCCGGGTAGGCTTTGTGCGTTGTACGCGTTGACATGGCAGGCCGTCGACGACTGCCCGGGCAAGAATCTCGAAATATTGCCAACGTCGCTACCGCTGCGTCGGTTTACCGCCGAAATTATCAAAATGCCCACTGTAGAAACTGAAGCCATTGGCTTTAGAAACTACAGCCATAAAGGGAAAAAGCATGGTGAACCGTGATGCTGTGGCTGCAGAAACTGAAGCCATATGACGTCTTTCGTCGCTCTCATGGCTTCAGAAACTGAAGACCTTTATATATTACCAAGGGGGTGATGTTTTATTTGTCGGCCTGGACTGTTTGAAATAATCGCGAGGTCGCATTGGTGGTCAGTGCAGCTGGCGCTCGATCGACAAGATTTATCCGGGGTCACTACGCGAGGCCCGGTATTGATTTGTATGGTTTCCGTCGTTTTGAGGTTTGCCGCGAGTGCATTTTGGGCAATCAGCAAACTGCTGGAAAGTAGTGAATCAAAAACAGGTAAAAATAGATTTGCAAAGCTGGAGCATCGCGCGCACGTATTGGTCGCACAGACGGCGGTTGCGGTTTAACAGTTTTACATCAACGGCAAGCGCATTACCGGTTTCGATCCATGGGGATTTCGAAAGTTGAGTATCTTGCCTTTCTTGAGCGGAAGTCCGACCGTGATCGCGTCGCGGAATTGGAGCCGTGGCAATGACGGTAATAGCACACGCTTAGAACCGCTTTTAAAAGCGCCTGATAGAGACGTGAATTACTGGAGCAATACACGCGTACGCGTGAGAGATAACATGCTTGTTGCCCAGTACGCGCAAGCGGGCAAGATTTTATCCACATCACTACGCGTAACAACCAGTCACCTAATAAGCGAGCTAGACTGGGTTAAGTTTGACGGAAGCATTACGGTCGACTGTTTGATAACGGATTAAGACCGACGTTTGCCGGCGCGCGGCCATTGTAGACGGCCTGTTTTCTCCTGTTATATCAGGAGCGTTTTATACTTGGTCGCCGTGGACCGCAAGTTCAATTTCCGAAAAATGCCTGAATAATCCTCAGTGGCGCTGGGCGGGATTTTTGACGCTCAGCCCAGTAAATCTTGAACCCCTCTTCCAGGTGAAACTCCCAACTGCTTTCTGACATATGAGCTGTGGAGCCCATGAGACAAAACTTATCGTTCGTGATCAGCCATCTGCCAATACCGTTAACAGCTTTGGTCTTACGATCGATGGTGAAGGTTTCGCGAGCGCACAATGTCTCGTTAGAGAAAACGATAATTGTTGGTGACCATGAATCAATTTCGTAATCTATTTGATTAACTGAGAGCAAGTTACCCGATACGGCGGCACGTGATTCGACGCAGTGCTGATCCGATTTTGTGCAGGTTATTTTTGACGTTTGCAGCGGGTAGTCCATTTTCGAACCGCTACCTAATGAACCCTCACGCGTCCATGTCCCTTCAGCAACCACCGTGTCATCGTTAAAATCGATCACATCTCTAAAGGGTGACAACACAACCGGCGTGAATGTATCGGTATAGAAATTAAGTAGTGACAGAAGCCCAAATAAGGATGCAATTCCACTGAGCAGCATCCCTGAAAGAACAAAAGCCTTCCTTGGTCGCGACATCAATCGCCACGGTAGGACTACTGGTAATCCGATAATAAGTGCGCGACTAAGTCCTTCTATCACATAGGCCGCAATCCATGCGAAAGGCAGCGGCAGCAGCGCGATCAATAACGCATTACCGACATCGTCTTTCATAAAGACATTAATATTGCCGGTCTTTTCGCTTTCGCACTGCGATAAGTCTGGACTGCGGTCCAAATACTTGCTGTTAGCACAAGCCTTAAATGCCAGAGATGCAAAACTCTGTGCTTGGGCGAAATCCTCATTGTGCTGGTGGAATACAGCACTAATCACCCAGACAATGGAAAGAAAAATCCCAAAGCGCTGCCAGCCATTCAGTCGCATATTTGCCCTGTCCTTAGTTTTTATTTAGACTTTTTGTCATGTAGATGGTCAGTGAGTTTACACAACATCTCATGTTTCGAGACTGGGAAGAGATGGTTCACCTATTAACTCACTCCCGGCACATTCAGTGACGACTCGATAAAAATTTGAATCAGCAATTCGTTTCGACAACAACATATCGGTTTTTATTTGATATGGAGAATAAAGGCGCAACCGCAAGAATCACATCCCTGTCCCTAGTCCTCGAAGTCAAAATCGCAGTTGTGGCTCCCTTGGCACTTGCTTCGAGTTCACGCCGAGCAAGCTTTCGATATGAGCTCGGGCAACCGCGATCGACCCATCTGACCGTACAAGAAATCTAACGCCCATTTTCCGGAGCTCAATAATCTGTTTATCCCTGCGCTTCCACCGGGTTAACTCCTGAATTTCTGGATCGGTGAGTATTCCAAGCATTCTGTTTGCTCCTGTGGTGTGGGGGGGGGGGGGGGGGTGAGCGTAAAGAGCAAAAAGCACGTGCGCGCCCGATCAAATTTTG
>JAQGNY010000020.1 GCA_028293825.1 Verrucomicrobiaceae bacterium
TATATTGGCACCTGCCTCACTTCGCAACCGGTATTTTCAACTTCTTTTACCGACCGCTTTTCGTATCGGCCGACGCCTCAACGAGGGCCGCATTATAGGGATATCAAAACGTGCGTCAACGATTAAAAACAACAATTTTCAATGTCGATTATTTAATCGACACAATGATGTTTTTTTATTCAAAACAATCAAATAACGCTCACCGGAAAGGATAAAACTCTTGGCTCGTGCCGAGCCTCACCCAACTTAACTAGCCAATATTCTTGTCAGTTAAGAAATGAAAACTGTTTTTAACCATAACCCTGATTCAAATTCTGACTTTCTTGTAGAAAATTGCAGCCGGCCCCGACAGCGCGTACAGCAAAAAACCCAGCAGCAGCGCGCGCTCCTCGCCAACCATGAAGATTCCAAAGGCCACAATTACGGCGAGCATCACTACAAACGGCACCCGTCCGCGTAAATTCAATCCCTTGAAACTGTGATATTTGATACTGGAAATCATGAGAAAACCTGCGCCCGCCGTTAAACACGCAGCAAAGAACATCAAAGCGCCCGGCAAATTGTCACCGACCCAACCTTCTTCGGCGCAGACCCAGATCAATCCGGCGACTACTGCCGCCGCCGCCGGACTGGCGAGACCTGAGAAATAGTTACTATCAGCAGTATCGATTTGCGTATTAAACCGAGCCAAACGCAATGCCGCACACGCCACATATATGAAGGCGACTGCCCAGCCGAATCGACCCAAGCCATTTAAGGCCCAACTAAAGGCGACCAACGCTGGGGCGACGCCGAATGAAACCATATCGGACAGACTGTCGTATTCCGCGCCGAACTTACTTTGCGTATTGGTCAATCGCGCCACGCGTCCGTCTAGCCCATCGAAAATCATCGCGATGAAAATCGCGATCGCCGCGATCTCGAATTTTCCATGCATACCGGAAACTATGGCGTAAAAACCTGAAAATAAAGCGCCGGTAGTAAACAGGTTAGGCAATAGATAGATACCGCGGCGGCGCTCCGGACGCCCATCAACCGACACCTCTTCTTCGTGGTCATCAATCGGAAGAAGGTTTTCGTAATGGATCGGCTCTTGCGGCTTATTGTGTTCGTCAGTCATCGTCTTATTACCTGGTTGGCAGAGCGCCATCATAAATTAAATAGTCGAAGGGTACGACGCATCCGCCGTCTCCCAGAATGCGCGCACCAATGGATTTTCCAAACGCTGCGCAGTCGCGCACAGCCCTACAACGAAAGGAGCCAGTGGCGGCGACACATCGATAATTCGAATCGTATCGCGCTGCGGACTATTTGCCAGCACCAACTCCGGCACCACGCCGACACCCAAACCCAAACCAACCATCGACACAATCGCTTCGTGTCCACTGACCTGGGCATAAATATTCGGCTTGAGCGAACGAGCCCGGCACCAGGCATCGACACGCTGCCGCGCCAAGCCGCGCTCCGACAAAATTAACGGCACTTGCGCCCAATCGATAGAAGATGCCGGCTCAAGTAACGCACTTACCGCACAGCTAAACGATGGCGCGATAAACACCAGCGGCGATTCGGCGAGCGTTTGCGTGCGCAGCTTTTTCGGCAACTTTTCCGGCAGCGCAGCGATAGCCAAATCCTCATAGCCATTTAATGCGCGATCGATTGCATCGGCCTGATCGCCGGTATGAAGTTTTATTTCAATAGCCGGATAGCGATTCCTGAAGCTCGATAGCAGTTGCGACAGCAGGCTATATACAGCAGTGACGGAACAATAAAGACTAATCTCGCCGCGCAGCGTTTGCTGATGCGGCTGCATGCGATCGACCAAGCCGCGCCACTGCAGCAAATGCTCCTGCGCAAAACGTTGCAACTCTTCGCCGGCAGCGGTCAACCGCACACTGCGCTTATCGCGCTCCAATAATTTCTGGCCGAGCTCATCTTCCATCCGCTGAATACTGCGGCTCATCGCCGACGCACTCAAATGCATGCGCTCGCTGGCTTGGCCGAAGTGCAGCGTCTCCGCCAGGCTGAGAAAAAGCTCGAGTTCGCGCGTGTCCAATTTATATTCCAAGTCGACGTTGCGATATTCGCAACACTGTATGGCGAATATATCATTTTACGCAATACCGAAATTGGCGTATTTTTAGCCACCCAGCAATTGAGCGATGGTAGTTAAAGTCGCCACGCACGGGTCCATCACCACACCCCAGAGGAGTCCCATCATGGGTCAGAATTATTTCAACAGCCTGCCGTTTCGCCGTCAGATCGAACAACTCGGCAAATGCCGCTTCATGGCGCGCGAAGAATTCGCCACCGGCTGCGATTATTTAAAAGGCAAGAAAGTCGTGATCGTCGGCTGCGGCGCCCAAGGTTTGAACCAAGGCCTCAACATGCGCGACTCCGGCCTCGACATCTCTTACGCGCTGCGTCAGGACGCGATCACGCAAAAACGCCAGTCGTGGAAAAACGCCAGCGAGAACGGTTTTAACGTTGGCACATACGAAACACTGATCCCGACTGCCGATCTGGTCTGTAACCTCACCCCCGACAAACAGCACACCTCCGTTGTCAGCGCGATCATGCCGCTGATGAAGCAGGGCGCCACGCTCGCGTATTCGCACGGTTTCAACATCGTCGAAGAAGGCATGCAAATTCGCAAAGACCTGACCGTTGTCATGGTCGCGCCGAAATGCCCGGGCACCGAAGTGCGCAACGAATACCTGCGCGGCTTCGGCGTGCCGACATTGATCGCCGTTCACGGCGAAAATGATCCCAACGGCAATGGTCTCGAAATCGCAAAAGCGTACGCGGCAGCGACCGGCGGTCATCGCGCCGGCGTGCTCGAATCGTCGTTCATTGCCGAAGTGAAATCGGATTTGATGGGCGAGCAAACCATCCTGTGCGGCATGCTGCAAACCGGTTCGATTCTGTGCTTCGACAAAATGGTCGCCGAAGGCATTGAGCCCGGTTACGCAGGCAAGCTCATCCAATACGGCTGGGAAACGGTAACCGAAGCGCTCAAGCACGGCGGCATCACCAACATGCTGGATCGCCTGACCAACCCGGCAAAATTGAAAGCGTTCGAATTGGCCGATGAGTTGAAATCGCTGATGCGCCCGCTCTACGAAAAACATCAGGACGATATTTTGTCGGGCCATTTCTCGCGCACGATGATGGCGGACTGGGCCAACAACGACGACAACCTGTTGACCTGGCGCGCACAGACACTCGAAACCGCGTTCGAGAAAACACCGATCGACAAAAATGCGCAAATCAGCGATCAGGACTTTTTCGATAAAGGCATTCTGATGATTGCGATGGTGAAAGCCGGTGTTGAGCTCGCGTTCGAGTGCATGACCAGCGCCGGCATGTTGCCGGAAAGCGCGTACTACGAATCGCTGCACGAAACCCCGTTGATCGCGAACACGATCGCGCGCAAAAAACTGTACGAAATGAACGTGGTTATTTCCGACACAGCGGAATACGGCTGCTATCTGTTTGATCAAGCTTGCCGCCCGCTGCTGAAAGACTTCATGACCAAGATCAACACCGATCTGATCGGTCGCGGCTTGAACGTGAAAGACCTCGGCGTCGACAACCGCGAACTGATCGAAATCAACGATGTGATTCGCTCACACCCGGTTGAAACCGTCGGCAAAAAATTGCGTGGCTACATGACCGCGATGAAAAAAATCGTTTAAGGATATTCGTGAGGAGTTAACCGATTACGGTTAATTCTTTCGATAAAATCCGAAGCGAAAAAAAGAGCCGCAATCGCGGCTCTTTTTTTATACGGAAAAAAACAATTACAGACTCAGTACTTTCTCCCCGCGCGCAATACCGGATACGCCGCTGCGTACCACCTCCAAAACGGCCGCATCGCCAACCGCTTCGAGAAATGCATCGAGCTTGTCACTGGCGCCGGTAATTTGCACCGTGTACACGGTGGGGCCGACATCAACGATCTGGCCGCGAAACACATCGGTGCAACGCTTGATTTCGGCACGCTGTGCGCCGGTGGCGCGCACTTTCACCAACATCAATTCGCGTTCGATATGTGCACCTTCGGTGAGATCGACCAGCTTCACCACATCGATCAATTTATTCAGATGCTTGGTGATCTGCTCAATGACGTGATCGTCGCCTTGCGTGGTCAGTGTCAAGCGTGACAAGGTTGGATCTTCGGTGGCGGCCACATTCAACGATTCGATGTTGTAACCGCGTTGCGAAAACAATCCAACGACGCGCGACAGAGCGCCCGGCTCGTTTTCAAGTAATAGAGAAATTATTCTACGCATCTTAAGTACGCTCCGTTTTGCTCAGCCACATATCGCGCATCGAACCATTCGGCGCTATCAGCATCGGGTAAACGTGCTCGTGCGGATCGACATGAATATCCATAAACACGAGACGATCTTTCAGTGCGAACGCTTCTTTCATCGCATCTTCGAGATCTTCTTTTTTATCGACACGAATACCGACGTGACCATAGGCCTCAACCAATTTCACGAAATCCGGCAGTGAATCTTCGTAGGTGCTGTGCGAGTAACGGCCTTCGTACTGCATGTCCTGCCACTGCTTGACCATGCCGAGATAGCCGTTGTTCAGATTGATGATCTTCACCGGAATCTTGTATTGCGTGCAGGTTGAAAGCTCCTGGATATTCATCTGGATCGAACCTTCGCCGGTCACGCAGGCGACGTCGGCATCCGGGAACGCGAGCTTCACGCCCATCGCCGCCGGGAAACCAAAACCCATCGTGCCGAGACCGCCGGAGTTGATCCAACGGCGCGGCTTATTGAAACGGTAATACTGCGCCGCAAACATCTGATGCTGGCCGACATCGGACGTAATATAGGCGTCGCCCTTGGTCACTTTGTATAAGGTTTCGATCGCCCACTGCGGTTTGATCAGCGCGCTGCTTTGATCGTAACGCGGCTTGGTCCACAGTCCGGCGTGCTCGCGCCAACCGTCGATGGTTTTCCACCATTGCGCCAATGCAGCCTTATCGGTATCGCCGCCTTCTTTACGCGCTTCGCTCAATAATTCGAGCACATCGCTCAGCACTGAATCGACCGGACCGACAATCGGTACGTCGGCGGTGATCGTTTTCGAAATCGCCGCCGGGTCGATATCGATGTGAATGATTTTCGCGCCGGGGCAGAATTTTTTCGGCGTATTGGTAACGCGATCGTCGAAGCGCGCGCCGATCGCCAGAACCACATCGGCCTCATGCATTGCCATGTTCGCTTCGTAAAAACCGTGCATACCGAGCATGCCGAGAAATTGTTTATCGGCCGGGTACGCGCCCAATCCCATCAAGGTGCTGGTCACCGGGAAATTCAATTCGCGCGCGAGCTTGGTCAGCAAGTCGCTGCCATTGCCCTGCACCACGCCGCCGCCGGAATAAATCACCGGACGCTGCGCCGCCAACAATAAGCTCACCGCTTTTTTGATTTGCCCGGCATGACCGCGTGTCGCCGGCGCATACGAACGCAGCTTCACTTTTTTCGGATAGTTGTATTCGAATTTATCGAACGGGTTGGTGATGTCTTTCGGCAAATCGACCACAACCGGGCCGGGACGACCGGACGCGGCGATATAAAACGCTTTCTTGATCGTTTCGGGAATGTCGCTCTGACGCTTGACCAGGAAGCTGTGTTTCACGATCGGCCGCGATACGCCGATCATGTCGGTTTCCTGAAACGCGTCTTCGCCGATCAAATGGGTCGCCACTTGACCGGACAACACCACCATCGGAATCGAATCCATGTAGGCCGTCGCAATGCCAGTGATTGCGTTGGTCGCGCCGGGACCGGAAGTCACCAGCACCACGCCGGTTTTGCCGGTCGCGCGCGAATACGCATCGGCCGCGTGCGTTGCGGCTTGTTCATGCCGAGTCAAAATGTGCGGAATTTTCGAGCGCTTAAATAACGCATCGTAAATATGCAGCACGGCGCCGCCGGGATAACCAAAAATAAATTCAACGCCCTCGTCTTCGAGAGCTTGGGCGACCATGTCGCCGCCGGATAATAATTCCACAATATCCTCGCTTCAGTCCGAGACCGAAATAATACGGATGATTTACGGTAGGAAGACCCTACACGACCTAAACCACGCCAACACGGCATGGCACACGCGATAACAGGGCCACGAAAGTGGCACCTTGCTGCTGAACTCCGCTTGGGTGGCGCGGAGTCGGCTCGCTCGCAACACAGGTCGTGTGTCGGCAGAGTGATTGGTTTGATTTTTTCGGCCGGGCTGATTAGTCCAACCTGAAGATCTTCACTGGGTGAGCGACGATCGTTTGCCTTACGCTAAGCTGCTAAAGCTTTTGAACGTCGTATTTTTTCTGTCCAACCGAAGACTGTCAAGGAAAAATACCGACTGCATCTACAACAGCGCAGAAAGAATTAACAAAATAACGTGCCACGCCCTGCAAAAACGCGCTTCTTTGCCATACTTAGGCCTGTTTTCTCCAAGCCTGGGATGAGCACTCTTTCATGAAACTGTCGAACACCTCTTTGCGCTGCGCCTGCATGGTCGCACTACTTGCCGTAGCCCCTTCATTACTAGCCGCACAGCAAGGCTATTACCGCTGGAAGGACGATGCCGGTGCCGAGCACTTCACGCAGCAACCGCCAGCGGGTAGAAAATCCGAATTCATCGCCGTCTCCACCGGCCGCAGCACTGAAGTGGCGCCGGGCGAAACCGCTGACACCGCCGCGCCGGCTAAAGAAGCCGCCAAAAGCGGCGAGAAACCCATCGGCCCGATTCAAGGCGTGCCCGATAAAGATCCTGAAAAATGTAAACAGGCGCATGAGTCTCAAGCGGTGCTGAACAGTCACGCGCGCATTCGCGAAAAAGTCGGCGACGATTATCGCTATCTCACGCCCGATGAAATTGGCGAACAGAAAAAGCTCGCGCAGGAATCGACCGACGTTTATTGCGAAGGGTCGCCCGCAAAATAATTAATCGTGCGGCATAACATTGCGCGAATAAAAAGGGCAGCCAGAGCTGCCCTTTTCTTTTTCCGCTTTACTGCCGCCTACCGTTTATTTTTCGAAGCACAGATGATCGCCGTCGAGTTCAGCCTTAATGGTGTCGCCCGGTCCGAATTTACCGCGCAAAATTTCCTGCGCCAGCGGATTTTCCAGATATTGCTGAATTGCTCGCTTCAATGGCCGCGCCCCATATACCGGATCGAAACCGATCGCCGCCAACTCATCAATGGCCGCATCGCTAATTTGCAGCGACAACTCGCGATCTTTTAAGCGCTGACGCAACAGATCCAATTGGATGCTCGCAATTCCGCGAATCTGATCTTTCGCCAACGGATGAAAGACCACGGTCTCATCGATGCGATTGATGAACTCGGGGCGGAAGTGATTGCCGACGACATCCATTACCGCCGCCTTCATCGCCTCGTAATTATCTTCGCCCGCCATTTGTTGAATGATGTCGGAGCCCAAATTCGACGTCATCACAATCACCGTGTTGCGAAAATCCACCGTGCGCCCCTGACCATCGGTGAGGCGGCCATCATCGAGTACCTGCAACAAAATATTGAATACATCCGGATGCGCTTTTTCGATTTCATCGAGCAGCAGCAGCGAATAAGGTCTGCGCCTTACCGCCTCCGTTAGATAACCGCCCTCTTCATAGCCGACATATCCGGGCGGCGCGCCGATCAAACGCGCGACCGAATGTTTTTCCATAAACTCGGACATATCGATACGCACCATCGCCTCGCGGCTGTCGAACAGAAATTCGGCGAGCGCCTTGCACAACTCCGTCTTGCCGACACCGGTCGGACCGAGAAACAAAAAACTGCCGCTCGGCCGATGCGGATCGGACAGACCGGCGCGCGAACGTCGCACCGCATTCGCCACCGCGACCACTGCTTCGTCTTGGCCGATTACGCGCTCATGCAGCGATTCTTCCATGCGCAATAATTTTTCGCGCTCGCCTTCGAGCATTTTCGCGACAGGAATTCCGGTCCAGCGCGACACCACTTCCGCCACTTCTTCCTCAGTGACTTTATTGCGCAGCAATTTCATATCGAGCATTTCGACATGGCTGGCCATATCGAGTTGTTTTTCGAGCTGCGGAATGACGCCATACTGCAATTCCGACATGCGCGTTAAATCGGAACTGCGCCGCGCCACTTCCAATTCAAGGCGCGCTTGCTCGAGATCGCTTTTGATTTTTTGCGAACCCAACAATGCGGCTTTTTCCGCTTTCCAGATTTCTTCGAGATCGGCAAATTCGCGCTCGACTTTTTCGATCTCCCTACTCAACAACTCGACTTGTTTTTTTGCCGCGTCATCGGTGTCTTTCTTCACCGCTTCGCGCTGAATTTTCAATTGAATTAAACGCCGCTCCAGTCGATCCATTACTTCCGGCTTGGAATCGATTTCCATGCGAATACGCGACGCCGCTTCATCGATTAAATCAATGGCCTTATCCGGCAATTGTCGATCGGTGATGTAGCGCTGCGATAATTTCGCTGCGGCAATAATTGCGCTGTCGGTGATGTCGACGCCGTGATGCACTTCGTAGCGTTCTTTCAAGCCGCGCAAAATTGCAATCGTGTCTTCTTCACTCGGCTCATCGACCAATACTTTTTGAAAGCGCCGCTCCAGCGCCGCGTCTTTTTCGATGAACTGACGGTATTCATTCAATGTGGTCGCACCGACGCAATGCAATTCGCCGCGCGCCAAAGCAGGCTTCAACATATTGCCCGCATCCATCGCGCCTTCGCCTTTGCCGGCGCCGACCATGGTGTGCAATTCATCGATAAATAAAATGATGCCGCCCTCCTGTTTCGACAGCTCGTTCAATACCGACTTCAGCCGCTCTTCGAATTCGCCGCGAAATTTCGCACCCGCCAACAACGCGCCGATGTCGAGCGACAGCAGCCGCCGGCCTTTTAAACCTTCCGGCACTTCGCCATTAATAATCCGTTGCGCGAGGCCTTCGACAATCGCGGTTTTACCGACGCCGGGTTCGCCGATCAGCACCGGATTATTTTTAGTGCGGCGTTGCAATACTTGAATGGTGCGGCGAATTTCATCGTCGCGACCGATAACCGGATCGAGTTTGCCCTGCGCGGCGCGCTCGGTTAAATCGATGGTGTATTTATCCAGCGCCTGCCGGTTGCCTTCGGCTTCGGGATTATTCACGCCTTCGCCGCCACGTACTTTTTCAATAGCTGCTTCGAGTTTTTCTTTGGTCACGCCATTTTCTTTTAGCAGCGCGGTAATCGAATTATTCACCTCGAACGTCGCCAGCAGCACCAGCTCGCTGGAGATGTACGTATCTTTTTTCTGCTGCGCGAGTTTGTCGGCCACATTGAGCAACCGGCCCAAGTCGTTCGACATATGAATATCGCCCGGTGTGCCCTGCACTTTCGGCAAACGTTCGAGCGCGCCGCTCAATGCGGTTTTCAAACGCGAAATATTGGCGCCGGCTTGCGTCAGCAACGGTCGCGCGGAGCCACCTTGCTGATCGAGCAATGCCGACAACAAATGCGCTGGTTCCAGAAAATTATTATCGCGACCCAATGCCAGCGATTGCGCATCGGCCAATGCAGTTTGCAGTTGGTTGGTAAAACGATCGATTCGCATAGTGCCCTCATTCCTGCTTACGTCGGCGCGTTATCGCAGCCGTTAATGTATGCGCATCTAAATGAGGCTGCTCGCGTCGAATTCAAGCGCCGTCGTCGTCACCGATGATGTAGATCAAACTCGCCATGCGTCCGGTGATGCCATCGCGACGAAACGAATAAAACCGAATAGGATCGGCGACAGTGCACAAGCCGCCACCAAAAATAGCGGTGACACCGACTGCCTGCAGCCGCAAAGTCGCCAGCGCATAAATATTCGCAAGGAAATGATTGGCGCGTGCACTCGGGGCAAAACTCGCATCCGTGCGATCGCGTTGTTGTGCTTGCGCGGCGTCGATAAATTGCTCGCGCACTTCGGCGCCGACTTCAAAATTCACAGGTCCGATCGCCGGGCCCAGCCACGCCAATACGTGCGACGCATCGCCAAAGGTCGCCACGGTTTGTTCAAGCACGCCCGCGCACAGCCCGCGCCAACCGGCATGTGCAGCGGCCACTTGCGAGCCGTCCGCAGCACAGAACAGCACCGGCAGACAATCGGCCGTCATCACCGCGCAACCCAAACCCGATTGACGAGTGAACTGCCCGTCCGCCGTTTGCAACTGCGCCGCATCGGCGTCGACCACAGCGGTGCCGTGCACTTGATTCAGCCAGCTCACCGCCGACAGCCCGGCGCAATCGGCCACCAGTTGCCGGCGATTCAACGCAACTGCAGCCACATCGTCACCGACATGATCGCCCAGATTGAAGCTATCGAACGGCTCGGCGCTGACACCGCCGAGGCGAGTAGTTACCAATGCGGCAACGCGGGCCGGCGCGGGCCAGTCCGGCTTCAGAAATTGGGTCGTGCTACTCGGCATTGTGTTGCACGTCGGCGGCGAGCTGCGCTAACAGCTCGGTCATGTCCGCTGGCAGCGGTGTTTCCCATTGCATCGCTTCGCCGCTGCGTGGATGCACCAGTTGCAGACGCCGCGCATGCAGCGCCTGGCGGGGGAAGGCGCGCAGATAGGCGACGAAATCAGCATCCGCCTCGGCCGGAATTTTGAAACGACCGCCGTAAACGCGATCGCCCAGCAACGGATGGCGCAGATGCATCATGTGCACACGGATTTGATGCGTGCGGCCGGTTTCGAGCAGACAGCGCACATGGGTGTACGCGCGGAAACGTTTCAGCACGCGGTAGTGGGTAATCGCTTCCTTACCGCCATGTGCCAGTACCGCCTGTTTTTTGCGATCGCGGCCATGCCGGCCGATCGGCGCATCGACAGTGCCGCCACTGACCAGCACACCGCTCACGACCGCCTCGTATTCGCGGTGCACATCGCGCGCCTGTAATTGCGCAACAAGGTTTGCCTGTGCGGTGAGATTCTTCGCCACCACCATCAAGCCGGTGGTGTCTTTGTCGAGCCGATGCACGATGCCGGCGCGCGGCACCGTGTTAATTTCCGGGCAATGATGAAGTAGCGCATTCAGCAAGGTGCCATCGGCATGACCGGCGGCCGGATGCACCACCAGGCCCGCCGGTTTATCGATCACCAAAATATCGGCATCTTCGTAAACGATGGAAAGCGCGATTTCCTCGGCGCGCCAAGTGTCATTGACCGGCTGCAACTCCGCCCGCAGCGCCAGCCGCACGCCAGCCTGTAATTTATCCTTGGGCTGCCGTGGCGCGCCGTCGACGGTGAGTTCGCCCGACTTAATCCAGCTTTGCAGACGCGCGCGCGAATAATCGGGGAACAGCTCGGCGGCGATCTGGTCGAAGCGCTTGCCGCTAAAAGCGGACGGCACCGAGATATCGAGTGCGATGGTTGTATTGGACAACAGGTTGACTCCAGGTTTTGCGGCAGGTCATTTCGTCGGGAAAAGTAAGCAATTGGTGATCGTGGGGCGCTGTGGTTAAATAGCGCCCTCGCGCCGCCCGGACCGGCTTTGGCCGCACGGCGATTGTAACGGTCGCGCCCACAACAAAACACAACAGGCTATTTACTTCATGCGTAAATTTTCGGTGCTGGCTCTGCTGGTATTGCTCTCTGCACTCACGGCGTGTTCCTCGAAAGACAAGCGGGACAACATGTCCGAGCAGGATCTCTACCGCGACGCGCAGCGTCATCTGAAGAAAGAAAACTTCGATTTGGCGACCAAAGATCTGCAATTGCTCGAATCGCGTTTTCCGTTCGGCCCCTACGCCGAGCAAGCGCAACTCGAATTGATTTACGCGCAATTTCGCTCTGGTCAGAGCGACGCGTCGATTGCGTCCGCCGAGCGTTTTATTCGTTTGCATCCGCAGCATCCGAACGTCGATTACGCCTTTTATATGAAGGGACTGTCGAATTACGAGGAAGGCTCCGGCGTGTTGCAACGGTTTTTGCCGAGCGATATGACCGAGCGTGACCCCGGCAAAGCGCTGCAATCGTTTGAAGATTTTCGCCAATTGCTGAACCGCTATCCCGATAGCGAATACGGTCCCGATGCGCGGGCACGGATGACCTATTTGCGCGCGCGGCTGGCCCGCTATGAAGTCAACGTCGCCAACTATTATTTCCGCCGCAAAGCGTATTTGGCCTCGGCCAATCGCGGCCGTTACGTGGTCGAAAATTATCAGCAGACCGAAGCTGTGCCCGACGCGCTAGCGGTAATGGTGCAGGCCTATCGTTTGCTCAATTTAAATGACTTGGCAGACAGCTCGCTGCTGGTGTTGCGGACCAACTTTCCGACCCATCCATCGCTCGATGCGAACGGCAATTTCATCGACAAATTCGATATTGCCAATAATCCGCAGCATCACAGCTGGGTGAGCACGGCGACGTTCGGTTTGTTCGAGAAAGCGGAACCGCCCAAATTCGACAACCGTGCGGCGTATTTGCGCACCGAGTAATTCATCGGCAGCGCAATTCGCGACATAAAAAAACAGCGCATCGAGTTTCGATAGCGCTGTTTTTTTTCCCCGATTTTTACGCTTCAACTTTATGTTTTGCGTTTTATTAATTGCCGACTTAATCGCCCGCTTTCCACCCCGAGGTAATCGGATAGCGCCGATCACGCCCGAATCCACGCTGCGAAATACGAATTCCCACCGGCGATTGCCGCCGCTTGTATTCGTTTAAATCCACCATGCGAATCACCCGCGCTACGACGTCGCGCTCGAATCCCTCGGCCACAATCGCGTCGAGACTGTAATCGTGCTCGACGTACAGCTCGAGAATGCGATCGAGCTCATCGTACGGCGGCAGCGTGTCCTGATCTTTTTGATCGGGTGCTAATTCCGCTGAAGGCGGCCGATCGATCACGCGTTGCGGAATGACCGGCGCAATGGTGTTGCGATAATTAGATAACTCGAACACCAAGGTTTTCGGCACGTCTTTTAATACATCGAGCCCACCGGCCATATCGCCGTACAGGGTCGAATAACCGACTGCCATTTCACTTTTGTTGCCGGTGGTCAAAACCATCGAACCTTTTTTATTCGAGATCGCCATCAGCAATACGCCGCGACAACGCGCTTGAATATTTTCTTCGGTTTTATCGAGCGGACGATTTTCAAACTCGGGCGCGAGCGCCTCAATCAAACTGTTATAAATCGCCTCGATCGGAATCGAACGATAATTCACGCCGAGGCGACGCGCTTCATCGGCGGCATCGTCGATACTGATTTGCGCGGTGTAGCGAAACGGCATCATCACCGCTTCAACGCGATCCGCACCGAGCGCATCGACTGCAATCGCCAGCGTCAGTGCCGAATCGATACCACCGGACAATCCAAGCACGACACCGTTGAAGCGATTTTTATTCACGTAATCGCGCACACCCAGCACCAACGCGCGATACACGCTTTCAACACGCGCTAGCGGCGCGGGCGATTCGCTGCGCGCGATAGTGCATTGCTGACCATCCCACGCCACATCGACGGCGAATAAACCTTCCTCGAAACTCGGTGCGATAAATTGTGCATCGCCTTGCGCATCGACAACCAATGAGCCGCCATCGAAAATTAATTCGTCCTGCCCGCCGACCAAATTGACGTAAACAATCGGCATGTCGCCTTCGCGCGCGCGCGTCTGCAACAACTGCTCGCGCTCGTGCTGTTTGCCGACATGAAATGGCGACGCATTTAAATTAAGCAGCAAGCGCGCTCCCGCTGTTTTGGCGCGTTGAATCGGTGCGAGCTGCCAAATGTCCTCGCATACGCTAATGCCGACCGGCACGCCGCGAATATTCACCACCGTCGCCTGTATGCCTGCCACGAAATAACGTTTCTCATCGAACACGCGATAATTCGGCAACTCTTGCTTGTCGTATTCCGCGATCAACATGCCGCGATGAATAACGCCGGCGCAGTTAAATAATCCTTCCGCGCGCAAACGCGGATAACCCACAACGACATAAATATCGCCGACGGCTGCGCAGATACGCGCCAGCGAGCGATCCACGCGCGGTTTGATACTCGGCCGCAGCAATAAATCCTCGGGCGGATAACCCGTCAGCATTAATTCCGGAAACACCAGCACATCGGCGCCTTGCTGCTGCGCCTGTTCAATAGCAACGAGCACTTTCTGCGCGTTGCCATCGATGTCGCCGACCAGCGGATTAAGTTGTGCCATGACAATCTTGAGCTGCACGTGCAGTACTCCGTCATTCAATATGAGGCTATATTTTCAAGCAATCGCCGACACTTGGCAAAGCATGCAAAAAAGATGCGTTAGACTTGATGACAAATCCAACATCACGATGATTATTTAACCCGATGAGTAGCATTTTGCCGACGCTGTCCGCGCCACAGAACACCACGCTATTGCGTATTTATACATGGTATCGGCTTGCGTTGGTCAGCGTGCTGATTTCTGTATTAATCGCCACGCGCAGAGATCCGTTAGTCGGCCAGGGCGATCCGCAATTATTCGTGGCATTTTGCGGCGCGTATTTCCTCGGCGCGGTACTTTTATTAATTGTACTGCCGGCGATAAAACGTCTTAGCCGACGCTTATTGTTTTTTAATTTCGCCATTGATATCGGTGTGCTCGTTGTACTCAGCCACGTTTCCGGCGGCACCACCGGCGGCATCAGTTTGCTGCTGTTGGTCTGCGTTGCGGCGAGCGGATTAATTCTGAGCGGACAGCTCGCACTTCTCACTGCGGCACTCGCATCCATCGCGCTGCTCGGCGACACGCTCTATCAATTGGCGACCAATACATCGTCGAATCAAAGTTTGGTCGCCGCCGGTATGCAAGGCATGCTGCTGTTTGGCACATCGATCGGCTTTCATGTGCTGTCGCAACGCTTGCGCGTGTCGCAACAATTAGCGATCGAGCGCGCAGCCGATGTCAGCAAACTGCAAAACCTAAATCAGCTAATCGTGCAGCGCATGCGCACCGGCATTCTCGTAGTCGACAACAACAGCACGATTAAAATGATGAACGAGGCGGCAACTGAATTGTTGCACGCACGCGACGTACAACAACAGCTCGCTAATGGCGACAATCCGATTTTGATCGATTCGCTGCGCCATCGCTTCGATACGTGGAAAAATAATCCATCCGCACTCGCGCGTGTATTTCGCATTGTCGATACCGGCCCCGATTTAATTGCTCGCTTTACCGCGCTCGATTTTGAGGAGAGTGGCGACACACTAATTTTTATTGAGGACAGCGGACAATTAGCGCAACGCGCGCAGCAATTAAAATTAGCCGCCCTCGGCCGTTTGACTGCAAGTATTGCGCATGAAATTCGCAATCCACTCGGCGCTATCAGCCACGCCGGGCAGCTGCTGCGCGAATCACCGCATCTTGACGACAGCGATACGCGCTTAACCGATATCGTGCTCAATCATTCACGCCGAATTAATAGCATTATCGAAAATGTACTGCAGCTGTCGCGGCGCGAACCGCCCGATCCGCGCCGACTCAATTTGCGCGATTGGTTGCGCAATTTTATCGAGCAGTATCAGCAGGGCATCAGCACCAATGCTCAAATTGATATTCGCGAATTAAGTTCCGTCGAAATTACCGTGGACCCCGATCAAATCGAACAGGTGCTAACGAATCTGCTCGACAACGCACTGCGTTACAGTCAAAAAAGCACGGGCATTGCGCACGCGGATATTATTATTTCAACCGACAACCAAAAGCTGCCGCAGCTCGATATCATCGACGACGGCGCGGGCATTGATGCCCGCGATCAGGAAAAAGTTTTTGAACCGTTTTTTACTACCGAAAGCAAAGGCAATGGTCTGGGCCTTTATATTGCGCGCGAGCTGTGCGAAATCAATCAGGCGCGACTACATTATCTGCGCACCGAACAAAACAAGAGCTGCTTTCGCATCAGCTTTTCGCATCCCGATCGCAAACCATTAGTTACCGAGTGATAGCGAGTAAATCAATGAAGAAAAAACTCGAAATTCTTGTCGTAGACGACGAGCCCGACATTCGCGAATTATTGGAAATCACCATCGGCCGCATGGGATTAAAAACGGCGTCCGCAGAATCGGTGCAAGATGCGATCGCGCTGCTTAGCAAACGCGAATTTGCACTATGCCTCACCGACATGAAGTTGCCCGACGGCAGCGGTATGGATGTCATTCAATATATTCAACGCGAAATTCCGCAATTGCCGGTCGCGATGATCACCGCCTTCGGCAACGTCGAAACAGCGATCGGCGCATTAAAAGCCGGCGCATTTGATTTTATCGCCAAGCCAATTGATTTAGAGCGATTGCGCAGTTTGATTCAAAGCTGCCTGCGCTTGGAAGACAGCAGCGAACCGGTTGGTTACAACAATACCGCGCAATTAATTGGCAATACGCCAATCATGAAAGAGCTGCGCAAACAGATTCAAAAAATGGCGCGCAGCCAGGCACCGATTTATATCAGCGGCGAATCGGGTAGCGGCAAAGAAGTTGTCGCGCGTTTAATTCACGCTAACGGCCCGCGCGCGAGCGGCGCATTTATTCCGGTGAACTGCGGCGCAATCCCCAATGAATTAATGGAAAGCGAATTTTTCGGCCATGTGAAAGGCAGTTTTACTGGCGCACATGAAGATAAAAAAGGATTATTCGAAGCAGCACACGGCGGCACTTTATTTCTCGACGAAGTCGCCGATTTACCGTTGGCGATGCAGGTAAAACTGCTGCGCGCGATTCAAGAAAAATCGGTGCGCAAAGTCGGCTCCAATCAGGAAGTCTCCGTCGATGTACGTCTACTCAGCGCAACGCATAAAAACTTAAAATTGGAAATGGAAGAAAAACGTTTTCGTGGCGATTTATTTTACCGCATCAACGTTATCGAAATTCACGTACCGAGTTTGCGCGAACGCACCGACGACATTCCGTTACTCGCAGATAAAATCCTGCGTCAATTAGCCGATGAGTGGCAACTACCAAAACCCACGTTAAGCGATGACGCTTACGACACACTGCAATCGCACGACTTCCCAGGCAACGTTCGCGAATTGGAAAATATTTTGGAACGCGCTTTCACATTATGCGAAAGCGAACAAATCACCAGCGACGATTTGCAATTACCCCAACTCGAAACATCGACAACCAACTTCACCGCAATAGAAAACACGTCAGTGGATTTTTCGGGTTTCGAATCGCTCGAAAAATATCTCGAATATGTCGAGAAAGATATTCTCCAGCGCGTGCTCGATCAACACCGCTGGAACCGCACTGCTGCGGCGAAATCATTAGGGATGACGTTTAGGCAACTGCGGTATCGGTTGCAGAAGTTGGGATTGGATGGAGATGGGGCAGAATAATCAGCGACCCAAAATTTATTGTCGCAGACAGTACGCTGCGGCGGCAGTCGCGTCAGCAAAGCTGCTAGCTATATTAATCACACTTTGATTTCCAGCCTGATCAACTTGAATATCTCCACAGCGATCCGCTGCCATAGTACCGTCTGCTCTCCTCGACGCCTGCAACGTAAATGTATTTTGCGCGGCAGCACTGGATGTGATCGTGTAGTCCGGCGCCGAACTGGAGCCCACTGTTGTGGTATAAACGCTAGCTAAAGCTCCTCCCGCCGCGAGATAAGTCCCATTTGCCGAATAGTACCGCTCCAACTGATGCGCCGCTTCGAGCAACGACGCAAGCGCAGCGGATCGCTTGCCCTTAGCGACATACTCTTGATATTGCGGTAGCGCTATCGCCGAAAGCACCGCAATGATCAGGACAGTCATAATCAACTCGACTAGCGTAAAACCATGAGCGCTCTTCATCATTATCCTCTTAGGCTCTGCAAATCAAACACGATGCAGACTCTAACTATTTAAGTTGGCGCCATGAAACGCGACCCTTCTGGCCTGCAACAGGAGGCGGAGTGCCCGTAGGCAAGCCACCACTGTTACCCTGCAAATTGCTCGATGGAAAATATATTTTACTTCCAGACTCGATATAGGCGGGCGTTTTGATTACTGCCACTGCAAGCTGCACTACCGACTGGCCAATGATGGGGACGAACGACGTGCCGTTTACTCCAGAGGTATCTACCAACTCGCCTGACCCGCCAAATGAACAAGCATTCTGCGACGGTATAAATGTTGGAAAAATCAATTGGTCATAAGCGAGCAGGGCTGATGTAATTACACGCTCTCCGAGAGTTGTATCAAAATCTAAATACCAACCCTTTTTAACTGACCAATCCACCTGCGTTTCGATAACTGCGCGCCGGTTTTGGCTATCAAGGCCCCAGGTTTTCGGCCACAACTGACTGCGATCGGTCGAGGTTATGGGGCCCACATCCTCAATTCCATAGAAGCTTTGAACTGTTGTTCCCGTAACTATATTGTCACCGGTAGCGAAATATTGCCCGGTACCGAAATAGACCATAACCTTGTTTCCATTTTGGAAATTGAAACCAAGATTCGGCGTAGAAGTAATAGGTTGCACTGCGCCGCTTGAGCTCCGCGCAATAAACAGAGGCTGACCATACGCAATTGCCCAGTCGCTTCTATTCGTAGACGACAGATCAAACTTCCATAGATTGCCAAGCAAATCACCTGCGTACGCAGTAGCAATTGTGCCATCCGCTCTCATAAGGAGCTCAGGGCCCGCCAGACCATTGCTGCTGCCGCTATTAGTGGCGACAGTCGTTGTATTTGATTTATTAGAGAGATCGACGACCATAAGATAAGCGCGATCATCGCCGGAGTTGTAACCATTTCCAAATACCGCAGACCATGTACCATCTGCAAGAAATGCGATTTGCGGCTGACCTAAAACGTAACCCACATGCGAGTTATCCACATTCGTCATTTCAAACTTGATATTACTCGCAGTCATACTGTCTGGATTTGAAATATCCAGCGCAAATACAGCTTGCCCACCAGAGCCCATGGCACCAAATAAATAGGTCCGCCATGCCCCACTTATATAAACATCGTCAACATACATTGATCCGTTGACAAAATATTGATGCGGGTTAATGGTCGCCCCATAGCTCGGTCGAGTCAGCGCTATCGCTTTCATAATTGCGGTCGATGGCATAAAAGCAAACAACTCGGTACCGTCCGAGGACTTGAATATATGCAGCATGCCATCGTTCGCACCAACGGCAATAATTGGGGTACGCGTTTTTTTACTTGCTACATAAGCCGCATACGTATTCTGGCCTGGCACGGATGCAGGCAGCGAGGTATAGCCACGGTCCTCTGCGCCTGCATAAACAGGATCCGAGTTGACAATATCTCCAAGCAATGTGGTGCGTTTGCGAAGTAGCACACCATCCTCATTGGTTTGATCTCCCGCCAACCACAGCAAGCGTTTCTGAGCATTGACGAAAGTCGATTCCCCTGCGGCCGTATCCACCAGCGCATTTTGTTGAGCCGTAGTCAAGCTTGCCCAGGTCAATACAACGCCACTGGCGCCATTCCAGGTATAGATATACCATAACTTCAATAAGCGTAAATCCTTTCTCGGGACTCGCTCTTCCTGAATTACTTCTGCATATGGTTACAATCATGGACACCCTGCCTGCTTATCCAAAAAAATTCGCCCAACCAAATTGACGTGAATATCCTTACCCAAGCTGCAGTCGTTGTTGTTAACACGATATTGGAATACCAGCTCGTTGCTAGCATTCATAACAGGTCTCCCAGCCAAAGCTCCCGACGGTGAAAACAAGACTTGGATATTGCCATTCTGCAGCGTTGCATTGCCGGTGAAGGTGCTTTGTACACGTAACTCAATATCGGTACCTGCCACATAGCTGCCATCGCCATTTTTATCACTCCAAACTCGCCAGCCTTGATCCCAATTGTTATCTCCGCTAGCGGAAGATACGCCTACTTGAAACCCCCGAGTGACCGCTTCGCTGCGTGCATAGTTAAGAGCATCTGCTAACATCGAGGCCTGAGCACGTGCTCTATCATTGCGAATCATGCCAACAAAATTTGGGATTGCGATCGCAGCCAGCACAGCTACTATCAGCAACGTAGCCATTAGCTCAATCGCTGTTATCCCGAGCTGGCTGCGGTATGGCGTCATACAACACTCCTGTCAAATCGTGATCACAGCTTAGTCAAGTCAAAAAATCTATGCTTAGAGCTTTCGACGAGCGGTCGTGCCGGCAGGGCCAGCGGTCCACTTGACAGAACCAAACCCATTTCAGATATAGTTGCTAAACATATGAATAACGTCCCATGGAGGGCACGTCATGCCAAAAGGAACCGGCTTTACTCTTATCGAATTAATTACATCCGTTGCAATCATCGGCATTATTACCGCTATCGCAACGCCATCCTTCAATAATTTAGTTATTCGCACCCATCTCGAACGCACAACAAGCGACTTCGTACAGAGCCTTGCGCTTGCCCGCACTAAAGCAGCTTACCTACACACTAAAGTAGCCGTAATTCCCGAAGGCGCAGAATGGGGTAATGGCTGGACCGTGTATGAAGACATAAACTCAGATGGAAAGATCAATCAAAACGAAACAGTTTTTTTTCGGCACGGCCCAATAAATAATAGCTTACAGATCCATGCGGGCGGAACGATCGCCAATTACATTGCGTATATACCTAATGGCTACACAGCACGTAGAAATAATGCTTATCTCATGGATTCACTTTTTTTCTGTGCCCCGGGTGCAAAGACTTTTAACAAAAAACTGATAATTAACTTCAGCGGCCGCGTTCGCATTGAGGATATTGCAGATTCTTGTGCAAATTAACTATCGATAAACCTCAACTCTCGCGGCAACGAAAATGTGATGTGCTCGGCAATTCCTGCCGCTTCAATCGGGGCGGCAGCGCCCAAGCTTTGTAACCGTTCGATGACTTGCTTGACCAGAATTTCCGGGGCGGAAGCGCCGGCGGTTATGCCGATTTTCTTTTTATTATTTAACCAAGTTGGATCGATATCTTCGGCCGAGTCGATTAAATAAGCTTCTGCGCCGATACGCGTGGCGAGTTCGCTTAATCGATTTGAGTTAGAGCTGTTCGGCGAGCCGACTACGAGAACTAAATCACATTCGCTGGCGAGCGATTTAACGGCGTCCTGACGATTTTGCGTTGCGTAACAAATATCGTCTTTACGTGGGCCGTCGATTTGTGGAAATTTAGCACGCAGCGCATCGATAATTTGTGCGGTGTCGTCCATCGATAAAGTCGTTTGCGTCACAAACGAAAGCGCCTGCGGATTATTTACTTTTAGCGCAGCGACTTGGCCAACATCTTCAACCAAATAAATTTCGCCGCCCAAGGCACGATCATATTGCCCCATCGTACCTTCGACTTCGGGGTGGCCTTTATGGCCGATTAAAATGCATTCGCGGCCGGCGCGGCTGTAGCGCAAAACTTCCATGTGCACTTTTGTCACTAACGGGCAGGTGGCATCAAATACCTTAAGGCCGCGTCGATCGGCTTCATCGCGCACTGCTTTGGCAACGCCGTGCGCACTGAAAATAACAATACGATCATCGGGCACTTCGTCGAGCTCATCGACAAAAATCGCACCGCGGTCGCGTAAATTTTCCACGACGAATTTATTGTGTACGACTTCGTGACGCACATAAATCGGCGCACCGAAAACATCCAGCGCGCGGTTAACAATTTCAATGGCGCGGTCGACACCGGCACAAAATCCGCGTGGATTGGCTAGACGAATTTCCGGTTGGCTCATGACTTCACCGTATCACTCACTTCAACGTTAATGATTTCGACATCGAACGCAATGGTATGGCCCGCAAGCGGATGATTGAAATCAACTACGACTTGCTGCGCGTCGAATTCGCTGATCACGCCGGGCAGTTCAGCTTTGCTTGCATCCGCGAATGAAATAATTAAACCTTTATGCAATTCCAGCGCAGGATCGAATTGATCGCGCTTGAATCGCTGCACATTATTTGGGTTCGGCTGACCGAACGCATCCTCCGGCAATACATTGAATTGCGCGCGTGCACCTTTACGCAAACCGAATAATTTGCGTTCGAATCCCGGCAATAAACTGCCATCGCCGACGGTAAATGTCGCTGGCGCTTTATCGAAAGTGGAATCGACCGTATCGCCATTTTCCAATTTCAGCGAAAAATGCAATGTCACTCGGCTGTCGGCGGCAATTACTAAATCACTCATTTAGCTACCTCTTTGCGAGCGTCCTTATGATGCTGCGGATTCAAAATCATATCGAGCAACAACAATGCCGCGCCAACACTGATTGCGGAGTCGGCAATATTAAATGCCGGAAAATAATGCTCGTTCCAATGTACGGAAATAAAATCGACCACGTGTCCGAACCGAATGCGATCAATCGCATTGCCGATAGCCCCGCCGAGTATCAACGATAAACTGCCGAGCAATAAATTCTGCGTGCTTTTAATACGCGCCATCCAAATCGCAACACCAATACTGGCGACTACCGCAATCGCAGTGAATAACCACCGCTGCCAACCGCCGGCATCGTGCAAAAAACTAAAAGCCGCGCCCTTGTTGTACCACAGCGTAAAATCAAAAATCGGCCAAATTGTTTTCGGCACACCTTCAATCAACGTTTCTGTCGCCCAGCGTTTACCGATTTGATCGATGATGACGACCATCGCCGCAATGCGATACCAACCGAGTGGCAGTGTCGTTTTAATTCGTAGCAGCAATGCAGCAATCCTCAAAAATAAATTAGCTTACGCGTAGTGACGCACTTCGCCGTTGCCATCGATGTTTTCGACACAGCGACCGCACAATTCGGGATGTTGTGCGTAATTACCGATATCGCTGACGTGATGCCAACAGCGCGCGCATTTGGCATTCGCTGTTTTCACCACCGAAACTTTTAGCCCATCGATTTCACTGGTGATTGCTTCGCCTGCATCAGCTAACGGTTTAATTGTTGCCGATGACGTGATCAATACAAATCGCAATTCATTGCCGAGCGCTAACAGCTGCGAAGCAAGTTTATCGTCACAGTACAACGTGACCTCAGCTTCGAGCGTACCGCCAATTAAACCGTCTTTGCGTTGACCTTCGAGCACACGATTGACGGCAGTTTTCACTGCGGCAATTTGCTGCCAAAACGCTTCGTTGAATTTTTCGTTTGCCACCAGCGTTGGTAATTGGTCATACCATTCGGCCGTTAAAACTGTACCGGCTTCTTTGTCAGAAGCTTTCTTACCAGGAATAAACGGCCACAATTCTTCCGCAGTAAAACTCAACACCGGTGCAATCCAACGCACCAACGCTTCGACGATATGATAAAGCGCCGTTTGCGCCGAACGTCGCGCCAGACTGTCGGCACGACAGGTGTATTGCCGGTCCTTAATAATGTCGAGATAAAAACCGCCCAGCTCGACAACGCAAAAATTGTGAACTTTCTGATACACCAAATGAAATTGATAGGCGTCGTATGCGCTGATAATTTCTTGCTGCAAACGATGCGCGGCATCGACGATCCAACGATCGAGCGCGAGCATGTCGTCGAATTTCACGGCGTGTTGCGCCGGTTCGAAACCACTCATATTCGCCAATAAAAAACGCGCAGTGTTGCGAATGCGTCGATACGAATCGCCGGTGCGTTTGAAGATTTCGTCCGACACCACCATTTCATTACGGTAATCGGTAGCCGAAACCCACAGACGCAAAATATCGGCGCCGAGAGTTTTCATTACCGATTGCGGCGCGATCACATTGCCGAGCGATTTCGACATTTTGCGACCCTGTGTGTCGACGGTAAAACCGTGCGTCAACACTCCTTTATACGGCGCGCTGCCGTTGATCGCGACCGATGTTAGCAACGATGACTGAAACCAGCCGCGATGTTGATCGGAGCCTTCCAAATATAAATCGGCGGGATACTGCAATTCATCGCGCTGCTGCAACACACCAAAATGCGTGATGCCGGAATCGAACCACACATCGAGCGTGTCACTGACTTTGTCGTAGTGCGCCGCATCGGCACCGAGTAGCTCTTCAGTATTTAAACCGAACCACGCATCGATACCTTTTTGTTCGACAAGTTGCGCAACTTGTTCGATTAATTGCTGCGTTTGTGGATGCAATTCGGCGGTTTCTTTATGCACGAATAATGCGATAGGTACACCCCACGTGCGCTGACGCGAGATACACCAGTCGGGACGATCCTGCATCATGCCGTCGATACGCGCCTTGCCCCAGCTCGGCATCCACTCGACTTGATCGGATGCAGCCAGTGCCTGTGCGAGCAGGCCGTTCTGCGACATGCTGATGAACCACTGCGGCGTGGCGCGAAAAATAATCGGCGTTTTATGGCGCCAGCAATGCGGGTAACTGTGCTGCAACGGTTCGTAATGCAACAGCGCACCGCGCTCGCGCAACACATCCAATACCGAATCATTCGCTTTAAATACATGCTGGCCGGCAAACAGCGGCGTGTCGGGAAGAAACACGCCGTTGGCGCCAACTGGATTCAATAACGCGAGGCCGTATTTCTGGCCGACGATAAAATCGTCCTGACCGTGGCCGGGTGCGGTATGCACGGCGCCGGTACCCGCATCGACGGTGACGTGATCGCCGAGAATGATCGGTACTTGCCGCTCGTAAAACGGGTGTTGCAACAACACGCTTTCTAACACTTCACCTTTGGCGCGCGCAACGATTTCATAATGCGCGACGCCGTAACGCTTCATCACCGTGCCTTCGAGCGCTTCGGCGAGAATCAATAAACGGTGTTTGCCTTCGTGTTCAAAATTGATGAGTACATAGTCGAGCGCCGTATTTAACGACACGGCCAAATTCGCCGGCAGCGTCCAAGGCGTCGTGGTCCAGATCGCAACGGCAACTTCGCCTTGCAGACCGCTGTCCGTGCCGAAGCGTTTCAACACATCAGCACGATCAACTGCCGCAAAAGCGACATCGATTGCCGGCGAGGTTTTATCCTGGTATTCGACTTCGGCTTCCGCCAATGCGGAGGCGCAATCGAGGCACCAGTGCACCGGCTTAAAGCCTTTTAATAAATGGCCGTTGGCGACGATTTTACCGAGCGCGCGAATTTCATCGGCCTCGAATTTAAAATTCATCGTCAGATACGGATTATCCCAATCGCCAACGATGCCGAGACGTTTGAAATCTTCGCGCTGACCGTTGACCTGCGTTTGCGCGTATTGGCGACAGTGATCGCGAAACGTCGCTGCATCGACTTTAACGCCGGCTTTGCCGATTTTTTTCTCGACATTTAATTCGATCGGCAAACCGTGACAATCCCAGCCGGGAATATAGGGCGCGTCGAAACCACTCAGCGTTTTCGCTTTGACGATAATGTCTTTCAGAATTTTGTTAACCGCGTGGCCGATATGAATATCGCCGTTCGCGTACGGCGGGCCGTCATGCAGCACGAATTTTTTACGACCTTGACGCGCCTCGCGAATCACGCGATAAATATTTTTCTCCTGCCATTGCTTCAACATTTCCGGTTCGCGCTGCGCCAGATTGGCTTTCATCGCAAATTCGGTTTCGGGCAAGTTCAGGGTGTGTTTGTAATCGCTCATACAATCCGCTTCAACGTAGGTCGTTTCAAATTAGAAATTTCAACGGGAAAACTTCAGCGTGCGTTAACCGAAATATTGCCGGCCGGTATCGATATCGCGCTGAATCTGTTGTTTCAATTGTTCGATCGAATCGAACTTGCGTTCGTCGCGCAATTTTTTGCAGAACTCGACACTGATATTGCGGTGATAAAGATCGCCAACAAAATCGAGAATATGGACTTCCAAAATCGCCTTGGTCAGATCGCCGATGGTCGGACGCGTGCCGATATTGGCAACGCCCGGCAATGTGTGCGGACCGGCGCCGAACACACGCGTAGCGTACACACCGGACAGTGGCGCGCGCAGACGACGCAGCTGTAAATTCGCGGTCGGCACACCGATGGTGCGGCCCAATTGTTGCCCGACCATAACGCGACCGGACATCCGATATGGCCGTCCGAGCAGTTGTTCGGCAAGCGCGAAATCGGCTTGCTCAAGCGCGTGGCGAATACGCGTGCTGCTGACGCGATCGCCGGCGACTTCGACCGCGCTGGTCGCCACCACTTCAAAACCAAAACGCTTACCGGCATCGTGCAAATATTCAAAATCGCCGGCGCGATTTTTACCGAAATGCATTTCGTCGCCGACCACCATGTAGCGCACATCAAGGCCATCGACCAGTGTAATGCGCACGAATGCATCCGCTTCGATATCGCTGAATTTGCGATCGAAGCGCAGGCGCAGCACGCGATCGATACCCAACTCGCGCAGCGCTACAAATTTTTCGCGAAAACTCATCAACCGTGCCGGCGATTTTGCCGGCGCGAAAAATTCGCGCGGCAATGGCTCGAACACGATGACCGTCACCGGCAACCCCATCTCGCGGCCTTTTTGAATCAGGCGTTTGAGTACGGCTTGATGGCCGCGGTGCACGCCGTCAAAAGCGCCGACCGTCGCGACGCAACCCCGATGGCGGGGGCGCAGGTTGTGCAAATCGCGGATCAGTTCCATGGAGTAGTCACAGCGGCCGGAAGGTAAGGAGAGCGGCGATTATAACGTACGCCGTCAAGTGCGAACGAGCGCCGCGCTAATCCAGCGCCGTGCGTGCTTGCAGCGCTCAACTCTTCGGTCCGCGCAAATGACTGACACGCAAACCTGTCACGTACAAAACGCCGACGTAGGCCGCAAAACCCGCCGCACATAAACCGCCAAGTACAAGCAAGCGCTGCCACCATGGCCACAGCTGCCACAGCTCCGCAGCGGGATTCAGTAAAAACAATACGGCGCCGAGCGCAACCGTCGCACTGCCCAGTTGTACGGCGAAACGACCCCAACCGGATTGCGGCTGATAAATTCCTTTCGTAAATAAACCGCGCGCCAGCAGGATCGCGTTCAACCACGCCGACAGCGACATCGCCGCCGCCAAGCCGACATGGCCCAGCTTGAAGAACATGTGCAGCGGAATCACCAGAATCAGATTGAACACCATGTTCGCGACCATCGAGATAATACCGATACGCACCGGCGTTCTCATATCCTGCCGCGCGTAAAAACCCGGCGCCAGAATCTTGATCAACATGAACGCGCTGAGCCCGGTCGACACCGCAGTCAGCGCATACGACGACATCTGCACATCGTGCGCGGTGGTTTTGCCGTACAAAAACAGCGCGGTTTGAATCGAATGGCCGATCACCATCAGCGCCGCCGAGGCCGGCATGCCGATCAACAAAATCAAGCGCAGCGCCCAATCCAGCGTGCGCGAGAAATTCGCCGTCGATGCCGACGCCTGATCGCGCGCGAGACTCGGCAAAATCACCGTGCTGATCGCGACGGCAAATACGCCGAGCGGCAGTTCGTGCAAACGATCCGACAGGTACAACCACGACACGCTGCCCGACGGCAAAAATGACGCGATCACGGTATCGAGCAATAAATTGATCTGGCTGACCGACACCCCAAACAGCGCCGGCAGCATCAAACTCAAAATACGACGCACACCGTCATCGCGCGGCACCCAGCGCGGACGCGGCAATAAATCGAGCTTGATTAAAAACGGCCACTGAAACATCCACTGTGCAACGCCGGCAATCAACACGCCCCACGCCAACGCATAGGACGGCTCGCGAAATAATCGAGTCGATACAAACGCCGCGCCGATAAGCACGACATTCAGTAACACCGGCGCAAACGCGGGCGCGCCGAAGCGGCCGTAGCTATTCAAAATCGCGCCGGAAAAACCCGTCATCGAGATTAAAAATAAATACGGAAAGGTGATGCGAATTAAATCGCTGGTGAGCGCGAATTTTTCCTGCTGATGAATATAGCCCGGCGCGAATAACGCGGTGATCAGCGGCGCTGCGATCACGGCCAAGGTCGACACCGCAATTAAACTCGAACCGAGTACGCCGGAGACGCGATCAATTAAATCGCGCACATCCTGCAAACTGCGCTGCTGGCGATATTCCGATAACACCGGCACGAATGCCTGCGAAAAAGCGCCCTCGGCAAACAGCCGACGCAAAAAATTCGGAATACGAAATGCGATGTAAAACGGATCGGTGGCGGCGCCAACGCCGATAAAATAACTGAAGCTCATATCGCGCACTAAACCCAGCACGCGCGACAACATTGTCAACAAGCTGATCATAAAACTGCTGCGCAGCAAACCGGGCGACGCTGATTTTTTTTGAAGCGATTCGTTTTGATTCATCAGTTCAACTTAATTAATTCAACTCGGATAAAAATCCCCCTCAATCCCCTTTGATTAAAGGGGGAAGCTCGATCGGTGCCACTCATAACTAGAGCGCCATCGTCTTCTTCCTGTGGACGCTGCTGTCAGCGCCGCGAACACGCTACCGACACAATCAATTCCCCCCTTTAATCAAAGGGGGGTTAGGGGGGAATTTAGGTTTCAACTCAGACTGCCACAACGGGCGATAGATTTTTTCGCCATGATTTTTTTCGCTGACATACAGCGCCAGCGTATCGGCGGCCACATTTGCCGAGCACGCGGGCACGTTTAAATCGCTGACAAAAATACCGCGTTCAAGCCGCAGCAATGTCACATGCGCACGCAGTGGTTTGCCGTCGAACGCAATGCCCAATTCGCGCAGGCTGCTATTTAATAATTTGCGCAGCGGTTGCAATGCGCTCGACTGGTCGGCGACCGCCGCCAGCAAACGCGGCCGTTCCGCACTCGGCCACCATTGCAAACTATCGAGAGAGATCGAAACTGCTTCGCTCTGCTGCGCGACGCGCTCGCCCAATTCGATCAATGAATTTATCGAGCGTCCGTCGACCTCGCCCAGAAAGCTCAACGTTATATGCCAATTGCGCGCGCCCAACGGACGCCAGCCCGGCTGCATATTCAAACGCGCACATACGGCTTCGAGCGCAAGCGTCGCCTGAGCCTGTAACGGCACGCCGAAAAATAAACGCGCCACAGCCATTACGTTAGAGCCATTGCCCGCGCAGCCGCTGCCGATTTAATTGCAGCCACAGCATCGCGATAATGGTTTGCGCATTGCACAGCTCGCCGTCATTCAACAACTGCACGGCGGCGTCGAAAGAAACTACCTGCACACGAATGTCTTCGTGCTCCTCCGGCAGGCCGTGAATGCCGCCGACGTTGCGTAGATCGGCGCGACCGCAGAACAAATGAAAATATTCCTCAGTGCCGCCGGGGCTGGGAAAATAATCGAGCACCGATTCCATTTCCAATACTTCGCAGCCCGCCTCTTCCTGTGCTTCGCGCCGCGCCACTTCAATGGGCGATTCGTCGGTATCGATCAGACCAGCAACTAATTCAAGTAACCACGGCGAGCCACCGCGATCGATTGCGCCAATTCGAAATTGCTCGATCAGCGCGACTGCATCGAGCTGCGGATCGTAGATCAGCACCCCCGCCGCCTCTTTGCGCAACACCAATTCGCGCGTCATCACACTGCTTTGAGTCCCATCGAATTTGAGGTGGCTCAACTGCACCTTGCGCACTTTGAAAAAACCGTCGTAGACAATTTCTTCATTTGCGATGGTGACGTCGTTACGGGTGAAACGATCCTTCATTTTTTCGATGCTCTTAAATTAGAAACGCCGCTCGGTGTACCAATTGACATCACGCGCATGCGTATCGACTTGCTCGACCACATCGAGAATCAGCGCAAACAACGCCATGCGTACCAGAATGCCGTTGTCGGCTTGACGGAAAATGGCGAGGTTCGGATTGTCGTTTAAATCGTTGTCGAGTTCGTTCGCTTCGGCGCGCGAATCGCGCGGCAGCGGGTGCATGATGACGGTATTCGGCTGGCAATATTGCGTGTACACCGCCTGATTCAAGCGATAGCGGCCGCGATACAGCATCGCCTCTTCGGCATTCGCAAAACGCTCGGCCTGAATGCGCGTGGCGTAAGCGATATCGACGTGCGACAGACTCTGCTCCATATTGTCGGACTCGACCACGCGATGGCCGGCGCTGCGCAATTGCTCGACAATTTCCGGCGGCATGCGCAACTCATCCGGCGAAATAAGCGTCACAGTGACGTTGTTGAATAGCGTCAGCAATTTGCACAGTGAGTGCACAGTGCGGCCGTATTTCAGATCGCCGATCATGCCGATGCTGAGACCGTCGATACCTTCGCGGCCCTGGTGCTTCAATTCTTTTTGAATGGTGTAGAGATCGAGCAGTGCCTGGCTCGGATGCTCGTTCGCGCCGTCGCCGCCGTTGATCACCGGTACACGCGATGCGGCGGCGAATTCCGCCACCGAACCCGCCTGCGGATGCCGCATCACAATCACATCGCTGTAGCCGGACAACACGCGCGCGGTGTCGTGCAACGATTCGCCCTTGGTCAGCGAAGTCGCTTCAAAACCGGTGGTCTCGCGCACTTCGCCGCCGAGCAGATTGAACGCGCAGCCGAAACTCACGCGCGTACGCGTCGACGATTCGAAAAACATGCTGCCGAGAATCGCGCCATCTAACACTTTGGTTATGCGGCGCCGGTGCGCATACGGCTCCATCCGATCGGCGACGGTGAATACCTGCTCGATATCGCGGCGCTCGAACTGCGCCATGGAGAGAATGTGGCTGCCGGGAAATTTCACGGTATGTCCTCGCAATCTGTTAGCAAACAAGCGCCCGTCGTTCTTGCGCTTTATGCGGTACGTAAATCCCCCGCTCGCTTCACTCGCCGCCCACTTTCATTAAAGGGGGCTAAAAAGAGCACCGCACTCGAATCATAGGCGGTGCGCCTCAATGGCACGAATCCATTCCCCCCTTTAATCAAAGGGTGTTAGGGGGATTCACCCCGCCACCAATTCCTGCTCTAGCACCGCATTATTAAACTGCAATTCCGCCCAGCGCGCGTACAGCGGCGATGCCTTCAACAGCTCTTGATGGCGACCGATGGCGGCGAGCTGGCCGTGGTCGAGCACGGCGATGGTGTCGGCTTTGACGACGGTCGCCAGCCGGTGCGCAATCACCAGCGTGGTGCGGCCCTGCATCAACCGTTCGAGCGCTTTCTGTACTTGGAATTCGCTTTCGGCATCGAGCGCACTGGTCGCTTCGTCGAGCAACAACAGAGCCGGATCTTTTAATAGTGCACGCGCAATCGCGATGCGTTGGCGCTGGCCGCCGGATAAACGCACGCCCTGCTCGCCGACTTGGCTGTCGTAGCCCTGCGGCAACCGTTCGATAAATTCGCTGGCAAACGCCGCTGCCGCTGCGGCTTTAACTTGTTCGTCGGTGGCGCCGGGGCGGCCGTAGCGAATGTTGTCGGCGACCGAGCCAGTAAACAGCACCGGTTGCTGCGGCACCAGCGCGATCTGTTCGCGCAATGCGGCGGGGTCGAGTTCGCGCAGATCGACGCCGTCGAAGCGAATGGCACCGCTCTGCACATCGTAAAAACGCAGCAGTAAATCGATCAGTGTCGATTTGCCGGCACCGGAGCTGCCGACCAGCGCGGTGGTTTTACCGGCAGCGATATGCAAACTCAGTTGATTAATGGCGGCGTAATCGGGCCGCGTCGGATAGCTGAAGCTGACCGTTTCGATGTGTACTTCACCGCGCACCGGCTGCGCTAACAAACGTGATTGCGCCGGCGCTTTGATCAGCGACGTGGCGGCGAGCAACTCGAGCAGACGTTCGCTGGCGCCGGCGGCGCGCTGCAGATCGCCGTAAACCTCACTGATTGCGCCGACCGACGACGCCACCATGACCGCATAGAACACGAATGCGGTCAGTTCGCCGGCGGTGATTTGGCCGGTGTTCACATCGTTGCCGCCGACATAGATCATCACGCCGATCGCACCGAGCACCAGCGTGATCACGAATGTGGTGAGCCACGAGCGCTGCAAAATCCGCCGCTGCGCGACCTGAAAAGCATCCTCGACGTATTGTCCGAAGCGCATGGTATCGACCGGCTGATGATTAAACGCCTGCACGATTTTCACATTCAGAATCGCTTCGCCGACATAGCTGCCGACATGGGCCAGACGATCCTGGCTCTGCCGCGACAACGCGCGCACGCGGCGGCCAAAAATCAAAATCGGCGCGACCACCAACGGCACGCTGATCAATACCAGCGCGGTCAGCTTGGCATTGGAAATAAACATCCAGATCAAACCGCCGATCAGAATCAGCGCGTTGCGCAGCGCGATCGAAATGGACGAGCCGATGACGGTCTGCAGCAGCGTGGTGTCGGTGGTGATCGTGGACTGAATATCGCCGCTGGCGATATTGTCGAAAAATCCCGGATGCAGCTCTATTACGTGGTCGAACACGGCGCGGCGTAAATCCGCACTGACGCGCTCGCCGATCCAGCTCACCAGGTAAAAGCGAACGAAAGTGCCGGCGGCCAGCAACAAAATCAGGCCGCCGAATAATTCCAGCACCTGGTTTAACGCGGCATCGTCGCCATGAAAACCTTCATTCACCAACATGCGCAAACCCTGACCGATCGACAGCGTGACGCCGGCGGTCAAGATCAAAGCCAACGAAGCGGCCACCATGCGCCAGCGGTACGGACGCAGAAACGGCGCCATTTTGGTGAGAATACCGAGGCTAGCCTTCGGTTTTGGTACCGCCGTGTTCAACATCAAGACCCCCGTGTTAAGCGGCGCTCATTATCCACGCTCGACCTCTGGCGTGAAAGCGATTGCGCGCGCCTTTGCCCGCAAAGTTGCTGGACGGCTGCAGTGTGCTATTACTTGCTGACACCCGCCTCACTCTTCACAAAAAAATGGGCACGTATCGGCAGGGCGGCGGGCGCTATTCGATAAATACCGTGGCATTCCTTCATTAAGCAGTACCGAGGAGCAAGTGTGGCGAGCGAAGTACTATCGTCTTTAATCAAATTTTGTCCTGCCGCAACCGGCGTCAAGATTCTCAGCAGCCAGTCGCTGTGCTGGAGTGCGCCCAATCTGTTCGTCGATCCGTTCGAGCTGCAATACCAATCGCGCCCCGACACCAGCGCCGCCAGCCTGCTCGATGTGCTGCTGCGCGAAGCGCTGATCATGCTGTTCGGCCCCAACGTGCCGACCGGCCGCCACAATCGGCTGGTCAACATCATGGCGCGCTGGCGCGAGCAACAGCGCTTCTGCGATGAAGAGGAGGCCAAGATGGTGCTGACCGACCTGCTCGGTCAGATCGCCGAACTGCGTGAAAAACAAGTCGAGGAATACCTCGATGAGTGGCGCAAATTTGCGCGCAATACGCGCGTCGCCTGCTTTTCCGACAAGCCCGGCAACATCGCCTGCTGGCAGCGCTATGCCGATCGCCATCACGGTATCGCGCTGCGTTTCGAATGCGGCGAAGACACCGGCTTGCCGAATCCGCAGCACGTGCAATATCAAGCGTACGCGCCGGTCATCACCAGCCAGCAGGAGCAGCTCGAAATTATTTACGGCCGCCGTAGCGCGCCGACGGCGGAATCGTTTCCGGAAAAATTACTGATCAAGGGCCGCCACGATCATCTCGAAAGCGAATGGCGTTGTTTCGAAACATCGCGCCAGGCGACTGTCGACGACGAATCGCTGTGGTACGATTTGCGGCCGTTTCCGGCGCACGAATTGCGCGCCGTTTATTTCGGCACGCACACCACACAACAAGACAAAGAATTAATTTATAAATTAATGCGCGCGAATTATCCGACCGCGAAAATTTATCAGGGCGCGGTGCCACAAGGGCGCTACGAAATTGAGTTCAGCGTCTGGAACAACGCGAAGCCCTAATATCGAATCAAGCAGTAGCACTCGCGATTGCGGTATCGGCGTAAGCGGCGAGATTTTGCAAAATAATTGTGCGGCGCGTGTCGTCCGGCGCCGCTGCCGACAATGCCGCAATTTGCGCACGGAAATTATCGAGCACAACACTCGCGCCCGCGCTTGCATCGGTCAACCGCGACAAACAAAACTCCTGCCACTGCGCGCGTTCGTCCTCATTCAATGTCGCCGGAAAATTGCGCGCGCGATAGCGAAATAAAATTTCCGGCAGACGTTTATCTTCGAATACGAAATTTTGCGTAGCCAATTGTTTGCCGCTGGCCTTGCGCACCTGCGTCATAGTGGCGCGATCCGCATTACTGAAAAAGCCGCCGCTATAAAGCATCTGCTCGGGATCAGTGAGTGCGATGCGTTCCGGCGCGACAAACACATCGCGCAATTTTGCGGACAGCGTCGTGTTGCTTAACAAACGCTGCATATTGCGTTCGCATACGGAGCGATCGATTAATAAACGCTGCGCGATTTTTTCATCGAGCAATTTATCGGTCGCTACCACCGGGCAGCGATTTAACCGAATCGTTTTCAACGGAATGCGCTCACCAATTAATTCAGCGCTCGATGTAAATACGCGCAATCGAATTTCTTCCGCGCTAAGTTCAAGCAACGGCGCTGGATCGACGCTCAGGTCGTAACAAATAATTTCGTTGTTATTGCCGGGATGTTGCGCGAGCGGCAATACCAATGCTGCGCAGCCGCGCTCGGTCGGAAACATGCCGGAAATATGCAGCACCGGTTTCTTCTGCGCGAGATTTAACAGCGCGGCGACTTCGCGTTTATTGCGCAACTTAAATAAATAATCGAATAACTTCGGCTGGCGCTGTTTGATTAATTTCGCCACCGCAATCGTCGCGTACACATCCGACAATGCATCGTGCGCGGCCTCGTGTTTTAAATTATTCGCCGCGGTTAAATGTTCGAGCTTGAACGAGGGCTTGCCGTCGTCATGATTCGGCCACTCGATACCGTCGGGACGCAACGCGCGGCACGCGCGCACCATATCGATAATGTCCCAGCGCGAATTGCCGTTTTTCCATTCGCGCTCGTACGCGTCGTAAAAATTTCGGTATAACGCGAAGCGTGTAACTTCATCGTCGAAGCGAATGCTGTTGTAACCCACGCCGCAGGTATCCGGCGCGGCTAATTCGCGATGAATGCTGGCGATAAATTGATGTTCAGGAATACCTTTTTCTTGCGCGAGCTGTGGCGTGATGCCGGTGATTAAACACGCTTCGGGTTGCGGCAATAAATCTTGTGGAGGTTGGCAATACTGCACGAGCGGCTCACCGATAATATTGAAATCGAGATCGGTGCGGATGCCGGCGAATTGCGAGGGACGGTCTTGCGCGGGATTGGTGCCCCAGGTTTCGTAGTCGTGCCAGTAAAATGTTTGCACTGGGTGCGTCCTTTGTTTACGGAATAATTTTATTTAATGAATTAAGCGTAATTGAAATCGATTTCGCCGATGGCGAGTTTCTTTTCTTTGCTTGCCCAAAGAAAAGAAACCAAAAGAAAGGGCGTTTTCCGATTCCGCAGGTCGCTGCGCGACTACCCTCCTTCTCGCAAAAATTTTTCCGGTCGGTCTGACGCGACATCCTGTCGCGGCAGACCTAATTTGGCCATCCCTGGCCAAGTTACCGAATAAATTATTGCTTCAGTCGGCTGCTACGACGGAAAAGTAAAACAACGCGGCGTAATTTAACTAAGTGTCTCTGCCGATCTCCGGCCAAGGAGATTCCTTGCTCCGGCCAAATCCCCCGCTCGTTTCACTCGCCGCCCCCTTTTGTTAAAGGGGGCTAACTGCACTGCACTGCACTGCACTGCACTTCACTTCACTTCGAAAATTTTCGGCACAACTCGAATTGCACAAACCATTTCCCCCTTTAATCAAAGGGGGGTTAGGGGGGATTTATATCAACTCTAAATGCTGCTCTTCGATTTTTGCTTTCCAGATTTGCGGGCCGGTTTTGTGGACGGATTCGCCGCGATAATCGACCGCCACTGTTACTGGCATATCTTTCACGTCGAATTCGTAAATCGCTTCCATTCCGAGTTCCGGAAACGCGACGACTTTCGCCGATTTGATCGCCTGCGCAACCAGATACGCGGCGCCGCCAACGGCCATTAAATAAACCGACTCGAATTCTTTGATCGCGTCGATGGCGATCTGGCCGCGTTCGGATTTGCCGATCATGCCGAGCAGGCCGGTTTCTTTCAGCACGGTACGAGTGAATTTATCCATGCGTGTCGCTGTAGTCGGACCGGCTGGGCCGACAACTTCGTCGCGTACCGGATCGACTGGGCCGACGTAATAAATAAAGCGGCCTTTCAAATCGACCGGCAGTTTTTCGCCGGCGGCGAGCATGTCGGTGATTTTCTTGTGCGCAGCATCGCGGCCGGTCAGCATTTTGCCGGATAACAATACGGTCTCGCCCGTTTTCCAGTTTTTGATATCTTCCGACGTCACCGTGTCCAGATCGACACGGCGCACGCTGTCGCCGACCTCCCAAGTGATATCCGGCCAGTCGTTGAGATCGGGCGCTTCGAGATGCGCAGGGCCGGAGCCGTCGAGTACGAAATGCGTGTGACGTGTGGCCGCGCAGTTTGGAATCACCGCCACCGGTTTGTTCGCCGCGTGCGTCGGATAGTCTTTGATTTTCACATCGAGCACGGTAGTTAACCCGCCGAGACCTTGAGCGCCGACGCCAAGCTTGTTGATCTTGTCCATCAGCTCGATGCGCAGTTCTTCCGACCGATTGCTGGCACCGCGCGCGCGCAGCTCCTGAATATCGATCGGGTCGAGCAATGCTTCTTTCGCCAGCAACATGGCTTTCTCGGCGGTGCCGCCGATGCCGATGCCGAGCATGCCCGGCGGACACCAGCCAGCGCCCATTTGCGGAATCACGCTGAGCACCCAATCGACGACGGAGTCGCTTGGATTTAGCATCGCGAATTTCGATTTGGCTTCGGAGCCGCCGCCTTTCGCCGCGACGTGCACGTCGACGGTATTACCGGGAACGAGTTCGTAGTGAATGATCGCCGGCGTGTTGTCTTTAGTGTTCTTACGCGCGCCGTCCGGGTCGGCCAGAATCGATGCGCGCAGCACGTTTTCCGGCAGCGCGTAGGCACGGCGCACGCCTTCGTTGACCATGTCGCTGACGCCCATGGTCGCGCCATCGCTCTCGCCTGGCCCTGCCCACCGCACATCCATACCGACTTTCAAAAACACGGTGACGATGCCGGTGTCCTGACAGATCGGGCGGTGGCCCATCGCGCACATACGCGAGTTGATCAGGATTTGGGCGATGGCGTCTTTCGCGGCCTTGTTCTGCTCATGCTCGTAGGCGTGATGCATGGCCTGAATGAAATCGACGGGGTGGTAATAGGAGATGTATTGCAGCGCGTCGGCGACGCTCTGAATCAGATCGTCCTGGCGAATAACGGTCATGGGAAAACTCCTCAACAGCGGCCGGGGAAAGAAGAGACAGCGGTAAAGCCAATTAAAAAGTAGGGCGATTTTACACCAGCGCGCGATATCCGTGAGCAAACGCGACGCGCGCGGCGGTTAATTAATAGACGTTAAATCGAAAACGACGCGCCGCAGCCGCAGGTGGTGGACGCATTGGGATTATTGATGACAAAGCGCGAGCCTTCCAATCCTTCCTGATAATCGACTTCAGAGCCGGCCAGATATTGATAGCTGAGCGGGTCGACCAGCGCGGTAACGCCGTCTTTTTCGACGCGAGTGTCGTCTTCCGCCGCTTCATCTTCAAAGCTGAAACCGTACTGAAAGCCCGAGCAGCCGCCGCCGGTGACGTAGACGCGCAGCTTCAGCGCGGCGTTGTCTTCTTCCTCGACCAAGCTTTTCACCTTGGCGACCGCGCGGTCGGTGAGCTGCAAAACCTGGGGGATATATTCGGTGACGACGGACATGGCGACCTCTAAAACAATATGACGACTCAAGCGAGCCGCGAAAACTACCGCATCGAAGAACGACGCGGCTATTTAGAACAGATGGAGACTATAGCGCTCAACTCAAGGCAGCAGCGCAACAATATCCAAACCGGCCTTCTCCGGCAGGCCGAACATGATGTTCATGCACTGCACCGCTTGGCCGGATGCGCCCTTGACCAGATTGTCGATCACCGCAAGCACGACCACGGTGTTGCGCCCTTGCGGCCGATGCAGCGCCAAACGGCACACGTTCGAGCCCTTCACACTGCGCGTTTGCGGATGGCTGCCGAGCGGCAACACATCGACGAACGGCTCGTTCGCGTAGCGCTCTTCGTATGCGGCCTGAATAGTTTCGAGCGACACGTCGGCAGTCAGTTCCGCGTACAGCGTCGAGTGAATACCGCGCACGATGGGGATCAAATGCGGCACGAAAGTAAGATTAACTGTCTCGCGGGCGATATCGTTCAAACCCTGCTCAATCTCTGGTAGATGGCGATGCCCGGCCACACCGTAAGCTTTGAAGCTGTCGTTGACCTCGGCGAACAGGTTGTCGATTTTCGCCTGGCGACCGGCGCCGCTGACGCCTGAGGCCGAGTTGGCGATCAGGCGGCTGCGATCGACCCAGTTGTTTTCCAGCAGCGGCAGAAAACCGAGCTGCACGGAAGTCGGATAACAGCCAGGGGCGGCGAGCAGTTGCGCATCGCGAATACGCTCGCGGTTGAATTCGGGCAGACCGTAAACCGCCTGTTTGAGCAGACCGGGCGCGGTGTGCGGTTCGCCGTACCAGCGCGACCACAGCTCCGCATCGCGAATCCGAAAATCCGCCGATAAATCGATGATACGCACGCCGCGCTTAATCAAGTCGGGCACGGTCTGCATCGCGACATTGTGCGGTGTGGCGAAGAACACCACGTCGCAGTCGGCGAGCTGATCGTGATCGGGCACGGTAAAGCGCAGGTCGACGTGACCGCGCAGGTTCGGATACAGATCGGCCACGGCCAACCCCGCTTCGGAGCGCGAGGTGATTGCGACCAATTGCACCTGCGGGTGCTTGGAGAGAATCCGCAATAATTCGACGCCGGTGTAACCGGTGCCGCCGACGATGCCTACCTTGATCACAGCGTTCTACCTCTTCATTAAACCGTTGCCCCGAAATGATAGTGGGGCTGGGTGGCGAATGATAAAACATCTTGTGTGACTAAATGGCGTTGTTCGCGATGTCTTGGGTAACGAAATTGGGGCGACTGTGCCAACGGCGGGGTACCCGGCATTGTTTTTCGGGGATGGCGCGTATTAATTGATAACCGCGCGCGCTTCATCGGGGGGTTGCAGCTCTCGGTTTACCCTGCCAGCCAACAGAGTCGATAAACGCCCTCTTCGATCCCCGAAAAATAACACCAGTCACCCCACCGCGACCTCCGTGCCATTCGAGAAAACATCAGTTTGCGCGAGGTTTCCGCGATGCTCGCGGCGGTTTGGCGGGTGTTATTTTTTGGGACCGGATAGGGCGCGGCTTGGCACTGCCGCTCGCTCCGATTAAAGGCGATGCGCAATGCGGCTCCGATGACGGCTGCACTCCAGCCGCCAATGCACAGCGTCCTCCCGGAAAAATAATGCCGGTCACGCCACAGCTGATACGAACCCAAACAATCTTAGCAATGGCACCCATTCCAACTTCGTAGTAAAAAGTCGCCTGCCTTTTCGATGGATGCTTTTCATGCTCTGGCTCAAAGCCTTTCACATCATCTTTATGGTCTGCTGGTTCGCCGGCATTTTTTATTTGCCGCGCTTATTCGTGTATCACGTGATCGCGACCGAACAAGCCACACGCGACCATCTAAAGATCATGGAACGCAAACTCTATCGCTTCACCTCGCCGTTCGCGATTTTGACCGTAGTGCTCGGTGTGCTGATGATTCTGCAGAATCCCGACTACTACCTGCACGCGAAATGGCTGCACATCAAATTCACGCTGGTCGCCGCGCTGATCGTCTACCACTTGCACTGTGGCGCGCTGGTGCGTCGCTTCGCGCGCGACGATATTCGCCATTCGCATGTTTACTATCGCTGGCTCAACGAAGCACCCGCGCTGTTGTTGTTTGCGATTGTAATTCTGGCGGTGGTAAAGCCGTTTTAGCCGGCGCAGAATGATCGCCCGTGTTCTGGCATAGCGCCAAACACCCGCTTTACTTACAGCTCCAATAGTCTTTCCAGCAATGGTCTTCTCATAGAGAGTGTCGCGATGGATTTGGACAAGCACCCTGTACTACTCACCGTTAACAGCCACGATCCCAGCGGCGGCGCCGGCGTTGTCGCCGATGTCGAAACCGCGAATAGCCTCGGCTGTCATTGCGTCTCCGCCATCACCGCGCTCAACGTGCGCGACACGCAAAATTTAAAAGACCGACAGAGCACTGGCACGCCACTGCTGATCGAGCAAATGCGCGCGGCGCTGGAAGACAGCTCGGTTACCGCAATCAAGATTGGCGATATCGCCACCGTCGCGCAGGCCGAAGCGGTTCATACCATTCTCGGCGAATACCGCGACATACCGGTGGTGTTAGACCCGGTGTTGCATCACGGCGCCGATGATGGCGATGTCGATGAAGCGATACGCATTTTGTTATTTCCGCGCGCGACCATCAGCGTGTTGAGCGTGCCGCATGTCAAACAACTTTCCACTTGCGGCGACAGCCTGGGCGCCAGCGTGCAGGAGCTGCTCGAATTCGGCTGCCCGCAATTGCTGGTAACGGTGGCCGCACAAGAGCCGAATAAAATCATTAACCGTTTGTTTTCGACGCGCGGCGTTGATCGCGAATACACGTGGGATGCTTTCTCGAAACAATTCCACGGCGCCGGCAGCACCTTGTCGGCAGCGATCACTGCTTATCTCGCACACGGTTTCGATTTGCAGGAAGCATTGCAGCAGGGCCAGCAATTTACCTGGCAGGCGATGGAGCGCGCGCTGCGGGTCGGCATGGGCGGGTTGATTCCTGATCGGCTGTTTTGGTGCCGTAAATAACGTCTTCGCGTAAATCACCAGCGCGGTAAATAGCTCGCCGCGCTGGCACTCCCGCCCGCAACTCACGATAATTCCGCAGTTCGTTTTTCCCGAGGCACCCCCATGCACCAGCGTTCCATCGAGCTATTCCAGCAGGCCCAGCAATTCATTCCCGGCGGCGTCAATTCGCCGGTGCGCGCGTTTCGCGCCGTGGGCGGCACGCCGATTTTTATCGAGCGCGCCAGCGGCCCGTATTTATTCGACGCCGACGGCAATCGCTATATCGATTACGTGTTGTCGTGGGGACCGATGATCGCGGGCCATGCGCATCCGGCAATTCTCAACGCGGTGCGTGAGCGCATCGTCGATGGCCTGAGCTTCGGCGCGCCGACCGCCATCGAAATCGAATTGGCTCGGCGCATCTGCAACATCATGTCGAACATGGATTTGGTACGGATGGTCAGCTCCGGCACCGAAGCGACGATGAGCGCGATTCGGCTCGCGCGCGGCTATACCGGCCGCGACAAAATCGTGAAATTCGAAGGCTGCTATCACGGCCATTCCGATTCGCTGCTGGTGAAAGCCGGCTCCGGCGCGCTGACCTTGGGCGTGCCGAGTTCGCCCGGCGTGCCGGCGGCGCTCGCCGACCACACCATTACGTTGAATTACAACGACAGCGAAGGCGTGAAAGAAGCATTCGCGAAAATCGGCGAACAAGTCGCGTGCATCATCGTCGAGCCTGTGGCCGGCAATATGAATTGCATTCCGCCGCTGCCGGGATTTCTCGAAACATTGCGCGAGCAATGCACCAAATACGGCGCGCTATTAATTCTCGATGAAGTGATGACCGGCTTTCGTTTGGGCCTCACCGGCGCGCAGGGTTTTTACAATATCGAAGCAGATATCACTACGCTCGGCAAAGTCATCGGCGGCGGCATGCCGGTCGGCGCGTTCGGAGGCAAGCGCGCGATCATGGAAAAAATCGCACCGTTAGGACCCGTATATCAAGCGGGCACGTTGTCGGGCAATCCAGTGGCGATGGCCGCTGGACTTGCGACACTCGATATCATCGAGCAACCCGATTTTTATCCGACGCTGTTTGAAAAAACCAAAACGTTGGTCGATGGTTTACTCGGCGCCGCAAACAGCGCGGGTATTCCCTTCACCGCCAACTATGTCGGCAGCATGTTCGGTGGCTTTTTCACGGAAGAAAAAACCGTCGTTAATTACAAGCAAGTGATGGCGTGCAATATCGAACGCTTCAACCGCTTCTTCCACGGCATGCTCGAAGCAGGTGTGTATTTCGCACCGGCCTCGTACGAGGCGTCGTTTATGTCCACTGCGCACAGTGCCGAGGATATCGCCGCAACGATCGTGGCGGCTGAACGCGTGATGAAAACGTTTTAAACGGATTTATTTAATGAATATCACAAGGAAGTTCACAGCATGAGCTCAGAAAACCAGATCAATCTCTGTCAAACTTCCGACGGCAAAATTGAACTGGAGGTTGCAGTAGAACGCGATACGGTTTGGTTAAGGCAGGAGCAGATGAGTGAGTTATTCGGAAGAGAACGCTCAGTCATAACCAAGCATCTGCGCAATATTTTTGCAGAGAGCGAGCTGGAGGAGAAAAGCAATGTGCAAAATATGCACATTGCTGGCTCGGACAAACCGGTAAAGTTTTACAACCTGGATGTCATTATCTCAGTGGGCTATCGCGTCAAGTCCATCCAAGGCACTCGCTTTCGACAATGGGCGACAAGCGTGCTGCGTCAGCATCTGGTTCAGGGTTATACGCTCCACAAAGCTCGCTTCGAAAAAAATGCCACCGAACTCGAACAAGCGCTGACGTTAATTCGTAAAACTGCGCAATCGCCCGAACTAACGCGCGAAGCCGGCAGCGGTCTGGTTGAAATTGTCAGTCGTTACACGCAGACCTTTTTATGGTTGCAGCGCTACGACGAAGGCATGCCCAATGACCCCAGCGGCGAATCCGGCGGAACATTGCCCAGCGCAACCGACGCAGCCAAATCGATTGAAGCATTAAAGCAATCGTTGATAACGCGCGGTGATGGTCTGGCGGCGCTACTAGGTAATCTCGATCAAACTGCTTTTGGTGAGCCGGCCTATCCGACCATCGAAAGTAAAGCCGCGCACCTGCTGTATTTCGTCGTGAAAAATCATCCGTTCACCGACGGCAATAAGCGCAGCGGCGCATTTTTATTTGTCGATTTTCTGCATCGCAATGGTCGTTTACTTAACAAACGAGCAGCCGATTATTAATGACACGGGCTTAGCGGCGCTGACTTTATTGGTTGCAGAATCGGACCCCAAACAGAAAGAAACATTGGTGCGTTTAATTATGAATATGCTGGCGGTTGCTCCCGCAGTCGCATCTGTCGACAATGAATTATCTCGGCATTAAGGAATCGCTATGAAATCTCTGCACCGCGCTCCGTTCCCAGCCACTCGTATGCGCCGTATGCGCGCAGCGGATTTTTCGCGGCGGTTGATGCGCGAAAATGTGCTGACACCGAACGATCTGATTTATCCGGTGTTCGTGTTGGAAGGAGAAAATCAGCGCGAGGCGATTAATTCAATGCCCGGCGTCGAGCGCCTCAGTATCGATTTATTAATTGAAGAAGCGCGCGCGGTGCATGCGCTCGGCGTGCCGGCGCTCGCCTTATTTCCGGTGACGCCAGCGCACAAAAAATCGTTGCTGGCTGAAGAGGCTTACAACCCCGACGGCCTAGTACAGCGCACGGTAAAGGCGCTAAAAGACGCGATACCGGACCTTGGCATTATCACCGACGCCGCGCTCGATCCGTTCACCACGCACGGGCAAGACGGCATCATCGACGAACACGGTTATGTGCTGAACGATGTCACTGTGGAAATTCTGGCCAAGCAGGCGTTATCGCATGCGGAAGCCGGTGCCGATGTCATCGCACCCTCCGACATGATGGATGGCCGCATTCGCGCCACGAGAGATGTGTTAGAGCAAGCGGGTTTTGTGAATACACGTATTCTGGCTTACTCGGCAAAATACGCATCGAGCTATTACGGTCCGTTTCGCGACGCGGTCGGCTCGTCCGGTAATTTGAAAGGCGCGGATAAATACAGCTATCAAATGGACCCGGCCAACAGCGACGAAGCGCTGCACGAGTGCGCACTCGACCTCGCCGAAGGCGCCGACATGATCATGATTAAACCCGGTATGCCGTATCTGGATATCGTGCGACGCGTGAAAGATGAACTCGCGGCACCAACCTTTGTTTATCAAGTCAGCGGCGAATACGCGATGCACATGGCCGCGGTACAAAACGGTTGGCTGAATGAAAATGCAGTGATGATGGAGTCGTTGCTGGCATTTAAGCGTGCCGGCGCAGACGGCATTCTCACTTATTTTGCGAAACGCGCCGCGCAATTGCTTAATCAATAATTTTTATACGCGTCGATATTTTCTTTAGTGATGCAAATGTCGACGCCGACGTACATGCTGCCAATACATCCACAGCCCACTCAGCGCCAACAGCAATAAACCAAGCCCGACCAGATCAATAAAATACGGGCCCCAGGTACCGAGAAAACGGCCACTGTGCAAATCGAGCAACAATCTTTCCAGTGAAATTCCCGGTTGAATAATTGGCGCGACAATGTCGCGTTGCGCGATGGTTAATTCTTGCGAATGACTCCATTGCACATCCGCATCGCAGCTATGCCACGCTATGCCATCGGCGCTGGCGAATTTTTTCTCGCCGCTCGCGACGACAACGCCACCACAACCTGCGCCGATTTTTTCAATACGAGAAACCGGCAGCGCTGCGCCGGATAATTTATCGATGACGCTGCCATCCGCTGCGAGCAAAATAATTTGTGCGTTATCGGCGATAAATAAAGTTTGATTGCTCGCTACAAAACCCAGTGGCTGCATCGGTTCGATGGTCAGCGCTTTGCCGTCGAACAATACTTCGTTTTGCGTTGCCACCAACCAATGTGATTTGTCATTAAAAACAAATTGCGGTTGATCGACCTGTAAACCGTAACGCTGCGCAATTAATGACGAATGAACAATGTGCTGCGATAAATTCAGCGCGCCGGTGTGATTGAGCAGCCAGCCGCTGATGACCATCCAAATTACAAATAAGCTCGCGAGCACGCCGATGCGCCGATGCCAGCGGTGCAACACGATACTGAGTTTGCGCCGCAACGGATGGGCATGATGGGAGCGATTCATGGCGCAGCTTGATTTGATGCGGCTTGATTTAAAACCAGCGCGGCCTGCGCCATGCGCTGCATTGCGTTAACGGACAACGTCGCGCCGGTGATGCCATCGATTTTGCGCGACAGATGATCGCCGTCGAGCTGCGCGCCGATAAATTGCCGCAGAAATGCGGGCAGATGAATTTCCTCGCCGCGACTTTCGCGATACACCAACACCTGTGCGCGCTCGATGTGATTATCGGTAACGACAAAGCCCGCGCCGATCGGATATTCCTTGCCGGTTTCTTCGAGCAGCCACGCCGTTTTTGCGGCAACACGCCAGTAACGTATGCGCGCTTGCGGATAACGATGACCTAAAGCGGCAGTGAGTTTTTCTTGCGTGGGATTATCGAGCCACAACACGGACGGTGGCGGTAATTCGGAAAACGTTTGTTTAAGAAATTCGTCGTCGGATAAATAAACCGTGTCCGCCTGAACCCAGCGGACCACGGTTAACAATAACAGTAGAAAAATTGCTTTAGAAGGCAAGACCTAAACCCAGATCGAAACGATTGCGGTCAGTGTCTTCTTTAAAGCGCTGGTAATCCACTTTAAACACGACATTCGGATTCAAATTGAAGTTGAAACCGTAGGTCCACACCGCTTCGGTTGCCAGCGTATCCGGCGTTAAACCGGCGCCGATATCGCTGTAGCTGGCGCCAGTATTGAAGCGTTCGTAACGCACGAACGGCGAAATCGAATACGTGCTCGGCAATGCAACTTTGTAAGCGGCTTGGGTGTACCAACCCCAGAATTCTTTCGGAATCAACGTATCGTTGCCGACGAAAGTCGCGTTGAGATCGGTGGTATCGGAAATCGTGCCCTTCGCGTATACAGCGGACAAATCGAAATCGCCCGGTGTCCAGCGCGTGTGCGCATCCCACAAGGTGACGCGCGCATTCGACGCGACGCGGATATCTTGATTGCCCTGCGACACCTTACCGGTAAATACGCTGCCGCCCGCAACCCAGCCGGGAACGCCGCGATAATTCAATGCTACGTAAGTGCTCAGATCGCGCGCTTTGGCATTTTGCAATTCCTGGTGCACGCTGCCGAGCGGCGACTCTTTACCCTCGTCCGATGCTGGGTCCCATTTGCCCAAATCGAAGCCGGTGGTCAAACCCACATCCCACGCGATACCGGATTCGGTGCCGCCATAAATTGCCGCACCGCCTTCACGCCACGTGCTGGGAATAATTGCGGTCTCGACAAAATTGCGCTCGACGCCGTAGTAGTGCGTCGGCTCGTGCGATTCGTTGAGCAAGCCCATTGGAATCAAAAACAGACCGGCTTTTAAATTCACCGAATCCGCTAATTTATGATCGATATAAAATTGCTCGACTTCAACTTCGCCGGTGTCATCCGCCGATGCCACCGCGTGCTCGACTTCGTATTCCGACATGAAGCGTGTGTTTTCATTGAAGCGATAACCGAAACCGAAAACCGCGCGACGCAAATCCATGCGGGTTTCGCTGCTGTCGTGTTTCGGACGGTTGTAATTGATTTCGCCGTAACCCCAAATCGTCAATGGCTCGATCGCCGATGCGATTTTTTCCGCCGTGCCATTCGATGCAGTCGGCGCGGCTCTCACGATAGTTTCCTGTTGCGTCGCAATCGCTTCGGTCTGCGAATGCATTGCTTTGATTTCGGCTTTCAACGCGTCGAGTTGCGCACTGAGCTGATCGACCTTCGCGCGCAATTCGGCTTCATCGGCATGCGCAGGCACCGCGGCACAAGCAGCGGCGATCATTACGGAAAGTGTTAAACGTTTCATCGGTGGCATCCTGAATTTAAAGTTTGTAACCGTCGGTTAAAGTGTTGAGAAAGGCGACGACTGCATCGATCTCATCAGAAGTCAGCGCGGGTTGATCGCCGATTTTGCGGTTGTAGGGCACTTCGGTAATGTTCACGTTGCCGCGGTATTCGGGCGGTAAATCGTTGAATTTGTCGGCACCGCCGCTCCCATCATTCTTGGTCGGGTACCACTCGTCGGGGTTGGTATCGCGACGCACATAAAAGGACACGACCTCGCGCAGCGAGGCGAATTTACCGTTGTGGAAATACGGCGCGGTAATGCCGACATTGCGCAAGCCGGGTACTTTGAAGGCACCGCATAAATCGGGGTGGCTCGCCTGTAAATCGGTGCGATCCGGGCCGCACAAACCGAGGTCGTAATACGCAGGATCGGCATTCGCCGGAATGTCGTCGTTGCGCGGGACACCGAGGTTGTCGTAGGTGAAGTCGGTAAAAAGCGGCGGCGAGCCATCGGCTAACCGCGAGCTCGGATGACAACCCGCGCAGTTGCCTTTGGTCGGATCGTTGTACAGCGCCAGACCGCGCAGCTCTTGATCGCTCAGCTTGGCTTTACCGGCAAGGAAATAATCGTACTTGCTGTCGAACGGGCGAAACTCCGGCGACTCTTTTTCGTATTGCTGCAGTGCGAATACAGCGCGATCGAATGCGGCTTCGCCGTCATCGAAGATACCGGCGCCAAATACTTGAGTGAACTCGGCAACGTAGCTGGCGCTGCGCAGCTTGGCGATAAACACCGCTGGCGTGCCGTTCGCCATTTCGTGCGCGGCTAACAACGGCCGCTGCGCCTGCTCGGCAAACGTGCTGACGCGACCATCACGATCAAAACCGCCGGTCGGCGTGCCTTCGCTATCGAAGAAAAAACTAGGGGTGAAACTCAGATAATTGAGCGATGGCGCATTGCGAAAGCCCGCCACATTCATGCCGACGCCGCCTAACGGCACCGCGCGGTTGTCATTGCCGGCGTGCGCGCGCACTGGATCGTGGCAGACATTGCAGGCCAGCTGGCCCGATGCCGACAGACTTTTATCAGCAAAAATCTTCTCGCCTAACGCCGCCGCAGCGGACAGCGCTGGCGCCGTTGGTACTGCGGTACCTGGATTGCTATTGGCATTACTCCCGCCCCCACCGCCGCCACAACCGCTAAAAATGGCACTCGACCCAACAATAAGGGCTACTAGAAATCGCTCGTGCAGAATTTTTTTCTTCATTATCCAGGTGTTGCGCATTTAATAGTAAATTGAAAGATAACGCTTATCATTTGACCACGCGGCACAGTATCGCCTGATCCTGACAAATAGCTGACAAAATAGCTGACAAAATAGCTGACAAAATAGGTTTGAAAAGGCTGGGAAGGAGAGGTTTAGCGGGGGCTTTTAAGTGCCAGGATCACGGTCGGAGTCGGGCAAAAACTCAAAGCGGGGAAAGGTCTTACCATCGCGCTGTACTTGCTCGATGAACATCGCCAACGGACGCACCCATAAACCGTGCTCGCCATACAGCGCGCGATAGACCACGTAATCGTCCTGCGTTTCGCTGTGTTTGGCGGTGGCAATCACCTCATACAGATTGCCTTTGAAGTGACGATACCGCCCGCGCGGTAGCTTTGCGTCGTCTGACGTTAACTCACTCATCACCGCACCCCAAACTGACGCAACATCGATTGTAGATTGCCCACTAGCTTATGCAGCCGCGAACTTGCAGCCGCCGTTTGATCGGCGCTGATCAGCGTTTCGTTAGCGACGCTGGTGATTGCCACCAGATTGCGATTGATCTCCTCCGATACTGCCGTCTGCTCTTCTGACGCCGTGGCAACTTGCGCGTTCATGCCGGTAATCTGATCGATAGCAGTGCTGATCTCCTGAAACGACTGCCCGACCCGGCGGCTTAAATCCACACTCGCCGCCGCCCGCTGCTGGCCCGCTTGCATAACCTCGACCGCAGCCACAGACGACTGCTGAATGCTCTTAATCATGTGCTGAATTTCGTCAGTGGATTTTTGCGTGTGGCTGGCGAGATTGCGCACCTCGTCCGCCACCACGGCAAAACCGCGACCTTGATCGCCGGCGCGCGCCGCTTCGATGGCCGCGTTCAACGCCAACAAATTAGTTTCGCTGGCGATATTGCTGATCACATCCACTACCGAGCCGATGCTCTGACTTTCAGTCTGTAATTGCTCGATCACGCGCGTCGCATCGGCCACTGCCTGACTGAGTGCTTCGATATCCGCGATCGCGCTTTTAACCAATTGCGCACCGGCTTCGGTTTGCCCTAACACAGCTTGTGAGGCGCGCGCGGTCTCTTCGGCATTGCGCGCCACTTCGTTCACGGTCGCCGACATCTCGTTCATCGCAGTGGCGACCATATCGGTTTCAAGTTGTTGCCGACGCACGCCATCGGTGGTTTGCTCGACGATGGCGCCCGCCTCGCCGGCAACCTGCGCGACTGCAGATGTCGCGTGCGACACACGCCCAAGAATCGTCTGACTCAAAGCACGCAGTGCCTGCAACGTCACTTGAACCTGACCGATTTCATCGCTGCGACCGGTGTAAACCAGACGCGCCAGCTTGTCGTCGAACAATCCACGACTCTGCTGGGCCAAATGATTCAGCGAACGACCTAACACCAGCGCTAAACCGCCGGCTAAAACAACGGTCAGCGCCGCGACGATCCAGCTGCCGCCAAGTGCTGCCGACACTAGTGCCGGCAATGCAATTAATACCGCCGCGAACAGCGATTTGGTCATGTGCGAAACATTGCTGAGCGATAACGCGCTGACAGGTTTATTTTTACCGCTACGCAATTGCGCATAAACCCGCTCGGCGCGGGTTACCGCATCGCGCTCGGGTTTAGTCCGCACCGATTGATAACCGACGATGTGGTCGCCGTCGAAAATCGGCGTGACATGCGCGCTCACATAATAAAAATCGCCGTTCTTGCAGCGGTTTTTAATGATCCCCATCCAGCCTTTGCCCTGACGCAGACGCGACCACAAATCGGCAAAAGCGACCTGCGGCATATCGGGATGGCGCAGCAAATTGTGCGGGTTGCCGATTAGCTCATCGCGACTGAAGCCGCTGACGCGCAGAAACGCTTCATTGGCATCGGTGATCACGCCTTTGAGATCGGTGGTCGACATCAAAAAATCGCCGGCGGGAAATTGCACTTCGCGCTGGGTAACGGGTTGATTGTTTCGCATGCTGAAATGAATTCGTCTTCTTATGGAGTGCGACTAACTATAGACGGTTTAAATAGCGCTGCCGGGCGCCGCACTCGCGTTTTGATCTAGCGCAAAGACGTGCATTCGCCGCCGTCGAAGCGCGGCGATTTCTCCGCGCGCCATCCTCAGGCAAAATAGCGCTTCCTCAATCGGTAGCCCTTCATGACAACCACTCTTGTTTCGCTCGACGACCTCCATTTCAGTTACCGCCTCGACCCGGTGCTGCGCATCGATAACTGGCGCTGGCAGGACAACGAGCACTGGGCCATCACCGGCGGTAATGGCGCAGGTAAAACCACGCTGGCGCGCTTGCTGCGCGATGAAATTCGCCCGCAGCGCGGTGTGATTACATTGGCTGCAGGAATCGATGCCGAGCGCGACATTGTTTACGTGTCGTTCGCCATGCAGCGCGCGTTGATCGAACACGACAATCGCTTCGACGACAGCGAAACCAATGGCGAAGGCACCGATGTCGGCACCACCGTGCGCCAAGCGATTTTGCAGGGCGGGCCGGAAACCGAGCGCTATCGCGAATTGGTGGATAGCTTCGGCATCGGTCCTATTTTGCATCGGGGCATCCGCTACATCTCCACCGGCGAAAGCCGCAAAACATTGCTGGCGCGCGCGTTGTACGCAGCGCCAAAAATGCTGATTCTCGACAACCCGCTCGAAGGCCTCGATCGCACGATGCAAAGCGAGTTGTCCGCGCTGATCGAAAAACTACTCGCCGGCACCACGCCTTTATTATTGTTATTGCCGTCGGGCTCGACGCTGCCGCGCGGCATTACGCATGTGTTAGAGCTGGAACGAGGCAACGTTATTAACAATGGCACGCGCGTATCGTTCGATACGCACGCGCATGCCACTGAAGCTGCGCACGAGCAAACAGAATTACCAGCGCCATTGCAGCGCGCCTCACCAATTGCGTTAGATGCGGCGCCGATCGAAATGCGCGGTGTGAATGTCAGCTATAACGACGAGCCGATTCTCAAAGATATTCACTGGCGCTTTGCGCTCGGCCAACACTGCTGCATCAGCGGCCGCAACGGCGCGGGCAAATCGACGCTACTGAGTTTAATTACCGGCGACAATCACAAAGGCTACGGCCAACCGTTTTTTCTGTTCGGGCGCAAACGCGGCAGCGGCGAAAGCGTGTGGGAATTAAAAGCCAACTGCGGCATCGTCAACACGCCGATGCAATTGAATCATTTGAATCGGCAGCGCGTGCTCGAAGTGGTCGCCTCGGGTCTTTACGACACCATCGGCCTTTATCAAAACTGCACCGGTCGCGAAAAAGAATTAACGCTAAATTGGATTCACGCCGTCGGATTGGATGCGCTGGCCGAACATCGCTTCGATCAGCTTTCATTCGGCGAACAACGCTTGGCGTTGCTGGCGCGCGCGATGGTGAAATCGCCGCCGTTATTAATTTTGGACGAGCCCTGCATCGGCCTCGATGGCGCGCACAAACAACAATTAATTTCGCTGGTCAACCGCATCGCGGCGCAGGGGCACACACAGATTTTGTATGTCAGTCATGTGCCGGAAGAATTGCCATCGTGTATTAATCAATGGCTGCAATTGGTGCCGCACGCCGATGGCGGACATACGGCGGTGGTGTCGACTACGCAGCCTTGATTCGCTGCTTCTAAATCGCCTCGCCTCCCTTTCATTAAAGGGGATGGTTAGGTGCCATGCGGGAAAATCGGAAGTTGTTAGAAGCGCCGCGCCGCGCAACCCTTTTGATTAAAGGAAGGTGTGTGCGATTCGATGTCGATGAGCTTGGTGCGAAGTGCCGTTCCGTTAGCCCCCTTTAGCTAAAGGGGGCGGCGAGTGAAACGAGCGGAGGATTTCTTAGAACAATTTATGAAACCACTGCAGCACTGCACCGCCCGGTTGGCAAGTGCCATCAACCGTGGTCGGTTCGGTACCTTCGATGAAAGGAATGTAGCGCGCGTGTTCGCAACCTTCGCCGCTAACCAAACCTGTTAGTTCATCGACCCACACATAATTAATACCGGGCGGCGCATCGAAGCTCATCGGCACATGGCTGGTTTCCGCCATAAATCCGAGCCAACCTTTGAGCGCACCGGTCGCACCGCTTAAACCCGTCGATTTATTATCGTCGCGACCCATCCACACCACGGATAAATAATCGCCGGAAAAACCGGCAAACCACGAATCGCGTAAATCGTCGGTGGTACCGGTTTTTCCCGCGACGCGGAAATTCGGCAATACATTTTTAGCAGCGCGACCGGTGCCTTCCTGCATGACGTCCTGCATCGCGTATTGCAGAACATGAATCGCCGCCGGCGAAACTGCCTGCATTGGCTTTTGCGGATAACGCGCGAGCGGCGTGCCTTCGCTGTCGGTCAACGTGCGAATACTGCGCAGTCCCGCGCTGACACCTTGCGCGGCAATCGTCTGATACATCACCGCCACTTCCAGCGGCGATAATTCGCCGGCACCGAGAAATACCGCCGGCACTACCGGCATATCGCGCTCGACACCGAGACGCTGAATCGTCGCCAGCACCTTCGGCACGGTGAGATCCATACCCAAATGTGCAGTCGCGGCGTTGTACGATTCCGCCAGCGCAAAATACAGCGGCACTTCGCCGTGAAATTGTTTGTCGTAATTTTTCGGCTGCCAGCGCCCGCCCGGTACTTTGATATCGACCGCGGTGTCATCGAGTTTTGAAATCAATGTGTAGCGCTTACTTTCCAGCGCGGTTAAATAAACCGCCGGTTTAACCAGCGATCCCATCGGCCGCACCGCATCGAGCGCGCGATTAAAACCGGCGTAATGCATTTGTCGACCACCGACCATCGCCACTACTTCGCCACTGACGATATCAGTGACGACCATCGCGCCTTCCAGGCCTTTTTCTTTCGGATCGAGTTGCGTCAATGCGCGCGACAAACTGCGCTCGGCGTGCCACTGCACCAATGGATCGAACGCGGTAAAAATACGCAGACCGCGAATTTTTAAATCGCGCTCCTGATAATCGCGGCGCAATTGTCTACGCACCAGATCCAGATAGGCCGGATGCAGACTATCCGCCGCGCTGGCTTTCGCTAAACCCAAATCGCGCTTAATCGCAGAGCCGTATTCTTTCGCGTCAATCAGCCCTTCTTCATTCATCAATTTCAACACGAGATCGCGCCGCGCTTGCGCGCGTTCCGGCGAACGCCACGGATCGTATTGCGAGGGGCCTTTTACCAGGCCGACCAGCATCGCAATTTGATCGCTGCGCAATTCTTCGATTGGGCGGTTGAAATAATGTCGACTCGCCAACGCGAAGCCGTGAATCGGGCGCGGGCCTTCTTGACCGAGATAAATTTCGTTGAGATAGGCTTCAAGAATGGTGCCTTTCGAATAGTGATATTCGACCAGCAACGACATCACCGCTTCTTTCACTTTGCGCCAGTACGAACGCTCGTTCGACAGAAACACATTTTTAACTAATTGCTGCGTCAGCGTGCTGCCGCCTTGCACATTGCGGCCCGCGCGAATATTGGCAAACATCGCGCGCAATACACCGCGCGGCGACAGACCGAAGTGATGATAAAAATCGCGATCTTCCACCAGCATTAACGTTTTCGTCAGCAGCGGCGGTGTGCCGTCGAGTTGTACCAATACGCGGTCTTCGCTGGTGGTAAACATGCTGCCCAGCGACAGCGGCTCGAGCTTCGCTAAATCGAGCGCTTTTTCTTTCTCATCGCGCAACGCAACGATGCGCTGATCGGAAATCATCACCTGCAATTGCTGCGCATTGGCAGCGCCGTCTTCAAACGAAAATGCGCGGCGATAAATCTTGAAGGTGTTGCCCTGACGCACTTCATCGCCGGGTTGTTGCAACGTGGTGCCGCGCCGATAGCCGAGCAGATCGAGTTCGCGCTGAAAATCATCGGGCGACAATGGCATTTCTGGATAAAGATGCAGCGTGCGCGCATAAACCTGCGCCGGCGCCTGCCACAACCGATCGCCTAACTTATTGCGAACGCGGCCATCCAAATAAACCGCCACGATGGCGAATGCAACAAATCCGACCAGCGCTAATTTTAAAAACCAGCCCAGCCAAAATTGCCAGCGCATAAAAAAGCGCTTGTTGCGTGATTTTTTTGTTGCGGATTTTTGCGACGTTTTGGATTTACGACTAGCCATTCGGTTTGCATAACTCGTGGGGAAGCGAGCGCGGTATCGGTATCAGTAGCGATTCAACCGTCGTTGCAATTGCTCGGGCGGCAGCGATAATAGAGCCCTTCATCGATCAGGAAAAGAACTTTTATGTCGAAACGCTACCAGGTTTACGGAGTGGGCGCCGCGCTCGTCGATACTGAAATTGAGGTCAGCGACAGCGATCTTGCCGCTCTGGCCGTCGAAAAAGGCGTGATGACGCTGGTCGATGAAGCGCGCCAAACGCAATTGCTGGAACAATTGAGTAGCCATCTGGTGCACTCGAAGCGCGCCAGCGGCGGCTCGGCGGCAAACACAATTATCGCGATCGCACAATTTGGCGGCTCGACCTTTTATTCGTGCAAGGTCGCCGACGATGACCACGGCCAATTTTATCTGGACGATTTAAAAACCGCCGGCGTCGATTCGATGTTCGCCACCAAGCGCGAAAGCGGCATCACCGGAAAATGTCTGGTGCTGATTACGCCCGACGCCGAACGCACGATGAATACCTTTCTTGGCATCAGCGAAACACTATCGATCAACGAATTGTCGCCGGAAGCGATTGCCGATTCCGAATACGTTTATCTCGAAGGTTATTTGGTTACCTCCCCAACCGGCCGCGCGGCGGCAATTCGCGCGCGCGAAATCGCTGAACAACATAGCGTGAAAACGGCGCTGAGTTTTTCCGACCCCGGCATCGTGACGTATTTTCGCGACGGCCTGCGCGAAATGATCGGCACTCAAGTCGATTTACTGTTTTGCAATAAACAGGAAGCGCTGAGCTGGGCGCAAACTGAAAATCTGGACGAGGCCATCGCAGCGCTCAAATTAGTGGCGCGCAGTTTTGCCATTACGCTCGGCGCCGAAGGGGCATTGGTTTTTGACGGCACCACGCAACACACTATCGCGCCTCACACAGTGAAGGCGATCGACACCAACGGTGCCGGCGATATGTTTGCGGGTGCATTTTTGTACGGTATTACGCAGGGGCACGATTTCACTGTGGCCGGCAATATCGCCAGCCTTGCGGCGGCAACGGTGGTTGCCGATTACGGCCCGCGCTTGCAAGCGGCGCAACAGCGAACGCTGCTCGCGCAACTGAAGCTCGCTTAATTAAGTGCTAATAAAGTAAACGCCCAAATAAAAAAGGCCGGAATTATCCGGCCTTTTTTACTACTTACTTTCAAACAATTTACGTCGAAAGTGTTTTCCGCAACGATCAATTCGATGAATTAATTTTTAATCCATAAAAAATTAATTCAATAGAAAGTTACTTTAGTAAAAAACTACTTCAATAAAAAATCACGCAACCGATTGTCGCTAAACATCCGCACCAGCGTATCGGACAGCAATTCGTTCACGTATTTTTCGTTTTCTTCCTGATCGGGCTTGGTGACCGAGCGGCGCTCGCTATCGGATTGATAACGCCCGCTGAAAGTCTCGCCGCGCTTGCTCACATCGGCGCGCAGCACCGCCGATAGTTTTACTGTGTTGCCGACTGCTTGCTCCTGCGGTTGGTACGTTAAATTTTCGACCACGATGGTCAGTTGCAATGCGCTCGGGTCCGGACTGTTGACGACGTAACCCTGCGAAGCAAGCAGCGCATTAGCGGCATTTGTTAATGCCTGCTCGATATTATTGCCGACCGTGAGCGTTGCGCTATTGCCGTAAACGCCGCCGAGCGAACCCAGCACTTTGCTCTGCCGTTGATCGGAACCGCTGACCAGAATAGTGCGACCGCTGCCGATCGAATCGCTCGAAATCGACAGCGTCGGTTGCACATTAATGCGCTGCGGGCTTTGCGCACATGCCACCAGAAATACAGCTAACAATAAAAGAGAGCAACGTTGAAATAATCTGTTCGTCATGAGTTGAAGTCCTGTGCTAACGGGTTGCGCGAATGGCCATTAAAAAAAAGATGTGCGGAAAAACTTCACTGCTGTATTAATTCGTGCGCTGCATAAGATGCATGACGCACGTTTAAAAAACTATCGCTATTGTGTGCTTGCGATCAGGGTTTTGGAGCGTCAGCGCCGACGGTTTTCACGACCGTAATTTTGACCGGATAAAACTTACCCTGCTCGTCGAATAACGTAATGCCGACTTGCTCGCCGGCATGCAGCGAATGTTTCAAATTAATCAGCATCAGATGATAGCTACCCGGCGCCAGCAAGATATGACCGCGCGCCGGAATTTCCAGACGGCGCACCGCGACCATCTGCATCATGCCGTTGTTGTGTTGATGATTGTGAATTTCCGCGGTGCCGGCACTATCGGAACTCGCGCCGATAATGGCAATCGATTTATCGCTGCCATTCACCAAATCCATATAGGCGGCCGAGGTGGTTTGCCCAGGCGGCAATTCGCGAATATAACCTTCGCGGATCTGCAATCCAGCAGCAAACACCTGCGTGCTGCAGAGCAACAATAAAACCATCAACAAACGCTGCATTCACTTCACCTTGCTGTTTGCGTCACGAATAGTGCGCTGTGAATAAATGGGGATCGGATTTTATAGGCGGAGA
>JAQGNY010000022.1 GCA_028293825.1 Verrucomicrobiaceae bacterium
CAATTTGCTCGATATGAGCACCGAGTGGAAGGCGGTCGAAGGTGCGAAGGAAGTGTTCGAAGGACGCGATCGCAAAACCGGCGCGGTAAAGTGGACCGGCACGCGGGTCGATCTGATCTTCGGCTCCAACTCCATTCTGCGCGCGCTGGCGGAAGTGTATGGCAGTGCAGATGCGCAGCCGAAGTTCGTGCAGGATTTCGTGGCGGCATGGACCAAGGTGATGAATCTGGATCGCTTCAACGAGGCGTAACTTGCTCGCGTAAATAAAAAACGGCCCGCTCAAGGGCCGTTTTTTTATGGGGCGAAATCCAACCTGGCGCTACTGGGCGGTCTCATTCAAATACGGCCCGAGCGCGACCAAATCGGCCGGCGACAAGCGATCGGCGTTGATGAATTTCTGTTGCCAGTACGGGTACGGCAGCGGCGGTCGGCTAATTTTTTCCAACTGCATAATCTCTGCATCGCTCAATATCAGCTCGGCGGCGGCCAGATTCTCTTCGAGCTGCGCGGTCGTGCGCGCGCCGACAATCACCGATGCAATACCCGGTCGCGTTAGCAACCACGCTAGCGATACATGCGCCGGTGGCACACCGCGCTGTTCGGCGATGGCGACCACCACTTCGACGATGTCGTACAGCGCTTCGCGATCTGGCACCGGCGGAATTTTCCAATTGGCGACGCGTGTTCCTTCAGGCTCCGGTTGGCCACGGCGGTATTTTCCCGATAACAATCCGCCCGCCAGCGGCGACCACACCAACGTGCCGACGCCTTGGTCGACCGCAATCGGCAGCAGCTCCAATTCGGCGTCGCGGCATTGTAGCGAGTAGTAAATTTGATGCGCGGCGGGGCGGATCAAGTTGTGCGCGTCGGACGCTGCCAGCATTTTCATAACGTGCCAGCCGGAGAAATTCGACACGCCGGCGTAGCGGATTTTGCCGGCGCGCTGCAAATCGTCGAGGGCTCTTAACGTCTCCTCCACCGGCGTAATGCCATCCCAGCCGTGCAGCTGGTACAGATCGATGTAATCGGTGCCGAGCCGTTTCAAGCTGGCATTGCAGGCTTCGATAACGTGATGCCGCGACAGCCCGACATCGTTCGGACCTCTGCCCATCGGTGCGCGCAACTTGGTGGCGATAATTATGCGATCGCGGCGCCCGGCTAACGCTTGGCCAAGTATTTCTTCGGATTTGCCGAAGGAATAAATATTCGAGGTATCGACCATGTTGACGCCGCGCTCGATGGCTTTATCGAGTTGCAGTCGCGCTTCCTGCACATCGACCGAGCCGATGTGAGAAAAAATATCCACGCCGCCCCAGGTCATCGTGCCGACCGTCAGCGGCGATACCATCAGGCCGGTATTTCCAAGTTGTCGATATTGCATAGTTAGTCTCCGGGCGAGTTTGCTATCTATTTTTTATTGGTCATATCGCTTAACGCATCGCGTAGTGTTGCTTCCAAATCGTATTGCGCACGAAAGCCGGTGGCGCGAATTTTCACGTCGTCGAATAAGGTGTGACTGCTTAACACCTCGACATTGAACCGCGTCAGCGCTGGATTCTTGCCGTAGGGATAAACCGCTTCCAGCACGCGGCCGAGCAGCATGCCCATGGGCTTGGGGATATTCATCAATTTGGTCTCGCGCTGCAGCACTTTGTCCATCGCCGCTTTGACGCCGAGCCAGGTGGTGTTGAAGCCCTTGGCCAGAAATATCTCGGGTTTACTGACCGGCACATCCAACAGATGCACCATCGCGCGCCCGGTATCGCGGCCATCCATGCACGAGAATTTCCAGGCACCGCCGCCGATGACCGCGAACAGGCCTTTCTCGTGGCTCGCCAATAACGCTGGCAGCGCCGAACTATCGCGCTTACCGAAGGTATTGGAGGGCCGCAGAATAACTAACTCGGTAGCGCCCCGCGCGTGTTGCGCCAGCAGCGTTTGCTCGCGCTCGCAGGCGATCTGGCTGTAACCGTATTTGGGTTTTACCGGATAGCTTTCATTGACCGCCTGTTCGGGCCGGTCGAAGCCATACGCCATTACAGTGCTCAGTTGAATGAAACGCTTGGCGCCGGCCTGCTGTGCGGCGGCGAATAAGCGCGAGGTCAGCTCGCACTCGACCACGCGGCGTTCGGCATCGCGCAGATGCATGCGCGTATCGGCCACGCAGTTGAGCACCATCGCGCCTTGCTCAATCGGTGCGGCGAGCGCGGCGACATTGGCAAAATCGGCGCGCACGACCGCGACCGGCAGCGTCTGCAGAAAAGCGGTATCGCTGTTGGGCCTGACTACACAAATCACTTCATGGCCTGCGAGCGTCAGCTGCTCGGCCACATGACTGCCCAAATAACCGGTGGCACCGAATACGATCGTTTTCATAATTCCTCTTACGTTATTGTCGTGTTATCGCGGCGTCGCACCGCGTGTTGTTCTCGCCAAGTCCTATTAACAGTCCTAGCGGATATACGAGGCGCCGCCGTCCACCGGGATCGTCACGCCGGTCACATACCTCGCGTCGGGCCCGGCGAGAAAGACCACCACGCGGCCGATGTCTTGCTCCGTATCGCCGACGCGGCCGAGCGGAATGCCCGCCAGCATGGCCTGCGCTCGCTCCGGCTCGTTGGCGAAGAAGCGGTCCAAGGCGTCGGTCCGTGCCACCGGCATGATGGTGTTGACGCGAATGCCATCCGGCCCCCACTCGTTGGCGGCGGCCCGGGAAATGGCGTTGAGCGCCGCTTTCACCGCCGCATAGATACCGCGCTGATGCGCGACGCCGCTGACGGCGATGCCGGAGGAAACATTGACGATGGCGCCGTCGCCTTTCAGGTACGGATGACACAGGCGCATTAACTGCAAAGTGGCGATGGGGCCGGTTTCCCAAGCGGACTGCACCAGCGCGTCTTCGATTTCGAGCAGCGAGCCGTGCGGTACCACGGCGGCGTTGTTGATCAGGATGTTAATACCGCCGAAGCGCTCCACCGTTGTCGCAATCAGACGTTGCCGATCGACCGGGAGCGTGATGTCGCACACTACATCCAGCGCGCTGCCGCCGCGTTCCTCGATCTCCTTGCGCACGCCGCTCAATGTTTCCGATGTGCGGCCGCAGATAACGACCTGCGCACCCGCATCGGCCAGCGCCAGTGCAATGCCGCGCCCGACTCCATGCCCGCCGCCGGTGATGATGGCGGTGCGTTGTTTCAGTATTTGCATTGTTTTCATCTCCGTTGCGTTCGCATCGTATGGAAGCTGTTTTTTTATGATTATTCACAGTTATGCGCTTTGATCATTACCCAGCATGGCCCTCGATCACAGGCAGGATTTCAGTCGCCAACAGTCGGGTTTGTTCGAGCAGGTCGGCCTGGTCGTGCGCAACCGGCACCATGATGAATTTCGAAATGCCCGCCGCGATGAAACGGCGCAGCAGCGCGATGATCTGCTCCGCGCTGCCGGTGGCGAACAGGTCTGCAATCGGCGTGTCATCGGTCATTTTAAAGCGCGTGCGCAGCTGTTGCTGCGCCGCCAAGATTGCAGGATCGCCCGCCGTACCGATACGCAGCGGCAGCGACACACCGTAATGATCGGCGTCGATACTGCGCCCGGTTTTGACCAATGCAGCTTTGATCCCTGCGACCACTTCGCCCGCTCGGGCCGGGCTCGTAATGCCGCCGAGCCAGCCATTGCCCATCGCTGCGGTGCGCTGAATGGCTGCCTCCGAATCGCCGCCAATCCACAGTGGTAGCGGCGCGGCCGGGCGCGGTGAGACGCCGGGACCTTCATAGCGAAAATGCTCGCCCTGGAACGAGACCTGCTCCTGCTCAAGCAAAGCGCGGATCAGCGTGATTGCCTCGTTGGCGCGGCGGCCGCGTTGCGCGGGTGGATGGCCGGTCGCCGCCCAATATGGATCGAGCGCGTGGCCGACCCCAAACACCGGCAGCAATCGGCCCGGGGCGAGGAAATCAATGGTCGCGAACTGCTTGGCGACCACGAGCGGATCGCGATACGGCGCGACCAGCGCATTGGTGCCGATGCGCAGTCGCTGGGTCCGTGCCGCCAAGGCGGCGAGCATGGCGATCGGCTCAACCCCCTTGCCGACCAGCTGATCCGAATGCCAGATACTGTCGATACCGACCTCATCGCACAGCTCGACCCATTGCCAATAACTGCTCGGCGACGGCGGAATCGCCATATCGCTGCCGATGCCTATTCTGATGCTCATGCGTTATGTTCCCAGCCGACGGTCGAAAGTGGCGAGAGCCGTTCAGCTCTCGCCGGCAAACCTGCATATCGCCCGAGCCGGCGCGTCTCAGTAATAAACCTCCATCCGGCCGCCATCGACCAGCATGTATTGGCCGGTGATATAGCTGGCATTGCGCGAGCACAGGTACGCGCACAGGCTGGCCACTTCTTCGGGGCGGCCGAAGCGCTTCATCGGGATGCGGTTGATCAGGTCCTGCATGAACTGTTCGAGCGTCTGCCCAACCGCTTCGGCGCAGGTCTGGAAGAACTCTTCATAGGCGGCGCCAGTATCGACAAAGCCGGGCGGCACGGTGTTAACAGTGATGCCGAACGGCGCCAGTTGATCGGCAACCGTGCGGCTCAAACCGAGCCCGGCCGGACGCACGGTGTTGGCTAGCACGTAATCGAAACCGAGCGTGGTGCGCCGGGCGGGCAGGCGGCCATGGCCGGAGCCGATAGTGACGATGCGGCCCCACTGCTTGGCTTTCATACCGGGCGCAACCGCGCGAACAAAATGGGCAAAGCCTTTGACGATGTAGGAAAACGCCTGGTCGAAATCGGCATCCTCATACTCATCGAATGAACCGGATGGCGGCGCCACCGGCGTGTAGATCGCGATATCGGGCAGGCCGTAAGCGGCCTCAGCCGCCGCGACCATCGCGGGAAAGCTGTCGAACTTGGTCAGATCGCCGGAAAATGCAATCGCTTCGCCGCCTTCCTGCCGAATCGCCGCGACCGTTTCATCGAGCCGTTCCTGCCCGCGCGCGACCACAACGACCTTACAACCGTTGCGACCCAACTCCTCAGCGACGCTGCGGCCAATGCCGTGCGAGCCGCCGGTAACTAACGCGACCTTACCTTGAATGCCCAGATCCATAATTGCTCTCCTGATTTATCGTTATTGAAGATGCGGTATCGCTATTTGAAGATGTAACTGCTTAACGCATACGAATGCATGAGCCTAAGCTCGTGAACATACGCGGGTTTATTTTGGCTGTCGTATGTACCACAGCACTGCGAAACATGGGACAAAATTCATTAACTAAAAGGCAAATTAGGGTTCGCGAAGATGCGGTAACTTGAGCGCGCGGATTAACATCTGCCGCCGCCATCTGCCGATTAAAAGGATTTGCCTATGCAGCACACGGTATTAAATCTCCCCGGTTCAGGCCTTTCATTACGCGCCGATGCATATGGCGATGAACATGCCCATCCCGTTATTTTTTTGCATGGCACCGCGCAAAGCCGTCGCGCCTGGATAGCAGCGGCGAAGAAAGTGGCCGAGTCCGGCTATCGCGGCATCACTGTCGATCTGCGCGGTCACGGCGATAGCGAGTGGTCGGCGGCGGGCGATTATGATGTCGAAGCCTTTACCCGCGACGTGGAGTGTCTGCTCGCATGGGCGCGGCAGCCGGTCACGCTGGTCGGTGCATCGCGCGGCGGGCAGGCCGCATTTATCGCGGCATCTAGGTTTCCGCAACAAGTTCGGCTGGTGGTGCTTGCCGATGTGGTGCCGCGCAGCGAGCGCAGCGGCATTTCCCATATCTACACTTTCTTGAATCAGAGCCTCGACGGCTTTGCCGACGTCGACGAGGCTGCCGACGCGCTGGCAGTGCTGTCGAATCAGCCGCGCGCGCAAGATGCCTCCGGCTTACGCAAAGTGATGCGAGAGGGTGCCAATGGGCGCTGGTTCTGGCAGTGGGACCCGGCCTGTGCGCGCCCCGAGTTTATGGCGCCGCCCGCCGAGATTTTGCTGATGGAGGAAGCTGCGCGGCAGATGCGCTGCCCGACGGTGTTAGTGCGCGGCACCCACAGCGATCTCGTCACGCTTGAATCCGTGCAGCAATTTAAAGCGCTATTGCCAGACCTCATGGTGGTGGAGGCGGTGGGGCAGGGCCATATGTTTACCGGCGATGTCAACGACACTTTTGCCACTTCGCTGCACGACTACTTAGAGCGCTTTTCCAAGCTGTAAGCACGTATGGCTGGCGAAGTGTTATGTCTGCGGATTTCGCTAGCCGGCGATTAAGCCGCTATCTACCGCATAACAAGCGCCGTAAATGGCCTTGGCGTGGTCGGGGGCGAGAAAGACCAGCAGTTCCGCCCCATCGTCAATTGAGGCCGGCGGGCGCATGCAGTTACAGCAACGAACAGCTGCTTATCGAACGCATCAGGCAATGCAAAGTCCTGACCCATCGCAGTAGCTATCGGTCCTGGCGCCAGTGCATTGATGCGCACAGCGCTTTTCATAAGCGCCATCGCCCAGGCTTTGGTCAGCCCAATTAAGCCAAACTTCGGTGCGGCATAAGTGCTCAAATACGGCTGCCGATAACCCCGCCCGCCGCCGCCACATTGACAAAATTGCCTGCTGTCTTTTCTAAATGGGGTATCGCGAACCGAATCGGCTCGGTGCCCGCTGTATTTAAAGCCTCAGTCGTGCTGTTCGCCGGCGCGTTTAAGCAACTGCTTACAGCGCTCGGACAAATGCAGCACGCGCAGATGTTTGCCGGCTTTGCTGTAGCGCTCGCGCAGCGTCTTTAATGCGGTGATGGCGGAGTAGTCGACGAAGGTCAGGTGGCGGCAGTCGAGCGTCACCTGGGCGGGATCATTGGCCGGGTCGAACTGGTTGAGAAAGGGCGCCGTGGAGGCGAAAAACAGCGTGCCGTGCAGCGTGTACAGCTTGCTGCCATCGGTGTTCTGATGAGCCTCCGCGTACAGCTCGCGCGCGTGTTGCCAAGCGAAGTTGAGCGCGGCGATGACGATGCCGCACAGCACGGCAGTGGCCAGATCGGTGAACACGGTGATGACAGTCACCGCGACAATCGTCAGCACGTCGTGCAATGGCACCTTATTCAGCACCCGCAGCGATGCCCAGGCAAAGGTCTGCTGCGACACCACGAACATCACGCCGACCAGCGCCGCCAGTGGGATGCGCTCGATCAGCGGCGACAGAAACAGCACGAACAGCAAAATCATCACGCCGGCGACCACGCCGGACAGCCGGCCGCGCCCGCCGGAACTGAGATTGATCACCGTCTGCCCGATCATCGCGCAGCCGCCCATGCCGCCGAATAAGCCCGATGCGATATTGGCAGCGCCCAGCGCCACCGCCTCGCGGTCCGGGTAGCCACGGCTCTCGGTGATCTCGTCGGTTAGGTTCAGCGTCAGCAGTGTTTCCAACAGGCCGACCATCGCCATCAACACCGCGTACGGTACGACTATGCGTAGCGTTTCCAGATTCCACGGCAGTTCCGGCAGCGCGAAGCGGGGCAGGCCGCCGGCGATATGCGCCATGTCGCCGAGCGTGCGCGTCGGCAGGCCGAGCAGATACACCGCCAGCCCGACACCGAGGATCGCCACCAACGCCGGCGGCACCACTCGGGTTAATCGTGGCAGCAGATAGACTACCGCCATCGTCACTGCCACCAACCCTAGCATCAGGTAGAGCGGAGTGCCGCTCAGCCAGCCAGTGCCGCTTTTGAAGTGCTCCAACTGCGCCATCGCGATGATGATGGCCAGACCATTGACGAAGCCGAGCATCACCGGGTGCGGCACCATCCGCACCAGCTTGCCCAGGCGCAGCGCACCGAACGCGATCATGATCGCGCCGCCCAGCAGTACCGCAGCCAGCAGATATTGCACGCCGTGTTGCACCACCAGCGCGACAATCACCACCGCCATCGAGCCAGCCGCGCCGGACACCATGCCCGGCCGGCCACCAAACAGTGCGGTGAGCGTGCAGATAATAAAGGCGCCGTACAGGCCCATCAGCGGATTGAGGTGAGCCACCAGCGCGAACGCGATGCACTCGGGAACCAGCGCAAATGAGGTAGTGAGTCCGGCCAAAACATCGGCGCGCAGACGGTGTGCTTTCATGACTCTCCTTAAATAACTGATTAGGGGTCTTACCTGACTGGGTACGGGCCTTAACTGGATGCGGGGCTTGGTGCAACGCGGGGCGACGCAGCTATCAACACAATTGGCGGATGAAATGCCGGGTCGCAAGCAGGCAGCAAATGTACGGGATTAGCGGCGCCCCGGCCACTGCTTGGTAGGGATTTCGTCACTGTTTAGTGGAGGCGCTTCCCCCTGACTGGTGGCGGTGCTGCCGCTGCTTGTTGAGATAGCCGCTACCTTGGTGGATATACCGCAGCTGCTTGGTGAGGAAGAGCATAGCGTGGCGAAAAAGAACGTAGTGCGGCGAGGAAAAATCCAGTGCGGTGAGGAAGAAAGAGGCGTGGTGAGATTGGGTGTGGTCTTGGGTGGCGGACTGCAGCTCATTGGAAGCGCAGTTTTGTTCTTGGATCTTCGCGGTGATCGAATCGCACAAAAGGCGACGGAGATTCAAATCTACATTGGCAGGCTTGATGAGCAAATCGAAGATATCGAGAAAGAGCCTAAAGAGCGTGGAATGAAGACGCGCGAAGGCATCGATATTGGTGAAGCATTCGACATCATGGAGCAGGCCGCGAAGCTTGCGAATCGAGAGAACAAGAAGAAGCATTTAAATTTATTGGAGGAGGTCCTCGCGGAAACGGCGAAGCACCACCGGGCTCAAACGGCGGCCATAGTGCTTGTGCTTCTAGGTTCGGTTTTGCAGATCATTAGTGCGCTTCTGTAAGTCATTCACCATTAAATCAAACGTAGATGTCTAGGGAGAGAATGAAACTAGTTGAAGTTTCAAAAGGCAGGGCCACTGTTTCGTCAGGCGCGGGCGCACTCGAAATTGTTATCCCGTCGCGCAAGAATATTTTTGTGCTGGTTTTTCTTTTTGCGTGGCTTGGCGGTTGGTATTTCGGGGAGACCTCCGCGATTAAATCGTTGTTTCAACCGACTGCGCACGATCAATGGTTTCTTATGTTCTGGCTGCTCGGCTGGAGCGTGGGCGGAGTGTTCGTCGGTTTTAGCTGGCTGTGGAATTTGCTAGGTAAAGAAGTTCTCATCGTAAGGTCTGACGTGTTGATTTATCAGCGCGCTTTAGGGCCGTTCAAATTGACGAGATCTTATGATCTTGCGCACGTTAAAGACCTGCGAACGACTCCCTCGCCAAGCTTTATGCAGAGGCAAAACGGATTCGGTGCGCTAGGTGTTTCAGGCGGCCAAATCGCATTCGATTACGGGGCGAAAACAATCAATATTGGTGCTGGCGTGGATGAAGCTGAAGCGAAGGGGCTTGTGGAGATGGTCAAGCAGCACACAGGGCGCAATAAATAAAATGCGATGGTGACTTTAGTTTATTGCGCCACAAGGTTAGATGGTTGGCGCAATGCTACTGCGCCCTACGAGCTGCTTAGTTTCAGAGAACAATTTATTAATCGCTGTTTTTAGCGAGCGTTGAATGCTGCATAACCCAATATGCCAGCACTGCAAAAACTCCACCGATTAAAGCGATCGCTGCCCACCAGTAAGGGTGAATTTTCAGTGGTAGGCGATTTTGTTTTATTGAGTCTTGATAGACGTAGTACGCGCAGGCAAATGCGGTTGCGACGTAGAGAGCCCAATAGACGAAGATTCCGGCGGTCCCAAAAAATGCTTGGAATATCGAATGGTTTTCCACAGTTCCTCCAATATCTTCTCAAACGATTTGTTGAATACAGGCTTCCGCATTAGGGAGTAAATGCGTAACGTCGATTTATTTTAATTTAGCCAATTCTGTGGAGGCGTCAGTTAACGCAATCCATTTTCACAGCCTCTCAAAACGCTGTAGGAGGCTGCACCAACGTGGGTGATTGGGTTGCCTTCCTTAGCCGTGTGAAAATTTAGTCTGGACTTTTGAATCTGTCCATTTGCCAGATCGGCAGGTGCAATAATTTTGTGTTTTCTAATCGATGCAAAAGGTCCGGATCTTAGAAGATCGTCTCTGCCGAGATGAGCTTCCCTGCTGGGATGCTGAGGCTTTCAAAGCGCATATGAAAAAGAAAATACATAGACAATTCTACAAAGGTTTTGAAGATTGCGTGTTTTAGCGAGCTTTAAAAACTCCCATATTGAAATATCGTTCTGCATTTGTATCTGCGCCTGATAACGCTTTCGCTGATTACGCAAAAATAATTTATCACCGTTTTCTGCCGCAGAAATCTGTAAGAGGATTTTCTGCTCGTTTTAAAATGAGCCGATACCAATTCCACGCCATTGCTTTTCATCAAGTTATTTATTTATTGAAAAAAATATAATTATAAAAATTTCACTGTCCGCACGTGATGCCGATGATTATCTGGCCAAAAAATTCGTACCAAATAAATAACACTGTGCGTTACGGCACCGGTGGAATGGTTGGTGCGTATTGAATACGCAGGTACACATAGCAGAGCAGTAAAAAATTAATTACCAATGGGGTGGCGACTTGGTGCAAGCCATTCACATTAAATCGGCAATCACTGGTTCGGCTGCATCCAAAAAGGAGGAATACAACGTATAGCTCAAGCGGAGTAACCATTGCTCATGTTGCTCTTTTTTGTTTTCGCTGCTCCTGCACGGATGGCTGTTTTGGGCGGTGGATGATCTGGATGTCTTACGGCTGACCGTTTTAGATAGCACCGTTAAAACGGTCCTATGCGCGCGCATTACCTCTCACTGTTATGTTTTTCTTTGAGGGGATTATTTCTGGATCGCGTTTTAATTTATAGGGTCCAGTTCGATTATTTAATTTGAGGATTCACTATGAACAAGTTTCTAAATACTTTGGTTGCAGGCGTATTTATCACCGCTGGAGCTGCTGCATTCGCTGGCGATGGCATGGAACACGGGATGGAAATGCACGACATGAAGGCGATGGATACCAATGGCGATGGCATGATTTCAAAAGCTGAATTCATGAAATACCATGAAGCAAAATTCGACAAGATGAAAAATAAAGATGGGATGTTGGACGTTAAATCCATGCACGACATGGGTCCGGGTGCGGCGGATATGAAAGACACGAAAGGCCCCGGCATGACCCCGCCGACGGCTAAATAGAAAGCTCGGCCTCGGTAATAGGTCTTTTCCAATCCCGTGGCGCCGAGGCTGGTTTCAGCGCCACGGGTGGTTTCATCAATGTAGGCCGACAGCGCGCTGCAATGAGTTAATTTTTATCGGGTTGCAGGATATCGCTTTCTAACAATAAATCTTGCGGGTGCAACAACGATAAAACTTAAAATGAATCCGCCCATAAATCCCGCGATAAGACCATCAAGCGACAGCGGTACCCCCACGAAAACCCTTCAACGGTGTGCTGCAAAAATCTATATCGAGTGGGATTTAACATGTAGGCTAATTTTTTAAAAATATTTCCAGTCTTGAATACGTCGCGACCTTTTTCTAAATCACGCAATTCGATTACCGCCGCTCTTTTCTGCTCCGCATCGTCTCGGACAACAGGATTCTCGTTGTGGGATAGATCCGCAATCATGCTGTTCAAATCGGCATAGTCGTGCCGCGTGGCATTTGCCGTAAATGCATCCACCTGCTCTTTTGTCGCTTGGTAAAAGCCCGATAGAAATTGATCGTACTGATCAACTAATTGCGGAATTTGGGTGGCGAGAATCAGCCCAATGCCAAAGATCAATTTATCCAGTACTGCAAACATTTAACTTTCCCCTTGGGGCTCTTATTGAATCGTAGGATTCGATACCGGAACCATACCCGCAATGATCACATCAAGCGTGACTGGTTTTCCTTTATTGCCGATCTGCGCTTCTGTGTCAGGCGAGGCCCAGCCGCGTCCGCGCTGTGCGATAGCTTCGGTTCGATACGCGCTCCAGTGCCACCGAGGTTGATCGCCATACTCGCATTACTCCTCCTGTAAGATTGAACGGCTTTAAGCTTCTTAGTCGGGTTGGTCTTGCATGCAATTTAATCAAATGTATCGCCGCTTACGTCCCCGTTTATGGGCCGATCGCCTGCTCGTATGGACGGGTGCCGTCGTTACTGGCTTAACCGTTGTCGGTTTTGTAGAGCTGACTGATTACGCCAATGGGTGGTTCGCTGCAGTTCGAACCGCTCACGAGTGGGCGCCGCTTCTGATCACGCCGATCGGCGGTGCTCTGGTGGTTTGGCTTACTCAGCGCTATGCCGTGGGTGCTGCTGGCAGTGGGATTCCGCAAGTTATTGCGGCTTTAAATCCTGAGTTGCCCGCTACCGGCCGGCCTTATTTGGTGTCCTTGCGGCTCACCGTGGGCAAAATATTTCTTGGCGCCGCGGCGATGTTCGCCGGCTTTTCAACCGGGCGCGAAGGACCATCGGTGCAGATTGCTGCAGGGGTGTTTCAGAGTTTTCATCGATGGGTCATCCACAAAACCATCATTAAAGAGAGAGATCTGATTCTGGCGGGCGGTGCTGCGGGCATCGCTGCAGCGTTTAATGCGCCGCTGGCGGGAATCGTTTTCGCCATCGAAGAGTTGAGTAAGCGGTTTGAGGAGCGCTCCTCCGGCGTGCTTATTACTGCCATTGTTATTTCCGGATTGGTCGCCGTCTCGATCATGGGCAATTTGAATTATTTCGGCCGTGTTTCATCGGTTGCAATGGGCGCAGCCATTCTCTGGCCCGGCATCGTTGTAACGATGGCGACAGGATTATTGGGCGGATTATTCGCGCGCTTATTGATTCATTCATTTCGCGACAAAAGTTGGCGTATCAATCAATGGCGCGGTCGCCACCCGATCGGATTTGCCGCGCTGTGTGGATTGGTAGTGGCCGTTTTGGGATTGCTCAGTGGCGGCGAAGTATTTGGCAGCGGTTACACCGCGTCGCAGGGTTTGTTGTCGGGCCAGGGCGATGTTTCCATGTTCTATTTTGTCGAGAAATTCATTGCGACATGGGCATCGTTTTGGAGCGGCGTACCGGGCGGTATTTTTGCCCCCGCGCTGGCGGTCGGGGCCGGCATTGGCCGCGATGTGGCGCTAATCACATCGGCCTTATCGGCACCGCCGGTGATTGCGCTCGGCATGGCCGGATTTCTGGCGGCGGTAACGCAAGCTCCGATCACGTCGTTCATCATCGTGATGGAAATGACCGACGAGCACAGCATGGTTTTGAGCCTGATGGCGGCTGCATTGCTGGCGTCGGTAATCTCGCGCGTGATCAGCGAACCGCTGTATCCGGCACTCGCAAAACTACAATTAACCCGCGTAGAAACGCTGCTCTCGCAGCAGCGATAATTTACAGCGCTTGTTCAAAGCTGCGTAAATATTTCTGCAGTCGCAGCGTGTTATCCGGGCCGATACGCCACAGGAATTTTTGCAGATCGCTGGCATTCTCGTACTCGCTGTCAGCGTACTTGTAATACACGCTGGGGCGAATTAATTCAGGTGTTCCGGTCAGCGGCTGTGCTGCCAATATGCGATCAATCGCCAGGTGCAGCCGCTTATCGAAACCGCCGCCACGCCCGAGTTCTCGATACGCTTCGTTGAGACGCGGATACCAGGTGCGGTAATACGGCGCCAAGCGCGCAGGCGGAATTGCCGTCACAACATTGATCAGCAAAGTGGCGCGCTGGTAATTCGATGGATCGAGCAGCAATTTATCGCCCCCATGGCGAATCTGAAACGGCGGCATCGGATAATTTAGGGGTCGATATTCTCGCTGCACCGCGCCATCGGCAACTTGATCGACCAGCATTACCCATTTGCGAATCTGTGCTTCCGGCATCAGCCATTGGGTTATTTGCGGAGCCAGATCACTCAGCGCTTTCTGCACAGCCGCATCGCTATTGTCCAGATTGTCGGGCACTGCGACTTTTGGCGGAGTTGCGCCCGCGGGCAAGGGGGCCGGACCGTCGCTCTCTTCACTCGCGCCCTCCTGCGCAACTTGTGGTGGGAGCGGTAGTGCAACCGAATGTGAAGCCGAATTAGTGGGCTCGAGTTTCTCGGCGTTATGAAAGTACCAAGCGCCGCCCACAATAATCGCAACCAAACTAATTAAAGGTAATTTCCAATTCATCGATACATCCTAAAAAAAGTAGATAGGAGTACCGACCACCAAATGATGGAAAGATTGCGAGTTCATGCTAAATCAAACGGATTTCGCGCAAATTAATGGGCTTATGGATAAGCGATTCCGGACGGTATAACACGCTGGTTGGGCGCGACCACCACACGTGGAAGTGATGAGTTGAGCGTCAGTAAACATGTTCGCTCTTGGCGCGCCATTCCCGTGGCGCAGCGTCGAATCGTTTGCGAAATGCGCGTGCAAAGTGCGATCCGTCCTTGAAGCAGGGTTGAGTCGATTCTTTATATCGGCTCCGTCAAACACGAATATTTCAATTCCATTTCCAAATTGCCCCAACATATTCGAGAAAACGGGTTTTATCATCGAAATAAAATTCTTCACGTCGGGCGGCAGCTTTTCATCACTGATGGGGACATGCTTTTTCCCGTCCATCAAGTCAATGTGAATATCATTTATGAGCCCCGCGCGGGGAGTTGCAGTGAGGCCGCCCATCGGGCCAATATTTCCAACCATCGCTGCAACAACAACGTAGTTATTTAATACCTCAGCTATTTTTTAACGCCTTCTTTTCGTGAGGGATCGTTGGCTGCACTGATTGCCCAAAGCTCATCTGGAATCCACCAAGCCATCGTCATTGTATGGTCCGATTGATTCAGTTTTTGGGTGTCTTTCAAACCCCCCTGAGTATTGATATCCGCTGCATTGACCTGAGCTAGGAATGCAGTTCCGACTGAAAGCAATATCCAGCGAAGAATTCCTTTTAACATTTAAGGCTCCAAAACAAATGAGTTTTGATTAGTGAAATGCAACCGCGCTGCTTATTTTCGCCAGTTGATTTAATTTTTCTCATGATTTTTTACCTGTTTCACTATCTTCATTTTCACGAAAAAATCAGCTTAAACTTTCTTCGGAATTCGTTGTGCCGGATCGTAGAAGAACGTTTCCTCTGCGATGAACTCTCCGTCCCAGCGCTGATACGCGAGTTCCTCCATATGTGTGACGGTGCCATCGAGCCATTCGAAATTAAATAGCCAGCGAATAACTACGTTGTCGCCGTTTACGAATACAGGACGCACGCATTTCGAGGTGACGGATTTTGCGCGGGACATGACTTTTTGTTCGTTGGCCACGTGCGCATCGCGTCCGACTCGCGGTGGCGATTGATTTTCTTGCATCGTAGCGTTCGCGGCATAGAACTCGGCGCAGGCTTCGGCGTGAGCGTTTTCTTCGACGCGTGCAATAAAGCATTCGAGTATTTCGGTTGTGGGCATTTTTCTTCTTCCGGTTGAAGGTGCAAGGAGTGGATGCGAGTGAATAATAATTTTAATCAGCGCGAAGTATTTATTGGTCGACAACTACCACACTTTTTGTAGCGCGCCGACAGGCGAAATCATCGCTGCAATAAGGCCCAATGCAATGAGGCCAAAAATTATTCCCAGCGCGCGATTTTGTTTGTCGCCGCGTGCGTACGTTAATAACAGCACGGAGGCGCCGCTATTCGAGACGATGCCCATCCACACGACGCCGTGCGGAAATACACCGGCTTCGGCGCTTGGAATGCCGAACGCATAACCGACAACAAGCGCGGTAACTGCAACGCCATACAAGCGGAAAAATACCGAGTTCGGTGCGGTGATTTTTGTGAGTGCTTCCAGTTTTTGTTTTGGTAATAGCAAAAAGGGCGCGGCTACAAACAAAATGGTGACGCCGATTTTTATGATCAGTAGCAGTGAAAGCCAGGACATCGATTAATCCTTTAATGGTGAGTTGCGCTGAATGGCGCGGAAGATACGGGACTGCGAGGGTGAATTGTTGCTAGGGTTTTTTATGCGTTATATACCCCATTGTCTGGCGCGCTGTTCGAGTTCTTCAGCGGATAGATTCATTATTCGCATAGCGAAAAACCACGCGTGGCCAAATGGATCTTCAAGCACGGCCAGCATATCGCCGTGAAATTGCTCTTTTATCGGTACTACGATTTTAGCGCCGGCCGTTTCTGCTTGTTTAACGAAAGCATCTACGTCGTTAACGTAAATCAACATCTGAATGGGCGTGCCGCCGACCGACTGCGGACTGAGGAAATCCATTTGTGGGATTTCGTCGCGAAGCATGATGGTTGCTGCGCCGATTTGTAATTCGCCGTGCGCGAGTTTGCCATCCTTGCGCAAGATGCGCGTTATTTCGCGCGCACCGAATGCCTTCTTGTAAAACTCGACGGCGCTCAGTCCTTCTTTCACATTCAGATAAGGGATTGCACCGTGATAATTTTCCGGGATGGGTTTTACGTTCCTGGACATATCTGCTTTCCTCGCAAGTAGGCTTTTCGCATCACAACACCACAGTGAATTCCACGCCCGATTCGAAATCGAGCGTGGTGCTCGAAAACGCTGGGTTGTTATCGACGTAGTGTTTGAAGGGTTTAACTGCGTCTTCGGCGGTGAACATATTGTCGGCCAGTACGATTGAACCGGGTCGCAGCAGACGTTCGATATTTTTGAACGCATCGAGATAACCGCTGGCCCAGATATCGATAAACACGAAATCAAAAACACCGTCGAGTGCAGCGATAGTTTTGAATACATCGCCTGCTTTCAGCTCGACCTGATTTGCCAAGCCCATTGCGCTAACGTGCTCGTTAATGCGGGTGCATTTCACCGGATCGAGTTCGGTGGCGACGACTGTGCCATTTCCTAAACGATTGAGCGCGTCGGCGAAATACAGCGTGGACACGCCGTAGGAGCTGCCCAATTCAAGAATGCGTTGCGGGCGGTGCGTGAGCACCATATTGCGCAGGAAGTTGCCCATTTGTGCTGAGACGGACAGCGATAGCTCGGTGCCTTGCGATGCGTCGGAGTCTTCGCTGGATAAGCCGTGCTCTCTTAAAAACTTACCGCGCAGGCGCGGCGCGAGATCGTTATACCGGCGGGCGAGGCTCAGAAACTCCGCATCGCTGCCTGGAAATTGTTTCCGTGCCCGCGCCAACAGCTGCGTTTCACTTTGCTCATGCAGCTCGCTTAGAAGGGCGTGTAATTGGTCGGTCGAGTGGGTAAACATGTCAGCTATCCCTTTATTTATTTAATGCGCGCTTTGTTACGCGCCAGTCCCATTGCTGTGTTGAACTTCAGCGCTCAACCGATCGAGGTTTTGCTCGTTAGCCGGTTCGACAATATGACGAACCGCGTTGGCTACCGCCGCATCGGCAAACGCCTGTTCCCAAATCACCCGCGTGCCATTCGACGACTTCTCCAGTGTGATGGTGAGCTGAAATTGAGGCGGGGAGATGTGTTGGATTACGACGCGCGCATCCGTTTCAATGCTCGTGAAGACGGACTCATTGGCGTAGGTCTTGCCGTCCGGTCCGATCATGGCGAAGACCCATTTGCCGCCGGGTTTGAACTCAAACACGTCGAAGCGGTTGGAGAAACCGTTCGGCCCCCACCATGTTGCTAGCCGGGCGGGGTCTTTAATGGCCGCGAATACCGCTGTTCGATTGGCGGCGAGTTCTCGGCTCGTTGTGAATGTGGTCACGTCTGCATCCTCTGTGATTTCGCTGATTAAGCCGCTTAAAAAGTGAGCCGAGCGGCGCCGACTGGGCTCTTAGGTCGTCGCTACCAACAGCTCCTCGGAGTTGTTGGGCGGGCGCAGGCCATCGGCTCTGCCCGAGAAGTAGCGTTCGGTAAGTGTGGCGGCCGATACATGCTGGACCTTTTTAAAGCCGGCATCGCGAGCCAGCGCAAGTATTTCGGACGGCGCAAAGAAGCTGATAAATGGTGTGCCGGCAGCGCGCGCTCCTTCCGCTGCGCGCTGCACGCCGGGACGTATTTCGGGGTCCTGTAATTCAATCGGAAGCATAAACGACATGATCAGCGAGGAGCCCGGTGCAAGCGCCGCGACCTGGCGCAGCGTCGCGATGATGGCCTCTTTGGTCAGGTACATGCTGACGCCGGTGGATGCCACAACCGCCGGCTTTTCGGCTTCGAAACCCGACAGCGCGAGCTGCTCCCACCACGCATCGCCTGCTTCGAAATCCACGGGTACAAGTCGCAGGAACGCTGGAATGCCGAGACCGAGTTCGACCAGCCTCAGGTGCTTCCATGCCTGAGGACCGGGCTGATCGATCTCGAATACGGTGAGGCCGGAGGTATTCGTTCGGCGTTGGGCGTAGGTGTCCAAACCGGCGCCGAGAATGACGTACTGGCCGACGCCAGCGGCAATTTGCTGCGCGACCAGATCCTCGACAAAGCGGGCGCGGGCGACGATGGAGGCGCGGAAGGGCCGCGTGAACTCGCTCATATCAAGGCGATTACGCCAGCCCTCGGCGGGCGCTGCCAGCTTCAAGCCGATCTCGTCCACGAACACATGCGGCGGCGCATCGACTTCCACATGCAACGCGCGCCACAACGCGGTTCGCAGTGCGGTATTGTCGGGTTCGGGTATTGGTTTGTTGGACACGGTTCTCTCCTTGGGATGTAGATCCTGATTTGATGGACGGCAGCTGGCGGAGGCCACAGGCTCGCCCGCTGCCGAAGTGGCGCCTTTCTTAAGACTTCGTTTTCTTCGCAGGTTTCAACTTGGCACTGTTGAGCGCGACTGCGGCGTGAATGAGTGCTTTGAACGCAGATGCATCAACTTCGTCGCCTTCACTGATATCGATTGCGCGGCGTGCGTTGCCGTCGAGACTGGCGTTGAACAGCCCGGTCGGATCCTGCAGTGACGCGCCCTTGGCGAAGGTCAGTTTCACTTTGTCCTTGTAGGATTCGCCGGTGCAGATGATGCCGGCGTGCGACCACACCGGCGTGCCCATCCACTTCCATTCCTCGACCACATCCGGGTCGGCTTCCTTGATGAGCTGGCGCATTTTTGCGAGCGTTTCACCGCGCCAGTCGGCGAGCTCGGCGATTCTTTTCGAGATCAGTTCTGACGCTGGCCGGTCTTCGGTTGTGTCTGATTTTTTCATGTTCGCGTCCGTTAAATAGCGATAGCCAAAATTAACGCGAACCTTTGAGCCTGTCCATTTAGTCGAGTGTCGGGGTAGTTTGTTTTACTGCTCTTTGATCTCAAACGTACCGACCAGCCGATTCATGCCGAGCACCTGTGGCTCGATCTTTTCCAGTAATTGCCGCATGGTCAGACCGGCGGGTAAATCGAGCGCAGCGCCCAATGCGAACAGCATGAAAAAGTAATGATGCACGCCGTGGCCGGGGGGTGGCTTCGGTCCGCCGTAACCGGTTTCGCCATAACTGTTGATGCCGGAGGTGCCGATGTCGGTGCTCTTGGCCAACTCGGTAATCGCGGGGATGTTGTACAGCACCCAATGCACGAAACCGTATTCGCCATCCTTGATAAGCGGCGCATCGGGATCGTGACAAATCAGCGCATACGATTTGGTTTTGTCCGGCGCATGGCTCCAACTCAACGGCGGCGAAATATTCCCGCCTTCTTTTGAATGCTGTGCGGGAATAATTCCGTTGGTAATACTTTTCGAACGCAGTTGCAGCGGTGACAGTGCAAAGCCCATTTCAAATTCTCCACTCGGTTGACGGAAGCAAATTAAAAACAGCTTTCATTAAGACCATGAAATCGGTGCAACATCTAAACCAGCGCGGTGTTGCCGAATAAATGCATGAATCGTCGAGAATTATTAAGCGAGAGCGGCGTGATGCAATAAATGCAGACGGTGTAATCTGCAATATCTTCACAACCGCTGCGAAATTTTCAGATTATCTATGCAGGTTTGCGCGCAAAAAACACCACAACGCGCGCCGTTAAAACGGGCTCGCCCGTTTGCCGCGTCACTAAATAACCAAGCTCGATCACACCGCGATCCGGTTTGCTTGCCGATGGCCGCGCGCCGACAATCGACAGCTCGAAATGCAACGTATCGCCCGGCCGCACCGGGTTCGGCCAACGCAATTCATCCATGCCCGGCGAGCCCAAATTGCGCGACTGCGTTTTATCGAAATACCCCGACACACGATTCACCATCAATGCGCCGGTATGCCAACCTGCCGCGATCAACCCGCCATAGATAGAACCCTTAGCCCGCTCCGGATCGGTATGAAACCAAATCGGATCGTACTTGCGCGCGAACTCCAAAATTTCCTCTTCGCTGATCGTGTACTCACCAAGATCGATAACCGTCCCGACCGGATAATCTTCGTAATATTTTGTCATGTGTTTTACCGCGATAAATAAGTGGGTAGTGAAGTGTCAAATTGTTGTGAGAGGAAGGATAAACGCGAGGCAGTTTAAAAAGCGAATATTCGCGGTGGCGGGGAATTCGTCGTTGCCGATATTTAATTAAATTTCAAAACGCGCGCATGCCGCTAAATATTGAGCGGACTTGCCGCAGTGGCGAGTCGCAAATTGTCGGGCTAGTCTAAACGCGGCTAAATGGAATTCCACGAAGTGATGCGCCATATTAGGAGCAGCATGACAATTATGGTGGAATGCTTCTTCACAATTGCGGCCGACAAAACATCGTCGAAAGTTTTCCTTCCATCACAAGGGATTGGCAATGCCTCGAATCATCCGAAAAAATAGAACGGTCGAACATTTAATAATTGTTATGAGGCCGGTGGCCTTGTTAACTGGCTGTTAGGGCTGCCATGATCCCTGCTGGTTACATGGCAAAGCATATTCACGAGAGGCCGGAGTGGTTAAAGGCGCCTGATGTTTCTGACATTTACTCGGTGAGCAATTGCGTATCTGATGATTTTTCGGATTACATTAATTATTGGAAGCATAATGGTTATTGGCTATTTAACTCACCCGCTGTAATGCGAGCAATTGCTACAGAAAACAATTTAGATATATCTTCTACAAAACTCTTTTACTACGAAGTTTACGACCTTGAATACGATGAAAATGACGGTTCATGGCGGTCATTCAATCCAGAGTCCTCGTTCCAAACCGAAGTCGAAGCCCCTCTAGATGCAAATCTAGAAGGTTATGACGTTGTAACTTTCTATGTACATACCAGCCCAGAATGCTCACCGCTATCGTGCAACTCTCTCGCTTGTGAAGTTAAAACAAACGCACATTGTTTACTGTCATCTTTTGAGGAAGCTAAAAAATTACTTGAAAGCGGTTCGTTCAACGACACCGAGCCGGGGCCATTTCGTATCTTTGCAGTTTATTCGGCAAAATGGCGCTAACAACTACAAGCAATGGGATTGTCACACGCTACCCGTGCGCCGGCCCCTGTTATAGGCATTAAAAATGTTTCGACAAACACTAGCTGCTTTTTTACTGCTTATTTCCACAGGCGTTTCTGCTGACGCGTTAAAATGCGGCGAAGCGCAAGCCGTAGTTGTTAGTAGGTGTTAATAGCACTGTGATTTCGTATCCCTATTTTACCGTTGCATTGGTAAGCAAAGATTTCGAGAGGTTCTATCGGTTCACCGCTCAAAACGAGTAGATGGCAATTCAGTGCTATTGGTATTGCACTCCTGTGGCGGCAGCGGGTGCAGACACAACAAATTTCGCCGTTATTGATGTTACCTCTGGCGAAGTTTTGCTGGGGTCCAATCAACGTTTGCGCGGCAATGAAGCAGAAGCAAAAAAGATATTCGGTAAAGAGATAGTGCTTTTCTCATGCTCTATTAAAAATAAAAAGTTTTTCAACTCCACTGCGAGTGGCGAATTATGTTTTCGCAGCGGAGGTGAGCTTGGTTAACTACGGGGATCACACCCAAACAGCCGAAGTTAACAATTGGCAACACGACCCCCGATTTAATTCAACGCATTAAACAATGCTTGGTTGAATGCCGGAATATCGGCGGGCTTGCGACTGGTGATGAGTTTGCCGTCTACCACAACTTCTTCGTCGACCCATTCACCGCCGGCGTTGCTCAAATCTTCACGCAGACTCGGCCAACTGGTCACGCGTTTACCGCTGACGATACCGGCGCTGATCAATGTCCAGGGGCCGTGACAAATCGCAGCAATTGGTTTGTTTTCGCGGGCGAATTCACGAATGAACGCAATCGATTCATTGTTGAGGCGCAGGCTGTCCGGATTCGCGACACCGCCCGGTAGCACCAGTGCATCGAAGTCACCGGCGCGCGCATCGCGAATATCCAGCTCATTTTTGAAGCTATCCGCAGGCGTCAGATGATTAAAGCCCTGAATGGAGTCGCCTTGTTCTTTTGGCGCAACCAGCGTTACTTCAATGGCATTTTTTTCCAAGAATTGTCGCGGTTGCGTGTACTCGACCTGCTCGACGCCATCGGTCATAAGTATCGCAACACGCTTACCTTTCAAGGACTTTGCGGTTTTTGTTGTCATGGTATGACTCTCCTCAACGGTGTTTTTAGAGTGTTCCGTTACGAGTCATGCAAAAATGGTGTCATTGTAAAAATGCGTATACATTTTGCTTATGAAAATTATCGGTATCGAACACGTACAACTCGCAATGCCTTCGGGCGAAGAACAACTTGCGCGGGATTTTTATTCGCGCATATTGGGAATTCCCGAAGTTCCAAAGCCGTCGGAACTCGCCAAGCGTGGTGGTGTGTGGTTTGAAAGCCAATTTCTGAAAATTCACCTTGGCGTCGAAATTGATTTTCGCCCAGCGCGTAAAGCGCATATCGCGATACTTGTTGAAGACTTGCATAGCCTCGTCGCGGTGATGCGCGATAGCGGATATACAGTCATTGACGATGAAAAGTTGCCAGGATTTTTTCGAGTGTATGTTGCCGACCCTTTCGGCAATCGCATAGAGCTGATGGAGCGATTGAAATGAATTCAGCAATTCGTGCGCAAGAAAAATTAGAGCGGTGAATAATTTTTGTGGTCGGTCGTATCAAATATAAAGGAACCAATATGTTTCCAGTCTCCGTAAAAGGCGTACTACTTTCACCAAGCCGTGAAGTAGTGTTGCTGATGAATGACAGAGACGAGTGGGAGCTGCCAGGAGGGCGAATTGAAGTAGGCGAATCTTCTGCAGAATGTTTGGCGCGAGAAATTCGTGAAGAGCTTGCTATTGAAGCGACGGCGGTTTCACCAATCGATACGTATTTATTTGAAGTCATACCGGGCAAGCATGTTTTCATCGCTACGTATTTGTGTGAATTAATCGGCGGCTTTCAGCCTGTTTTTAGCGATGAGCATAAATGCTTCGGATTATTTGCCCTCGATAAATTGCCGGAAAATTTGCCGGAGGGTTATCGGCGCTCAATAGAGATAAGCTGCAAATAGCCGCTCACCGTATTCGAGAGAAATAACAAACCATGAGCCCGAGTGAATTACAAAGTTTCCTGCGCACGCGAATTCCGGTCGCGGATTTTATGCAAATTAATGTTGTGCGCGCAGAGCCTGAATTAATTGAATTCAGCGCGCCGCTCGCACCTAATTCGAATGTCCACGACACTCTGTTTGGTGGCAGTTCGGCAGCGATTGCGATGGTCGCCGCGTGGTCGCTGGTTTATATAGGCATGCAAAAAGAAGAACTCGGTTCGAATCTGGTCGTGCTGCGGCAAAACATGACGTATCTGCGTCCAGTTGCCGGCGAATTCACTATCGTCGCAACCTTCGCACATGAAAATGTGTGGTCCGATTTTGTCGCGACGCTCAATAGCAAAGGCCGTGCGCGTATTTTATTGGACGTCGCTTTGCAATATGACGGGCAGTTAGCTGGAAAACTTGAAGCCGAAATGGCGGCGAGTATTCCGCATTGAGATGATCTTATCTTGTTGCCTGCGTTGAGGCAGGCGAGGTGCAGAAGCTGCTGCATTCGAGACACACATGCGACAGAAAGTTGTGTGGACTTACTGCCCCACGTTTATTTTCCTTTAAAAACGACTGGCGATACGTCGATATGCCGCGGCGGAAATTTTTTTAAAGATCTATGGCACGCGTGCTGCTAAGCGTTTCATGTGGCCGTTGTATGAAGCCGCCGCTTTCTTTTCTGATCGGGCGTTTGCGGTGCGACAACATAATAAAAACTGTTTAAGTCTTACATTTAAAAATCACGCATTAATAACTTCTTCGAGTTCAATTCGGCTTTTCGAATAGCTGGACCTGCCCTTGTCTTGTCGCTGGCGGCAGTGCTTGCAGCGGCGAAACGTCGATTAATTAATGCGTTGGAGGAGGTATACATGTCTAATTTTTTTCCTCGCTTGTTCGCTATTTTAATGATCGTTTTTTTAATGATGACCTCTGCTCGGGCCGACGAAATAGACAACATTGTGTCGGCCGAAATGAACCGGCAATACATACCGGGATTAAGCATTGCGGTAGTGAAAGATGGGCGCGCGATCATTGAGCGCGGTTACGGTCTCGCCAATGTGGAGCTCGGTGCGAAAGTCTCGCCTAAGACAGTCTTTCAAACCGGTTCAATCGGCAAACAATTTGTCGCTTCGCTAGTTTTGCTGCTGGCACAGGAGGGCAAAATTAATTTGGATGGACCGATCTCTACGTACTTGCCGAGCGCGCCAGCGACGTGGGGAAAAATTACCGTACGACAGCTGCTCTCCCACACTTCGGGTATCGGTCGCGTCGACCAAGCGATTGACCTGCGCAGGGACTACACCGAAGAGGAATTGCTCGCCTCGGCATTCAAGGTGCCGTTGCTCAGCGCACCGGGAGAAGCTTTGCTTTACAGCAATCTGGGCTATCAGATTCTCGGTATTTTATGTTCGCGAGTCGGTGGCAAATTTTATGGCGAGCAACTGCGCGAACGTCTTTTTGCGCCGAGCGGAATGCAGGCGCGGATCATCAGTGAGCGAGATATCGTGCCCGGTCGCGCCGCCGGATATGACCGCGTGGACGGCTTACTTTTAAATCAACAATGGGTCGCGCCCTCATTGAATACGACAGGTGACGGCAGTCTCTACGTGACTGCCGACGATATGGCGCGCTGGGGCATCGCGCTGGACGGAAATAACATTCTCAATCAGTCGATAAAAGATACGCTGTGGACGCCTGCCCATTTGAACAACGGAAAAGCCGTTGGTTATGGATTGGGCTGGCGAGTGTTTTCCGATAACGGTCGCCGGTCGGTAAGGCATCGCGGCGATTGGCAGGGTTTCACCAGTCACATACTGCATTTTCCCGATGATCGTTTGACTATCACCGTGTTGATCAACCGATCGAACGCACAGCCGCAGGTTATTGCGGACAATATTGCCGCGCACTACATCCCGGCACTGAAAAAACCGCCCACCACTCCACCAACGGCAGCGTTGTTAAGCGCAACGCCGATCTTCGTACGCAGTAATTTGAGCGACTGGAAAACACGTGGACGTCTGCAGGTGGTCGAGCCAAGTATTTATCAGGTCGATGTCACTCTGACTGCGGGAATGTTCGGCTTTTCGATTTCTTCTGAGAACGATGCTGTAGATTTCGGCGCGGCGTTCGATGAAGCCGTGACAATATTGAATAGCGCGAAGAAACTCATCCACGGCGGCGATGAAATGTTTCTCGATATCGCAAAGCCCGGCGTTTACACATTCCGCTTTGATGCAAGAAGCTTGAGTAGCCCAATTCTTACCGTTACGCCGAGCACAACCGCAGGATCATAATGCTTATGTTTTGTGGCTCGCCGTTGCAGCGAGTAGATGAGCTCCATCTTTTCCATCACTCGGCCGTAATTAATACGAAATACCAGCGAGGACAGTAATCGTGAAAGACACCATGAAAGTTATCCAAGTCTCAAGTCCAGCTACAGTCGCTGGCCTACAGTTGAGCGAAGTACCAAAACCCGATCAACCGGGTACCGGCGAAGTCCTTGTGCGCATTCATGCGAATTCGCTGAATTATCACGATTACGCCGTCGCCGCCGGTTTCACCAAACCGAAAGCCGGGCTAATTCCGCTGTCCGATGGCGCCGGCGTGGTCGAAGCGGTGGGCGCGGGTGTCGATGAGTTCAAGGTCGGCGATCATGTGGTGTCGTGCTTTTTCCCCGGCTCGACCGATGCATTGATTTCTGGTTTTGCGACAGTGCCCGGCGATGGCACCGATGGTTTCGCGCGCGAATGGATAGTGCGTCCCGCCAATTGGTTCACGCGCTCGCCGGACGGCTACAGTCATGCCGAAGCGGCGACATTGCCGACCGCCGGTCTCACCGCGTGGCGCGCATTGGTCATTAACGGTGGGCTCAAGCCGGGCGATACCGTGTTGGTGATGGGCACCGGCGGCGTGTCGATTTTTGCGTTGCAACTCGCCAAGCAAATGGGCGCCACCGTTATCGCGACATCATCATCCGACGAAAAACTCGAACGCCTGCAAGCGTTGGGCGCCGATCATGTCGTCAATTACAAAACTCATTCCGATTGGGGCGCGAAGGTTTTCGCGCTGGCCGATGGTAAAGGTGTCGATCATGTCGTGGAGATTGGCGGGCAGGGTTCTTTGCCGCAATCGCTCGCAGCGACTCGCATCGGCGGGCACATTGCATTGATCGGCGTATTGGCCGGCATGAAAGGCGAAGTGCCAATGCATTTAGTGCTCGGCAAACAAATTCGATTGCAGGGGTTGGTGGTGGGAAGTCGACGCGATCAACAGGATTTTGTGCGCGCCATTAACGCGATGAAGCTGCGACCGGTTATCGACCGCAGTTTTCCGCTGGAGCAAATTGCCGACGCATTTAATTATCAGATTTCCGGCGCGCACTTCGGCAAGATTTGTTTGGAGTTTTAATCGCAAGTATTGAGTGTCGAAATCACATGATTGATCACACTGGTATTGGTGTTTCAGATGTTGCTGTAGTTGCGGTGTTTTATGACGCCGCTTTAGGCGCGTTGGGTCTGCGTCGAGCGATGCAGATACCGGAAAGTATCGGCACCGACGGTATTGGATACGGCGTCGATTATCCGATCTTCTTGATCGATCGGTTTCATCCGCATTCAATGCGACAGCACACAGCATTTGTCGCCAACAGCCGCACTGAAGTGGATGCTTTTTACGCGGCTGCAATAGCTGCCGGCGGAACGGACAACGGTGCCCCTGCTGCACGGGAGGGGCAATCGACGCCGATCTACTACGCTGCATTTGTATTCGATCCCGATGGAAACAATATTGAAGCTGTTTTTCGCGGCTAAAAACCAGAGCAATACGAATGACTGACAAAACCATAAAACGCTGTCTGTGGGCAGCTGAAGTAAAACCGTTTTATCAGCAGTACCACGATGACGAATGGGGGGTGCCGGTTCACGACGATCGCGTGTTGTTTGAGATGTTGATTCTCGAAGGTGCGCAGGCCGGATTGAGTTGGGAAACCATCCTGAAACGCCGCGATGGTTATCGCAAAGCCTTTCATAATTTCGATGTCGCTAAAGTCGCGCGCATGACCGATGACAAACTTGAGGCAACACTTTTAAACGCGGACATTATTCGCAATCGCTTAAAAGTATTTGCGACACGCAAGAATGCGATTGCATTTATTGCGATTCAAAAAGAATTCGGTTCGTTCGCTGAATACGTGTGGAACTTCGTCGGCGGCAAACCGCAAGTCAATCGGCCGAAATCGCGCGAGGATATGCGCGCCACATCGCCGGAATCGGATGCACTGTCGCGCGATCTAAAAAAGCGCGGCATGACCTTTGTCGGCAGCACGATTATGTATGCGTATATGCAAGCGGTCGGCTTGGTAAACGATCATATGGTTGGCTGTTTTTGTGCGAAGAAAAATAAATAAAAGAATGTTTGAATGCGAGGTTGTATTTCTATTCTGAAGAATATTTTCTGGAACGCTTTAAAGCATCACGATCCAATAAGTTGGCGCAGCGTTTCCAGTAAGTGATCGATGCCGCGCAGCTTCGGCAGGAATGCATCGAACAGTGTGCCCAGGCCTTCAGGCATGATGCCGGCAGCGGTGCTTAATATGATGGGAATGCCGCGAGTTTTTTCGTTAGCGCGCAGCTTGCCGCACAGTTCGACGCCGTCCATTTTTGGCATCATCCAATCGGTCAATATC
>JAQGNY010000046.1 GCA_028293825.1 Verrucomicrobiaceae bacterium
TCTAATTGCGCGCTTATTATTGCGGTGTCGTTTTTTTCATCGTCATCAGCTTCACCGCCGCGACGATAACGCGACTGCATTCGTTCGAGTACATCACGCGCTGCTAAAAACGAATCTATCATCGCCGGCTGCAACGCTAATTTTTCGCTGCGCAATTGGTCGAGCAACGATTCTAAAACATGCGTAAAACTGGCGAGATCGGGAAAACCAAAAATGCCGGCGCCGCCTTTTATCGAGTGCGCGGCGCGAAATATTCCGTTGAGACTTTCCGCGTCGGGGTTTTCGATATTCAGGCCGACAAGCAACTGCTCCATGGCCGCCAAATGCTCGGACATTTCCTCGAAGAATGCATCATGAAACTGGCTGATATCGACTTTCAACGCTGCATTTCCCGTATCCGATGTTGATTACGGCATTACGCGCTTAACGACATCCAGCAATTTTTGTGGATCGAACGGCTTTACCAGCCAGCCCGACGCACCCGCTGCGCGGCCCTGCGATTTCATTTCATCACCGGACTCGGTGGTGAGCATTAATATCGGTACAGTTTTATAGGCAGGTAGTGCACGCAGCGAACGGATCATCGTCAACCCGTCCATCACCGGCATATTTTGATCGGTAAAAATAAGCCCATAACTGCCCGCCTGCGCTTTGGTTAAACCCTGCTTACCGTCGGCGGCTTCATCAATTTGATATCCTGCCGTCGTCAACGTAAAACTCACCATTTGTCTTATCGATGGCGAATCATCAACGATCAATATTTTCTTAGCCATATGTTCAACCCTGAGCCGCACGCTAAGTAGAAATGTATTCTTTTTAAATTGTGTGGATTAATTTTCTGTACGCACTGGACTAAAAAAATCCCACATCGCTACTACCTAAAATAATTCAACATCACCACTGCCGACATTGCGTTGACGCACCGGCACATGCTCTAACGCTTCCAATTGCGCGCTGCATTCTTGCAGTACCGAGCGCATGCTTGCCCAATCGCCATGTTGATTTTTATCGACAGCGCGCGCGCTGGATTCGCCCATTTCACGAAAACCGTTTAAGCGCTTGCGCAAGTGTTCGAGTAGTTGGTGACTCATATCTTGAAATTGCATCGCTGTGATGGCGGAATTGATTTGCACATCGACCTGTTGCGAAATGCCGGCCATTTGCTTAACAACTTGGACAATTTGCTGATTGCCGCCTTCAAGCGCCTGCATCGCGTTTTCAACTTGTTGCTTCGATTGCAGTGTAAAAGACACATCTCGCTTAGCGAGACGGCCCAACGCGCTTTCGGTTTCACGCACTGCCGTATTTACTTCGAGCATGAGCACGCGAATATTTTCCGCGAAACCAGCAGAGCGGCCCGAAAGCGCACGCACTTCATCGGCGACAACGGCAAAACCGCGCCCGGCATCGCCGGCACGCGCCGCTTCAATTGCAGCGTTTAACGCCAATAAATTTGTTTGTCCGGCAATGCCGTTTATTTCGTCGAGTATTCCAGAAATGGAATCGACTTTTTCACGAATCAAATCCATGCGCTCAGCCAACTCTGTTGACGCTGTGGAAGTGTGCGCGGTGGCTTCAACAAATTGCGAAAGAACATCGGAAACTTGCGTGACTAAATATTGAAAACTGCGATCGTCGTGGGCGCTATCGGCATGTTGCGCAGTTAATTCACTGGCAATACTGAGTTGTTTTTGCAGCAATACATGCAGCTCGTTAAAGCTCGTAATTAATTTCCCGATGGCATCGCCGATAATATTTTGTAATCGGCTGGCCTCCCCATCCATATATTCGCTTTGATTAACCAGCAAACTGCGTAAACTCGAAAAGAAATTACGCGCCTCTTTATTCAGAGTTTCACCATCTTTATGTCGAGTATTTTTTGACTCAGCAATTTCGTCGCGAATAACGCGATCCGCAATAAAAATTGCCAGCATGACAAAGACGGCGAAGGCGAAGGCGAGACCGACAAAGGGAGATGACGCTAACTTCCCTATTCCCGCACCCACGACGGCTAACACTACAGCTGAGGCGACGAGCGATAATTTCCAAGACATTTACGACAGCTCACATTGGTTAATAAGCTAATGCGATAACGCTGACTTTCTTCAAATCTAATTAAGAAAATAAAAAGTTTTAAGCGAAAGACTGGTCAAGCCTAGTACACGAAAAAAAGTTTCACAATGACGAACGAGCCTTCGTCATCATTTATCGAACGAATTAACCCGAATTAATAATTGCTATTTTTTAAAGTTTTTAATTAAAAAATTGTTAAGCTGCAACATTCAAATATAAGTAGTTTGTAAATTTCGCTCGATCAAAAACCGGAGAGTACCCAATGAAAATTGACGTTAGTATCGATATTTCCCCCGAAGAAATTCGCCGTCTTTACGGCGTACCTGACCTCTCCACGCTGCATACAAATATCGTTAGTAAACTGCAACAGGCCGTTGAAAAAAATGATGTTAGTTCGTTGGGGGGACTGGTAGGACCAATGGCGGCAGCCGGTTTGAAGTCCGTCGAGGATTACAATAAATTGCTGTGGTCGCTGTTCAATCCGCTGAAGAAGAAAGAAAAGGAAACGGAATAAACCCGCAATGCCAGGCGAATAAATTTTGCAAAAAGTAACCAAAAGGTCGAATAGTGGAAGCGATAAGTTGGCTCTCGCTAGAAGCGAGAGCGCGATTTCAATTTAATCCCAACACGTCCTGCATGTTGTAAAGACCTGGCTGTTGCGCGCCGAGCCATTTCGCAGCACGCACAGCGCCACGCGCGAACGACATACGCGAGCTGGCTTTATGCGTAATTTCGATGCGCTCGCCATCCGCAGCAAACGTCACGGTGTGATCGCCAACGATGTCGCCGGCACGTACGGTGGCAAAGCCAATCGTTTCGGGTTTGCGTGCACCAGTTATGCCTTCGCGGCCATAAACAGCGACTTCACGTAAATTGCGGCCCAATGCTTTGGCAACCACTTCACCCATGCTCAACGCGGTGCCAGACGGCGCGTCGATTTTATGGCGATGATGCGCTTCATAAACTTCAACATCGAAATCCTCGTTCAACACCTGCGCGGCGATATCGAGCAATTTAAAGCAGACGTTGACGCCGGTGCTGTAGTTCGACGCCATACAAGCGGCGATTGAATTTATCGAGGCCAGCAATTCCGTTTTTTGCTCCGGATCGAAACCGGTGGTTCCTATCACGATTTTTTTGTCGTGCGCGCCGCATAACTTTGCATTGGCAAGCGTTGCCACTGGCACGCTGAAATCAATCAATAAATCGAATTGGTCGATCACTGCTAATAAATCGCCGCTGACTGCGACACCATTTTTGCCAAGCCCGGCAAGCTCGCCCGCATCCGCACCGATTAACGAGCTGGTCGGACGTTCCAGCGCAGCGGCGAGCTTACAACCTTCCGCGTTGGCGATGGCTTCTATCAATGTCCTTCCCATGCGTCCGGCGGCGCCGGTTACTGCAACACGCAATGTCATAACGATCCCCAAAATTTGCGCTGGCTATACGGCTTTACTGCGCTGATGAATTCCATGAACGAAAAGGGCGCAGCAAGCGGCGCCCCTCAACTACCTAACAATGGATAGCGTTTAAAAGCGCCGATAAATCGGCTTAGTTCGAATCACCGAAAAAACTTTTCATACCTTCGAACCATGAACCTTTGCGCGGTGAATTCTGATTGCCGGGCGTTTCCAGCGATTGCTGCAACTCGCGCAGTAAATCTTTTTGATGCTTGTTCAAACTGACCGGCGTTTCCACCGCGACACGACACAGTAAATCGCCGGGGCCACCACCGCGCACGGGCGATACACCTTTACCGCGCAGGCGGAACAGTTTTCCCGTTTGCGTTTCCGGCGGGATTTTCAGTTTGACGCGACCTTCAAGCGTCGGCACTTCGAGCTCGCCGCCTAATGCCGCATCGGCAAAGCTGATCGGCACCTCGCAGAATAAATGTTTGCCGTCGCGCTCAAAGATGGGGTGCTCGCGCACCGAAATCTGCACGTACAAATCGCCGACCGGTCCGCCATCTTGGCCGGCTTCGCCTTCACCGGAAAGGCGAATGCGATCACCGGTATCAACGCCCGCAGGCACTTTTACCGACAGCGTTTTGGTTTCTTCAACTACGCCGCGGCCATAACATTTGCCGCAGGGGTCGGCGATCATTTTGCCTTTGCCGCGGCAATTCGGGCAGGTTTGCTGAACCGAGAAAAAGCCCTGCTGCATACGAATCTGACCGGAGCCGGAACAGGTGGTACAGGTAACCGGCTGGCTGCCTTTCTTCGCGCCGGAGCCATTGCACTCATCGCAGTGCACCATAGTCGGAATGCGGATTTTGGTGGTGGTGCCTTTGACCGCTTCTTCCAAACTGATTTCTAGCGTGTAACGCAAATCCGACCCGCGCTGCGGACCGCCGCGTCCGCCGCCGCGACCGGCACCAAAGATATCGCCGAATACATCGCCAAAAATATCGGAAAAACTACCGCTGCCAGCGCCGAACCCACCCGCCCCGCCACCGCCGCTGCCATCCACGGCGGAATGACCGAATTGATCGTAAGCCGAGCGCTTCTGCGTATCGGAAAGCACTTCATACGCTTCATTCGCTTCCTTAAAGCGATCTTCCGAATCCTTATCGCCAGGATTGCGATCAGGATGAAACTTCATCGCCACACGGCGATAAGCTTTTTTGATTTCAGTGTCGGCGGCGTCACGCGCCACACCCAACACCTCGTAATAATCGCGCTTCGACATGGGATTAAATTATCTTCTCTGCGGTTTAACCGCGAAATCAAAAATCATCGGGCGATGATTTTCGTAGCCAAGGGTGGGAAGCTCTCATCGTTTTGGCTTCCTCTGCGCAGGATGCGCGGCCCGTTTAATCGCGACCGAAATCGTCGTTAAACGCGCTGGAGGCAAATAGCCTCTCGACCAATCACTTCTAACAAATAAATCAGTCGCTGTAGCGAACAAAGCGTACTGAGATTTTCAAAATCTCACATTACCGACGCAGTCGGCGGAAACGACGAGGTCAGCATGGGGGCGCCATACTGACCTCGAGCATTACAGTGTGCAACCCCCGCGCCTGATGACAGCAGGGGTTCGTGCCTTATTTCGGCTCGTCTTTAACTTCCTCGAACTCAGCATCGACAACGTCATCCTTGTTGTTGGTCCCGGTATTTTGGGATTCACCACCGGCTTGCGATTTGGCCTGAGCTTCGGCATACATCTTCTGCGCCAAGCCGCTGGACGCTTCCGTCAACTTCTGCGTCGCCGCTTCGATGGCTGCTTGATCTTCACCTTTCACCACTTCTTCGACTTGTTTAATCGCCGCTTCGATGGCCGATCTCTCATCCGCCGTTACTTTGTCGCCGGCTTCGAGCAAGGTTTTCTGGCTTGCATGGACGAGACCTTCAGCGGTGTTGCGGGCTTGCGCCAACTCGACGAACTTCTTGTCGGTTTCAGCATTGGCTTCGGCATCGCGCACCATTTTCTTGATTTCGTCTTCCGACAAACCGCTCGATGCGGTAATGCGAATCGATTGCTGCTTGTTGGTCGCCTTGTCTTTTGCCGACACGTTCAAAATACCGTTCGCATCGATATCGAAGGTCACTTCGATCTGCGGCAGGCCGCGCGGTGACGGCGGAATGTCGGCGAGGTCGAAACGGCCCAGCGATTTGTTCTGCGCCGCCTGCTTGCGCTCGCCCTGTACGACGTGAATCGTCACTGCCGTTTGATTGTCGTCAGCGGTCGAAAACACTTGCGATTTCTTGGTCGGAATCGTGGTGTTCTTGTCGATCAGCGGGGTGGCAACACCGCCCATGGTTTCGATACCGAGTGTCAGCGGCGTTACGTCCAGCAGCAACACGTCTTTTACATCGCCGCCCAGTACCGCGCCTTGAATCGCCGCACCGACTGCTACCGCTTCATCTGGGTTTACATCTTTACGCGCTTCTTTGCCGAAGAAATCGGCGACTTTCTTTTGCACCATCGGCATGCGGGTCTGACCACCAACGAGGATGATTTCGTCGATTTCTTTGACCGACTTGCCGGCATCTTTCAACGCCATGCGCAGCGGTTCCATCGAGCGATCGACCAAGTGCTCAACCAGCGCTTCAAGTTTGGCGCGAGTCAATTTAACGACCATGTGTTTCGGGCCGCTCGCATCGGCCGTGATGTACGGCAGATTCACTTCAGTTTGTTGGCTTGACGACAGCTCGATTTTGGATTTCTCTGCCGCTTCTTTCAGCCGCTGTACTGCCAGCGGATCACCTTTCAGATCGATACCGGTGTCTTTCTTGAATTCATCGGCCAAGTAATTGATGAGGATCATGTCGAAGTCCTCACCGCCTAGGAATGTGTCGCCGTTGGTCGACAACACTTCGAATTGTTTCTCGCCATCGACATCGGCGATTTCGATGATCGAAATATCGAAGGTACCGCCGCCGAGGTCATATACCGCAATAACGCGGTCGCCGCCTTCTTTGTCAATGCCATAAGCCAATGCTGCTGCAGTCGGCTCGTTGATGATGCGTTTTACGTCAAGACCAGCGATACGGCCGGCATCTTTGGTCGCCTGACGTTGCGAGTCATTGAAGTACGCCGGAACGGTGATGACGGCTTCTTTGATTTCTTCGCCGAGATAATCCTCAGCGGTTTTTTTCATTTTCTTCAGCACTTCGGCGGAGATTTGCGGCGGCGCCATTTTGCGGCCACTCACTTCAACCCACGCGTCGCCGTTGTCGGCTTTAACGATTTTGTACGGCACCATTTCGATGTCTTTCTGCACGACGTCGTCACCGAAGCGGCGACCGATCAGACGCTTAACCGCGTACAGCGTATTTTTGGGATTGGTCACAGCCTGACGTTTCGCGCTTTGACCCACCAGGATTTCATCGCTGTCGGTGTACGCAACGATTGATGGCGTGGTGCGTGCGCCTTCCGCGTTTTCCAGCACTTTCACTTTGTCGCCGTCCAGGATCGCAACGCAGGAGTTGGTGGTGCCGAGGTCAATGCCGATTATCTTTGCCATGAAATTTCTCTCCAAAACGGATGTTCAAATTTTAAATTCGCCGCCGTCACCACGACGACATCAAATACTTGTCGCCTAATATTGGCCCGCGCCCTACAAATTCAAGGGCTATTCATTGCGATGCCTGGATTAAGCGTTCTCGTCGATTTTTTTCGGGGTGCCCTTCGCGACTACAACCATTGCCGCGCGCAACAAACGCCCGTTCAACGTGTAACCTTTTTGCATCACCTGCAATACGGTGTTGGGTTCGGCCGCAGGATTTTCGACCATCGCCACCGCTTCATGAAAGGCCGGATCAAACGGTGCGCCGAGCGGATCGACCTGCTCGACGTGGAACCGCGTCAGCGCATCGAACAAGGTTTTGCTGGTCAGCTCGACACCTTCGGTCAGCGGCTTGAGCGCCTCATTGCTGCGATCGGCCACCTCGAGCGTCCGCTCCAAGTTATCGGCCACCGACAACACGCTGCTGGCAAATTTTTCCAGCGCATATTTGTGCGCGCTCTCGACATCTTTCTCGGCGCGCCGACGCACGTTTTGCGCCTCGGCAGCGGTGCGCAACGTCTGGTCTTTGGCATCGGCCAACTGCTGCTGCAATTGTTCGATCTCGGCCTGTAACGACGCGATATCCACTACCGTCTCAGCGGTCTGGTCTTCGGGTGCGGCGGGATTTTCAGTTTCGACAGGGTTGTTCTGCTGCTCTGTCACAATGGATCTCCGTCAAGCTGGTTAGAAATTAACGCCGGAAAATGAGCGCTGGAAATGGAAAATAGGAAACTAAAAGCTGGCCGCAGAGATGGGGCCGAGCGGGTGAATTTCAAGAGCGAGCAGTTTCTCTCAGACCGATTTCAGGGCCAGACTGAGCATGCGCGCGGTGAGATCGACGATGGGAATTACGCTCTCATAGGCCATGCGCGTCGGCCCGATCACGCCGAGCACGCCGAGCGATTGACCACCCACCTGATACGGCGCCGTGATAACGCTGTAATCGCCGAATACGTCGTAACCCGCCTCTTCGCCGATAAATATTTGCACGCCATCGGCGCGGATACAGCGGTCGATCAAATCGAGAATTTCACGCTTTTGTTGAAACGCTTCAAACAAGCCCTTCAGCTTGTCGATTTCTTCCGGCCCGGCGTTGCCGATTAGTTGCGTTTCGCCGGTCATTACATAATCGCGCGCGGCCTCGTTTTGCGGAATTTCCAGCGCCTTGCTGGCGAGATCGAGCGTGGTTTGCATATGCCGGTCAATGGTGGCCTTGTCGGCTTGCATCGCATCGAACAGCGCCGCGCGCACTTCACTTAAATCCTGCCCGGCAAAACGCTGATTGAGCATATTGGCGGCGCGCTGCAATTCCAATTTGTCGTGCGCGCGGCCGGTGTAAATCACGCGGTTCTGCACTTCGCGCTCATTGATGACGAGGATCACCAACACCCGGTTATCGCTCAACGGCAAAAATTCAATTTGCCGCAACACCACCCGCTGTTGCCGCGGCAACGTGACGATGCCTGCCTGCGCGGTTATCCGCGACAGTAACTGCGAGGCGCTTTCGATCAATTCCTTCGAGGATTTATCGGCGGTCAATTCCTGCCGCAAACTGGCCAGTGCAGCTTCCTCCAAGGGCCGTACGGTAATCAGCGAATCGACAAATAAACGATAACCCTGCGACGTCGGAATGCGCCCGGCAGAAGTGTGCGGCGCGCGGATTAAGCCAAGCTCTTCGAGATCCGCCATGATATTGCGTACAGTCGCTGGACTGATCGGTAAGCCGCTGCACTCGAGCAACGCTTTCGATCCGACCGGCTGACCTTCGCGGATATAGCGCTCGACCAATGCCTTCAGCAGCAGTTGACTGCGCTCGGTGATCACTTCTCTCGCCATGGTCGGTCAACGGCCTCGGTAATGAAGATGGGAATTTCGCTATCGATCTATATTGGGGTCGATGTTCGATTTAACAGGTCTCGACCGCGCACGACTAGCGGTCGATAGCATTTCGGCTCGCAGTATAATGCGCGCTGTTTTTTTACAGCGGATTTATTGCCGATGAATCACAACCTTTACGCGATCCTGGCTGCACGCTTTCTCGAAACCCCAGAAACGGCCGCACTGATTCTGCCCGCTGCGCAAAGCATCAGCTTCGCCGATCTCGATCGCGCCAGCGCACGCTGCGCCAATTTACTGGTTCAGCTGGGTCTGAAACCCGGCGATCGCATTGCGGCGCAAGTCGAAAAAACACCGCAGGCGCTGTACTTATACCTCGGCAGTTTGCGCGCAGGCTGTGTGTTCGTGCCGATGAATACCACCTACCAGCGCAACGAAGTCACTTATTTTCTCAGCAACGCCGAACCCGGATTATTCGTCCACACGCCCAACGATTGGGCGCAAGAATTAGCCAGCGCGGCGCAAGTACCGAATGTGTTGACGCTGAACGAAAATGGCGACGGCAGCTTTGCCGATGCGCTCGCGCAGCAAGCAGATTCGTTTGCGACGGTCGAGCGCGGGGAAAATGATCTCGCCGCAATTCTCTATACATCGGGCACCACCGGCCGCCCGAAGGGCGCGATGCTTTCGCACAACAATCTCGCCGCCAACGTAAAAACCCTGCACGCCTACTGGCACTGGCAGCAAGGCGATGTGCTGCTGCATATGCTGCCGATATTCCATGTGCATGGTTTATTCGTCGCCGTGCATTGCGCGCTGTACAACGGCAGTACGATGTTGTTCGAGCCGAAATTCGACGCCAAACGCGTGCTCGAATTATTGCCGCGCGCAACGGTGATGATGGGCGTGCCGACGTTTTATACGCGCCTGCTCAACGAACCCGCGTTCACGCGCGACAGCTGCAAAAACATGCGTTTGTTTATTTCCGGCTCCGCGCCATTGCTGCTCGATACCTTCAACGAATTTCAGCAGCGCGGCGGACACACAATTCTCGAACGCTATGGCATGACCGAGGGCGGCATGTTCACGTCGAATCCGTGCGACGGCGAACGCCGTGGCGGTACCGTCGGTTTTCCACTGCCGGGCGTCAGCGTCCGAGTGGTCGACGATCAAAACGAAACCTGCGCTGCGAACAGCATCGGCAATATTCAGGTGCGTGGCGATAACGTGTTCAGCGGTTATTGGCGTCTTCCGGAAAAAACGCGCGAGGAATTCAGCAGCGACGGTTATTTCAAAACCGGCGATGTCGGCAAATATTCGGACGACGGCTACCTCACTATTGTCGGTCGCTCGAAAGATTTAATTATCAGCGGCGGCTTGAACGTTTATCCGAAAGAAATCGAAAGTGTGATCGACAGCCTGCCAGGTCTGCTCGAATCCGCCGTGATCGGTATTGCCGATGCGGATTTTGGCGAGGCAGTCATTGCAGTAATTGTGCGTAGAAACGAAGCCGATGCACTGGATGCGGCGAGCGTTATTTCAGCATTAAAAGCTGAACTTGCGAATTTCAAAATTCCGAAAACGGTTTATTTTGTTGAAGCCTTGCCGCGCAACATCATGGGTAAAGTGCAGAAAAACATTCTGCGCGAGCAATATTCCAAACCTACTGCGTAGCGTGAAGGTAACTGCACTCACAAAGCAGTTACCTTTATTTTCAAATTTAAATAATTAATTGCGGCTGATTATTTAACCGACAACGGTGCTGTCGGCGCCCACTCTTTTGCCATTTGTTTCGCCTGTACGATTTGCTGTGGCGTTAAATGCGCGGCAACCAACGGCAAGGTTTTTTCAGCGGATGCATTGTTGCGATCGGTGGCGATCGACAGCCACATATAGCCTTTTACTAAATCGCGCGGCACACCTTTGCCGCTGGCATAAACGGAACCCAAGCTCGCTTGCGCATCGGTATTATCCTGAGCGGCCGCTTTCAAAAACCACTCTCGCGCACGCGTAAAATCTTCTTTTACACCACGACCCTCGATATACATTACGCCGAGATTGTATTGCGCTACCGCGTTGCCCTGCGCTGCCGATTTTAGAAACCATTCGAGCGCCAATTTTAAATTGGGCTCAACGCCCTGCCCCAACAAATACAGCACCGCGAGATTCGCTTGGGCGGAGTCATAGCCTTGATCCGCCGCTTTGCGAAACCATTCCGCGGCGCGCTCGAAATTAATACGCACACCCTGGCCGCTCGAATACGCGTAGCCGAGATCGGTCTGCGCTACCGCATAACCCTGCTCGGCCGCTTTGCGATACCAGAAGAATGCCAGATGATCATCGCGCGCCATGCCGCGACCGTAGGCATAGCGATAACCCAGTTCTGTCTGCGCCTTGGCGTCGCCATTGGCAGCACCCACGCGAATTTCTTCCAGCGTTTCCGCCCGTGCGGGCATCGCGGCAACACAAAATAATAACGTCAGGCCGACAACTAACCGCTTGGCCGTGCAATATTTTTTCATTTAATACATACCCAATTAATTTGCGATGTAACTAGCTAGCGTGATGCGCGCTTCATATAGACGAAGAGCGATCGCCATTATCAGCCTTTTCGGCACCGATATCATGCCGGCCGATTAAATGCGCGCGGATAATGCGCCGCTAACGCCACGGCTCTCAATACTACAAACAAGGTAAAGGCAGACCATAACCCCATATTGCCGAACGCCTGCGCCAGTGGAAAACACACCGCTGAGAATAATGACGTGGCAATTAATGAGGCATTGCGCAAAGCGCGTGTTTGCGTGGCGCCAATAAAAACTCCATCAAGCTGAAACGCGGCAAACGAAACCAATATATACGGTGCACAGAAAGGTAGGTAATTAATTGCCACGATACGGACAGCCTCAAGCGAAGTGAGCCGCTCAATAAAATACCGACCGCCGCTCCATAATACTGCCATCAACAATATTGCAGTTATCGCCGCAAGCTGCGTTGTACGTTTCACCACCAACGCAAATACATGACGCTCACCCGCGCCATGCGCGCGTCCAACCAAGGCTTCCGTTACGTACGCGAATCCATCCAGAAAAAATGCGCTGAACGAAATCAATTGCAGCAATAAATGATTCGCCGCTAACGTCGCTTCGCCGAAACGTGCGCCTATTCCAGTAAAAATGGCGAAGCCTGAAAGCAACGACAACGTTCGCAATAAAATATCGCCATTCGCACTCATAATTGCGCGCCATTTTTGCTGGTCGCGTAGAGCAGAAAATAATTGTGGCCGCGCGACAGAAATACGTGTGCGCAGTAATCGCCATGTCATCGCCGCGACGATAAACAACGTAAGCCATTCCGCCAACGCCGTACCAAATGCAATCCCGCGCGCGCCCCAACCAGCCACACCCGCAAATAAAATATCGAGCGCGATATTCAAACCGTTCAAAATAAGTTGCGCGATTAACAAAAAACGACTGTTACTTGTGCCGATAAAAAAACCCATTAAAACGTATAACCCGAGTGTTGCCGGCGCACTCCAAACTCGCACATAAAAATAGTCGCGCGCGATGCGTTCTACATTTTCACTGGCGCCCAATAATTTCATCGCCGCCATCGCAATAGGCCATTGCGAAGCAATTAACAACGCACCGATTGCAAATGCGAGCAGTAAAGCGCGCGTCAGTGTCGCTATAAGCTCCAGCGTATCGTTGCGTCCACTCGCTTGCGCCACAAAGCCACTGGTACTCATGCGCAAAAAACCGAAACCCCAAAATAAAAAACTAAACAGCAAACTGCCGAGCGCAATTGCGCCGAGATCCGACACGCTGCCGTAATGACCAATGACCGCGATATCGGTCAGCCCGAGTAATGGCGTCGCGCTATTGGCGAGAATAATCGGGATAGCAGAAGCGAGAATTTGGCGATGCGTGGGAGCGGATAGTGGCAGCGTCATACGTGGAAAAGCCCTTTAAATCGTTTATCGCGCAGAGTCGGGCTGCTACTCTAATCGCACAGCTGCTCTAACCGCCATTTATTGAACTCAAGGATGACAACATATACTGCCCAACCCATTTCGAAGAATCGCACCTTGATGTGCTGCACTCGCTAATTCGTGAATATCCCCTCGCCACAATTATTACGCAGTCGAGCGCAGGCATCGTCGCCGATCATATTCCATTACATCTGCGCAGCGACGGTTCACCTTTCGGCACATTGGTCGGCCATGTCGCGCGCAATAATCCGCTGTGGAAATTGGCGGGACAAGAAATATTCACAATTTTTCACGGCCCGGATTGCTACATCTCGCCATCGTGGTGGTACGCCACTAAGCAGCAGACCGGCAAAGTGGTGCCAACCTGGAATTATGTTGTTGTGCACGCCTACGGCACTTTGCGAGCAATTGATGATTCGGTTTGGGTGCGCGCGCAACTCGAAGTATTAACACATCAACACGAGCAATCTTTGCCGACGCCTTGGGCCGTTGACGATGCGCCTCGTGAATTCACCGACCACATAATCGGCCAGATCGTCGGCATTGAAATTAAAATTACGCGGCTACAAGGAAAACGGAAGGTGAGTCAGAACCAGCCTGATGAAAATCGAACTAGCGTAATGGCGGCATTAAGAGCGGCGAATAAATCGCCCGAACAGGCGATGGCGAACTTAGTTGAAGACTCGAATTTCCCAAAAAACTAAAAAGGGAATGGGGATTATCCACACGCATAATCAACGCGCCGAATAATTAGCTTTTTTAATAGCCAAAACCAAAACTGCAAAAGCACAAAAGGGCCACACGAAGTGACCCTTTTACTTGAGCTGCATACTACCCGCGAAATGCGCGGGCGGTATTGGTATTACAGAACGGTGACGTTCTCGGCCTGTGGGCCTTTTTTGCCTTGAGTAACAGTGAACTGTACTTGTTGGCCTTCGGTCAGAGTTTTGAAACCGCCGCTGTTGATTGAACTGAAGTGCACGAACAGGTCGGGACCGCTTTCAGGAGTGATAAATCCAAAACCTTTGGACTCGTTGAACCATTTAACGGTACCAGTGCTGACATTCGACATGAAGATTAACCTGCAAAATTGAAAATGAAATGTTTATCCGAATTCGGACTTGCTAAAGATTGAGAAGGTTACGAAGAGAGAGGAGCGAGAGGGGTACTACTACAGACGCTTCTGACTGATTGCGAGAACGGACGCATTCGTTAGCTGGACGGAGACTACGCCTTTTGAAACACTTGTCAACAATAAATCGCGAACAACTTTGACGTATCTCGATAAATTCGCAGTTTCTAACCCATAAACCTCAGGTCACGGGCACAAAACCCAAGCCTACAAGCGATTATTTATCATACAAAGGGAGCAATCTGTCGCCGTAACCCGTAGACTGCAGGGCCTTTTGAGGAGAACAGCAATGGCGAAAGCAAACAAAGTGTTTACGCAAACGAATAAAGCGGCTCCGCCTATTCAGCATCAGCGTGCCATTGCCGAACAAACTGCCGCCTTTCTCGCCGGCGGCGGCAAAATTCAGCAAATCCCCAATGGCGTTAGCGGTCAAGCCAAACTTGGCGGCCCGAAATTGCCCGACGCACCCGTAGCGGCTGCTGAAGCTACTTAGCTTTTATTGACTCTTCGGCAGTTCCGCGCTTAAAAACACTCGCAAGTGCACGCAACAATTGCCATCGCCCGCCCGAATACTGTATAAAAAACCATATCCCGTATTCAGAGTCCGGATCATGCTGACCCATCTCAGTGTCGATAATTACGCAATCGCCGAACATATCGAAGCCGAATTCAGTAGCGGCATGACGGTGCTAACCGGCGAAACCGGCGCCGGCAAATCGATATTGCTCGACGCGCTAGGTCTGGCGCTTGGCGACCGCGCCGACGCCAGCGTGGTGCGAACCGGTGCCGAGCGTGCCGAAATTCATGCGGCCTTCGATGTCCGTGTGGTGCCGCAAGCTAAGCGCTGGCTGGAGCAACGCGATCTGCTCGCCGGCGACGAATGCCTACTGCGCCGCGTCATTACCAGCGAAGGGCGTTCACGCGGTTACATCAATGGCCAACCGGCGACCTTGCAAGATTTAAAAACACTGGGCGAATTGCTCATCGACATTTACAGCCAGCACGCACACCAATCGCTGCTGCAGCGCGCGCAACAACGCAATTTGCTCGATGCCTTTGCGGGCACGGAGTCACTGGCAGACACGATAAAAATTATCGTCCAACGCTATCAGCAATTATCCGAACGAATCGAACAGTTAAGTACCCAGCGCGACGAACACAATGCACGTCTGCAGTTGCTAAGCTACCAAGTCGATGAGCTCGACAAGCTCGGCCTTAGCGCGGGCGAATTAGAAGAGCTCGAAAGCGAGCGCTGCACGCTAGCCAATGGTGATTTGATTTTGCGCAATAGCCAGCATGCGTTGGCCCTGTGCCGCGAAGGCGAAATCAACGTCGTTAACATTCTGCATCAAGCGGTGAAATCGCTCGGCGAACTCGACGCAAAACAGCCGATGCTGATTAACGCCGAACAAATGCTCACCGGCGCGCTGATTCAAGTCGAAGAAGCCAGTCACGAACTGCAGCATTACCTCGATAGTTTCGAACTCGATCCGCAGCGGTTGCTCGAAGTCGATCAACGCCTCGACGCGATTTATGAAATCGCGCGCAAACACCGCATTCAACCACCGGCGTTAACCGCCCTCCACGCACAGTTAAATGAAGAATTGGCCAGTATCGCCGGCGGTGACGAGCACATTGAAGCGCTGCGCAATGAGTTAAAAATCATCCGCGCCGATTACGACAAATCCGCCCACGAGCTCAGCAAAAAACGGCAAAGCGCCGGCCAAAAATTGCAGAAGCAAGTCGAGAAACAATTACAGGCATTGGCGATGAGCGGCTGCAAATTCAGCATCGCGCTAAATGCTCGCGACCATGAGGTGCCACACAATCATGGCGCCGAAGACATCGAATTTTTAATCAGCACCAACCCCGGCAATCCACCGCAGGCGTTAAATCGCATTGCGTCCGGCGGCGAGTTGTCGCGCATCAGCTTGGCGATTCAAGTAATCACCGCGCAAACGACAGCCATACCGACACTGGTATTTGATGAAGTAGACGTCGGCATTGGCGGCGCTATGGCGGAAGTGGTCGGTAATTTATTGCGCGAACTCGGCAGTCGCGGCCAAATTCTGTGCGTCACCCATCAACCGCAAGTGGCGAGCAAGGGCCATCACCACTTCAGCGTCGACAAAACGGCGGACAAAAAATCCGTGCGCACGCAATTGCGGCGCTTAGGCGATATCGAAAAAATCGAAGAGATTGCGCGCATGCTCGGCGGCATCACCGTTACCGAGCAAAGTCGCGCGCACGCGAAGGAAATGCTCAGCTTCACGCACTGAGACAATCCGCAACAATTAATCAGAGAAACTTAAATCGGGAAATCAGCGCATCGTTGCGATGCGCCGATGCGATCAGGCTTTCTTGCGTACGTACAGCACGAGGCTGTGCTCTACCAGATCGAAGCCACGCTCGGTTGCTAATTCGTATTGACGCTTTTCGATAATTTCATCGAAGAACTCGACCACTTCGCCGGTATCGAGATTCACCATGTGATCGTGGTGCTGACTTTGCGCCAGCTCGAACACCGAATGCCCGGACTCGAAATTGTGGCGGACCACCAAGCCGGCGGTCTCGAATTGCGTAAGCACCCGATAAACCGTCGCCAGTCCAACGTCTTCGCCCGACTCAAGCAGATGCTTGTAAACGTCTTCCGCGCTGAGGTGGTGATTCTTGCTCTCGGCCTGCTCCATCAGCTGCAGGATTTTCACCCGCGGCAAAGTGACCTTAAGGCCCGCTTTGCGCAGCTCCTGATTTTCTCCTGTCATGGCAATGCCCCTTAGCTTTGTCGGATCGGTTGCGATATTATCTCACGCCGCCGAAGTGGTCATCATAGGTTTAACTGCATGTCGCGTTTTTCTATTCGTTTATCTCTTGTATTGCTATCCGTCGTTTTCATGTTGGCGGTGAGCGGATGCAGCAACCTTGAATTTCCTTGGGTTTATCGCCTGAAGATCGATCAAGGCAACATCATCACGCAAGAGATGGTCAATCAGCTGAAGCCCGGCATGACGCGCGATCAAGTGAAGTTCGTGATGGGTTCACCGCTCATTCTCGATCCCTTTCACGACAATCGCTGGGATTACGTGTACACCGTGCTCGACCCTAAGGGTAAGCGCACCGGTCAAAAGCTAACGATATTGTTCAATAACGATACGTTGAGCGGTTTGTCTGGCGACTTCATACCGCAATCGGCAGAAACCACCAAAACCAACTAACGTTTCGCTTTTGCCTGCTTTTGCGCGGCGCGCTGCTTACGCACTACTTTCGGATCGATGAGTAAAGGGCGATAAACCTCAACGCGGTCGCCCTCGCATAGCGAATATTGCGCCGGCGCATCCAGTAATTTCCCGAACACACCCAAACTCGCCGTCTGCCAATTTATCTCCGGATATTGCCGGTCGATGCCTGAACGCCGCGCTGCCTCAAGCGCTGTGCAACCAACCTCGACGTCGATGGCAATAATGCTCTGCGCCTGCGCCTGCGGTAGCGCGTACGCCACCTCCACGCGCATCAGCGAATGCCACCGAACAGCTGATGCGCGCGCTTCACCAATGCATCAACCATTTGATTGGCGATGCCATCGAACATCTTGCGCGCTGCAAAATTCATTAAGCGACCCGACATTTCGAACGTCAGATTCAACTCGATTTTGCTGGCCTGCTCGGTCAGCGCGCGGAAATTCCAGGTACCGGAAAACGAATCGAATGGACCTTCGATCAGTGCCAACTCTATCCGCTCCGGTGGCAGCAACTTATTGCGCGTCGTGAAGCTGTAACGCAACCCGCCTTTGGCGAGGTCGAGTCGTGCCTCAACTACGCCTTCATCGCGCCGCAAAATTTCCGCGCCGGAACAGCCTTCCATAAATTGCGGATAGGCCTCGATATCGTTGACTAACTGATACATCGCCGCAGCCGTAAAGGGCACGAGGGCGCTGCGTTGAATAGTGGTCATCTGATCGTCTCAGCCCTTACAACGAGAGGAAAACGCGGACGCTGCTAGCTTGGTTGGATCAGCACGCGATACAAACCAGCCAATAAAATCAGCGTGATCGCTGGCGGCGCAATATACCGCAACGAGAACTGCCATAGCCAAAACAGCCGTGGCCGCTCGGTGAGCAATTCATCGCGAATGGCCTCGCGGCGCATGCGCCAACCGACGAATACCGAGATGGCCAACGCACACAGTGGCAGCATTACATCCGCCGCGATCCAGTCGATCCACGCGAACAGACTTTTGCCGCCGGGACGCCACTCCGGCCACATGCTGAACGAGCCGATACTCAGCAAACCAAGCAACCAAACCACTCCGGCCAATACCAGCGCGGCGCGAGGACGGGACCAACCCAGCCGCTGCACCAGCCACGCGGTGGTCGGCTCCAGCAAAGCGACCGCCGAACCGAATGCCGCGATCAATACCATTGCAAAGAACACCGTGCCGATCACCGAACCGTACGGCAAATTGCCGAAGATATACGGCAGCGTGACAAACATCAGCCCCGGTCCGAAACTCGGCTGCACCCGGTGCGCAAATACCAGCGGGAAAATCGCCAGCCCTGCCAACAACGCGACAACGACATGCAGCGCGACCACAGTGCCGAGCATTTTCACCAGTGATCGTCGCGCCGGCGCGTAAGCGCCGAAAGTCATCATCGCGCCAGTGCCGATAGCGAGCGAGAAAAATGCTTGCCCCAACGCCGCCAACGCGCCGTCAGCGTGAATATCTTCGAGGTTTACGCGAAACATAAACTGCACCGCCGCCGCCATGTCACCCATACGCAACGCGGTCAGCACCATCACCAATAGCAATACCAACAACGCAGGCGCCAGAATTGAAAACACCAAACCCAAACCGCGAATCACGCCGAGCGCGACCACCAGCCACACCGCTAGTAGAAAAATGCCGTGCGTCATGGCCTGATGTGGACCATCGGCCAGTAATTGTCCGAATAATTCGCCGACCTGGCGCGCGCTAGCCGCCGATAAATCGCCCTGAAAAACCCAGCGGCAATACGTAATCAGCCAACCGCCGACCACACTCAAGTACGACAGAATCAACAGCGCGGTGATGCAACTCAACCAGCCGAGCCAGCGCCAATGACGGCTCAGTGCGGATTCGAGCACGATGGACTCGAGCGAGTGCACCGGATCGCTGCGACCGCGCGCGCCGATGACAACCTCCGCCACCAATACAGGCGTTGCGACCAATGCAATACACAGCAAATACATCAGGATGAAGCTGGCGCCGCCATTGGCGCCTGCCAAATAAGCGAACTTCCACAAATTGCCGAGGCCAATACTCGCGCCGGTCACGGCCGCGATAAACGTCCACTGGCTGCGCCAGCCGCCGTGGATGGACTGTCTGGATAAGGGCACAAAAACTCCGAGCACACAGGCAAAAGTAAGGACGCATAAAAATTTTTATCGATTGCACGAAATATCCCTATCGCGCGACACCGTATCCAAGCGTTGGCACGATCTCTATAATGCGCGGCCACCGAGGACAGTTCGTTAGATGAACGCCAAAAAAGAGCCGCAAAACAATACCATCGCGCAGAACAAAAAAGCGCGGTTCGATTACCATCTCGATGAAAAATTCGAGGCGGGCCTCGCGCTGCAAGGGTGGGAAGTAAAAAGCCTGCGCGCCGGCAAAGCACAAATCACCGACTCCTACGTGCTGCTGAAAAATGGCGAGGCCTGGTTGATCGGCGCATTAATTACGCCGTTGAACACCGTCTCGACGCATTTCGTAGTGGATTCGACGCGCACGCGCAAATTACTTATCACGCGCAAGCAGCTGGATAAACTAATCGCGCGCACGCATCAAAAGGGTTACACCTGCGTGTGTTTATCGCTGTATTGGAAAGGCCATTTAATTAAAGCCGAAATTGCGCTGGCAAAAGGCAAACAGGAACACGACAAACGCGAGACTGAAAAAGAACGCGACTGGAATCGCGAGAAACAACGCGTGGTGCGCCACGCACAATAAATATTTGCAATGTATATGCGCTGTAATTTACGAATAAGTGCAAATGCATCGCGAAAAATGGACGCGGATCATTTCGTCGTTATGGCGATAATGTGATTTTCGAAATTTGATTTAGATAAACATTCTCTAAAACAAACATTGAAAAACACAGGATGCGCGCCCATAGTAGCAAGGCGTATACGATAGTATGCCGTGCACTCTCTCCCAGGCGGAGAGAAAGGGGATGTGGGGATGCGCAACACACCCACATCCCCATAGTTGTTGCAATTAATCGTTATTTCTTAAATGCAACACAGTGCGCAGCAACACGTAACGCAACGAAATTCTAATTAGCAAATTCACACGATTAAAAATGTGTAAATGTGCGAAATATGATTTCAAAGAATCTGGGGGCGATCTGGATTCGACGTTGGTAACGAAGCCCAAGGTGCATGTCGTGATGGCAGCGAATCACGTAAATCCAAAGCTGTAAATCAATAGTCGCAAACGACGAAACGTACGCTCTGGCGGCATAAGCCCCGCTAGCAGTTGGTGACTGACGTCAGATAGGAAAACCAACTGTCATTTATCTGGCTCGCCATTCGGCTCTCCCGGCGTTGAGTGACTAAAACCTACGGGATCGCGGTTGTCGTCCTGCCCGTTGGGCTGACAAGCGTTAAATCAATTAACGGAACCTAAACATGTAGAGCCGACGGTAGAGAGCTAGCGGACGGGGGTTCAACTCCCCCCGCCTCCACCAAACAAAGTAGTAAATAAAAAGGGCTGCCATTGGCAGCCCTTTTTTACGTCCAGAATTTGTCCGTCTAATTTTTTTCAGCTGCTGTACCGAATCACCAAACATCTTCTACGCTTGAAAAACCAGTCGCGATTCAGGCGCAAGGAGAGTTCGTCATATGTTCTGGATGTTGATTTTGGCTGTAGCTTTTTTTGTTTTTATCATTTTCACTGTGTCAAAAGCCGAGAAAAATATTGCAGGCTCAGTTGGGCTACCGTACTTGCCCGAATCAACACTATTCTCTGCAGCTGAGCGCTCTTTTTTGGAAGTCTTAGATCAAGCTGTAGGACCGGATAACAGAGTTTTTGGAAAGGTTCGGGTGGCAGACATCGCTAGAGTTAAACCTGGATTGAGCAACTCCGCTCGCCGGGCGCGCTAAATCGTATCGCAGCAAACACTTTGATTTCGCTGTCTGCAGGTCTAGTGATTTGGCCATTCACTGCGCCGTTGAACTGAATGATAAATCTCACTCAACTAAGCAAGCAAAAATACGCGACCAGCTGATCGAGAGTATTTGCAAAGTAATTAATTTACCTTTACTGCAAATCGCAGCAAAAAAAATCCTATTCACTTCAGGATATTCGCGAGCAATTCCATGCATCGATTGACACCACTGAAGAAAAGAATCCGCCTCCAAATAATCGATATCAATAAAAAGCACCCAAAAATTAAATAGCAGAAAAAAATTTGCTGTTCAAGCGAGCTTATTTTTTAAACGGAATTAAAAATCCGATTTTTTATCGGGGGTATTTTGACGATTTACCGTCAGCCAAATAAGCGCTATAAACTTTGGAAAATTAACGCGATTACCTATCTTACGAAGACTTCACACCGATTTTTTCCGCGACCTTATCCGCCGCACGACCGGTTGCATTCGCGCCGCGTTTAATACCATCGCCAGTAGCTTTTGCGCCGTGTTCGATGCCAGCACCCGCCGCTTTCGCGCCGCGCTTTACACCATCGACGCCAGCCTTCACGCCATGTTCGACTGACTTGCCGACTTTCTGCGCGACTTCGGCGGTTTTATTCGCGGCGTTGTTCGCAGCCTCTTTAATATCGGCGTGCGCAATATTTAGCGCCGCGAGCAATACGACCGGGATAAATAGCACACGAAAAGTTGTTTTCATAAAATCTCAACCTGTATAGATGAAATACGTTTGATAGCTTGCGAATTGATTTGTTACGACGTTAAGCAAACAATCGCTTGCAGATAGAGCTTAGACAAACTCGTCGAATTTAAACATACTTTCGGGAGCACATATCCTTTCGCCCCCTTGTGCGTGAGTCAATTAAAGGGAGCAGATTTCATGGCTATTAGCGCAATTTTCGCCTTTCTGCACTTTTCCGCGGTGTTCGGTATTTTCGCTATCGTATTTTTCGAGCGGCTAACCTTCAGCAAAGCACTTTCATTTATCGAAGCAAAACGCATTCAAGTTTGCGACCGGTGGTACGGCCTGTGTGCGGTTTTCGTATTAATGGTTGGCTTTTTGCGCATAGCATATTTCGAAAAAGGATTGACGTTCTATACGACCAATACATTTTTTTACGCCAAGATAACTCTATTCATCATTATTGGCCTGCTTTCCACTTATCCGACAGTGCGGTTTATTAAATGGAGTCCAGCATTGCGCCAAGGAATAGCACCTACAGTTTCAGCGAAAGCGTACAAAATAATTTCGTTAATATTACGAACGCAATTGATACTGCTTTTTGCCATCGTGCTGTGTGCGAGTTTTATGGCAAGAGGAGTGCATTTCTAAAATGCAAATTTTAACATCCAATAAATTGAAGCCTTTCTTGAAACGAGGCCGCCATCTTTTCCGGCGACCACTTGTTCGATTAGTTAATTCTCAATTCATAATGTCCAATAATTTCATCGGGTCTAAATTACTGGCGGTATTGCTAAGCCCTTGCGAAACCTTTGGGTTCGACAGCAATTCGCGCGTGGCAATTTCACCAAAGCTTCTGAAGCTGGTTTGAATAGCAGTGATGCCTTCGGCGCGCACAGCAGCCTGAGTTTGCGCTTTACAATTTTCGGTAACGAGGCGCTCGAACAGGCGCGCAGTTTTAGCATTAAAATCCGCGCGCTGCGCGTCCGTCACTGTGGATAACGGCGCCGCGTCGGGATGCAGCGCTAGCGTGCCGAATACCCAGCGCACTACGGCGCTTTTATCGTCTGCCGTGGTCGATGCAATCAGGCACTTGGTCAGTACATCGCTGGCCGGACCGGCGACTGCCATTTTCGAAAATGTAAGCGTTGCGAAAATCGACGCGATAAACACAGCGGATTTTTTGTTTCGACTTAAATATTTGTTTCGATTCATAAGAACACCCTTGCAGTAAATTAATTTTTACCTGAAAAATATCACCATACTGACCACATTAAATACAGTTATGGATGAATAACTATCGTTTCAAACTGCTATCTTTGATTACTGTTCGCTCGGCCTACTTTCGGCGGCGACAGTTATACGACTCGCGAGGGACAAACTGCGAAGGCGTCAGTATTAAGATGCAACTCCGTATGCGGCGCAGTATATGGCGAAAATGCAGATCGCAGGCACCTGACAGAATACATACTTCGCGATAGCTGCACGCTGATTAAACTAATTGCTTCGACCACACTATTGGAAGGCTTATGCATAGCTTATTTATCGGCCTTATTGCCGGCGCCTTCGGAACTGCATATTTCGTGTACGGGAAACGTCAGGGCAAAGGATCAACGATGCTAGCCGGCGCTGCATTGTGCATCTATCCGTACTTTATCGACAATCTGCTGTGGCAATGCGTAGTCGGTGCATTGTTGCTTGCAGCGCCATTCGTTGTAGAACGCTAAACAGCCGCTATTGCGCGCTGATCATTATCGAGCCCATCAAATAGCTCACCGCACACCCGTTAAACTATTTAAATAAAATTAACGCCACCACCCAACTTTTAGTGAACGAGAGAATTATTTATCTAATGCTATTTTTATTTCTGCAATATGATAAAAAATTATTTAAAAAGGATACTATGCAGTCCTGAATACCACCTGATACATAGTGCATGCACATTTAATTCACAATTCGTAATAGTTACACACCCTCTATAAGCTTTTACAAAATTGATCGTCAAACCAGCCTTCGCAGCAATCAGAAAACACCCGCATCACCAGTAAAATATTAGTGCCACTGCTGTTTTTTCGAATTATTTAGTGCCGACGTGGAAGCACGATTATTTATTGCGCAGTTACGTACAAGATTTTTATATTGCTTCGCCGTGCTGGAACATTCGCTTTTTTTATTAGTCCACTCTTCAAATCAATGAGAGGTAGCAATGATGAAGTTACGTTTATTCTCCCCCATTCCGGTATGCGCTTTAATTCTGGCCAGCACGTCCGTGCATGCGCAATGGAGTGGGTCTGGTGAAGTGGGCGCCGTTAGCGCTCGTGGTAATTCTCATACCGATAACGCTAACGCGAAGCTGGATATCGCCGATCAAATCGACGACTGGAAGCACTCGTTTTACGCAGCGGGACTTTATGGCTCACAAGATTCCGAAACATCCGCGAATCGCTGGGAAACACGCTGGCAATCCGACTACAACATAACGCCGCGTCTGTATTGGTTTGGCGGTTTGCGTTATGAGCGCGATCAATTCGGCGCGTTCTCTTTTCAAGAATCGGCATCGACCGGTGCCGGTTATAAATTTATCGATAACGACACGACTAAATTCGCTGCCCAGCTCGGTGTCGGTGCCAAGCGTGCACGCGAACAAACTGTCGTTAAAGACGAATCCAACGATGTGATCGATCGCATTAATGGCGATACCACAACACGCGGCCTTGCTACTGCAGGTGCCAATTTCGAACACACCTTAACGGCCACGACCAAAGTGATCGATAAGTTGGTAGTGGAAGCGGCCTCGGACAACACGTTTATTCAAAACGATCTGGCGCTCCAGGTTGCTATCAACGATAAATTTTCGCTGAGTGTCGGTTACGGCGTGCGCGAGAACACATCGCCTGCGCCGGATTCCGAACGCATCGATACCATCACTACGCTCAATCTGGTTTATAAAATTAAGTAAGTTTTCAATCGATGCACCGTGCGCTACGCTGAATGACATTTGGGGTGGCGCGCGAGTTCATTAAGAATTTTATGAATCTATTTACACCGCGCACATCAATCTTCGCTCCACTTCATTTACTCATTTAGCCGTTTGGTTATTCGCCTTGCGTCGCATTTGACTTTGCGTCAAAGAGAAACTCCGTTTTTAACCCGACCGCAATTGACAGTACCGTTGTGTGCTTGCATATTCGCCACATCAATAATAAATAGCGCGGCGAGTTAGAGTTAGTTTGCTCTCCCATCTACGTAGTGGCGTGGAGCTGCAGCGGTCGATCAAACATTTCTTGCGCGCACGCCAGATCAATCTGTCTCTCGCCGTTGCGAACCCTTAGAAGATTTCCCACCCAATTCGGTTACATGGAATCACACGATGACCAAAGTTATTCGTTTTTATCAAACTGGCGCGGCCGATGTGCAGCGCATTGAAGATATCGACGTCGCAGCGCCTGCGCGCGGCGAGGTGCGCATACGCGTGCAAGCGATTGGATTGAATCGGTCCGATTTAATTTTTCGCAGCGGTCATCATCCAATGCAACCGCCGGTGCCATCCGGCAATGGCGCAGAAGCCGCCGGCGTAATTGAAAGCATCGGCGCTGATGTCAAAGGTTTTGCGGTGGGCGATGCGGTGGTAGTTGTGCCGCATATGAATCCGCAACGCGGTACGTACGATGCATTATTTAATATCGATGCCAGCCGCGTGATGCCCGCGTCGCCCCATTTATCCGCGCATGAAAATGGCGCGTTCTGGGCCAGCTATTTAACCGCGTACGGCGGTTTGAAACAGGTAGGAAATTTAGCGCAAGGTGACTTCGTGGTGATTTCTGCCGCATCCAGCAGCGTTGGACTTGCAGCGATTCAAATTGCGAACGCAGTGGGTGCGATACCGATCGCCCTGACGCGCGATGAAACTAAAGTGGAGCGCTTGCGCGCCGCCGGCGCACATCACGTCTTTATCAGCGACCGCGACGATCTGGCTGCGCAAATCAAACAATGCACCGACGGCATCGGCGCGCGCGTTATATTCGACGCGGTCGGCGGGCCGATGACTGCGGTGCTCGCGCAAGCGATGACAGCGTACGGCATCTTCGTTTTGTACGGCGTATTAAGCGGTGACGTGACACCGTTTCCAGTGGCGGCGGCTTTCGAGAATCTATTAACGATGACGGTATTTCGCTTGGATTATGTCAACCGCCCACACGAGTTGCCGCAGGCGCGCGATTTTTTAAATGACTGCCTCGCCAAGGGTTTGTTAAAACCCACTATCGATAAAAATTTTGCGTTTGATGATGTCGTCGCCGCGCATCGCTATATGGAGAATAATCAGCAGTTCGGCAAAATTCTCCTCGCCATCGACTAACCGCTCTTCGCCTTCGTTAGCGCCAACACAAACTGCAACCGCTCCAATAGATCAAGCCAACGGAAGACTAGAGGGCCGGTGCGTGCATGTATGTGGCACTTATAATGAGTGCCACCGTTTATTATGCCGAACACGTAAAATTAAAAAATATTTTCACTGTAAGTGCTAATACGTACGGCAAATTCCTCCCCAACAGCTATGTTGAAACCTGCTGTTACGATCGCCGCAGTATGATTGCGCAATAGATCGCTCTAATAAAAAGCGACAACGGGAGAATCCTAGTGATAGTCGCACCGCATACGCACGACGAGACCGCTCGTATCGAGCTGCTGCACTCGCTGCATTTATTGGATACGCCGGCCGATCCGGTGTTCGATCGCATCACGCGACTCGCCGCGCGGCTGCTCAATGTGCCCATCGCCGTCATTTCGTTAATCGATACCGATCGTCAGTGGTTTAAATCCATCGTGGGCCTGGACGCCACCGAAACGCCGCGCGAACAAGCCTTCTGCGCGCACGCAATTCACGGCACGCAACCGCTGGTGGTTAGCGACGCCAAAAACGACAAACGCTTTTTTGATAATCCGCTTGTGGTCGGTGAGCCAAAAATTCGTTTCTATGCCGGCGCACCGATTTTTTCGACGCAGGACATTGCGCTCGGCACACTGTGTATTATCGATCGCAAGCCGCGTGAATTATCCGCCGATGATTTATTAACACTGCAGGATCTCGCGGAATTGGTGCGCCGCGAAATCATGAATCTGGAATCAACCCGCCTGTCGCGCTCGGTCTACGAACACAGCCGCAATGTTGCCGAAGAAAGCGAAGCGTGGTTTCGCGCTACGATCGCACACGCGCCAGTGGGCATTGCGATGGTCGGGACCAACGGCCAGTGGATACGCGTCAACACCAAGTTATGCAATATCGTCGGCTACTCAGCAGACGAATTATTGAATTTAAGTTTTCAAGAGATCACACACCCAGACGATCTCGATATCGACATGAGCTACGTGCAGCAAATGTTGAACGGCGAGCTCACTCACTACACGCTGGAAAAACGCTATCTGCGTAAAAGCGGCGAACCGATTTGGATCAGCCTTACCGTTTCGCTAATGCGCGACAACAGCGGCGAACCGATGCATTTCATTTCCGTCATCGAAGATATTCAGGCGCGCAAAGAAACCGAAGAGGCATTACGGCGGCTGCGGCGCAATCTGGAAGATCGCGTGCAGGAACGCACGCAACAGCTGCAGCAAACCAACAATATGTTATCGCTCGCCGTCGATCAGCAGCGTCGCTCCGAAGACGCATTGCGCGCGCAGGAAGCGCAACTGCGCGCGGTATTGGAAAACGCACAGGATGCCTTCGTCAGCATCGATGAAAGCGGTTTGGTGGTGCAGTGGAATCGCCAGGCGGAATTAACGTTCGGTTGGTCGCGCGATGAGGCGATTGGGCGGCGGCTCGAAGACATCATTATTCCGGCGACCTATCGCGAAGCGCACAATCAGGGCATGAAGCGCTATCTCAAAACCGGCAACGCTGTGGTCTTGAATAAACGGCTGGAGTTGGTGGCGATGCGCCGCGATGGCAGCTTGTTCCCGGTGGAGGTGCGCATATCGCCTCTGCCATCCGAAACCGGTCTGCTTTTTTGCGCATTTCTGCACGATATCAGCGAGCGCAAACGCGCCGACGAAGCGCTGCGCAACAGTCAGGAACAACTGCACACGATTGCGAACAATTTGCCGGTGCAAATTTCGTATGTCGATTCGGATTTAATTATTCGGTTTATCAACGAAGCGTATAGAACCGATGTTGGACTGGCGCCCGAGTTTGCGCTCGGCAAAAAATTATCCGATGTGCTGCGTAAATCGTTTCGCCAGGAAATTCAGCCGCATGTCGATAAAGTGCTGACCGGCGAGCAAGTTAATTTTGAAATGATCACCACTATTCGCCAGCAGGAACGCGTGTGGAGTTCGGTGTATATCCCCGATACGCAGAACGGAAAAACCATTGGCTTTTACATTATGAGCCAGGATATTACTGCACAAAAGCAGCTTGAATTGTCGTTAGAGCGCAAAGCCACGCGCGACGCCTTAACCGGTTTATCCAATCGCAGCGCCTTGATGGAGCGGCTCGACGACGCCATCGGCCGCGCCGATCTTTCCGGCGATGCGCTCGGCGTGCTATTTCTCGATCTCGATGGCTTTAAACAAATCAACGATCGCTTCGGACATGATGGCGGCGACACGGTATTGAAACAATTCGCGCTGCGCCTAACGCACTGCGTGCGCAGCAGCGACACTGTCGCTCGCTTAGCGGGCGATGAATTCGTCATATTGCTGGAATCGCTTAAACACGGCAGCAATGATGTCGAGAATATCGGCAACAAAATTCTCGATGCCATGCGCGACCCGATTAGCGTCAATGGCGAGCCGTGCCATCTGAGCACCAGCGTCGGCGTTTACGTGTGGCATTTGGATCAGAACATCAACGCCGAGCAAATGATTGCAACAGCCGATATGGCGATGTATCAAGCGAAGCGCAGCGGCAAAAACCGCATGCATGTTGCAATAGACGGCATCATTTCATCCGACGCATAAAAAAGAACAAATTATTTTTTGAATTTATTTCTGAAGAAAATAAATAACTTCAAGTTCGGCTATGGCATTTTCGATGAGTTATTCATCTGAAATTTTCAAACGCATAGCCGAATTAATACCATCAATTAATCGAATCGGTACCGCGACCGGATGCAGCGGATTCCGCCGAAACACCCATTTTCTGTGTCATATCCAGAATATCGAGATATTCGCGCCACTCTCGAATCAAGCCCTGTTCGTTCAACGCATACACCGCCACCATATGATGCGGCGCATCGCGTTCGTACATGACCGCGTCGTCTTTACGCTCGGTCATCACCAGTGTATCGCTCGACAAAATATTAATGATGTTGCATTTGTTATTGCACAGAAAACTTTTCTGGCGCTCCAATTCCGCGCGAATAGCCGGTTTACCTTTAATCACTGGACCGCCCGGCACCCATAATTGCCACTCGACATCTTCCGCCATCATCGACAAAATTTTATTGACGTCGGCGCGGCTATCGTATGAACCGTTACCGAAGCATTCGCAAAATTCGCGAATAAAATTTTCCTGCTTGAGTCCCATTTATTGCTCCACTTATTAACTATTTAAATTTAATTAAAAGCGGCCGCAACGGTGTCGCTGCCGCCAAACATGCGCGACTAAATTTAAAGCGGCGGCAAAATATACGTTGTAGCTGCGGCCCCGCCGTCGATCGGAAAACCCTGGCCGGTGGTGTATGTCGAATTGTCGGACAGCAGCCACAGCGCCAGCTCGGCAATTTCGGATGGCTCGGCAACACGCCCCATCGGCGACGGAACGACTGAATTCCAATCAATGCCGGTGGCTTTATTCGCCTCTGTATTGACGACGCCAGGACAAATCGCATTGACGCGAATTTTCGCGCGCGCATATTCCGCAGCAGCGGTGCGTGTTACGCCCATCACGCCGTGTTTAGATGCCGAGTACGCCACCATTTCGGGAACGCCTTTAACGCCTGCCATCGATGACATATTGACGATGGCACCGCCGCCAGCTTTAAGTAATGCATTGACCTCGTATTTCACACATAAATACGTACCGGTCAAATTAACCGCGATGATTTGATTCCATAAGTCGATGGAACTATCACCAATCAAATTCGACAACTGGCCGATACCGGCGTTATTGAAGGCACCATCGAGGCGACCGTATGTGCTCACGGCTTGCTTCACCATATTTTCTACATCAGCCTCAGCACTGACATTGACGCGCACAAAAACGGCTTCGCCGCCGGCCTTCTTGATACCGGCCGCCACCGTTTCGCCATTGTCGGCATTGACATCAGCGAGCACCAGCTTGGCACCTTCGCGCGCAAACAATTCCGCACTATCGCGGCCGATACCGGAACCCGCGCCGGTAACAATTATTACTTTTCCATCCAGTCGTTTGCTCATAGCTAAGCCTCGTTTGAAGTTATGGTTGTGTGCGGAGACGATAGATAATAAAAATCACTTTTAACTAGTATTGAGTCGGCGCGATAGTCGGCACTACAACAACATGCCGCCGGATATTTCTATGCGCTGGGCATTGACCCAACGCATATCGTCCGCCACCAGCGCTGCGATAACACAGCCGATATCGTCCGGCACGCCAGCGCGACCGAGCGCCGTTTGCGAACCGATAAAATTATTAATGTCCGGATTATCGCGTACGCTGCCATCGCCAAAGTCGGTGGCAATGGCACCGGGCGCTACTACATTGACCGAAATGCCGCGCGGTCCTAATTCTTTCACCATGTATTTAGTCAGCACTTCAATGCCGCCTTTCATCGCCGCATACGCGGAATAGCCGGGGAAACTAAACCGCGTCAGCCCCGACGACATATTGATAATGCGACCGCCATCCGAAATTAAATGCAGCAACCGCTGCGTTAAAAAGAAGGTACCTTTCAAATGCGTATTCATCAATTGATCGAATTGTTCTTCGGTCAATTCCGCGAATGGCGCGGCAATACCTTGGCCGGCATTATTGATTAAAAAATCAAACGTCGCGCGCTGCCATAAATGTTGCAACGCCTGCTGCACATGTACTGCAAATTGCGAAAATGTTTTACTGCTACTGACATCGAGCTGCAACGCGACCGCGCGCCGTCCGAGCTTTTCGATGTCAGCAACAACGGCTTTCGCATCATCGCTACGCGTGTGATACGTCACGATTACATCAATGCCTTTTTCCGCCAATTTCAACGCGGTATTTTTACCGAGACCCCGACTACCACCGGTGACGATTGCAATTTTACGATTCATGCTGCACTCCTTAAAAAACGCGGGTGAGTAAGCGCAGCAGCGTAAATACCGGCTTCGTCACTGCCGCTGCACTCACACCCGCCTCGCTCATTTCTTTCCCTCTTTTTATCTATCTTTGCAGCCATTTAGCCGTGCACTCACTAATCTATACGCTAACAGCAATGGCTTCGCTTTCATCGTGCGTGCGCAATGTGGGTACCAGCACCGGCACAATATTCACCGGAATCGCCGACATGCGCGGCATTGCATTGATGGGATCGAGATCGCGATCGGTGCTGATTAATAAATTGGTATTCGCTCCGTCGCGCTCATACACCGTTTCACCGGGCAATCCGCCCCACGCGTGCGTCATGGAAACCACACCGCGCCGCATCGTTGCATCGGCTTCGACAATCGCTGGAATTTCGCCGGTATCCGACACGATGCGAATTTTGTCGCCCGATTTAATGCCGAGCGCGATTAAATCCTCAGGATTTAAATATGCTGGATTGAAAGGATTGCGCGCACGCACTGCTGGAATATTACGCCCGGTCGAATTGTGTACATCGCGAATACGGCGCGACGACAAGCGGAAATTAAAATGTTGACCGTTGCTGTGCGAAAAGCCGGGATTGAAATTCTCTGCGGCAACTTCGGCAATTTCCGTCTCCACATCGCGCGGCATGGTAGTGAATTTGCCCGCGCTTGGATCGCCCGGTTGCACGTAATATTTTTGCGCATCGAATAGCGCACCCATATCGAGTTTTTTTAGTTCTTCGAATGGCATCGGCACACGGCGCGCAATGATACCGATAATGTCATCGGTGGTCGGCATGTTCACCATATCAAGCGAGACGCCGTCGACCTTCAAATCAAGCCCCATACGCTGCGCGAGCTTCCATAAAATAATCCAATCGTCGACCACTTCCGAGCCGGCCGGCGGTTTTGAAATCGGTGCGGTGTAACGCACGAAGGGTTTGTGCACCATCACTTCTTCGTACATGAAGTTGCTCAAATCGGCGCGCTCGTACTGCAGAGTACCCGGCAAAATATAATCGGATAATTTTGCGGTTTCATTCATGTACGGTTCGATGCTGACCAATAATTCGAGCGACTGCAGCGCGCGCAATGTTTTCATTTGATCGGGCATGACATTAATTACATTGGAACCGTGCACGATCACCGCGCGAACCTGGCCTTCACCCGGCTGCAAAATTTCATCGGCAAATACGCCGGACATCATTTCGCCGAACATCATGCCGGAGCCATCGATGCGGCTTTTGTGACCCTGCTCCCACCAGCGCGGCGCCGGCAATACTTGCGCGGTCGGCGTGCGCGGAATAACGATGCCGGGATTCGACACTTCATCGCCTGCGCGCGCATAACGGCCGCAAACAATATTAATTGTTTCGATTAAATGCTCGGCGAGATTGGAGCGCGGCGCCATATTCGGCCCGGTGCCGCTGGCCGCTCCACCGCGTGTGCATTCGCGTGCGAACAACGACGCGGCGCGAAATAAATCGTCGGCTTTGATGCCGGCGCGGCGTGCAACGTAATCGGGATTAAACGGTGCGACTGCGGCGCGCAACAAATCGAAGTCCTGCACGTAGGTCGCGCAGAATTCTTTGTCTTCCCAGCCTTCGCGCAAAATAATGTGGAGCAATCCAGCAGCGATGGTCGGGTCTTCACCCGGATACGGTTGCAGAAAAATATCGGCATACTGCGCGGTCTCGGTATGGCGCGGATCGATAACGATCAGCTTCATTCCTTTCGCGCGCATTTCTTTCATCGCCTTGGTCGGATTGGCTGGCTCGAAATCGCTGCTGGCAAGCGATACCAACGGATTCACGCCGAAAAATAAACGCACGTCGCTGCTCACTAACGACTGTCTGCCGCCGAGCCAAATACCGAGACGACCGACCGAAACTATTTTGGCCGACTGATCGATAGTGATTGGCGAAAAGTTTTTCGGGGAGCCCAGTGCCTGTAACCAGGTCGTCAATATATTCGACGATGACGCACTCAGCACCGCGCCGCCGCCGCGATAACCACCAATCGCATGCGGCCCGTGTTGTTCTTTAATGGCGCTCAATTTCGCCGCAATTTCATCGAGTGCGGTTTCCAGTTTTATTTCAACGAACGAACCGTCGGGCATGCGCTTCAACGGTTTTAAAATACGATCGGCTGCATAGTGCGCTGCCGGCGCCTGCAACCCTTTAAAACACGCATAACCGCGCGTGTGCACATCGTCTTTGTCGCCACGCACTTCAATCAGCTGATCGTTTTCATCGACCAGCACACGCACACCGCAACAGGGTGAACAAAAACGGCAGAACGATTTTTTCTCGCGCAGACTCATGGCAGACCTCGGCTATCGCACAGGGCGAAATAAATGTGAGCGGAGTTTTGTCTGCTCGAGCAAAGTTGCTTGAGCAGATTTATTCGAGTTGAATATTTTATGGAAATAATTTTTAGCGGCTGGTTTTGATCGAATCAGTTTTGCTCGAATGAGTCTTACTCGAATGAGCAACAGAAAATATCGAGCACAGCAAGCACTCGTTCGCACAGGATGCGATTTACGCACTCGGTATTTTTTTGAAATTAATTTCGCGCAGCAGTCGGAATAAGCAAACACGCACTGCCCTCCTCTTTTTAATTTTTTCTTATGATTTGACGATGTTGCGAATTGCCCGCATCATCCGTAAGGCAGTGACTTAAACTAACGAGATAGGCCTTCAAAGTCAATGTTGCGCAAGCTATTAAAGGAGCAACGCTGAGACCGCTTTATTTGCCGACTCGACAAATAACACCGGCAAAAAGCAGCACCGAGTCATGCTGTCATTGGCAAGCTGATAAGGCATAATCCTTAACATGACATACGGCTCCAAAGCGTTGCGCCGGTTGATTGGTATAAGCTCGCGGAAATCCTCGCATGGACTGCTCTAATAATAATCGGCGAGTAATTAAAACTCGGCTGTCGCAGTACGGAGTAAAAATGCAAATCGCTCAAGAGTCTATTTTTACATCCAGCACTCAGGTCAACGCACAACTTGAAGGCCGCCTGCAAAACAAAGCGTACGATATTCAAGTGCACGACCTCGAATGGATCACCGATGGCGAAGGTGTATTGAAGCCAAACAGTTCGTGTTTTCTGGAATTGATTTTTAATCCCGAATCGATCTGGGAAGGCACTTATGCCGGTCGCCAGCACCACGACGGCTTTCAGAATTTAGGCCCGCTATTATTCGCACCGCCCGACACCACCATGCATTGCCGCTGGGATAAAGGCCGCCAACAAACCATCGGCTGCATGTTCGATATCGACAGCTTGAGCGCGCTGCACGGTTTCGATTGGGATTGGGCCGCCATCGATTTGCAACGCACTTTCGATGTGCAGAATCCATTTCTGCTCGCCGGCTTAAGACGTCTTGCCGAAGAAGCCGTAACGCCGAGTTTCGCCAGCGAATTGCAGGCGGAATGCACGCTGGTATTACTCGCACTGGAATTGCGCCGCCATTTTCTCGGCACGCCGAAAGATCCCGAGGTAGCGCTCGGCAAATTAAGTCATCGGCAGATGTGTTTGGTTAACGAATTGATCGACAGCGCGATTGGCAGCGGTCCTTCGCTGGATGATTTTGCGGAAGCCTGCGATATACCTGCGCGACAATTGTCGATCATGTTCAAACGCGTGTCCGGCATGACGCTGCGCAATTACGTGGCCAATGCGCGTTTGAAAAAAGCCAAGAACTTTCTCTCCGATCAACGCCTGATGGTGAAACAAGTCGCGTATATGTGCGGTTTTAAAAGTGCCGCCGCGTTCGCTGCCGCCTTTCGTAAAGAAGTGGGTGTGACGCCGCAGGAGTTTCGCGAATCGCTCGGTCAGATTGCCGAAACCACGCATTGATGACAGCGCTCGCCAGCTCGGCGAGCGCTGTTTGAAGCCCGCGATGTTATCGATCACGGATAGACTTCCTGTCATCAATCACCGAGTGGCAATTTAGTATTCGTAACCTTCCTAAATTTAAACGATAGTCTCGGCATTTCAACGATAGCATTACGTTTTGACCGAGCTGTTGCCTGCCTTTACAGTAATCCTGCAAAAATCTCAGCCACACCTTCGCGGCGTCTTCTAAAGCTCTTCACCTTTAAATGCACCCTTTTCGACAAAAATAATTCCAAAACCAAAGGAAAAAAATAATGAAGAACAATCAATTTACTAAGCTGCATCGCGTCATCAGTGGCCTGTTACTCACCGGCATAATTCCAATGACACAAGCGGCGAGCTTGTGGAATCAGCCGGCCGATGTGCAAGCGATAACCGAAATAGAAAATGTTATGGCTGGCGCGACCGATGCGCAGCAATTGATTCAACATTTTGCACCGAACGCGACGGTACTCGATGCGTTCGCGCCCGGCATTCACGAAGGCAAGGATCAGATTTTAAAAGCGCTCACACAAAAGCTGGCGTCGGTAAAAACCATCGATCATAAAATTACCGAAATCAATATCGCAACGGATGGAAAATTTGCCTGTAGCGCTGCACAAATTCATTACGACTACGCACTGAAAGATGGTGCAACTCACGCCGCCGAATTCAGACAACTCGATGCCTTCAAAAAAGTAGACGGCAAATGGCAGCTGATTCAACAACAGGTTTCGCAGCCGGTCGATTTCAAAACAACGGCCGTGGTAATGAATGGAACAACAAGCAGTGCATTGCCGGTACGCGGCGCCATTAAATGGATCGACACTTCATTTGGCGATAAAGCCATTGCTCCCGCCGCCGCTATCGATGAAATAAAAGACTGGACCGAGCGCGCATTGCGCGTCACCGGCATCGGCCCGGCCATGCATTTTTACGGTCCCGGCGATGACGTGTTGCTGTATGGCGAGTTTTATCCCGGCAACATTCGCGGCCTTAAAGGAATTGAAAATTTCTATGGCCCGATCATGAATAGCTACAGCAGCATCGAGGTGAAAAATCCGGTATTCGCAGCAGATTCCGATGGGCTGCTCGGCGCGCAGATCGACACGCAGGTCTTAAAACTGCACATGAACGACGGCAGCAAACGCGATATTGCCATTCGTCAAAGCGACTGCCTGCGCCGCGTCAACGGTCAATGGCATACGTTCCTGGAGATGGTGTCGTTTCCTATCGATCGCGATACCGGCAAAGCCGTCATGACCGCCGCTGAAAATGCTCACTAAATACCGTCGCGATTAATCGCGAAATGTAGTTTTTCTCGTGTGCATTAACACAGCGCTGTGTGCGCTATCGCATCATTGCGATAGCGCATCGCTCCACGCCAACACCGTTATTTTGCCGTCACACTTTTTCTGTATTTACACATCCAATACTGCGTATTTCAAAACCAATCTCGCCGCTTAAAAATACTGCCTTGCATTTCCTACACAATGTCGCGTGTTTCAGACACAGCCCGTGTATTTCAACGATAGCCCTGTGCATTTCAACGATAGCGTTGCGCTTTGACGACTATCGGCAGCCGTCTTTACAGTGGAGGCCGTTCGTATAAAACAATAAATCGACCCTAAACACTTTCTAACACTTGTTCACTGACGCCGTCGCAACGCATGACGACGCCGACGATGAATCGGTCTTCCCAGGAACAAACCATGAGCGTACCCAGCCCACAAGCCATTCGCGAATTTCTTGAACTGCAAATTTCCAGCTGGAATGCCGGCGATAAAGAGCGGATGCTGAGCGCCTATCGCAGCGTGGCCGGCAATGGTTTGAAAGTGGAATATGTCGGCGGCCCGGTGCTCGATGGCTGGCCCGCGCTCGATGAAATGTGGACGCAATACAACAGCGTTATCAAAATCGAAATCGTTGAAATATTAGTTAACGGCCATGAAGGCGCATGTTATCTGCGCAATCATGCCACCACGCCGGAGGGCTCGGTTATTTCACCGAGTCTCGAAATTTATAATTTTGGCGATGGCACGCTGCACGCGCGCTACTTCCACAACGCGCACTGATCAGCCGCCAACGCCGAATGTCGGAGGCTCTGATCATGTCCGTTCCCGCTGCCAAACATCTGCGCACCTGCCCTCTATGCGAGGGCATGTGCGGTGTCGAAATTACCGTCGAAGATAAACAAGTAACTTCGGTGCGACCGGATCGCGATGACGTCTGGAGCCACGGCCATATTTGTCCGAAAGGCACCACGCTCGGCGACATTCATCAGGACAAAGACCGCCTGACAATGCCAATGCTGCGCGACGGCGACAAATGGCGCGAAGCGAGTTGGGACGAAGCGTTTGCGCGCTGTGAGGAATTGCTGCACGGCGTGCGCGAAAAATACGGCCACGAAAGTATCAGCGGTTACTTCGGCAATATGCTCGGCAAGAGTTTCGGCATCAGTCAATACGGCTCGCTGTTTTTTCAATTGTCGAAATTAAAAACGGTGTACAGCTCGTCGACTGTCGATCAGGCGCCGAAAAATCTGTCGTGCCATTTGATGTACGGCGACATGTGGCGCATTCCGATTCCGGATATCGATAACACTGATCTTTGGGTGGTGTTCGGCGCCAATCCAGCCGCATCGATGGGCAGTATTCTTTCGCACCCGAATGTGATGGATGCGATAAAAACCATTCGCAAACGCGGCGGCAAAGTAATCGTCGTCGATCCGGTCAATACCGCCACCGCGCAAAAATCCGATCAGTGGCTGCCGATTCGTCCCGGCACCGATGCCGCATTGCTGCTCAGCATCGTGCACACATTATTTGCAGAAAATTTAGTGCGCCTGCGGCAACTGGAAAATTCGGTTAATGGCTTGGAAGAATTGCGCGTAGTCGCCAATAATTTTGCGCCGGAAACCGTGCAACAGTTCTGCGGCATCGATGCCGACGTCATTCGCGAATTGACGCGCGAAATCGTGCGCGCACCGCGCGCGGCAATTTATGGCCGCATCGGTTTATGTACGCAGGAGTTCGGCACGCTGGCATCGTGGCTGATCGATGTTATCGCGATCCTGACCGGCAATTTCGATCGCGTCGGCGGCCTGATGTGGAGCAATCCCTCCACTGCGCATCTGGGGTTGACCTTAAAATCTTTCCCGGTCAGTTATCCGGTCGTTACCGGTCACACTCGCGTACGCGGAGCGTCGCTGGTGCTCGGCATGGCACCGGCTTCATGCCTTGCCGAAGAAATTGCGACACCGGGACCGGGCCAGATCAAGGCATTGCTTACCGCAGGTTCCAACCCCGTCCTCAGCTCGCCCAGTGCCGGCAAGCTGGACGCCGCGCTGCCAATGCTCGAATGCATGATCAGCCTCGATATTTATTTGAATGAAACGACGCGGCACGCTCATGTAATTCTGCCCAGCCAGTCGTTGCTCGAACAACCGTACTGGGATTTCTGGTCGTGGGTGTTTGCACTGCGCAGCGGTGGCAAATATGCCCCGCCGGTATTTGAGCGCCCAGCCGATCAACCGCATGACTGGCAAACCCAACTGCGCCTCGGCTGGTTGTGTGCCGGCAATAGCAACGCAACGTTCGATCTGGACAAACTCGACGACGAGTTTTTTGCGACGCTGTGTGAAACCGCCGGTGTCGATTACGAAGTCGCAACAACATCGTTCGAAGGTGGTGGTCCGGAACGTATTCTCGATCTCGCCATTCGCGTCGGCCCGTTCGGCGATCGCTACGGCGAAAAAGCCGACGGACTCAATCTGCAAAGTTTTAAAGAAGTACCGCACGGCATTGATTTAGGTCCGACCAAAGAAAACATGCTGCCGCAGGTATTGAAAACCGCTTCCGGCAAAATCGAACTCGCACCTGACTATTTACTGCAGGATATTCCGCGCCTCACCGCAGCGATGACGACCAAACATCCGGAAATGGTATTGGTCAGTCGCCGCCATTTAGCATCGATGAATTCGTGGATGCACAACATCGATACGCTGATGCGCGGCCGCGAACGCTGCACGCTGCACATTCATCCCGACGATGCGACGCGCATCGGCATTGCCAATGGCGACAAAGTTAATGTCACCAGTTCGGAAGATTCGGTAACGGTTGTCAGTGAAATCACCGATGCGATTTTGCAAGGCGTAGTGAGCCTGCCACACGGCTGGGGTCACGATACCAAAGGCGCGCAAATGATCATTGCGCGCAGCAAACCCGGTGTGAATACCAATTTACTCAGCCCCGGCACATTGGTCGATGCGATTTCCGGCAACGCGGTGCTCAACGGTATTCCGGTCGTTATCGCAAGAGCCTGAGCAGCGCGCAAAGCGCTTTCTATCGGAGCGAACACAGCAGGGGAAATGCAACAACAGTTAATTATTTGCTGGGGATTTGGTCGCCTTTAAAAAAGTGACCGGTTCATAAAAATACCAATAATTACGGAGACCACCATGCGTAGTTTGATCAACAAATCCGCTTATTTTTTCGGGAAACCTGTGCAGCTCGGCGTGCAAATCGGCGCAGCGTTAATTATGGCGAACGCCGCCCACGCGCAAACCAATGATTCGGAAAAATCCAAAGCGGTGCTCGACGAAGTTATCGTCAGTGCGCGCCGCACCGAGGAAACCATTCAATCGGTGCCGATCTCCATCGTCGCGTTAAGCAGCGCGATGCTCGCCGAAAAATCGATTTCGACACCGGAAGATTTACAGGCGGCGACGCCGGGCGTATTTCTGTCGGGCTCCGGCGGTCGCGAAAATGTGATCTATCAAATTCGCGGCCAATCGAAAGCATTGTCCGGCCCTAGCTCGCCCGCCGTGGTCAGTTATTTCGCGGAAGTACCCGATCCGACCTTCGGTAGTTTTGTGCCGCAATTCGATATTGCATCGGTGCAGGTTTTAAAAGGTCCGCAGGGCACATTGTTCGGCCGCAATACCACCGGCGGCGCGATTTTATACGCACCGCAATCGCCGACTTATCAGCTCGAAGGCTCGTTGGATTTAACCGCCGGCAATTACAACAATCACAAAGTCACCGGCGTATTGAACGTGCCTTTGGTCGACAATAAAGCGGCACTGCGCATCGCCACCGATTTTCAGCGCCGCGATCCGTACACGAAAAATATCGGCGGCGGTCGCGATCTCGATGATGTCGACACGCAAGCGTATCGCGTGTCGCTGTTGCTCGATCCCACCGATCACATCACCAACACACTCATCCTCGATTATTACAAGAGCGACAATTCCGGCTTCGCCACCGTGTTGACCGGTGTCGATCCGACGCCCGGCACGCTCGATTTATTGGGCGTGCGCAGCGCCGCCAATGCGCAACTGGCAGCTCAGCGCGCACGCGGTCCGTTCAAGGTCGATGCATCGTTCAATCAGGATCAGACCAACGAGCGCAAAGGTTTGACCAACCGCACTGAAATCGGCATCGGCGATATGGAGCTGGTCAATATTTTCGGCTATCGCGAAACGGCGCTGCATTACCAACCTAACGTCGACGGTATGCCGACCATCACCACTGATGGCACCGGCTTATTTCCAGCGGGCGTTCCGGTGGAATACATTCGCGCGCGGCTGGCCCAGGAAACCAAACAAACCAGCGACGAATTGCAATTGCGCGGCAATGCATTCAACGGCTCGCTCGAATGGTTGGTCGGTGGCTTCTGGTTGAAGAGCGAACCGAATGGTCCACAGGGTATTCAGGTCGCCTTCGCACATATTCCCGGCACCCCAGATGCGGGCGCTGGCTACACGTTCATCACCGAAGAAAGCAAAGCGGTGTTCACCAACTTGCGTTACGACCTGAGCGATCTGGTACTGGAAGGTTTGCAATTCGAATTGGGTTTGCGTTACACCCGCGATAGCGTCGAGGCCTGCACCGGCTCCGGCATTACCGGTTCGCCCAACGATGTCGATCTCAGCGATTGCGAACATGCCAGCTCGAATATCGTCAACGCCAGCACCAACAAAGTGGATTCGACCAAAACCACGTGGTCGGCAGGCCTTAACTGGCAGATCAACCCGGATCTGTTCACCTACCTCATCACGCGTCGCGGTTATCGCGCTGGTGGTATCAATGGACCGACATTTGCCGGACGACTCACCGAGTTTCAATCGTTCGCCCCGGAAACAGTCAACGATGTCGAAGTCGGTGTGCGCACCGATTGGGATGTTGGCGGCGTAACCGTTCGCGCCAACGCATCGGCATTCGTCGGCTGGTACAAAGATGTGCAGGCAGCGGTGACCGGCGTAAGCACCGTCGGTGCCGCGTGTAATCCTGCCATCACCACCAACCCTGCCGGTATTTCACCGGACGGCGATTGCAATGCGGATAACGATCCCAACGGCGGCACGCTGTTGACCAATATCGGCGAAAGCAAAGTGTCCGGCATCGATGTCGAGCTGGTCGTTGCCCCGACTGAGAATTTAACCTTCACGGTGGCGGGCAATTACCTCGATCCGAAAACGGAAAAATTCGATCCGCCCGCTGCGCTTAAAGCCTATGTGAGCGGCAGCGAAATCCCGTTCAACAACACCGCGAAAAAAACCCTGAGCGCCAGCGCGCGTTACGTGGTGCCGCTGAAACCGGAGTTCGCGAAAGAGTTGGTGTTCAACGCCGATTATTATTGGTCGGATAAATTGATGTACAACGATAACTTTTTACCGTCGTACAGCCTGACCAATATGCGGGTCGATCTACGAAAAATCGCAGCGTCTAATTTCGATGCTGGCTTATTTATTCGTAATATGTTCGACAAAGAATATCGCTCGGGCGGCCAACTCGGCGGCGGACCATCTACTGGTTTGATCGCGTCGATTTATGGACCGCCACGGATGTTCGGTGCGGAAGTTAAATACTCGTTCTAACTAAGCAGTAATTAAAAAAGCCGGTGCGATTGCTCGCATCGGCTTTTTTAATGTGGAGTTTTTTTGTAAGACAATTTTTATGTGCCAAACTTTTTTTATGCAGTAAACAGCAAATCGCATATGCGCTCGCAGGCGACAATAAAAACGTAAAGTGAAAACAGAACGGCTCATGAGTGTCAATTGACGCTAATTTTCCACGCGTGATATTGTCCACGAGCATTCACCCAATGCGGCTTTGATAAACCCTCTCCACTGCAATACATACAATAATTAATTGGGTCATTGCCGACAACCAAACTCAGCAGTTGAAATCAGTCGCTCGCCTTTGCCAGCATTAGTTAGTTTTATGCGCGGGCAAAGCACGGAAAAAATGGAAGGCACACGTTAAGCATTGTTGCCAGCAAATATCCCAATCCAGCGGCCGCGCAACGCGATTATTCGATAACAAGGAAAAATCAAATGGACGCACTAACAGCCAATCTTCCCGCGATTATTTCCGCAGCGGCACAAAGTTATCTCGGCATTTTGGCGCTGTTGTCTGTCGCGCTATCGGTACTGGCGTATTTCTTTTTTGCGCGCGCATCGGACAAAATCAAAGTCGGCATTTTCGTTTTACTTTTTCTCGGTGTAGCTGGCTTTGCTGCCGCCGTTTTCCAAGCGGCGGCAACCGCGCAAACGCCGCTAATATCCAACGCAGCTAAACCGGCGTCGTTATCGAAAGAAGCAAAACTTATTTTGAAAAAGGCATCGGCAGATCCGGCCGGCATCATCACCTTTGAGCATTTCGGTGGCGGTGTCGATCTGCAAACAAATGGCGAGAGCTTTATCACCGATCAGAGTCGGCAGGTTATTGCCACCTGGGAAGCGGCGCTGCAAGAATTGGTCGATGGGCAATTGCTGGTGGTTCGCGATAAAAATGGCGAGGTATTTGAAATCACGAAGAAGGGCTATGACGCTGCGGAGCATATTTCTTTATAAAAAAATACGCCGCTCCCAATAAGGCGAGCGGCGCACTATCAATTAACGATGATTATGATCTCTGTCGTCATCGTGATCATCGCAACGCTCATCATGCTTTATCGCCTGCGCCACGAAACCCGGCAAATCCGCTTTATCGAACGAGAACACAAAAAAGTTGTTCGGATTATCGATGCCGCCGACGCTCGACAAAAAATCATTATCGTTGGCGATATACAGCGTTTGTTTTTTCACGCCGTTGATTTCGATTTGCTGACCGAAGGTGATGCCTTCGAGCTTGGCTGGAATCTGATCGCTGGGAATGCCGCTGGCATTGAGCGCGGCCACCACATCGAGAAATAATGTTTTACCCACGGCTTTGCTGGCCAACGCGGTAGCGCCTTCGATTGCGCCAACATCCTGCGCATTGGTCAGATCGATTTTATACAAACGTTTTGATGCCGCCGAAGAACCATCGCCCAGCCCTTTGCCATCGCGTTCGTCGAGCAGAAATTCATGATCGTTGATCGCGACGATTTCGCTGATGGTGGGATATTTCGGTTTCGACGCACTGCCGATATTGCTCAACTCATACGCGTATTCGCGCGTCGCGCCGGTGCGTATATCGATTTTCACCAAACGCACATACGGTGCATTGGTGCCGCCATCCTGAATTAATGGGCTTTGCATCGCGCCGACTAAATAGCGTCCGTCCGGTGTGATCGCCAAGCCTTCCATGCCTTTATTGGCAACGCGGCCGACGGTGTTGTTATTAATTTCATCGTCGCCTTTGCTGCTTAATTTGGTGACGGCGAATTTGGTCGGTAATTTATACGCGCCGATGCGTTGACCGCTGGCGCGGTCGAATTGATACACGTAGGGGCCGTATTCATCGGTGAAATAAACGCTTTTGCCATCGTTCGCAACGCGCACGCCTTCCGGGTCCAAACGCGCATTGCCGCTGAACAGCGAATTTTTGCTTGGATCGAAATTATCCGAACGCCCGCTGAAATAATACGTGCGGCGATCGTTCAACGCCGGCGCGCCGTTCTGCACATTGGCGCTGGCACCGTTGCCGTAATACAGCGGCGTTTTGCTCGACAGTAACGTGGTCTTGGTTAAAAACGGCGTCAGCACGTACGGCAATGTCGAACCGGGCTGGCTCGGCGCCAAACTTAAATTAAAGGTTTGAAAACGCGGAATGTACGAGGTGGTGTCATCAATCGCGCTGTTGTACGGGGTGGCGTTGGGGCCGCGATCCGGTACCGAAATAAACGTGTTGCCGCCGGCATAAGTAATCGCCGAACCGACGCCGCCGAGAATATTGCCGGGGACGCCGCTTTCGAGCGCAGGTGCAGTTTCCACCGCTAAATCTTCATAGGTGCCACTGACTTTGCCAATGGCGATTAAATCGACGCTGGCTTGCGCACTGGCTATCGAAAACAGGGAAACTAAAACGGGAAGTAATTTTTTTGTTGTCATCGCGAGTATCCATCAGTTGAGAAATCGACGCTCGCGATTGTTCAGTGTGCGTGTTGCATTTGTATGACGAAGCTATTTTTATAAAGCGCTTTTTATAAAACTATTTCTATAAAAAAACTATTTCTACGAAAAACAACTTGTGCGACAAAACGCAAAAAATTGTGCGCTGTTCAGTCGTGAGCCGTTTTAATCGCGCTCGAGCGACTCGGCCCCAACGAACCGTATGCATTGCGCCCGCCATCGACCGGCAGAATATGACCGGTGATCATCGCCGCTTGCTCCGATGCCAACCACACGATTGCATCGGCCTGCTCGGATGCTTCGATAGCACGCGGAATCGCCTGCTGCGCTTCAACCATCGCGCTGATTTGCTGCTCGTCGAACATCGAACGCAGCAGCGGCGTTGCCGTAGTGTTCGGCATAATCGCATTGACGCGAATACCGTATTGGCCGTACTCCACCGCGCCGTGCCGCGTCAGTAAATTCACACCAGCCTTGGCAAGGCCATAACTCATCGGCGCATGCGGCTCGACACTGACTGCCGCCATCGATGAGCAATTCACAATCGCACCGCCACCATTATTCATCATATGCAGCACTTCATATTTCATTGACAACCAACAGCTGCGCAACGAAATCGCCATGGTGCCGTCAAACGCTTCTTCCGATGTATTGTGAACAGTGTTACCCATCACATCACTGCGATGACCGCCACCCAATACATTGGCCGCGACATGCAATGCGCCGAATTCCTGCACGGTACGCTGCACCATATTTTCAACGTCGGCACTGCGCGTGCAATCGGCGTGAACATAAATTGCTTGCACGCCTTGCTCACGCAATTGCGCAGCGAGCGCTTCGCCTTTTTCATCTTGAATATCGGCAATAACAATGCGTGCACCTTCGCTGGCGAAAGCTTCGACTGTCGCCGCACCGATGCCCTGTGCGCCGCCGGTAACTAAAACCACTTTATCGAGAAAGCGTTTGCTGTTCGTATTTTTATTCAGCATGTATTTCTCCAATTTTTCGAAATTAAATTTAAAAAATAAACCGAAAGTAATCGCGCACTTTCGGTTTTCTATTTCGAGAAAAATAACGCAGATTATTTCGCGCCGCGCTTGACCAACTCCTTACGCAATTCAGTAGTGAGCGGCCCCATTTGTGCCGGCGCGCTGCCGTGCAACACAATTTCATCCGCACCGGCATCGAGGAAATCGCACAGCGTCGATGCGCATTGCGCTGCGGTTCCTATTGCCGCGCCCTGCTCGTACCACCAATGCGGCAAGCTGCGACTGACTTCGACCAATTGCGCGCGCGTGAAACCCTGATCGGCCAATTTGCCGCCGAGTGCAGCGAACTGCGGATGATTGCGCATCGTCGTCAGCGGACCGGTATCCCAGCCATTCATTTCGGCAAGCTGCTCGCCGTAAACGGGAACCTGGAAATAGGTAATCGCACGGCCGCCGACCACAGCGTCCTCTTCGTCTTTATCCAAATCGGGCGCGACGATGATGTTGTGAAAAATGCGCACGCTTTTCGGGTCGCGGCCGGCTTTTTCCGCCGCGTCGTGCACAATCTTCGCCGACTTGCGCACGCCCTCGGTGGTGAGGAACGGATGCAATAACACGCCGTCGCAATATTCGCCGGCAAACGCCAGTGACTTCGGCCCAATCGCCGTGAATGAAATCGACGGTGTGGGTCCGGTGTAGCGATCGGTTAACTGCACCGCCGGGTATTTGCCGAGAATGCCGTCGTAATTCACCGTTTCGCCAGCCCACAGGCGGCGGATAATATCGATGCCATCTTTCAATCGTTCGAAGGTGATCGGCGGCGAGCCGAGCGTGGCCAAATGCGAGGCGACGCCGCGCGCCAATAACAACCGAAAGCGATCGCCAGTCAATGCCTGCATTAGATTGGCGACGCTGGCGGTGACGACAGGATTGCGCACGGTGATATACATGGTTGCGCCGATCCGCACTTTCTTTGTGAGCTGGCTGACCGCGCCCGCGAGCACCGCCGGCTCCTTGGTCGCGTAGCGCTCGGAAATCCACACGGTGCCAAGACCAATGCGCTCGGCCTCCTGTGCTTCGGCTAAACCGCGCAGTGGATCGGCGACGCGTCCCGGCAGAATATACGTGCCGAACTTATCGAATAGCGCCTGTGCGCCCGGTTCTTGAATGTCTGACATGATTTTCTCCTTGATTGCACGCTCGGTTGATTTGCGACGATCGCGTCACACGCGTCGTAAATCCGAAGCTGTTATTGATAAAGAAGCTATTATTGTGTGCCGGTATTCGCGGTAGCGAAGCATAAACGCGATTGCATACGGCTCGAAAGCACGGCAATAAATTCGGTAATTCATTTGCCCAACAGTTAAATTGAATTAGGTAAGCGCTTGTTCGTCCTACCTAAACCCGACTCGCCCGCAGCAGTGCGAATTACAAACCGGCAATAAAGAAAAGTTTCACTTTGAGTAAAAGCGCGGCCATGTAACTATTTGCCGCCGAATTTTAAGCCGTGCACCCTATTCGCTATAACGACATCGGGCGCGCGCATTTGTTTTACTTACATCATTTATTTCTTCACATTGAATTGCGTAATTAATGAGGTATCTCCAATGACTACTACCGACACCGCCCAAATCTCGCAAATGTCCGACGAATTTGCCAAGGTCAGCGATGTATTTTCCGGCAGCGGCGAAGATCCGTATCCGCTGCTGCGCGAATTGCGCGAATCAAAACGCATTATTCCAGGCGATATCCTTGCGCGTTTCGGCGTGCCGTCACAGGCCGATTACGGCAACAAAGGCCGCCAGGTTTTCACCACATTCCGCTATGACGATTGCCTCGCGATCATGCGCGATACGCAAACTTACACCAGCAGCTTGTTGATGGATGGACTCGGTGCATTTCTCGAAGACGCGATGTTGACCGCTCTCGATGGCGATGCGCACAAACAATTACGCACCGTATTGCAAGGCGCGTTCACGCCGCAGAATTTAAAAATCTGGCAAAACGATATGATTCGACCAGTCATTCGCAATGAATTTCTGGCGCCGCTGATTCCGCGTAAACAATGCGATCTGGTTAATGATTTCGCGCTGCAATTTCCGGTGCGTGTTATTTACGAAATCATGGGCTTCCCGAACGATCCGGTTGCCATCGAACAATTCGCCGGCTGGGCGTTGCGTATTTTGGCCGGCCCGCAGCCCGATCCGGAAAAAGCAAAAATCTCGATGGCCGCTGCATTCCAGGCCGCGCAGGATTTGTACGATCACGTGCGGCCGATTGTCGCCAAACGTCGCGCCGAAGGTGTGGCCGAGAACAGCGCAGATTTAATCAGCCACTTGCTGCGTGCCGATGCGCAGGGCGCGAATCTCGACGATCACAAAATTACCAATATAGTGCGCATGCTGTTGCCGGCCGCCGCAGAAACAACCACGCGTTCGTTCTCGAACATGATGGTGTTATTGCTCGATCGCCCGGAGTTGCTCGAGCAAATTCGCAATGACCGTTCGTTGGTGCCGAAGGCCATTAACGAATCGCTGCGCTACGAGCCAGTGTCGGGATTTCTCGCGCGCCAGGCATCGAAAGATGTAGAAATCGACGGCGTGAAAATTCCTGCCGGCGCGGCAATTTCGTTGGCAAATGGCGCAGCCAATCGCGATGAAGCAGTGTTTGTGAATGGCGAAGAATTCGATATTTTCCGTCAAATCAAACCGAACTTGTCGTTCGGCTTCGGCGCTCACACTTGTTTAGGTTTGATCGTTGCGAAAATGGAAATCGAAGCCGCATTCAATGCAGTGCTCGACGATTTGCCAAACCTGCGTTACGACCCCAGCAAACCGAAAGCAAAAATCGTCGGCGTCACCATGCGCGGCCCGCAAGCGGTGCATGTTGTTTTTGATTAATTTTTAAAAAATTAAATAGCAGCGAAAAATCTGCGAATTAAAAAAGGGATGCGCAAGCATCCCTTTTTATTTGCGCAGCTTTTAGCTGGCATTATTCGGCTAGTTAAACTGACCACTGACTGAAGCTATTTAATGATTAAACATGACTATTCAAATCATTAAACATCAGCGCACCCATACAAGCCGCATTATTCAGGCAGGGCTAGCAGAAAAAAATGCATTCGGGTTAATCTGGACATCAACTGGGGAATTTACCCGGTCGCCAGTGTTGGCGCGGTTTTGAAGACACCGCTAGAGACCGCTTTAATTGACTGCATCAACCGACGCGTCTGCATTAATGCCGAAAAAGCCAAGATCAAACGACACGTCGCGTTTAATTTTTAAATGCGGACTCGTCTGCATACTAATTAGTTCGAGCACATAAGCGGACGGCAATTTTTCAGCGCGCAAAGCAGTATCGCTACAAAGCTAAAAAATTTCGCGACACAGCGCAAGGAAAAATAAAATGGAAATTGACGAGTCGAATTTTTGTCATTACCGTAAGAGCAGCGCGGGGACTAGAAGAGCAGGTCGTGATCTGCTGCTTCAGATCCCCGCGCTGCTCTTACGTAAAGCCTCTCCTCGCCGCATCTCCTTCTTGGTTGCCGTCCGTTTAGTTCCGGTGCCTAAATATCTGAAAGCAGGAAACCGAAAAGCTACAGTTTCCTGCGGCATTGGCACCGTGTCGAACAACTCGTTTCACAGGACATACGCAAAATTCGCGCATGCCTGTGAACTCAATCGTTAGGGCTGCCAATGAAATTCGGCTTTAACCTCGTGATACTTCTCTTTGTAGGCAAAGTTTTTGCCGGCTGCGCAGAGCCTACAGATTGGGCGCGTGCGTTTTACTCTGCGAATTACTCTTTTTATAGTGCGGCACCAGATTCGGTGTTGTCGGTCACGACTCCAGAATTCGGAGCGTTGCTAAAGAAAGAATGGGCATATTCACAGGGAGAGGTTGGGCATTTGCAATACAATCCATGGCTTGGCGCGCAAGATGGCGATATCGGAAAGCCGGTTCACTTTGCGATCGAGACGGAAACATCTAGCCTTGCAGTTGTTTCAATGTCGTATCCGTTCGTACTTGCTCCTTCTCACCCAGCTAAACCGCACACCGCCCACTTAATCTTGCACAAAGCAGGGCATGCGTGCTGGCGTCTACATGATTTTATTACTCCACTTGGGGATTCACTATCTTATGTTTACTCTGCGGGTCAGCCCTAACAAAGCAATGGTGTGGGACTGCCTACACTCCGCTTCGCTGCGTTTCGGCAGCCCCACATTACTGCGTTATTTATGACCAAGAAGATTCCAAAAAAAATAGATCGTCCAGGTCTTGATAAGTATGGTCGTTCGGAATTGCACTATGCGGCAGCTGAAAAAGATCTTAGGAAAGTTTCATCTCTCTTAAGTGAAGGCTTGGACATAAATGCTAAGGACGATGACGGACGGTCTCCTCTTCACTTTGCCACTCAGACCGATTCAATTGAGGTCGTATCCAAACTCCTCTCCGCCGGTGCAAATGTTAATGCCGCCGACGCAAATGGCAACTCGCCATTGTCAAATGCTGTATTTAACTCCAGGGGAAAAGGAGAGATTATCAATCTTCTCCGCCACGCTGGTGCCAATTCATATGAGGAAAATAGGCATGGTATATCACCAATCAGTTTGGCTCGGAGCATCAGCAACTTTGATGTTGCGCAGTTCTTCAATGACCTGCCGTAAATCAAAATTGCATAACCAGGCAAGTAATCGCAGCTTCGGCTGCAACTTATGTTCATGGCATGGTGGCTCGACCAGATTAGCTGCTTCCCTCAAAAATTGGAGTTAATTTGCACGTTGGAGGACGAGCTTTATCCAAAAATCTATTGGAACTTCGCTCACAAAAAAGGCAGTGGACGCGCTGAAGCTCGCGACTACTCTAGGCGTTGAGCATGTATAAACAGTGATTCAGTCGAATGATTCGCTGGCTCTTACAACAATTGTTATGTTCGTTATTTCGGCGTCGTTCATTTAAGTTTTATTAAATGATTTTTACGGTTAAAAAATTATTACAGCGACAGCTCGCTTAAATGATTCCCCCTCATTACTTTGAAGAGTGCAGAATTAATTCGCTCAAGGAAGCAGCGCTTTGTATCGATTTAAATTATTTTATGTTTTCAGCGCAGTGCTTTTAACTGGTTGTGTCTCGGTGGTAAAAACACTTTCTCCTGCTAGCCCAACACAATCCAAGGTATATATTGGAACGAAAACGGACGCCGCATTTATTGCTGATTCGGCACCGTGCTGGTCTGGACGAAGTCATAACGACGGTTGCTTAGGAATGATATTCACACCGCTCAGCGTGTTGGATTCCATTCCAAGTATGGTGATGGATACGGTATTTCTGCCTTACACCGCAACGCGGCAGATAATTAACTCGAAAGCGGAATGACGTGCGCGATTAACTGCCACCGATTTTGAAGACGATAACTACGGGCGGGATTCGGGTTAGTCTGAGGTGGTCGTTTTTGTTACGTTAACATCACATCATTCTTTTTCGTGAGTCTCATGCCATGCAATCGCGCAGCGCGATAAAAACTGTCGCGGCCAAAATTATAGGTTTAATTTTTATTAAAATTTAATGTCGCTTCGGGTGTAAATAAGAAGAGATAATTTTTAGTTCACATTTTTGGCGAATTAATTTCTGTTTTATCCGATAAAAATTAATAAATAGCGTTGTGTTGTTGCGGAATTTACTTATAAATTAAGGTTGGTAATATGGATTTAAGATATTCAATACGTATTAATTATAAATTTTTAGTTAATACTAACTTTAAGTTATTTAAGTGTTTTAAATTTCATGGAAACGCATCCATAAAATAACTATCACGACCTGATCACATTTGAGTTTAGTACGTATGGGCAAATTTCTGAGATTTTCTATGATGATTGCATGCGGACAGTTATGGCGATTTCGGTCGACAAACTTCGTTAAACGGAAAAGTTTTCTAATCTCAAGTGGTAGGTAATTATGCGTAAATCAATGCTCACTCGTCTCGGCGCAATCTCTATGTTGTTGGTCGCACTCCAGGCTAACGCGGTTACCATCAACGGCACCAACTACAAACAGTTCACCAGCGGCGGCAGCAAATGCCCCAACGGCGATAGCGTGCTGGTTTACAACGGCGCGAAGTATTGCAAATCGTATCGCGCCAACCTGAGCTGGACCATTCCGGCTACCCGCGCCGATGGCACTGCACTTCAATCTAGTGAATTGGCCGGCTATGAAGTTTATTGGACTCGCTCCAGCGACAGCGCGAAAGGAACGATTAAAGTTGGCAATGGCGAATCAGCCGTCGCAGCCTTTGAGGCATATACGCCAGATACGTATTATTTCGCGGTATCCGCTATCGATAGCAAAGGTTTGAAAAGCACATTGTCTGCCGTGGCACAGACTGCGCTCGGGAATTAATAGTTGTTTAGTAATACTTGCTTGAGTTGTTAGTCGGTAAGGGCAGAGCGCATCAGAACTTTGTTAAAGATCAGTATGTATAAGCCGAGCCTAACCAGCTCGGCATTTTTATTGCGCAGTGAATCGGTGCGATGAATATGAAATTCATTGGTTATTGAACAGCTGGTTTTTATACAGACTATTACTAAGTTGCAGCCGGTAGTTGGTAGCTGATTTTCGTTCCGTCGATGCGAATGTATGCGCTTGCCACCAAGTGATCGAATGCCGCTGCGAGTTCATCATCTGAATGCAGTGCGGCGCTTATCTGTTTGATGGTAGAGCGCAGCGTTTTCTCCGTACGCGGTAAAGCGCCTTTGCGTTTGGCTAAATTGGCAAGCACCAGATCAATCAGGGCGAGTGTTTTTTTCTTGCTCGCTGATTTTTTCTTCGCCGGTGTTTTTTTTGCGGAAGTTGTGTCGATTCCGGGTAACTGCGCCATGCCCGGTAGGGTTTCAATCGACACCACTCGCTGACAATTAATGCCGGAATTTTTTATGTGATCGATTAACGAATCGAAGCCCGTGTCTTTCGAGATAATATAAAAATTGGCGGTGGGGTCGGCTGCGGCTAATTTACCTAAATAATAAGTGATATGAAAATCCAGCGCATTGTGTCCGCCAGCACTGAGCACAATGTAATCCGCACGCTCGCCCAGCGCCTTCATAGCCAAAACCAAGTCGGTAGGAATACGGGTATTTTTCGGTCCGAGAAACACGCGCACATTGAATTGTTCCACATCGAGCAGAGCGAGTGATTTCACATGCACATTTTCAAAATCGATCAATATGTAATTGGTTTGCATTGGCTGTGCGTTCGCGCTCAGTGAGTTCGGCTTAGCTTTTTATGAAGCACGTGGCGGTGCCGTGTGCATATAGTTTGCCTTCGGCGTCTTTAATAGATCCTTCGGCGGTGCTTATGGATTTTGATCTTGACATTACCTTTCCGGTGGCAATGAGTTTCGTATGCAGTGGAATTGGCCTGATCATTTTCAGCGCAAGATCGACCGTGGCGTAACTCATGCCCGTGGCTAGGGTGGTGTGCACCGCGCAGCCGGTAATCGAGTCCATCACGGTAGCCGCAAAGCCGCCGTGAACGCCGCCCATTGGGTTCAAGTGGCGTGTATCCGCCTCAACCACAAACTCCACAAAACCTTCAGCCGCTTTTACTATTTTCATCGGTATTGTTTCTGCGATGGAAGGGTGAGGGATGCGTCCTTCTATCACGCCTGTAATCAGTTCCAGTCCCGTTAAGTTAGTCAGTGCGTTCATCGTGAATTCCTGTTGTGGTGGCGCAAAGTCCGTTTAATTTAGGTCGATATTCGTAAACAATTATTTTACCGGGATGGGCTGATCCAGCGGCACGGCCACAGCCGTCACACTGTTTTTTGGGCTGCCATCGATTAATTTGTCGGAGTAGACAAGATAGACAAGCGTATTGCGTTTCTTATCGACCATTCTTATGACGCGCACATGCTTGAATAGAAATGATGAGCGCTCGTTAAAAACTTCATCCTCTGCCGATATTTTTCCGGAAAAAGAAATGGGCGCCACCTGCCGGCAAGCTACCGATGCATCCGATGTGTCTTGGGCAAGACCAACCGCACCTTTGTATCCGCCGGTTTTTGCGTGCGATAAGTAACAGGATATTCCGCTCACCTGCGGGTCATCGAATACATCCACGACAATCTTGTCGTTGGGACTGAGCAATTTAAATGTCGTGCTCACATCGCCGATGGTTTCCGCGACAGCGCCGAGCGGTAATCCAATCAAAAGAGCTGCGGACAATAGGCGTCTTAACATGATCGTTTATTCTCTGGTTCGAATTTAATGAGCGTCCGCCTAGTTAGGGCGAACTATTTGAGCAACATAGCGCAAATGTGCTTCAACCGATAACGTTTAGTCTCGACGTGAGACGGAATAACGTATGTGCCGCGTTGCGAACGAATCGCCAGCAGTGTTCGCCATTGGTCTGCGCAATGGTGTTATTAAGAAGTGAATTTGGTGGTCGAGAATTAAAACGAACATGAGCGCGTTTACTTTATCGACGCGCTCAACGGGGTTGGAGGTACATCAGCCAAGCCGCGTGCGGCTATTTTTTGATGCTTTCTTTATCGGTATCAGCATTTGCGGCCAATTGATCGTCACTGCCATGAGGGCGCCGTAGTGCTTGGGCTTTAACCGCATTTTGGCAAGAGACACCCACTGACTGTGCGTTATCGCGCGCGCATTGCTTCAGTTTGAAGGTGTGTTCGGTGGGGTGGGAGGTATACCAATCGACGGTGAATCTATCTTCCGCCTGTGCCAGCTGCGATGACAACAAAGCGCCGATACAAAGCAGTTTGCCGCTTAACCAAATACTGTTTCTAAGCGTCGCCATATCCGTGTAGCCCTTATCCAGTTGAATGTATTCCGGGCCGCTCACAAAAAAGCTTTTGTCTGTGAAGGCTGTGGAGTTGCAAGAATAGTTGCAAATCTCGTAATTGAACAGTGTTTAAACGTGCCAATTGGCCCATAAAGCGGAGAATTTTTAACGCTGCATTTATTAGGGTTAAACGGTCTAATTAGCCGGGAAAATAATGTTGACGGCAGTGGCCTAATGGAATTAAATGCCCGTCCTCAAGGATTGAACGGACTCAACAGATGAAACACGGAACTGATTTAGCAGCAATATTGTTTCTTTCTTCCGCTTACTCAAGCTTGTCCGCTGCGGCCCAATCGGCCAGTACAGAAATCCTCGGACATCACGCAGAGCACTTCATCTCCGGATCAGATCTCTCTACATTGGCGTTGCTTATTGCCGGTGTGGCGGGTTTGATCGTTGCACGAAAGCGCATTGGCTGATTGTATTTAGTTCGATCCATTCTGCTGATTAGATAAAGCCGGTACTCGCAACGATTGCGTAAAAAACTCGATTGCTGCGGCGTTCACTGTGCCGTGTATCGCGCTTCGATTGCCAGAGTTCCTGTTGCCGCAAATATCGAACTGCATAAATGTGGTGACTATTTTCCCTGTCGTTGTGCAATCGGGTAGGAAGGCAAAATGGCCGCCATTACTCAACTCGTTAAATTGCACATTGGGGATATAGCGCGCATAGCGGGCTGCATTTAAAGCGGGCTTTAGGATTTCGTCGTCAGCGGCGGTGACGATATACACCGGGATATTAATTCGCGTGAGGCTGTCTGCCTCAATACCTTGTCCGACTGCGGGTGCCATTGCAAATACGGCTTTAATTCGCGTGTCGCGATAGGATTTGAGTCCGGTCGAAAAGTTGATGCTAGCGAGATTTACTCCCTTAGTGAGTTCGCAATCCGGGCCGCGTTGCGCGCTTTCACAATATTTTGCCTGCAGCTCGTAAGTATATTGAGCACCGGCCAGCGCAAGCGCCGTATAACCGCCGGCAGAATGACCCGCCACACCGATGCGATCGGCATCTATTCGCGAGCTCCAGGTCGGATCGCCGAGTAGTTGCGTCACCACAAAGCTGATATCGGCTGGACGCTCCCACAATTTAAGCGTTCCTTCCGGCGTATTGTTTTCATGCGTGTTGAGCCAATGATCAACCGCCGCGACGATAAACCCTTCACCTGCCAATGCCTCTGCTAACCAAACCTGATTGCTACTACTGCCACGGTCGCCATGCGACAACATAATCAACGGCCGCGCCTGCGCATCGCGAAAATATTCTGCCGCAGGCGCCGCATAACCTTTAAAAATTGATTCGTATGTCACAGGTTGTTGTGGCGCTGTCGCTACGGCGGGATACCAAAGCCGCACGTGCAATGGCCGGCTGCGCTGGGTATCGGTGAAATTTATTTCGGTGTAGCCGACTTTGTTTTTTCTTGCTGTATCGGCATCCGGTTTGCCGCTACAGGCGCTTATCAAAATGACAATAAATACGGCGCAAGCGCCGGACAATACGCGCGGATATTTCATAGTCATTCCATTGATTGAGAAAGCGATCGTGAATTTATTGGGCGATAGGCGTCGATAAATTTAATGACGAAGTCTTTTTGCATAACGGAATATTCAAGTACGTAACGATTTCGCGCCGACCGGCTACGCGCGCATGGCTGATGTATTCATCGACACACGGCGCCGGCGCATTTGAGTAGTCGCTTTGCGGCAGCCACCCGTGAAAAAGTTGTCCATACAGTTTGCCGATATCGAAATAGTGTCCTTCGTGACGATAACGCGCGTGCATGCCGCCTTCTAATTGCAGCGCTCGCACTGGGCCACTGATTTCTATTTCGGTATCAACTTCAAAACACACATCGTAACGAAGAGCGGTTGCCGGCACCGCCGAGGGGTCGTCGTAACTTAAACCGATTACCGCTGAAATGTTTTCATAAATACCGCGTTCGCGAGCCCAGAGACTCAATGTTTCCCACGCGCTACCAACACATCGATAGGGGCCGACATGACGCAGTGCAATAAGCGATCGCGGCGGCATCCTGTAGACGTCGACCGGCAACAAATTTTGTTCTGGCTTTTTATTTTCGGAACCCGCCGATCGATGAATACCCGATCGCCACTCTGAGGGCTTCGTGCCATACAGTTTTTCAAAGGCACGGCTAAAGCCTCGCGCTGTATCGAAGTGCGCGGCGACTGCCGCATCGACAACCGAGCTGCCAATCGCCAAATGCTCTGCGGCGCGAATAAGACGAAGCCGCCGTGTGGTTTCGGCGATGCTTTCACCCATGGCGCTCTGCCAAATTCGATGAAAATGAAATGGCGAAAAATGAGCCAGCTCCGCCAGATCGATCAACGCCAATTCCGTATCGAGATTGGCGTGAATATGATTTAAAACGCGAATGATCCGTTTACGATGTTGTTGCGCTGTTATCGTTTTCATGCGCGACTCCGTGCGAGCGTTAAACAGACTTAACCTTAATCGAAATCATCTAGAAAAAAGCGACCCATCTTGCGCATTTTTCGTTGGGTCGATGAGTCGCTTTATAAAACGTGTTGTTTCGATGTGAGCAAATACGCTGCAGCTAGCGCGAATAAAGCCCGGTGATGGTTTTTTTTGCCAGCGTTTCGCCATGCAAAGAAAAGCCGATAAGTGCCGGGCTCGCGTCCGCAGGCACATTCAGCGACGTCGTTTTTAACGCATAAATGGTAACGATGTACCGATGCGGCTTATCGCCGGCCGGAGGACACGCGCCGCCGAAACTATACGAGCCGAAGTCGTTACGTGCCTGCTTGCCGATGGTTGCTGGCATATCGTTGCCACCGACGCCTGCCGCCAAACTAGTTACGGTTGCGGGTATGTCGTAAACCACCCAGTGCCACCAACCGCTGCCGGTTGGCGCATCTGGATCATAAATCGTTACCGCGAAGCTTTTGGTGGCCGCAGGGGCGGCCGACCACTGTAGCGCCGGTGACTGATTGCCGCCGTGACAGCCGAAACCATCGAGGACTTGCGCGACAGTTAAAGTTTTTCCATCGGCAATATCGGGGCTGGCCAGCTCCAGCGCCTTCGCGCCGGTGCAGAAAAAACTTACCGACAAAATAATAATGTTAAGGAGTTTTTGGTGTTGCGATGGCTTTCGTTTAAAAGCTTTTACTGTTGCCAAAGCCGATACGGTTTTTATAGAAAGATGCATAAGTTTCTCCATCTAATAAAAATGAAGGGCCAGCTTACGCGTTGTATCTATTCGCGGTGCGCTCAATAAGTGTCGCCATTCGCTCACTCATAGTTGGCGACAGCCGTGGGCGCAGTGCCAAATTGCTCGATAAAATTTTCCCTGAAGCTCGACAGCGATTGGTATCCGCATTCGAACGCAACAGTTTTTATCGGCTTGCTCGTGGTTTGCAGTAAAGACAGCGCGACCTGCAAGCGCGCTTCCCGCAATAACAATCGCAATGAGGTGTTTTCGTCGACCAGACGCCGCCGCAAGGTCGCGCCACTGATATGAAAAGTTTCTTCGAAATCCGCCGACAGCCAATTTTTGCAGGGATTGCTTGAAATCATCACCCGCATACGCGCGGCTAAAGAAGGGTCCGATGCGGTTAAAAATGCCGTCGATCCTTCCTCGTAAAGCGCGAGCAAAATATTTATAAGGCTGAGATTTATTTCTGATGCGCTGGCGGCGCCGTTTTGCAACTGTAAATAGCGCTCCAATGCAGCGATCATTTTTATCGATAATTTATCGCAGGTAATTTGGCGTCCAGAATTTTTATTATTAGTCTCGACAGCGCCAAAAATAAGTTGTCGGGTCAATTCGACTACGCGCCACGGAAAGGCAATCAGCCACGCGCGGTAAGACTCGGTCGCGCTGGGAATATTTTCGATGCTGATATCCAGCGCGCTGTGCACCATTAAATATTCGCCGGCATTACAAGCGAAGGTTTCTCCCGAAAAATACAATTGCTTGCTGCCCTGCATCGGAAAAATTATCAATGGCATGTCGCATTTAACCGACGCCAAACGATAGCGTTGGCGCGCCACGACAGCATTATCTGGAATTAAATCTTTCCATAGATTCCAATCGAATGTTGCTGCCGATTGATTCGCAACAGTTTGATTCATGGCTGACTGATTTTTTGGAGTTTATTAATCGTCATGGTCAGTTTCACTATGTCTTTTGACCTCGCATTTTTCATGAGCGCAATAATCGCAGAGGCCGTTTGCGTTGGCTAACGCAATTTTTCGCGTACGACCTCGTTAGCAAAATGCTCATGACTGGGCTGCAATAAATCGCGCACCGAAACAATACCAACCAGACGCATCGACAT
>JAQGNY010000004.1 GCA_028293825.1 Verrucomicrobiaceae bacterium
CCGATCTTGTCACTCAAAAATAAATATCGTTTTATGACCGCCGAAGCGCTCGTTGCGAACTGCGTTTTTAGATCGCCGTTGTATTTTATCAAGCCATCGAGTCGCCGGTAATCAGGCGGCCGGCAGCTTCTGCGTTGCGATACTCGCAACCCACGCAGCGATCGCGGCAACGATCCGCTGCTGATAATCGAGATTGGTAATGATGTGATTCACCTCGGGGTAATAATCGACGCGCAGCAGATCGCGAAATTTCACGCTGCGAAAACTATCGCGGTATTGCCCCGTATAAATGTACTCCGGCGCGCCGCCGGTAAAGATCACAAATAAATGCACGCCCCGATCAACCAGCGCACGCAGCCCCAGCGTCACTTCTTCGCGCGGCGGCACGCGGCGCGAATATTTCGGGACTTCCAAATATTGCTCGTCCAGCCCCGGCGCGGCTGGCGTCTTGGAATCGCCGCCAGAGCCGCTCAAGCGCTTAATTTTTTTAGAGAGAAATGCTTTCCAGCGCTCCATGTTCAGCAGCAGCGGCACATAGTAGCGAATCGGGTATTGCCATGTTTCGTAACAGTACGGATCGATTTTGATCATCCCCACCACGCGCTTATCGATAAGGCCGGTGAAATACGACGCATCTGCGCCCGAGCACAAACCGTACAAAAAGAAGTGGCTGGTGCCACGCGTTTTCTGGATGTAATCCATCACTTCCTGAGTTTCGGCAATCGTCGTTTCTTCAGACGACATGCCGCCGCGCCGCGACTCGCTGTCGCCGAGGCCGGAATAATCGAAACGCACGGCGAGCAACCCAGCGGCCGCGACCGCTCGGCCAATATTGACCGATAGCCGACAGGTACCGACGTGATGCATCACGCCCGAGTTTAGGATCAAAATCGCCGGCAATGCCGGGTCGAATTGCTCTGGCTCGCTCATGACGCCAACCAGCGGGGTCGGCTTGCCGATTTGCAGTGCGCGCTCTCTCATCACTTAATATTGCTCCACCACTAACCCGTCCTGCCGCTGTCCATCCAACCGCCATCCATCGAACCGATAATGGCTTGAATAATCGGTTGCGGCAGTAGAATAGCGCCGAAATTATCGACGTAATTCCAGTCATGCGGCGCTGGCGTAAATTGATAGTGCAGCCCGGCATGGGTCTGCCAACTCGCGTTGAGCTTGGAAAACTCCGCCGTCTCGTGCGATACGGCCAGCAATACTTTATCGACTCCCGCCAGCGATACATCCGGCAACGAAAGCTTCCGAATCGAATCTCTGAAGCTCGCCGTGAGCGGGAATCCGTTGAAATAAACAGTCCCGTCGCTGGCGACGCGATTGCCGGATGATCCGCCCCATGGGCTCGGTTTTTCGTTGGCGATTTCCGTCAGCAATTCTTGCTCGTATTCGCCACCACTGAGAATCGGATCCCACACAATCAAGCGGTCGACATCGGTACGAGCTGCGCACGCGGCTCCCGCAATCAATGCGCCTAAACGCAAGCCGAGCACGGTGACCGAACTCAACCCTTTAACTTCGCGCATTTCGCGAATGGCTTCACCCACGTCATCGACCCAATCGTGCGCGTTAACCGACTTCATATCACCGCTGGAATCGCCCGTGCCGCGATAGTCAAAACGCAGTACGTGATAGCCTTTTTTTGCGAGCAATGAAGCGAGCTGGCGATAGGCGCGATGCGCGCGCATGTATTCCTGGCCGAACGGATAACACAACACCACACCGGCATCGCGCGCTGTTGCCTTGGGCGGTAAGTACACGCCGTATAAAGGGGCCTCACTACTTCCAAAAAAATACGGAATCATTTTTCCCATCAACCAAGAGTCTTTGGAACTCTTTTAGCGGCAGTCGTAAATAGCTGCAACGCTCGTCAAGAATCGGCGCGGCGCAAGCCTGAATAAATTTTTGCGATTTAATTTTAGCGGAGCATTATTTTTGTAAATTAAAAAATGAAATGCGCGGTGAAGTTAACGTCGCATTTCCGCGCTATCAGCGCACGCCCTTGCCTAACAAAATGATTTCAACCGTGCGCACCAGAATGTACAGATCGAACATCAGGCTATGGTTCTTGATGTAGTACAGATCGTACTTCAATTTCTGTTCGGCATCGTTCACCGAAGCACCGTACGGATAACACAGCTGCGCCCAACCGGTGATACCCGGCTTGACGCGATGACGTTCGCGATAGTACGGAATCTGCTGCGACAGCTCTTCGACAAATTGCGGCCGCTCGGGACGCGGGCCAACAAAACTCATTTCGCCTTTCAGCACATTAAATATCTGCGGCAGTTCGTCGATGCGGGTGTTGCGGATAAATTGGCCGACACGGGTGACGCGGGCATCGTTCTTCTGCGCCCACTGCGCTTTGCCGTCTTTCTCCGCATCGACTCCCATACTGCGAAATTTGTGCACGCGAAAAACCTTACTGCCATAACCGACGCGCTCCTGGCTGTAAATCAGCGGCGCGCGCATGCCCTCTTCCAATTTGATGGCAATAACCGTGAATAACATAAACGGCCACGTCACCAACAACAGCGATAGGCTAGCGATGATATCGAAACCACGTTCGAGAAAATCGCGCATCGGTGAAAACGAAAAGCCCTCGGAAAACACTAGCCAGCCCGGCGACAAAGTGCGTATATCAAGCTGGCCCGATTCGCGCTCCAGGAAGGTGAGATCGTCGATCACATCGATGCCATCGAGTTTGCAATCGAGCAACTCGTCCAACGGAAAACTATTGCCGTCGGAACGCCGACGCTCATCGACCGCGACCACAATTTCCTGCACTTTGCGCCGCAAGCTGAATTGCAGCAGCGTGCCTTCCGGTTGAATCAATTTTTGCGCTGGGACTTTTGGTTCGGCGGTGCTCACCGGCCAGCAGCCGATTAAATCGATATCGTCATCGGCGTTCATTTCCGTCAACACATTCAACACGCGTTGCGCACGATCGCCGGCACCGACCACCAAAACCTGCCAACGCAAAGTCTCGGTGCCAACCAATTCGCGGGCGACATAGCGCAGCAATGCAATGAAGGCTAACGAAATGATGCTGGTGATGGCGAGTACACCGCGGCCGAAATAAATCTCAAGCGAGGGAAATAAATAAAAGCTGGCGGAGAGAATCGCCGTGCCGATTAAAAATATCGCCACCATTGAGCGCAATATCGAACCGGTTAGACCCTCGGTGCTGTGCGGGCGATAAGCGCCCATCGCGATCATGCAAATCAGATTTACGATTGCGTAAATCTGCGCACGCGATTGCACGCCGCTGAAATCGGAAAACACGCTGTAACCAAATGAAAAGCGTAAGCTGTGTGCCGCATAAACTGCAGTCACCATCGCTAAATATTCGAGCAATACCAGCAGCAAAATATACGCTGGTATGTACTGCCGAAATATCCTGATATGATTCACGGCAAACCCTTGCAGAGCCCAGAAAAAGCGGGCAATTATGGACCAGCTCAATAACGCTGTCTAATTAACGCGACCGTGTTGTAACTCTCGGACTTCCGTATCAACCCAGGCACCAGTGTAGACTAACGACGTGACGGACATGGCCGAATTACTGCAACGCTTTGCAACGCATCAGCAACTTCTGGATGCTTCCCCTTTACTTAATTTGTTTACTACCGAGCCGGATCGCGCTCGAAAGTTTTCGCTATACGCAGCGGATCTCTCACTGGATTTTTCGAAACATCTTTGTAACGCAGAAACATTAAAGTTATTCGATGAACTCGCTGCAAGCACACAGCTGCGCGCACATATCGAAGATCTCTTTAATGGCGCCATAGTAAATCGTACCGAACAACGCCCCGCGCTGCACACTTCATTACGCAGCGATGCAGCGTCGGCACCAAAGCACGACGAAGTCGCCGCCGCGCAACAACAAATGCAAACATTAGTAAATGCATTGCACGCACAGCAGCTGCAGGGCTTCAGCGGACTGCCGTTTACCGATGTCGTCAATATCGGCATTGGCGGCTCGGATTTAGGGCCGCGCTTTGTCACCACCGCGCTGCGCCATTTTTGGAATACATCGGTACGCGTGCATTTCGTCGCCAATGTCGACCCGGACGAACTGACCGATACGCTGGCCAATTTAAATCCGGCGACGACCTTAATCATCACCGCATCGAAATCATTCAACACACTCGAAACCTTAACCAATACCCAAGCCGCACGCCATTGGCTGCAAACCGCAGCCGGCGAGCACAATGTCGATGCGCACTTCATCGCCATCACGTCGAACTCGGCCAAGGCCGTCGCCTTCGGCATTCCGCAGTCGCAAGTTTTCCCGATGTGGGATTGGGTCGGCGGTCGCTATTCGTTGTGGTCCGCCATCGGATTGCCGATTGCCATTGCCGTCGGCTGGGATAATTTTCACGCGCTGCTGCAAGGCGCCGCCGCGATGGACACACATTATCGCGAGGCGTCATTCACTGAAAATATGCCAGCGCTGTTGGCAGCACTCGAATGGTGGTACAGCAATTATTGGCACGCGCACAGCGCGCTGGTATTGCCGTATTCGCATCGGCTGCGATTATTTCCCGCATTCCTACAACAACTGTCGATGGAGAGCCTCGGCAAATCCGTCGATGTAAATGGCAATTCGGTAACGACCCATACGGGACTGGTGGTATGGGGCGAGCCCGGTACTAACGGCCAACATTCGTTTATGCAACTGCTCCATCAGGGCACGCGCTTTATCCCGGTCGATTTCATTGCAGTCGCGCACGGCGAATCGAGTGGCGACGTGCGTCAGGCGCATTTATTCGCCAACTGCCTGAGCCAAAGCCGTGCATTGATGACCGGCAAATCTTTAGCGCAGGTGCAGCTCGAACTCGCCGCTGCCGGTGTCGATGCCGCTGAGGCGCAAGCCCTGGCGCCGCATAAAGTGCATCCGGGCAATCGACCGAGCAGCACCATCTTGCTCGAATCGCTCACCCCCGCACGCCTTGGCGCCCTTCTCGCCTTGTACGAGCACAAAGTGCATGCGTTAAGCGTGTTCTGGAACATCAACGCCTTCGATCAATGGGGCGTCGAACTCGGTAAGCAGTCGGCCAGCGTTATCTTCAATGCGATCAAAACACAGCCGGACGCGGAGCTCGATGGATCGACACTGCAATTAATTGGCGACTACAAAAGCGCCAATCAATAAACAAATACTTGCTGGCGCACTCGGGCGAGCGTTGCTAGCCTCAGCAAACGCTCTATTTATCGCTTCAACGCAGAAAGCATCGTTTGCCAAAAAGTATCGTTCGAACGCCAGGAAGCCTCACGACATGCAAAACCAAGCAACACCGCGCATCGCTATTATCGGACTCGGCTACGTCGGCCTGCCGCTCGCCGTCGAATTTGGCAAACAAGTGCCAACAATTGGCTTCGATATTAACGAGCACCGCATTAAACAGTTGCAGCAAGGCATCGACGCCACGCTCGAAACCACCGCTGAAGAACTCGCCGCATCCAAGCAATTACTGATCACCAACGATCGCAATGCCATCGCCGATTGCAATGTCTATATCGTCACCGTGCCGACGCCGGTCGACGGCAATAAACAACCCGACCTGACGCCGCTGGTTAAAGCCAGCGAAACCGTCGGCCATGTGCTGAAGGCCGGCGACATCGTGATTTACGAATCGACCGTATACCCCGGCGCGACCGAAGAGGTCTGCGTGCCGGTGATGGAAAAAATTTCCGGCCTGGTTTTCAACAAAGACTTTTTTGCAGGCTACAGCCCCGAGCGCATCAATCCCGGCGACAAACAACGGCGCCTAACCAACATCCTGAAAATCACCTCCGGCTCGACACCGGAAAGCGCGGACTTTGTCGATGCGCTCTATCGTCGCATCGTCACCGCCGGCACCCACAAAGCAAGTAGCATTCGCGTCGCCGAGGCGGCAAAAGTTATCGAAAATACGCAGCGCGACGTCAACATCGCGCTGGTGAATGAATTAGCCCAAATTTTTAAACGCCTCGGCATCGATACCGAAGATGTGCTGAAAGCTGCCGGCACCAAATGGAATTTTCTGCCGTACCGCCCCGGCCTTGTCGGCGGTCATTGCATCGGCGTCGATCCGTATTATTTGGCGAGCAAAGCGCAACAACACGGCTACTTTCCCGAAATCATCACCGCCAGCCGTCGCATCAACGACAACATGGGCGTATATGTCGCCGGCGAAGTCATGCGCCTGATGACACAGAAACGCATTCATATCGTCGATGCGAATATTTTGATGATGGGCTTGGCGTTCAAAGAAAACTGTCCCGATCTGCGCAATACGCGCGTGGTCGATATCGTGCAAGAGCTAAAGCTGTGCAACGCGCATGTCGATGTGTACGACCCGTGGGTCAGTTCGGAACATGCGCTGGAAGAGTTTGGTTTTCCGACTATCGAACATCCTGCGCAACGTCACTACGACGCTATTATTATCGCCGTCGCGCACGACAGCTTTCGCGAAATGGGCATTGAAGCAGTGCGTAAACTCGCGAAAAATACAGCCGTTGTTTTCGATATTAAATATTTGTTTCCAGCCGATGTGGTCGACGGTCGGCTATAAAAATCTGTACTAACAAAAACGGCGCGTAAAAAATTACGCGCCGTTTTTGTTTAATTATTTTTGTTTGAGTATTTTTTTAACTAAATGTCGACTCCATTCGACATAGGTATTTCCGATTATCCGACCTTATCGATTGCGCTCAGTACTTCCGCCGTTTTCGCTTGCATCAACGCAATATCACCGCGACTTTCAACATTCACGCGCAATACCGGCTCAGTGTTGGAGCCGCGCACATTCAAACGCCACTCGGCAAAGCTGAGACTCAAACCATCGGTGCGATCGACATCAATTGCGCTAGGCGCGTAACTCGATTCAATCGCGGCAATAACTGCTTTCACATCTTTCACCGTGCGATTAATTTCGCCGCTGCAAGGATAGGCTTGCACGCGTTCATGCACTAATTGCGACAGCGTTTTGCCGCTGATCGAAATCAATTGCGCCACTAATAACCACGGAATCATGCCGCTGTCGCAATAAGCGAAATCGCGAAAATAATGGTGCGCGCTCATCTCGCCGCCATAAATCGCATTCTCTTTGCGCATGCGCTCTTTAATAAACGCGTGACCCGTTTTGCTTTGCACTGCATCGCCGCCAAGCCCAGTCACTATGTCGATCGTATTCCAGGTCAGGCGTGGATCGTGCACAATTTTTTCGCCAGGGCTTTTTAATAAAAACGCCTCGGCAAGCATACCGACCACGTAATAGCCCTCGATAAATTCGCCGCTTTCATCGAAGAAAAAACACCGATCGAAATCGCCATCCCACGCAATACCCAAATCGGCTTTGTGCGCGCGCACCGCGTCGATGGTCGGCGCACGGTTTTCTTCCAGCAATGGATTGGGTACGCCATTGGGGAATTCGCCATTGGGCTCGTGATGCAATTTAATAAATTCGAACGGCAAATAACTTTCGATGCGATCGATAACTTGGCCGGCGCCACCGTTGCCAGCATTAACGACAATTTTTAATGGCGTTAATTTAGCGACGTCGACATAACCGAGCAGATGATCGATATACGCGGTCGCGGTATCGAGTTTTTGAAAGCTGCCGCGCTGTGTCGGCGCCGCGAATTTATTCTCTTCAGCGAGACGCTGAATATCGAACAAACCGGTATCGCCGCTGATCGGCTTTGAATCTTCGCGCACGAATTTCATGCCGTTGTAATCTTTTGGATTGTGGCTGGCGGTGACTGCAACGCCTCCACCTAATTTTTTGCCATTAACCGTTGCATGAAACGTAGCGAAATAAATTTCTTCAGTGCCGCATAAGCCGATATCGAAAACATCGACACCGCTGTCGCGCAAGCCATTAGCCAAGGCTAATTTCAGCGCTTCGCTGGTCAGACGAATATCGTGCCCCACTACTACCGAACCGGGTTTAACCACTTCGGCATAGGCGCGACCAATGCGATACGCAATATCTTCGTTAATTTGATCGGGGACTCGGCCACGCACATCGTAGGCCTTAAAACATTCGAACTTATCGGTCATCGGTAGCGCTCAATAAATCTGTGAACTAGAAACTACATGGCGTGAAACCAGGGAACTTAAATCCATGAGATTCAAACCACGGAAACTAGAAAACTACGGCGTAAAAAAACGCCCGATTATTCGGGCGTGTAAATATTTTCGTAAACATAATTGGTCGCTTCAACGAAGCCATCCACCGAACCGCAATCGAAACGCCGACCGGCAAATTTATACGCCATTACGCAACCGTTACGCGCCTGTGTCAGCAGCGCGTCGGTGATTTGTACTTCACCGTTTTTGCCGGGTGGTGTGTCGCGCAAAATATCGAAAATATCTGGCGTCAAAATGTAGCGGCCAATAATGGCGAGGTTCGATGGCGCATCAGCCGCTTTTGGTTTTTCCACCATGTTGTCGACGCGGTACAAACCGTCTTTTAATGATTCACCGGCAATCACACCGTATTTTTCGATTTGATCCATCGGCACTTCCTGCACGGCAACAATGCTGCAGCGAAACTGTTTAAACAGCCGCACCATTTGCGCCATTACACCTTCGCCGCCTTCGTTCATGCACAAATCGTCCGACAAAATAACGCCGAACGGTTCGTTACCTATCAACACTTCGCCGGTGAGAATGGCGTGCCCGAGGCCTTTCATTTCGCGCTGACGCGTCAACGAAAATGTGCCTTTATCCAACACGCTGCGAATACTGGATAAATATTTTTCTTTGCCGGTGCCGGAAATTTGATGCTCTAATTCGTAGCTGATATCGAAATGGTCGGCAATCGAACGCTTGCCGCGACCGGTAACGAAAGCAATTTCGCGCAGGCCCGCGTCGATAGCTTCTTCAACGCCATATTGCACCAACGGCTTATTTACGATCGGCAACATTTCTTTCGGCATTGATTTCGTTGCCGGCAAAAAGCGCGTGCCATAACCCGCCACTGGAAACAGACATTTTTTGATCATGCGATAAAACCCTTTGTGGATTAACGGTTAGTCGATATATCGGCCTTGGACATATCGCTATTGATTGCGGCCGTAAACATCTTGGAAGCGCACGATATCGTCTTCACCGAGATAACTGCCGGTTTGCACTTCGATCAATTCCAATGGAATCACGCCGGGGTTGGATAACCGGTGGCGATTTCCAAGCGGAATATAAGTAGATTGGTCTTCGGATAATAAAAATTCTTTTTCACCGCAGGTCACTTTCGCGGTACCGCTGACCACGATCCAGTGCTCGGCGCGATGATGATGCATTTGCAGCGATAATTGCTGGCCCGGGTTCACGATAATGCGTTTTACTTGAAACCGATGCGCGTTGACCAACGATTCGTAAGAACCCCACGGCCGATACACGCGCTTGTGCAACGTCGCTTCGTCGCGTTTATTTTTCTTCAACGCGGCGACAATATGTTTTACATCCTGCACGCGATTTTTATCGGCGACCAAAACAGCATCGGATGTTTCGACAATAACTACATCGCTTAAACCAATCGCGGCAACTAAACGCGATTCGCTGCGTATGTAGCTCGAATCGACATCGTGCAACAACACGTCGCCGATCAAGACATTGTCCGCTTCGCCTTTCGGCTCGACATCCCACAACGAAGACCACGAGCCCACATCGCTCCAACCGCACGACATTGGAACCACCACGCCTTTGCGGGTGCGTTCCATAACGGCGTAATCGATCGAATCGCTGGGGCAGGTTTTAAACGCGGTGGCATCGAGACGCGAAAAATCGAGATCGTTATGCGCGCCGTCGAGCGCTTTGCGCACTGCGCCCAAAATTGCCGGTGCGTGCTGCTCTAATTCCTGCACGTAGACATCGGCGCGAAATAAAAACATGCCGCTGTTCCACACGTACTCGCCGCTCGCCAAATATTTTTCAGCCGTTTCACGATTGGGTTTTTCGACGAATTGATGCAGGTGGCGAATACCTTCGCTCCATTCGTCGCCGGCCTGAATGTAGCCATAACCGGTTTCCGGCGCGGTCGGAACAATACCGAACGTAACCAGATGGCCGGCATCAGCGGCCTTCATCCCGCGCACAACCGCATCAGCAAATGCGGCGGGATCACGAATGACATGATCGGCCGGCAATACCAGCAATACGGCTTGAGGATTAATCGCCAATGCACGCAACGCCGCCGCAGCAACTGCCGGCGCGGTATTTTTACCTTCGGGTTCGAGCAAAATCGCATTGGGCTTTATTCCACCCAAACGCAATTGCTCAGCCACCAGAAAACGATGTTCGTCGTTGCACACCACAATTGGCGCGCCAATATTGGGAACGTTAGCCGCGCGCGCTAAGGTTTGCAGCAACAGACTGGTGTCGCCAGTCAGCGGTAAAAACTGTTTGGGGTAAAGCTCACGCGAGACAGGCCATAAACGGCTGCCGACGCCGCCGGATAACAAAACGGGGATTAACATCCTGGGGCTTCCTGGTCCGATTTAAAGTGATTGCGGCTGATTGCCGCGACCGATTGCGTAGTACACAAAACCTTGCGCGGTTAAACCTTCCGGATCGTATTGATTGCGGCCATCGAACACGACGGTCTCGCGCATTAAATCTTTCATCGCGGCGAAATCGGGCTGGCGGAAGCGCTTCCACTCCGTCACCAGCACCATCGCGTCTGCGCCTTTTAATACGTCATATTGGTATTTCAATAATTCGACGCGACCTTCGGTGAGCCACTCGGGCGGCAATTCGCGCGCCGCTGTTTCGAGCGCAACCGGGTCGTAGGCATGAACAATTGCGCCTGCTTCAACCAACGCTTTGATCAGCACGATGGATGACGCTTCGCGCATATCGTCGGTACCCGGCTTGAAGGATAGACCCCAGATGCCGAATTTGCGTCCGCGCAGATCGCCACCAAAATGGCCGCGGATTTTATCGAACAACACCAGCTTTTGCTGCTCGTTGCGCGCTTCGACGGCTTCCATCACTGTCGGGACGAAATCCTGGGCGCGACTCATATGAATCAATGCCTGCACGTCCTTGGGAAAGCACGAGCCACCGTAACCGCAACCGGGATAGATGAAGGCATAGCCGATACGCTTGTCCGAGCCGATGCCTTTGCGCACGCTTTCGACATCGACGCCCAGGCGGTCGCACAGGCTGGCCACCTCGTTCATAAATGAAATACGGGTGGCGAGCATCGCGTTGGCCGCGTATTTGGTCATTTCCGCATCGCGCACGCCCATCACGATCAAACGATCATTGACGCGCACATAGGCTGCATAAAGCTCGGCCATTTTCTCTTGGGCGCGCTCGCTGTCGGTGCCGATGATGACGCGGTCCGGACGCATAAAGTCTTCGACCGCCGCGCCTTCTTTTAAGAATTCAGGGTTGCTGACCACGTCGAACGGAATATCTACACCGCGCTTGGCCAGCTCTTCCGATATCGCCGCGCTTACTTTTTCCGCGGTGCCGACCGGCACGGTGGATTTGTCGATGATGACGGCATAGCGCTGTAGATGCTGGCCGATGGAACGCGCCACCGCCAATACATATTGCAGATCAGCGGAGCCATCCTCGCCCGGCGGTGTGCCGACCGCGATAAACACATATTCGGCTTTAGCGAGGGCTTCGGCCATGTCGCTGGAAAAAGTCAGTAGGCCATTGGCGACAGCGCTTTCCACGATGGGCTCAAGGCCGGGCTCGTAAATCGGCAATTCGCCGCGCCGCAGCCGCGCTAATTTGTTTTCGTCCACGTCCATACACACTACGTGGTTTCCTGTTTCGGTAAAGCAGGCTCCGGTCACCAAACCTACGTAGCCAGTTCCTATCACTGCGATATGCACATCAACGTCCTCTAGTCAGCAATAAGTCGCGCCGGGCACGGAAATTATGCGATTGCCGTGCCAGTCGAATGAAATTCACAAAGGTCGCCATGGTAGTTTAATCCTGGACCTTTTTCTGTAGCCGTCGTCACTCAATCTAGCCGCTCTGGACAACACTCTTTCAACCATTACAATGGCAAACCTTTTTGGCCAGCCCCGCTGAGCCTCATATAGCCTAACAGCGGATACATGCCGATGTCGTTGATGCAACAACATGCGTTTAGCAAAGAAGATTTAATCGATTGCGGCAACGGCCGTTTATTCGGGCCAGGCAACGCACAGCTGCCTACCGACAACATGTTAATGCTCGACCGTATCACGCACATTTCAGTGGAAGGCGGCGCCTACGGCAAAGGCGAATTGCGCGCCGAGCTCGATATCAACCCAGATCTCTGGTTTTTTAAATGCCATTTCCCCACCGATCCAGTTATGCCGGGCTGCCTGGGACTCGACGCGATGTGGCAACTGGTCGGATTTTTCCTCGCCTGGAAAGGCAATCAGGGTCGCGGTCGCGCGCTCGGTGCGGGCGAAATTAAATTTACCGGGCAAATTCTGCCCACTGCAAAAAAGGTCACTTATCAGCTCGATTTGAAACGCACCATCGAGCGCAAACTGATAATGGGTATCGCGGACGGCTCACTGGCCGTAGACGGCACCGTGATCTATACCGCTAAAGATCTGCGGGTTGGACTGTTTCAATCGGGTATCGAAGGACTGACTCCCTAGCTGGCTAGCGTATTAGCCAGCAGGAAGCGGTAACCGCACAATAATTTCTACACCAAAAATTTATGGAACAAAGGGGTATCAGCATGAGACGCGTCGTCATCACCGGCATGGGCATTGTGTCCTGCATTGGCAATAACAAAGCCGCCGTTCTGGATGCCCTGCAAACGGGACGTTCCGGTATTCGTTTCCGCGAAGACTATAAGGAACTCGGCTTTCGCAGCCAGGTTGCCGGCACCATCGACATCGATTTCGCCGCGCTGATCGACCGCAAACAATTGCGCTTTATGGGCGACGCTGCCGCTTATACGTATCTCGCGATGCAGGAAGCCATCGCCGATTCAGGGCTTGAAGAAAGCGAAGTCTCCAGCCCGCGCGCCGGCATTATTGCCGGCTCCGGCGGCGCTTCATCGGCAAACCTGATCGAAGCCGCTGATATTCTGCGCACCAAAGGCTTGAAGCGCATTGGACCGTATCGCGTTACCCAAACCATGAGCTCGACGGTATCGGCCTGTCTGGCCACGCCGTTCAAAATCAAAGGCGTGAACTATTCAATTTCCTCCGCCTGCGCCACCAGTGCGCATTGCATCGGCAATGGCATGGAGCTGATTCAATCCGGCAAGCAGGACATTATGTTTGCCGGCGGCGGCGAAGAAGAACATTGGACACTAAGCTGTCTGTTCGATGCGATGGGCGCACTGTCCAGCAAATATAACGACACCCCCACCAAAGCATCTCGCCCCTACGACGCCAATCGCGATGGCTTCGTTATCTCGGGTGGCGGCGGCATGGTCGTGCTGGAAGAACTCGAACACGCCAAAGCGCGCGGCGCGAAAATTTACGGTGAAGTGGTTGGCTATGGCGCCACATCCGATGGTTACGACATGGTCGCACCGAGCGGCGAAGGCGCCATTCGCTGTATGCGCCAAGCGCTCGAAACCGTCGACGGTCCGATCGATTACATCAACAGCCACGGCACCTCGACACCGGCTGGCGACATTCAAGAGCTGGGCGCGATCAGAGAAGTGTTCGCCGGCAAAACCGTGCCCACGATTAGCTCAACCAAATCGCTGGCCGGACACTCGCTGGGCGCCACCGGAGTGCACGAAGCGATTTACAGCCTGTTAATGATGCAGCACAACTTCATCGCCGCATCGGCAAACATCGAAACGCTGGACCCGCAAGCCGAGGGCATGCCGATCGCGCGTACGCTGCAACAAAATGTGACGCTTAATCGCGTGCTGTCGAATAGCTTTGGCTTCGGCGGCACCAACGCAAGCTTGGTATTGCAACGCCTGACCGCATGAGGAGCAGAGGCTAAATCCTCGTGTCATGTGCGCAACGCAAACGCGCACATGACACACTTACAGCCCCCGACGATTCACATTAAACTCACGCGCCGGACATTGCCGCCAATCAATTGATTCCCGCCCTTTCTCACCAACGCCATTCGCAGCTCAAACATTGTTAAGCGCAAAAACGTCTTTTAATGGACAGCTCCGAGCACTAATGCTCAACTTCTTTACCAGTTAATTTTGGTTTGGCACTGCCGCATGAATACAACCGTTGGTACGTCTAACTTTTGCACGGAGCCGCGCCGTATCTGGCCGTTTAAAATTAAGTTAGCGGAAATTAATTTAGTTTATTGTCGATTCCAACTGGATCGATTCACGCGCGCGGATCTCGATGCTTTAGGCATGAACATCGCGTCGATCGAAAAATCTGTTCCGAAGCGCCAAGCCGAATTTACCGCCGGCAGAATTTGCGCACGCAAAGCACTGCAGTTGCTCAACGGCGATGGCACGCTTCCGCAAATCGGCAGCAATCGCGAACCGCTGTGGCATCCATCCACGATCGGCTCAATTACACATAACGAAACTATTGCGGCGGCGGCGATCAGCCGATCGACAATTTATCGTGGAATAGGCATCGATTTCGAGACAGTAATTGCACCAACCACGCGAGAAAATGTATTAACAGAAATTCTGACTACAGCTGAATTAAATACTTACTATTCGTTGAATAATGAACAACGCGCTCAATTTTTTACTATTGTTTTTTCAGCAAAAGAAAGTTTTTTTAAAGCGCTATTTAATTCAGTGAACAAATTTTTCGGCTTTCACGACGCACTTGTTTCAAACATAGATTGGTCGCGCGGCACGCTCACATTACGGCTGCTGACGACGCTTTCAGATTCATTTCCAGATGGCCGCACATTCGACGCATTATTTTTTTATCGAAAAAATCACGTCGGCACGTTATTAACCATTTAACTGCCAGCAAATTTAATTGCTGGCGACATGAGCTTCTTGAATCCGGCTGTCACTAAAGCGTCGCTTAAGCTGAAGAAAAGGCGACTCTAATAAATGCCATGACACAAACGCCGCCGCATACGCGCAAAAAAATACAGCAACTGCAAATAGTGTCGTCGAAATTGATGGCGGCAATACAATTCGCAATGCCTCCAAACTGCGCAGCCAATACGGTCCGCTCAAATAAATTAGCGGCAGCTGAAATACATAAATTGCGTAGCTGTACTTGCCGATACTACGCAGCGGCGCCGTGCGCAGAAAATTCTGCCAGGAAATCACTTTAGAATTTGTTGCATCAATCGATAGTGTCAGCGTGGCCGCAAATAACAGCATCGCGATTGACTCATTGAGAAATAATCGCGGCCCTTCGATCGGCGCAAAATTTCTATTTAAGACAACAAAAATGACGATGTACAACAGTGTCAAATACACCGTCGGCTGCACTAACAACAATAACCGCTGGCTCAGCATCCGATCACGCAAGGCAATCGCGACCAGCGCACCGCCAGCGAGCGCATCCCAGCGCGCCGGCGTGAATGTATACGCCGCTTTAAGCGCGAATTTCGCATCAAACAAGACCAGTCCCAAGCGAATCAGTGGCGCGGAAATAATCATCGCACCGCATAAATAAAGCAGTGTTTTGGGGCGACAAAAAATGACCGCGAGCGGCCACAACAGATAAAACTGCTCCTCGACGGCGAGCGACCAGAAGTGGCCAAAATACATTTGCGAATGTTCGACCGGCGCGATCCAGTTCATTAAAAACAGCCAGTACCACGACTGATATTCGCGCAACTCAGCGGAAACCGGCGGCAAAAATCCGAGCGCGGGTAACAATATAAAAGCGGTGATTAGCGCCGCGTAGTAGAGAGGGAAAATTCGCAGCGTGCGTCGCGCATAAAAATTGCGCCACTGGTGCGCCGTGCCTTTTTGATCGAGCAAAATACCGGTAATTAAAAATCCGGACAGCACAAAAAACAGCTGCACTCCGAGCCAGCCCGAATTTGAAATCATATCGACAACTTTTGCGAGATCACCGCCGGTGTAACGTCCAGCGGTCGCGTTATGCCAAACCACAGTGATGATCGCGATAGCGCGCAATCCATCAAGCTCGGGCATACGCCCACAAATTATACGTTGCAGTAGCGCGAAGCGATCGATGTCTTCATGCGAGTTTAACGACGCCGATGCCACGCTCTAACTCCGTGTTAATTCAAGAAACCGTTAAGCGGTATGACATCGATTAATTGGCCGCGACGCACGGGCTGCTCCGGGTAAATTACCGCCAACGCATTGGCCCACGCCACTGAGGCCAACACACCTGAACTTTGATTCGAAAAAATTTCGGTTTGAAAACCGGCTTCACTGGCAACGATGCGCGCACGTAAATATTCTTGTCGCTTGCCCGCTTTTAACCACTCGAACGCAGCGGGAAGCTTTAATGTTGCGACTTCAATCTGACTTAAACCTTGCAGCTTTTTTAAATACGGCAATACGATCAGAAAAAAAGTGACGAAAGCCGAAGCGGGATTTCCCGGCAAACCAAAAAAAGGAACGCCTTGCATGCGCCCGTATGCCAACGGTTTACCCGGTTTGATATTGAGCTTCCACAAATTTAATTGGCCGTGCAACTCCAGCTGCGCCCGCACGTGATCTTCTTCCCCAGCTGAAACGCCGCCGGTGGATATCACGCAATCGGCCGCTTGCGCTGCGCGCTGTAATGCTTCAGCCGTCGCTTTAGCGGTATCGGCGACAATGCCCAAGTCCACCACTTCGATTCCGATCTGCTCCAGCAAGCCCGTTAACAACGGTCGATTGGAATTATAAATTTGGCCCGGCGCAAGCGTGTTGCCGGGCTCGACCAATTCATCGCCAGTGGAAAGTAGCGCTACTTTAAGGCGCCCATAAACAGGCACCTCTATGATGCCGCTCCCCGCGAGCAAGGCAATATCTGCCGCGCGCAGGACTTCACCGGCATTAACCAAGCGTTGCCCGATGTGAATATCCTGACCGCGCGGGCGTACGTTTTCACCGTGATTTACAGCGTCATTAAGAAATAAAACACCGTCCTGCTCGCGACAGTCTTCTTGCATCACCACGGCATCGGCACCGGCCGGCAATTCGGCGCCGGTAAAAATACGCGCGACCGTGCCGGGCGTTAATAACGCGCCAACGCTTCCCGCCGCAATGCGCTGCGTTATCGGCAGTGGCATTTTGGATTCGCTATCCGCAGCGCGCAACGCATAACCATCCATTGCGCTGTTGTCCGCGGGTGGCACGTCGACGGAAGAAAATTGGTCGTGCGCAAGCACGCGACCGCGCGCATTTCGCAACAACACCAATTCCGCTTCGGCGACAAATTGCGCATCGGCGAGAATAATTTGCAGCGCCTGCGCAACCGGAGTGAGCGCCATGTTAATTAATACCGCGCTCGCGTACTTTTAAAACACCGACGAAATTACACGGCCGAAAACTGCTGTCGAGTTGCGTGCGGATTATTTTTTCCCAAGCAGTACGACACGCATTGGTTGAGCCGGGCACACAAAAAATTACTGTGTCGTTGGCAAGGCCAGCTAACGCGCGCGATTGAATCGTAGAGGTTCCGATTTCATCGTAAGAAATTGCGCGAAACAATTCGCCAAAACCATCGATCGCTTTATCGAATAAAACAGCGACGGCTTCGGGCGTCGAATCGCGCCCGCTAAAGCCGGTGCCGCCGGTGATTAATACGGTCTGTATGCGCACATCGGCAATCCAATTCGATAGCACCGCTCGAATGCGATAAACGTCGTCGATGACGATTTGTTTATCAATCAGCTGATGCCCATCGGATTTTAATGCCTCGACTAAGTAGTCGCCGGAGGTATCGGTCTGGGCGGTACGCGTATCGGAAACCGTCAACACCGCTACGCCCAAATTCTGGCTTGGGCCTTCTTGCGCTTTGCTCATCTCGGCTCACCCATTTGCATTTGTTTTAATAAATCGGGAATGGCTTTGCGCCACTGCGTTTGCTGGATGCCAAATGTATCGCGAATTTTTTGGCAATTCATAATCGGAAATGAGCTGCTATGAAACGACATGGCATCGGCTTTCAAATGCGCTTTGTCGCTCAGATTCCAATATTGACTCGCCGCCGCGAGAACCACTTCGGCAAACTCGTACAACGTGGCGGTGTCCGAGCTGTGATAATGATAAATGCCCCAACATTCGGCGGCGCATTGCACTTGATCGCAAATCGCCGCGACCACGCGCGCTAAATCGAAAATTGAGATCGGGCAAAAGCGTGGCTCGGTGGCGGCCAATACATCGCCACCCTCCTGCATTTGCCGCACAAAATAAGTGAGCAAATTAGTGCCGCTCGCGGCCAGTAACGGACCCGTGCGCAAAATGACATGACGCTCGGTTTGTTCGGCCAAATAGTGCTCGCACTGCAGCAATATTTCGCCTTCCGCCGAGGCCGGAATCGCTAAATCCCGCTCGCGGTAACGTTGATTGCCTGCGGCGAAGACGCGGCTGTCGGACAACATCAACACCGGCCATTCGCGTGCGGCACAATCGTCGATCAACGGCTTAAATGCAGTGAAAGGTAAAACTGCACCGCCCAACTGATTCGCGCAGTCGACGATAACAATCGCAGCGACGTCGTCGTCGCTGCGCGGCGGCAATGCCAATTGATCAATTTCAATATTGACGATCGGGCGATCACGCCGATCGAAATAAAGCTTGAAAACATCCACCAGGGTGGGCGCTTCACCGACAATAAATACGTTTACCACTGGGTTCGATTCTTAAAACGGAATATCGTCGTCGAAGTCATCGAAATTGGCCGGTGGCGGCGCTTCACTCTGCGGCGGTGCCGACGGGCGTGGAGCCGATTGACGCGGTGCGGATTGGCGTGGCGCCGGCGATTCGTAATTGGCATTGTCGCCGCCGGACGCGCCGCCGCGACTGTCTAGCATCTGCATTTCGCTGGCGACGATTTCGGTGGTGTAGCGATCCTGGCCGCTTTGGTCCTGCCATTTGCGCGTGCGCAAACTGCCCTCAACATAGACTTTGGAGCCTTTGCGCAAATATTCGCCGGCAATTTCCGCAAGCTTGTTGAAAAACACGACACGGTGCCACTCGGTACGCTCTTGCGCCTGGCCGGTATTTTTGTCTTTCCACGACTCCGAAGTCGCCACCGTAATGTTGGTCACGGCGCCGCCGGAAGGCATGTACTTAGTTTCCGGATCATTGCCCAGATTACCGACCAAAATGACTTTATTAACGCCGCGCGCCATGACATCTCCCCTGCTTAATGATTTACGGGCGAACGCCCGCTGCTGCCCGCAACTATACGGAAAATGCGCTCATCGCGCACGGGCGGTTTTGCCTACGATTATCGCTTTGGGCCACGCCTCGGGCGTCTTATACTCACCGGTTTTTGGGCAATAGGTGACGTATGGAAAAGATAGTTGTGCGCGGCGCTCGAACCCACAATCTCAAGAACATCGACATTGAAATTCCGCGCGACAAATTGGTGGTAATTACCGGGCTTTCCGGCTCAGGCAAGTCGTCGCTGGCCTTCGATACGCTCTACGCAGAAGGCCAGCGACGCTACGTCGAATCGCTATCGACCTATGCGCGTCAATTTCTTTCGATGATGGAAAAACCCGATGTCGACCATATAGAAGGACTGTCGCCGGCGATTTCGATCGAGCAAAAATCGACATCGCACAATCCGCGCTCGACTGTCGGCACCATCACCGAAATTTACGATTATCTGCGTCTGTTGTTCGCCCGCGCCGGTGAGCCGCGCTGCCCCAATCACGACATTCCGCTCGCCGCGCAAACAGTCAGCCAAATGGTCGACAGCGTGCTGGAATTGCCCGAGGGCACGCGCCTCATGTTGCTGGCGCCGGTTATTCGCGAGCGCAAAGGCGAGCATCTTCATATCTTCGAACAGCTGCGCAGCCAGGGCTTTGTGCGGGCGCGGATTAACGGCTTGGTTACCGAACTCGACGACACGCCACAACTCGATAAAAACAAAAAACACACGATTGAAGTGGTCGTCGATCGCTTCAAAGTGCGCGCTGATTTACAGCTGCGCTTAGCCGAATCCTTCGAGACCACACTCGAACTCAGCAGCGGTCTAGCCATGATTGCGTTCATGGACGAAAAGCGCGACGAGTTGGTTTTCTCATCGCAATTCGCCTGCTCGCAGTGCGGCTACAGTATCAGCGAACTGGAGCCGCGCCTGTTCTCGTTCAACAATCCGGCCGGCGCGTGCCCATCCTGCGATGGCCTTGGTGTGAAACAGTTTTTCGACGAGTCACGCATCATCACGCAACCCGATGCAAGCTTATCGACCGGCGCCATTCGCGGCTGGGACAAGCGCAGCGTTTACTATTTTCATATGCTCACATCGCTGGCCGAGCATTACGGCTTCGACATCGACACACCATTCAGTAAGCTGACGAAGAAATATCAGAAAGTCGTTCTGCACGGCAGCGGCGACGATGAAGTGTGCTTCAGCTACATCAACGATCGCGGCGATGTCTATCAACGCACCCACCGGTTCGAAGGTGTGATTCCGAATTTCGAACGACGCTATCGTGAGACCGAATCACAATCGGTCCGTGATGAGTTGTCGAAATACCTCAGCAGCCAAAAATGCCCCGATTGCAAAGGCACGCGCCTGCGCGAAGAGGCGCGTCACGTATTTATCAAAGAACGCAACTTGCCGTCGCTAACGATGCTTCCGGTTGGCGAAGGACTCGCTTATTTCGCCGCGTTAAAGCTGAAAGGCAAGCAGGGTAAAATTGCCGACAAGATTCTCAAGGAGATTCGCGAACGCCTACAGTTTCTGGTCGATGTCGGCCTCAACTATTTAACGCTGGATCGCTCGGCCGAAACGCTGTCCGGTGGCGAGGCACAGCGCATTCGGCTGGCCAGCCAGATCGGCGCGGGCCTGGTGGGCGTCATGTACATCCTCGACGAGCCATCGATTGGTTTGCATCAACGCGATAACGAACGCCTGCTCGGCACACTCACGCACCTGCGCGATCTTGGCAATACAGTGATCGTGGTCGAGCACGATGAAGACGCGATCCGCAGCGCTGACTTCGTCATCGATATCGGACCGGGAGCTGGCGTGCATGGCGGCGAAGTGGTCGCCGCCGGCACGCTCAAAAATATTCTCGATTGCCCGAAGTCGCTGACCGGCCAATACCTCAGCGGCAAAAAGAGTATCGCACTGCCGAAACAGCGCATCGCACCGAATCCCGAGCGCATGCTAATTCTGCAGGGCGCCACCGGTAACAACCTCAAAAACGTGACGCTCGAACTACCGCTGGGGTTGATGACATGCGTCACCGGCGTGTCCGGGTCGGGTAAATCGACGCTCATTAACAATACGCTGTATCCGCTGGCCGCTACCGCGCTGAACGGCGCCGAGACTCTGCACGCAGCGCCCTGTACGGAAATTAGCGGGCTTGAGCATGTCGACAAATGTATCGACATTGATCAAAGCCCGATTGGCCGCACACCGCGTTCCAATCCAGCCACTTACACCGGAATTTTCACGCCGATACGGGAGCTGTTTTCCGGCACGCAAGAGGCTCGCTCGCGCGGCTATCAGCCAGGCCGCTTTAGCTTCAACGTGAAAGGCGGTCGGTGCGAAGCGTGTGAAGGCGACGGCGTTATCAAGGTCGAAATGCATTTTCTTCCTGACGTTTACGTGCCCTGCGACATCTGCAAAGGCAAACGCTACAACCGAGAAACCCTGGAAATTAAATACAAAGGCAAAAGTATTCATGAAGTGCTGGACATGACTGTTGAGGACGCATGTCGCTTCTTCGAAAACGTCCCTTCGGTTGCCAAAAAATTACAGACGCTCATCGATGTCGGGCTTTCTTACATCAAGCTTGGACAGGCCGCCACAACGCTTTCCGGCGGCGAAGCGCAGCGGGTGAAATTGTCTCGCGAGCTTTCAAAGCGCGATACCGGACAGACGCTCTATATTCTCGATGAGCCAACCACGGGCCTGCATTTTCACGACATTCAACAGCTTCTGACTGTACTGCATCGTCTACGTGACCACGGCAACACCATAGTCGTGATTGAGCACAACCTCGACGTGATTAAAACAGCAGATTGGATAATCGATTTAGGACCCGAAGGTGGCGACGGCGGCGGAGAAATCATCGCTCAGGGCACGCCGGAAACTGTCGTTAATCAATCCAAATCGTACACCGGGAAATTCCTGAAACCGTTACTCGGCATTCCCGCTAAGGGACGCAAGCGGGCAGCCGGCTAACGATGTCGACTGCTTTTACACACCCCATTTTTGTCTGAGGCATTAAACCAGCCCATATCATTGTTTAAAAAGGAAAAACTGTAAGTGGTCTGACACTTGCTTAGAGATCGCAGACCGTGAACTACTTCACAGCTTTTTGAACACCGACATGAGGTCAAAATTATGAACCGCAGCCTGATATCGATTTTTCTAATGGTTGCTTCGACGCAAGTATTGGCGGAGCCATTGAAGTACTTGCCGTCAATTTCAGTACCCGAGCCCAGCATAGTTTCACTGCTAGCGGCAGGCATAATTGCGCTGGGTATTGCTCGACGCCGAGCAGCAAAATAATAGTATTAATTTAACTTACAGCCCAAGAAAGAAGAATGGAGAACAAAATGAAGTCACTAATCGCTGGATTGTTGTTAAGCGTGCCTGTTTTGGCGCAAGCATACACCTGGACTGACACCGACCCAAGCACCCCAATCCTTGTCAACACAACGACACCGTATCAATACACTTTTAGCCTGCTGGATCAGGGCTTTACCGTCGGCACCGACATCATCAGCAATTACAACGTCAGCATTCATTTGTTCGATAATAGCCATTCGAGCTGGTTTGACTTTAACACCGCCGTGCTGGATCAACCCGGCCTTGTTGGCGATGATCTCAGCGTATTTTGGAGTGATGGCAGCCTCGGCGGATCGTCTTACCAGGGTCAAGTGAAGCTGAACCAAACCGGCACACTTGATGTATCAGTTTTTAGCCTGGCCGGAAGCTTCTTTATCGATAGCGCCAGCCTCACAGCAACTGGAACCAAAAAATCCAGCAATGTACCGGAGCCTACCAGCATCGCTCTACTCGCTGCAGGCCTTCTCGGTATTGCGGTTATGCGCCGCAAAAACGCCTAATCCTTTTTAGCGTGAAAAGCCGGCCTAATGGTCGGCTTTTTATCGCCTGATTTTTTGCCATACAGGAATCGCTATGGGCTCCTCCGAAAAAGCCAGCGCCAGCTTTAAGGCTCTTTCCGTACGAATGCTACTTAGCGCTGTAAAAACCCACGGCCACGAAATGAGCCGAGGTTAATAATTCGAAATACATTGAGATCAATCTTCGTTATGGCCCGCACCGCGTTGCTTACGCCATACCGCACAAACTTACAGCGGCTTTGCAAACCAGCGGCCGTTAACTAATCATTAAAAAAACAAGTCATTTGATTTTTCGATAGCGTGCGCCTTATGGCTTTGTGCCCGTTCACAGACAGCGCTCCGCTCAGACCCCAGCGCTGCTCAAACATTGGATCTTTAGATGATAAGCGCCGCTTCAAATCCACTCCCAGCCTCGGAAAAAATCCTTCGGCAACAAGACTGCATTAACGATGCGAATTCCTCAGAAACGACTGACGCCTATATATCTACGACTATAGTTTTTAAAGCCAAAAAAAAGCCCCGCATAAGCGAGGCTTTATAAAACGGAAATCTTAGTCAGCAGAGTCATCAGTAGCGCGCGTAACAGACCGGTCCACCAATTCAACATACGCCATCGGAGCGGTATCGCCAGCACGCAAACCGCACTTAAGAATACGAATATAACCACCTGGGCGAGCTTTGTAGCGCGGGCCTAATTCTGTAAACAACTTACCTACCGCCAACTTATCACGCAAACGATCAAAAGCAAGACGACGATTAGCAACGCTGTCGCTCTTTGCCAACGTGATCAACGGCTCTGCATAACGACGCAGCTCCTTTGCTTTCGGCAACGTGGTCTTAATCAACTCATGCTCAACCAAAGAGGCAGTCATGTTCATGAACATCGCTTTGCGATGAGAGCTTGTACGATTAAAGTAGCGGCCGCTATTACGATGGCGCATGACTAATTTCCTTCGACTTCAAATGCTTTCACAGCAATACGTTAAAATCGGAGCGTCGTATTAAAACGAACGATCCTCACCTTTTAAACTAGCTGGCGGCCAATTATCCAAGCGCAAACCGAGCGACAAACCACGTGAAGCCAAAACATCTTTGATTTCAGTAAGTGATTTTTTACCAAGGTTTGGCGTTTTCAATAATTCAACTTCAGTGCGTTGCACCAAATCGCCAATATAATAAATATTTTCCGCTTTGAGACAGTTCGCTGAGCGCACCGTAAGCTCAAGATCGTCGACTGGACGGAGCAGGATAGGATCTACCTCGTCTCTACGCTCAACAGGCTCTGATTGCTTCTCGCCTTCGAGATCTACAAACACCGCAAGCTGCTGCTGCAGAATTGTAGCTGCACGGCGGATTGCCTCTTCAGGATCCAGCGTGCCATTTGTTTCTAAATCTAAAACCAGTTTATCCAAATCTGTACGCTGCTCTACTCGAGCACTGTCTACCACATAGGAGACTCGAATTACTGGACTAAACGTAGCATCGAGTTGCAAGCGGCCGATCGCACGAGTTTCGTCTTCAGCACTTTCACGCGAGTCTGCAGGCACATAACCGCGACCTCGTGCAATGCTGAGACGCATGTTCAAATTGCCGCGACCATTCAAATGTGCAATCACATGCTCGGGGTTCTTGATCTCAATACCATGATCAACCTGAATATCAGCAGCAGTAACCACACCAGTGCCTTTTTTAGACAAGGTCAATACAGCCTCGTCCTTACCATGCATAACGATGGCAACACCCTTCAAGTTGAGCAATATTTCAATCACATCTTCTTGAACACCCTCAAGCGCGCTGTATTCGTGAAGCACACCATCGATTTCAGCACCGACGATGGCACAACCCGGCATGGAGGAAAGCAGTATGCGTCGAAGCGCGTTGCCCAATGTATGACCAAATCCCCGTTCCAAAGGCTCTAATGTCACCTTCGCGCGAGTTGCACTAACTTCTTCAACTTCAATAACACGTGGTGTTAAAAATTCGTTCACTGCGCTCTGCATATGGGCACCTGTGGTGATGAGAAGTGCATGACTGACCGAAAGTTACTTAGAGTAAAGCTCGACAATCAAACTCTCGTTAATGTCGGATGAGAGCTCGCTGCGATCCGGATGGTTTTTATAAACACCTTCCATTTTACTTGCGACCACATCGAGCCATTCAACCTCACCACGCTGTGCAGATAACGCTAAAGCCTGCTGTATGCGGAGCTGATTTTTAGACTTTTCACGCACAGCAACCACATCGCCGGGTTGCAAATGAGCGGACGCTATATTCACCGTAACGCCGTTAACTGAAATAGCTTTGTGCGCAACTAACTGACGCGCTTCTGCACGAGTAGCACCGAACCCCATGCGATAAACAACATTATCAAGACGAGACTCGAGAATGCGCAGCAGGTTCTCACCGGTAGCACCTTTTTTACGTGCCGCCTCTTTGTAATAGCTGCTGAATTGCCGCTCCAATACACCATAGATGCGACGAACTTTTTGTTTTTCACGCAACTGGATACCATAGTCGGACAGTCGACCGCGGCGAGCACCATGAACACCTGGTGCAGTCTCAGCTTTGCACTTTGACTCTAAAGGACGAACACCGCTTTTAAGGAACAGATCAGTTCCTTCGCGGCGCGCGAGTTTACAAGTAGGGCCTAGATATCTAGCCATAAATAAATTCCCGTAAGCAGATCTTGATCAAACGCGACGTTTTTTCGGTGGGCGACAGCCATTGTGTGGAATCGGCGTCACATCGGTGATGTTGGTAATTTTAAATCCGCAATTATGCAAAGCGCGCACAGCTGATTCCCGACCCGGCCCGGGACCCTTAACTTCAACATCGAGATTTTTCAAACCGAATTCTTTGGCAGCATTGCCAGCGCGCTCGGCAGCGACCTGCGCAGCAAACGGCGTGCTTTTACGTGAGCCGCGAAAACCAGAACCACCAGAGGTAGCCCAGGACAACGCATTACCTTGACGATCGGTGATAGTCACAATCGTGTTATTGAAAGACGCATGCACATGCGCCATTCCATCGACCACAGTCTTTTTAACTTTTTTGCGGGGAGCCGCTTTAGAACCTTTGTTCATTATTTAACGCCTACTCTAATATCAACGCCGCACGATGGTGCGGCTACACTAAAGCGCTTCGCAAATATGGCTCTATTTGCGAATCGGTTTACGCGGGCCCTTACGAGTACGCGCATTAGTTTTTGTGCGCTGACCACGAAGTGGCAAGCCTTTACGATGACGAAGCCCGCGATAACAACCGAGGTCAAGCAATCGCTTGATATTGATCGATATGGAGCGGCGCAAATCACCCTCAACAGTCAACTTGCCAATTTCATTGCGCAACGAATCCAATTGCTCTTCTGAAAGGCTCGAAATTTTAGCTGTTTCCGCTACACCGGTCGTTGAACACAATGCTTTTGCAGTTGTGCGACCAACACCATAAATATAAGTGAGCGAAATCACCGCATGTTTGTTATCTGGTATGTTGACACCAGCAATACGAGCCATTCAATTTACTCCAATACTCAGAACCGTCGAACCACTCGATTCGAAAGGCGCGGAAGTGTATCTGCGCCTTGACGGAAAATCAATAACAATTAAAAGAGATTAACCCTGACGCTGCTTGTGGCGCGGCTCAGTTTTACAGATGACTCGCACCGCCCCGTTTCGACGAACAACTTTACAGTTACGACAAATCTTTTTGACAGAAGCACGAACTTTCATTATCAAAACTCCAACTCAAAATGCTTAACGAGTTAAGCCAGTACGGCCATAATTTTTCAAATTGGCCTTCTTCATCAGCGATTCATACTGATGCGACATCAAATGCGATTGCACTTGCGCCATAAAATCCATTACCACCACAACAACAATCAGCAGCGAGGTTCCACCGAGATAGAACGGCACGTTCCACAGCACTACCAAAAACTGAGGAAGTAAACATACCAAGGTGATGTAAAGCGCACCAAACACTGTAAGCCGCGTTAAAACACCATCAATATAATTGGCGGTTTGCTGGCCAGGCCTAATACCCGGTAAAAATGCGCCCGACTTTTTCAAATTTTCCGCAACTTCGCTCGGATTGAACATTAAAGCGGTATAAAAGAAGCAGAAAAAAACCACGAGCACAGCAAACAACAAAATATTTAGTGGCTGACCCGGACCAATAGCCATGGCCATATCCTGCAACCACTCGGCCTTACCACTGCCTTTGCCAAACCATTGAGCAATAGAGGCCGGGAACAACAAAATAGAGCTAGCGAAGATGGCAGGAATAACGCCCGCCATATTTACCTTCAGAGGCAAATGACTCGACTGGGCTTGGTAAACTCGATTACCGCGCTGCTGCTTGGCATAATTAACCGTTATTCGGCGCTGGCCACGCTCTATAAAAACCACTAAAAAAATTACAGCCGCCGCGAGCAAAACAATGAACGCAAGCACGAGCCAATTCATCTCACCCTGACGGGCTTGCTCAAGAGATTGCCCGATTGCCCGAGGCAACCCCGCAACAATCCCCGCGAAAATCAGCATCGAAATACCGTTACCAATTCCTCGCTCAGTAATCTGCTCGCCAAGCCACATCAGAAACAACGAGCCGGTAACGAGAGACACCACAGCAACAAAATAAAATGCAAAACCGGGCGCGTAAGCCATTCCTTGCAGCGCCCCGACAGCCATTCCCGAGCCCTGAACCAATGCCAGTAACACCGTTAAATAGCGCGTGTACTGAGTTATGCGCTTTCGACCAGACTCACCCTCTTTTTTCAGCGCTTCAAGCTGAGGACTAACAGAGCTCAACAACTGAATAATGATGGAAGACGAAATATAGGGCATGATCCCCAGCGCAAAAATACTCATACGCTCAAGCGCGCCGCCAGAAAACATATTAAACAAGCCCAGAATCGTGCCCTGATTCTGACTAAACATATTTGCCAGCTTGGCGGGATCAATACCGGGGACTGGTATGTGCGTGCCAATCCGATAAACGATTAACGCGAGCAGCAGGAAACGAAGGCGGGCCAGCAGCTCGCCCATCCCCGCTTGAGTACCAACTGATTGCGCGCTGGGCTTTGCCATTATTCCTCGACCTTGCCGCCAGCTTTCTCGATCGCTTCTTTAGCGCCTTTGGTAAGCGATAAACCCTTGATCACCAGAGCCTTCGTAACGTCGCCGCTTAAAAATATTTTTGCGCGCAAAATATTGCGGGTAACGAGATGAGCGCGTTTAAGCGCATCCAAATCGATAACGGCATCTTCGATAGCATTAAGCTCAGAAGTCCGAATCTCTGCAGAAACGCGTGCGATCCGCGAAGTGAAACCAAACTTAGGCAGACGAATTTGCAAAGGCATTTGACCGCCTTCAAAACCAGCGCGAACCTTGCCGCCAGAACGCGACTTTAAGCCTTTGTGTCCGCGGCCAGCAGTTTTACCCAAGCCACTACCAATACCACGACCCACACGACGACGTGCTTTTTTGTGTCCAGGTGCAGGGCTTAACTCATTTAGACGAAGTTCCGTAGTCATATCCTCACTCCTCAACGCGGACGAGATAGTTAACTTTATTAATCATGCCGCGAATTGAAGGCGTATCTTCGACTTCGACCGTATGACCAATGCGACGCAAACCCAAGCCGCTAACACATGCTCTATGAGCTTGCAGACGACCAAAAGCACTGCGTACCTGAGTAACTTTAATTTTCTGGGACATGACAAAAATTCCAACTCAACTTAATTGAGAATCTCTTCAACTGTTTTGCCACGCTTTGCGGCAACAAAATCTGGAGAAGTGATTTCTTTTAACGCGTTAAATGTCGCGCGCACAACGTTCACAGGATTCGTCGAGCCGTAACACTTAGCGAGTACGTTATGAACACCAGCAAGTTCAAGTACAGCGCGCATAGCGCCACCGGCGATAATTCCAGTACCTTGCGACGCAGGCTGCATATAAACATGCGATGCGCCATGGCGAGCTTTAACCGCGTAGTGCAAAGTGTCGCCATTAAGATCAACTTCGATCATATTCCGACGTGCCGCTTCCATAGCTTTCTGGATGGCAGCTGGTACCTCTCGCGCCTTACCGCGGCCGAAGCCCACTTTGCCGCTGCCGTCACCAACAACCGTCAGGGCCGTAAAGGCAAAAATGCGACCACCTTTTACCACTTTCGCAACGCGATTAACCTGAACCAACTTTTCCTGGAGGCCTTCGCTGTTTGCGGTTTTGTCTTTTTGATCGTTAAACGCCATCGCTCTAACCTTAGAATTCCAAGCCGCCTTCACGGGCCGCATCAGCCAGGGCTTTTACCCGACCATGATATTTAAAGCCGCTGCGATCAAATGCTACCTTCGCAATGCCGGCCGCCTTTGCGCGCTCTGCAATCAGCTTACCTACGCTGGCTGCTGCCGCTGAATTACTAGTGCTGCCGCCACGCAAAGTCTCTTCCAAAGTAGAGGCTGTTGCTAAAACTCGGTCGCCTTCTGGTGCAATGATTTGCGCGTAAATATGTTGAGAAGTGCGATGCACGCTCAACCGATTGACACGCAACTCGCGCATCTTCAGTCGCGAGCGACGAGCACGCCGGAGTCTCGATTCTGTCTTTGCGTTCATAGTCGTGCCTTATTTCTTCTTGGCTTCTTTACGAAGCACGCGCTCATCGGAATAACGAATACCTTTGCCTTTATATGGCTCAGGAGGGCGGAAACCGCGGATCTTGGCAGCCGCCTGACCCAACGCCTGCTTATCAGCAGCGCGGAGCAAAATCTCTGTTTGAGTTGGAGTTTCTGCAGTGACACCTGCAGGCAACTCAAAATCAATAGGATGGGAGAATCCCAACGTCAGATTCAGAGTGTTGCCAGAGGACTTGGCGCGATAACCAACGCCAATAAGCTCGAGCTTTTTCTCAAAACCTTTGGTCACACCAACAACCATATTATTAACTAGCGCTCTCGCTGTTCCAGCTTGAGCCCAAGCTTGTTGGTCGGCACTCTTAACGTCGAACAATACTTTTCCGTCTTCAACGGTGATCGACACCAAGCCATGAATGCGACTCGACAGCGTACCTTTGGCACCTTTCACAGTGACATCATTGCCGTTGAGATTGACCTCAACGCCTGCCGGTACGACAACCGGACTCTTAGCTACTCTGGACATGGTATTAGCTCGTATCTCAATTCGTTAGAACACGGTACAAAGTACTTCACCGCCGACACCGGCCTGACGCGCTGCACGGTCGGTCATCACACCTTTGCTGGTGGAGACAATGGCAATACCTAAACCATTGCGAACGCGTGGCAAGTCACCCTTACCTTTATATGCTCGCAAACCCGGGGAGCTCACGCGGTCGATTTCAGCAATAACTGGTTTGCCCTGAAAGTACTTCAGGTCCAAATGCAATGTGGATTTACCGTCCACTGACTCAACACGCTGGGCAGCAATGTAACCTTCTGATAACAAAACATTGCCTAAAGCCACTTTCAATTTGGATGAAGGCATTGCAACTGCGGGCTTCCCCGCCAGTTGAGCGTTGCGGATACGGGTCAGCATATCGGCTACTGGATCTTGCATACTCATAAATCTGCTCCTGAAAATCTGCTAACCCGCAATTACCAGCTGGCCTTAACCAAGCCTGGAACATCACCACGCATAGCTGCTTCGCGCAATTTATTTCGCGACAAACCAAACTTGCGATAAACACCGCGGGGACGGCCAGTTAACTCGCAACGACGACGTTTCCTGCTTGGGCTCGCATCGCGCGGTTGCTGCTGGAGTTTAACCTGCGCTGCCCATTTATCTTCGTCGCTGGTGCTTGGATCTTGAATGAGCGCCTTCAACGAAGCGCGCTTCACAGCGAACTTAGCTGTGATACGGGCGCGTTTCTTCTCGCGTTCAATCATCGATGTTTTGGCCATTTCCGCTACCTTTGCTAGTCAGCTGTAATGCTGCGCTTCGAATCAGTTTTTAAAGGGAAAACTAAACGCGCTAAGTAACGCACGCCCTTCTTCGTCAGTACGCGCAGAGGTCGTGATAGTGATATCTAAACCGCGCAACGCATCAACTTTATCGTATTCAATTTCTGGAAAAATAATTTGCTCTGTAACGCCCATCGCGAAATTGCCGCGACCGTCAAACGCTTTAGGGCTAATACCCCGAAAATCTCGAATACGCGGAATCGCTATGCTGATCAACCGATCAAGAAACTCATACATACGATCGCTACGTAAAGTGACCTTACAACCAATAGGCCAACCTTCACGAACCTTGAACCCGGCGATCGATTTACGCGCTTTCGTCACAACAACTTTCTGGCCGCTGATCGTTTCGAGATCTTTGACAGCGTGCTCCATGACTTTTTTGTCGCCAAGCGCTTCACCGACACCCATATTCAAGGTGATTTTGGTGATGCGAGGAACCGCCATTATGTTGTCGATGCCTAGATCTTCTTTCAGCTTCAAGCGCAATTCGTTTTTGTATAAATCTTGTAATCTTGCCATTTTGCTTCCGCTCGCACTTACGCGTCGATAACTTCGCCGGTGGATTTGAAAACACGAACCTTACGTCCGTCTTCGAGAATTTTAAAACCCACTCGATCCGCTTTGCTGGTTGCCGAATTGTAGATCGCTACATTCGACACCTGAATCGGCGCTTCCTTCTCAATAATCCCACCTGCCTGGTTGAGCTGCGGGTTGGGCTTTTGGTGCTTTTTGATGAGATTCACGCCAGAAATCAGCACGCGATTATCATCAACCACTTTTGCCACTTTACCGCGCTTACCTTTGTCTTTGCCGGTCAGGACGATTACATCGTCTTCGCGTTTGATCTTGCGCATAACCTTTCCTCTGCTCTCTGCCGTCGGTCTATAACGTTTACGTTACAGCACTTCCGGCGCCAAAGAGATAATCTTCATGAAACGCTCACTACGCAGCTCGCGCGTCACTGGTCCGAAAATACGGGTGCCGATTGGCGCCAACTGGTTATTAAGCAATACCGCAGCGTTATCGTCGAATTTGATCAGCGAACCATCAGCGCGACGCACACCTTTTTTGGTGCGAACAACAACCGCGTTCATTACCTGACCTTTTTTAACTTTGCCGCGAGGAATCGCTTCCTTTACGGCTACTTTAATCAAATCACCAATTCGTGCGTAGCGACGATGAGAGCCACCCAACACTTTGATGCACATGACTTGGCGTGCGCCGCTGTTATCAGCCACTTCCAAATACGATTCTGTTTGAATCATGTTTTACTCCACACTCACTAGTGCATCAAACGGCAATTTCGCTATTAAACTGCGACAGCGTGTTCTTCAATTCGCAACAACGTCCAAGTTTTTGTTTTTGACAAAGGACGCGTTTCGTAGACTGTTACTACATCACCGATTTTGCATTCATTCTTTTCATCGTGTGCGTGCAACTTCGACGACCGAGTAAGATATTTTCCATACATCGGATGCTTAACACGTCGCTCGATCAAAACAGTAATCGTTTTGTTCATTTTGTCGCTGACGACCTTGCCTGTAACAGTACGTCCGCGCACTTCAACTTGAGCTTCACTCATGATCATTTACCCGCCTTCTGTGTGAGCACGGTTTTCAGACGCGCGATCTGGCGACGCGATTGCTTCAACAAATGCGTTTGCGTCAATTGACCAGTTGCTTTTTGAACACGCAGCTTAAATTGATCGCCAAACGATGTATGTAACTCGGCACCCAATTCATCAACTGACTTGTCACGCAGATCTTTCGCACTCATTACATTACCGTCCGCTTAACAAACGTAGTAGGTACCGACAGCTTCGCTGCAGCCAACGCGAAAGCTTCACGCGCCAGCACCTCAGGTACACCTTCAACTTCATACAAAACTTTGCCCGGCTGAATCTGGGCTACCCAGTACTCGACAGAACCCTTACCTTTACCCATCCGAACCTCGAGAGGCTTCTTGGTAATAGGCTTGTCCGGAAACACACGGATCCAAACTTTACCGCCACGCTTCAGATGACGAGTCAGAGCTCGACGAGCTGCCTCGATCTGACGCGCGGTCAAGCGACCCCGACCGATCGACTTCAGCGCATATTCGCCGAAGCTTACTTTACTGCCGCGCTGTGCAAGACCCGTATTACGGCCCTTAAACTGCTTGCGAAATTTTGTACGCTTTGGTTGCAGCATCGCAGAAACCCTTAACTTTTTTTACAGAAACAAGCAGCGCTCTGTTTCTAGCTTTGAGCAGTCTTCTTGGGCTTAGCTTCAGGAGCCTCACGGGTATCCAGAATCTCGCCTTTGAAAATCCACACCTTCACGCCGATCACACCATAAGTTGTGTGTGCTTCGTGCGTGTTGTAATCGATGTCCGCACGCAACGTGTGCAGCGGAACTCGACCTTCGCGATACCATTCTGTGCGGGCAATCTCTGCACCACCCAGACGACCGCTAACCATGATCTTTACGCCTTCAGCACCTTGACGCAGTGCATTTTGCACAACGCGCTTCATAGCTCGGCGGAACATAACGCGACGCTCAAGCTGTTGCGCTACGTTAATAGCAACCAGCTTGGCATCGAGATCCGGCTTGCGAATCTCTTCAATATTAATCTGGACCGGCACACCCATTTTTTCTGCCAGGTCTTTACGCAACTTATCGACGTCTTCACCTTTCTTACCGATCACGATGCCTGGGCGGGCAGTGTGAATGGTAATGCGCGCGGTCTGCGCCGGACGCTCAATGACGATGCGACTTACCGACGCACTAGCAAGCTTCTTCTGCAGATATTCGCGCACGCCAAGGTCGCTAACCAGTTGCAGCGCGTAATTCTTACGGCCGGCATACCAGATCGAATTGTGATCACGGATAATGCCTAACCGAATACCAGTTGGGTGTACTTTCTGACCCATTTCGTTGTTCTCCTGCTCAGCTTTGGCCGTCGGCGACTTTAACCGTGATATGGCAGCTGCGTTTCGAAATACGATCAGCGCGACCTTTGGCACGAGGCATAATGCGTTTCATAGTGACGCCTTCATCAATAAAGATCGACGACACCTTCAACTCATCCACATCCGCACCTTCATTGTGCTCAGCATTGGCAATTGCCGAGTTGAGCACCTTCTTGATCAGACTTGCCGCTTTTTTCGGGCTGAACGCTAAAATGTTCAACGCGTCTTCAACGCCTCTGCCGCGAACTTGGTCAGCCACCAACCGGGCCTTTTGAGCGGAGATACGCGCGCCTTTCAATCGTGCGGTAACTTCCATCATCTCAACCTCTTCTCAGCAAAATTATTTCTTGGCTTTCTTGTCGGCTGCGTGACCTTTAAAGGTCCGCGTTACCGCAAATTCGCCGAGCTTGTGCCCAACCATGTCCTCAGAAACGAGAACCGGTACATGTTGACGACCGTTATGCACGGCTATTGTCAGACCGACCATTTCCGGTGCGATCATCGAGCGACGCGACCAAGTTTTGATCGGACGGCGATCATTCTTCTCGACTGCCGTCTCCACCTTTTTCAACAGGTGAAGGTCTATAAATGGACCTTTCTTCAGTGAACGTGGCACAACTTAATCCTCTTTTCCTAGCCCCAAACTTGGGAACCGAAAATCTCTATTACTTGTCGTTACGACGACGCACGATTAATTTAGTTGTGCGTTTGTTATTACGTGTTTTGTAGCCCTTGGTCGGAGTGCCCCACGGCGAAACTGGATGACGGCCAGACGAAGTCTTACCCTCACCACCACCATGCGGGTGATCTACCGGGTTCATTGCCACACCGCGAACAGTTGGGCGAATTCCGCGCCAACGATTTGCACCAGCCTTACCAATTTTGCGCAGATTGTGCTCGCTGTTGGAAACTTCACCCAACGTTGCCCGGCAATCACTTAAAACTTTACGCATTTCGCCCGAGCGCAAACGCAATGTTGCGTATTGGCCTTCGCGAGCAACGAGCTGAACAGCAGCACCGGCGCTACGAGCAATTTGTGCGCCCTTGCCTGGCTTCATCTCAATGCAATGAACCGTGCTACCTACCGGAATATTACGCAGTGGCAGCGCATTACCAGGTTTAATCGGCGCATCACTACCTGATTGAATTTGATCCCCGGCACTCACTCCCTTCGGAGCAATTACATAGCGGCGCTCGCCATCTGCATAAAGAACCAACGCAATAAAAGCAGTGCGGTTCGGATCGTACTCAATCCGTTCAACCTTCCCAATCACACCGTCTTTGTTACGCTTGAAATCGATCAAACGATAATGCTGACGACTACCACCACCGATATGACGGGTCGTGATGCGGCCATTATTATTGCGTCCGCCAGTCTTGTTTTTCTTCTCGAGCAGCGGGAAGTGCGGATCGCCTTTATGGAGATCTGGATTAACCACTCGCACTACAAAGCGACGGCCCGGAGAAGTCGGTTTACTTTTTACAATTGCCATTTCAACAGACTCCGATTATTCCGCTGCCGTTGCAAAGTCGATATCTTGACCCTGCTCCAGACGTACGTATGCTTTTTTCCAGCTCGGCTTTTTAACAACACCGAATTTATTGCGCTTAACTTTGCCTTTCACATTGAGTGTCTGCACACCAAGCACTTTAACGCTGAAGAGTTTTTCAACTGCCTTCTTCACTTCGAGCTTGGTGGCGGTCGGCAACACCTTAAACACAACCTGATTACCTGTTTCTGCACTATTTGCCGCTTTTTCGGAAATATGTGGGCCAAGCAGAACCTTATAAATACGCTCAGAATTCATCCCAATATCTCCTCAAGCTTCTTTAGCGCCTGTACGGTGACGATCACCTTATCGAAAGCGATAAGGCTGACCGGATCCACACCGTGCGCATCGCGTACATCCACCTTGTGAAGGTTGCGCGAAGCTAAATATAAGTTTTCGGTAACTTCATCCGAAACAATCAGCGCGTCCTGCAGACCGTAATCGCCAAGCGCTTTAATCAGCAACTTGGTTTTGGGCTGATCAAGAGCAAAGCTCTCAACAACGATAAGACGATCTTGACGAGCCAACTCAGAAAGAATTACCTGCAGTGCCGCGCGGTACATTTTTTTGTTTACTTTCTGGCTGTGATCTTGGGGCTTAGCCGCAAAACTGATACCGCCGCCGCGCCATAACGGAGAACGAATTGTCCCTGCACGAGCACGACCAGTACCTTTTTGACGCCATGGCTTTTTACCACCACCACTCACTTCGGCACGAGTCTTCTGAGCACGCGTACCTTGACGAGCACCCGCCAAATAAGCAGTCACTACTTGGTGAACGAGATCTTCGTTGTAGTCACGCGCAAAAGTCAGATCTGAAACTTGCAAAGTACCGGCTGCGCCGCTACCTGGTTTTACGATATTTAATTCCATATTCTCGCCCCTCAGGAATTCTTGAGCTTGACTGCGGGACGGACTAGCACATCGCCGCCGGTGGCGCCGGGAATCGCGCCTTTAATCAGCAGCAAATTACGCTCTACGTCGACTCGAACCACTTCCAGCGTTTGCACCGTGACTTGGTCAACGCCCATATGGCCGGTCATTTTTTTACCTTTGAATACACGACCAGGGCTTTGGTTTTGACCAATAGAGCCTGGAACGCGATGGGAGCGGGAGTTACCGTGGGTCCAATCTTGCGTGCGGAAATTCCAGCGCTTAACAGAACCTTGATAACCCTTACCCTTTGAAACACCGGTCACATCAACTTTCTGACCGACTTCAAAAGCAGTAACTGTTATCTCGGAACCAACTGTCGGCGCTTCAACACCGTCTTCGAGACGAAATTCCCAAGTACCACGCCCAGCTTCTACATTTGCTTTAGCGAAATGACCAGCTTCAGCTTTAGAAACCTTGGCAGCCTTGCGAGCGCCAGCGGTGATTTGAACGGCGCTATAGCCATCAACATCACCAGTTTTAACCTGAGTAACGCGATTCGGGGAAACCTCAATCACCGTTACAGGTATAGATACGCCGTCGTCAGTAAAAACGCGGGTCATGCCGGACTTGCGACCGACTAAACCAATAGCCATTTTGAAACCTCACAGTGTACGGGGCTTTCACCCTCTATGGCCGCTCTCTCGAGCGTTACACAACTCAGGGGAAAGTCCCCGAGCGGGTCTTTCTAATTCAATTTACCGAAGCAAATCAGCCGAGACTGATTTGAACCTCAACACCTGCAGCCAAATCCAACTTCATCAATGCGTCTACGGTTTTTTCCGTAGGCTCTACGATATCGAGCAGACGCTTGTGAGTACGAATCTCATACTGGTCGCGAGCATCTTTATTTACATGCGGCGAAACCAGAATTGTGAAACGCTCAATACGAGTAGGCAGCGGAATAGGACCGCAAACCTGCGCACCAGTGCGCTTAGCCGTATCTACAATTTCCTGCGCCGAAGCATCGATGAGGCGATGATCAAAGGCCTTTAAACGAATACGAATTCGCTGGTTCTGCACTTGATCGACACTCCCAACACAAATCTATTTTGGTTGCCTGCGCTGTTCACGCGGACCACCCTGAAAAAGAGAGCCGGCATTCTAATAACCACCCCCCTCGCTGTCAATAAACATTTCACGGCTTTTGAAGTATTTTTATGTAAAAAAACTCAAAAAAACTCCGAGAAAACAAATGGACGCCATTGTGACGGCGCCCATTCGCACAGCACACATTACTCGACGATTTTAGCGACGACGCCAGCACCGACTGTACGACCGCCTTCGCGGATCGCAAAGCGCAGACCGTCTTCCATCGCGATTGGGTTGATCAACGTCACAACCATCTGGATGTTGTCGCC
>JAQGNY010000023.1 GCA_028293825.1 Verrucomicrobiaceae bacterium
TGAGTAACGCCACGTCGATCACCTCTGTTGCTCCCGCTCAGAATGTGAGCGGAACAGTGTGTAACGTGGGTCAAATTTCGATGCAAATAACTAGGCTGCGCGGGTCAGTTTTCGGTGCAACTCAACAGGCAAGATCACAAAAAGTTGCGAATGAGGTTCAGGATCTCGCTCGCCCAGAATTTATGAAAACGTACAATTATTGAGTGGTATTTCGAATACATCAGGGCTTACACCCTTTAGTCAGAAGGGGATGTCGTCGATTTCAGGGGCGAATAATGCGCTGGAGTCGAATTCTGGAGTCTAAGGCGTCAACAAAAAGTGAATCGGCACATTCAGTGCCATGGCGATGCGCTCAATATTATCTAACGAAATGTTCCGTGCCTGCCGTTCAACGTGCGCGATAAAAGTACGATGTAAACCCACTTCGAACGCAAGGGCCTCTTGAGACCAGCCTCTACTATTGCGCAACCGAATCACATTCGTCGCCAATATGGCGCGCGCAGAGGGTGATGGCGGGTTTGTTGGGGCAGTGGGCATGGCCCAGTCTTACTATTTGCTGCTTTTAAATCAGCCGTGTTTAAGTCACAATCGTTACCTGAGAACACTTTTGATTGGCGCAAAATAGTGGCGTTACTGCTCGATCGCTATTTTTTCAGTCGCCTCGAAGGAGCGCCAGTTGGTTCCCGACGGGCTATTTTTTTCGGTACTGCAGAAGCGAGACGCCGCCGTCTGCAATCGAAGAGCGGGATGAATGCAAAACCAATGCTTTGGCAGGCACCAGTGATTGTCATGGATATAAACAGCTAGGGAGAAGGGAGTGAGACATGCTGCGTGCTTAATCGTAGTTGCCGTTAGCTTAATTTCCGGGTGCGCCACCAAAAAGCTTGATGAGCCAGAATCGTTTTCAGATATCGCCAACGGTAGGTCCAGCCACCCCTATAATCTATTTACACCTGCGCAGGCGCGCAGTTTAGATGTTTACCCACAAATTGCGGCGGCGGCGAATAAAGTTGCTGTTGCGTTGCCAAACTCTGATCATGGCAGTGTCCAAAATAAGCTGGCAGTGGCTGATCTTGTCAGGGCAGCCATCGTTTTAAATCCCCTTTTTATTTTTGGGAAAAGCCCCCTTGAGTGCAACTACTGTGCTCGGCTGAACGGCTTGTCAGCTTTAGCAAAATCGGCGCTTGTGTATCCGGGTGTCGGATACACGAAGACCTGGGAGGCACAGAAAACGCTAGGACAGGTAGTCGATGATGTCTTTGCTGAGTTACAAGCCCAGATGGTTGCCGATGGTTGCACTAAAGACGTAGATAATCGATCCATTAACGCAGTCGACCCTTTATCTGACGCCAATAATTATTTTATAGCCGCTGTCAAATGCGCAGAACCCACCTCAATATCGAAAAACCCACGCTTCATAAATACCTGGTACACCACGACCGTGGGCAAGCAATTTATGGACTGGGATTATAAGTCGCTGGTCGTCACGCGCGATGCCGATCGACCAAACGTTTTTCACGCCAGCTTAACCTCAAATTGCTTTTCATTTTTATACAATATGGAGAGCTACGATCAGAAGTACAGCGAGCACTCGTGGTACAAAAAGCGATTCGGCCTGCCCCCTACTGTGACAATCGAAGATTACGATGCATGCAGAGTAGGAACTGCTGACGCTTCCAAGCTGGAAGGATGGAGTCGCATTGAGACATACATCCAATTTGCTCCGACGATGAAATCTATGTTGCGCGTGACAAGGGGGGATTCATCCACTGATATCCCATCACCAATTCAATCCTTACCTGAGCTCAACCATATTGCCCACAACACTGCGCTCAGCGACGTCGATCCGTGACAGCTGCGCACGGCTTAGTAGAGGGCCTCACTGCATTGCGAGTTAATTCCACCAATATGAGTGAAAAAAACAACTCCATCGAATGTTCGTCGTCACAGCCATATTGGGTCGTCCCTTGATCAACTTGTTCAACAAAATGGCCGAGTTTTTGCGACGCTCATGTGTGGCCTAATAAGCTGGAATGCTAGCCGATTTGGATGGGGCGTCGGGGGCGATATCGACCGGTCGCGCTGTACTAAAGTCCAGTCGGTGTCAATTTGCGTGCAGAGAATAAATTTATCTCTCATTTCTCTCTGTCCAGCGGTTTAGCGCCCGCGGAGGGCACAAGCTTTAAATGCTGGTCTGGTCTCAGTTCGCTGAAAATTTTGTCCACAGGTGTCTCAGTGTTAAACAAACCATCTATCAGTGCTGGGAGATCATGTGCGGGCTCGTTAGGGTTCTTGTCGCTTTGTAGATCAAGGGCCGCGTTGCTTATGGCAATCTCCCTAATGATTTCGTAGTGCGTGATAGTTTTTATATCGGCGATATTGAAGCCGTAATAGGCCAGCATGCCTTTGAGCAGTTTTCTTCCTGGCATGGTGAAGCGCAACTGGTTGCCATTTGAGATAAGTACTAAGCCCGTAAGGCGCTCAAGGGCCGGTGGTATGCCTCCAATTGTTTTGTTTGAGTCGTCCATTGCAATCTCCGATTTTTATTAGCGCTCAAATTAACAAAATCTAGAGAGGTAGATTTTCAGGACAAAGTGGGGGTAATCAAAAAAATCCGATCAGAAAAACAGGGATTTCGCATCATCAGTTCATGGGTATCGCGACCCGGTGCGTTGCTCTTGTATATCAGCAGGGGCGAGGCTGCTATTTCGATATTTGACTCAACACGACAGCGTAAATTTACGGGGCTATCAGAGAAAGAAATTATGAACGATTTTTTACGTGGGTTTATAAAAGGTGCCAAGGAAACTCCTAGGGCTTATTTTGCGCCAGCAGTCGCCATTTGGCGACTCTTGATGAGTACTACGAACTCGCTGGTAATCCAACGCAATGTGGAAAACAGAGAGTGAATTAAATCGTCCAATTCCCTGTCATTGCAAATACGTGCGTGGAGTTTTGTTCGACGTTTTGGCCATGACGCGCCGTGTCATATATCAAAGTGCTGGTGGGGTTGGGGAGCTCAGTCCTCGCCGATCACAAGATGATATGCAGTCTGTGATTCCCTACTAATTTAACGTTCGCGATAGGGAGGTCGATTTCATGGTCAGGACTTTATCATTGTGTGCGCTCTTTCTTGTTTTAATCGCTTCTCCAGTAGTTGCTTCGGAGTTAGATGATCTGGCGAAAAAAGCTGAGAGTGGTGATTTTGTTGCGCAATGGGAGCTAGTGAAGCGCGGGGCCGGTGGCGAAGACGTCCATCAAGATGATGTGAAAATATTTCAGTGGACCCGCCGAGCTGCTAATAATGCGAATGCAGAAGCACAGTTTTTTCTTGGAAATCTATATATTCATGGCGCCGGGGTTAAGCGCGATGTTAAGCAGGCCGAAAAATGGTTTCGATTGGCCGCCGAAAATGGGGACGCGCGGGCGCAAAATAATCTTGGGTTGATGTTTTCCAATGTCGGGCGATCTGATGCAGATGCTCATGTTTTTAGCGATGGAGCAACGGAAAATTGCAAAGAGGCAGTTAAATGGATGCGTCTTGCTGCGCAACAGGGGATGAGTGTCGCTCAAGAAAATCTCGGAGCTTTTTATTTGGTTGGGTGTGGCGTGTCCAAGGATTATGACCAAGCAGCTATTTGGTTTAGACGAGCCTCTGAGCAAGGTCAAATGTTTGCTCAGATGAACTTGGGGGATCTGTATCGCGATGGTCATGGCGTAACGCAAGATTTTCAAGAGGCGCTCTATTGGTATGGGCTCGCGGCCACTCAGGGTAATAAAAAGGCTACCCGTCGTATAACTTGTTTGAGTTTCGACGGGCATGGTCCGCAAACGGATGAGGAGATGTTCCAAGTAATAGTTGAAAATGCAAAGAAGGAATACCTTATTAAGGAGCAGAGAGCTTTTGGTGATCTTTATTTATTTGGGCAAGAGTGCGTTTCAGTAGATAAAGGAAAAGCGGCAAAATGGTACCGGCGAGCTGCCGAGAATGGGGACATGGAAGCGCAGTTCACAGTAGGCCGTTTGTACGCGAATGGAGAAGGTGTGAAGCAAGATAGTGGCGAGGCGCTAACTTGGTATCGCCGCGCAGCGAAGCAAGGGAGTCTAACCGCAAAATCGGCGATAGACCGATTGCATGAGGCGGGTAAAGAGGTCGAGGATCTAATGGCTGCAAAGAAACCCTTGATGTCGGGTAGTGGTGATCGATTCCCCACGCGTCCCGCAACAGTTCCCGGTCGCGTTTCCTGCAATACACGCTGTGTGAATGCCGAATGCTGGCGCACCTACAATGATGGACAGCAGGTTCATTTTCATGCGCCACGAAAGTTTGACCCTTTGTCGGGTGAATGGCAATTCGATGCGGGCGGATGCTAGCGCGCTTAAAGCTGTCATCGCTAAAAGCTCATATACAAATTACCACCCGCGTCACACGAGTTGTTAACCATAGGCAAACGGGTTGTAGGATTGATCTTGCCTCGCCTATCAAAATAACCACAGCCGTAATCTTCATCATCCAGTGATTCTGATTCTAGCGTGTATGGAAATTCTGCTACTGCGCCAAAAAGCCCTACGATAAGAATAGCGACTACAGAGCCAAGAAATTTGATTGCAGCATAAAGCCATAAAGCTCCCGGATTTTTTTCTGCTGACCATTTGGGATAGGTGCGGACTACATTAGACGGGGCGACAGTAGCGGTCGTCGGGTTGATCCAGTTAACAATATGACGCGGTGCATTGCGCGCCGCAAAGTTTGAGGGTATCTGACTGCGCCATCTGTGATCGCATGTGCTCGAACGCATTTTTGATCTCCTTTGAGTGCTTTAGGCAAATGCCATATCCTGGATATTCGATTTTCTAAATAACTATACGCTCTACTTCACCTAGGTTTATTTGATCGTTGCGTCGGTCATAAAGGCCTGTGGTACGAGCGCTTTCATGATTTGCCATTTGCTGCGCTATTTCTAGCTTTCCGCCATTACGTAAATACTCGGTAATGCCGACAGCTCGGAATGAATGACAGCCGATTTTAGTTTCGATACTGGCCGTTATCGCGCGCCGACCGATCATGCGGTACACATCGGCCTGCAGCATGGGTCGCTCTGACAATTGATTCGTTCGTCCAATTGCTGTGCGAAACAGAAATTGTTTTCCTTCTGTGCTTTGTGTTTCTTCCATATATACATGTAGGTATTCATCAAGGATGTGATGACACGGCATCTCGTGCTGTTTTCCACCTTTTTCATGCAGCCGCACCCAAGTACGACGGCCCTGCATATAAACGTCTTCGATACGCATTTGAATTGCGGCGCCGACGCGAGCGAACGTGAAAATCATCAGGCTGATTAACGCCCGATCGCGCAAGCCCACGATTGTGCGCGTATCGATTACATTGAGCAGCGCGCGCGCTTCGTCGGCCGTTAGCACCGGAGTTTTCCCTTTTTTAACGGAATGCTTAGGGCCGCGAACTGACGCTGCTGGATTGATGTCCATCGCATGGCCCGCTACCAACCGATCAAAAAGCACCCGTAGTGCAGCTAGGCGCTGCTTCACCGATGGTGCTGACAGATTAAGTTGCTCAATATAAGTAGCTACGTGTAGGGGGCGAACCTCTCGAAGAGAGCGAATACTTTGCCCATCACACCATTGTGCAAATTCCGCAGACGTCCGCGCATATGCCCGGCGAGTATTTGGATTTCGTATATTCGCTACGAAAAATTCGATGACGCGGTTTTTCGTGGCGTCGTCTGGCGCGTACAACCTCGGTAAGCCGTGACCAACTGAAATTAATTCTCCGTCCATTGGCAACCCCTTCTGTTTTCTGATTGATAACGTCCTTTATCAGTCCCAATCACTTCGCGCTTTTGATGGAGTCATCTAAATGCTCGGATTGAAATCGACTCATTAGTTCGTCCGGCCGAAATATTTTTTTCAAATTTAAGTACCTTAAAAGTGTGTCTACGAAAATCAATTTATTGATTGAGTATATCGGCGAATAAAAGACGCCAAAAAGCGCCCACGCGCAGACTTATTCTGCCTGGGCAACGGGCAGGCAACGGGCAGGCAACGGGCAGGCAACGGATTGGCTGGGGCCGGGCAACGGGCGGGCATGGGTCAATTAACCGCATCTTCAGGCCAGATGCCGGCCATCGCCCCGCCAAATGTTGGCAGATTAAGTCAAGTCAAAGGCGGGTGCCTGCCAATTGCCGGGCGGGCAACCGCCATAAAAGCGGAATTTAATAATAGGTATTTTGCGAAGATTTCCTATAAGGGAAATATCTTTATAGGAAAAAAACTAATCTTTCAATCGAGGTATTTATGGATAGCGTTTCTTATGAAATTTGTACCCAGATAAAAAATCATCTAAAAAATTTATACGGTCAGGCTGTCGGTTACCAAGCGATATACACGGACAAGTTAAATCGCGAGTGTAAGAATCGTAAAGTTTCTCCAAGCGGATTTTTTCCAAGAATCCGTGGTTCGCGCAACGAGGGCTTTTACCTTTATTGGGATAAGTATTTGGTGCGTAAAGGCAGCACTAAGTTAGAAGGAAAAAGACAACAGCAGTACCGAATCAGCCAGTCGGTGCCAAAGCGAAAAACTGAGCCGGTTTACCCAGCATCGGTGTTTGTTTCCAGCGGCATTCGCAATTGGGAGTTGGCAATAGTTCTTGAAGCAGAATATGTTTTTGCACCAATTCGTCGTGAGGCTAACTTTTGGATGAAAAACCTAAATAAGCTTTCGAGGGGTGCTTGACCATACCAACTAGGCCTTGCACGGCAAGAGCTTGTTTTAACCTTGAAGGTGGTATCGCGCGCCATCGCGGTTTACCATGCCTAACTCTTCCAGCGCATCAAGTACAGATTGCACAGCAATTTTTGGCGAGCGCTTGAATTGCGCAGCGATGCTTTCCAGCGGGAGGCTTTGGCGCGATAACGTGGTGCGCACTGCTGCGACTTGTTCGCGCATATTTTTCGGCCACGCGAGTTTGCTGGCGGTCGCGGTTTCGATGGCGGTCGAAGCTTCAGCCTGGTTTTCCAATTCGGCTTCGACTTGTTGCGGTGCGATAGTGGCGGTAGGGTTTTGATAATCCGGGCGCAGCCAGCGAATTAGACCGCGCGCTTCATCTGCTGCAAGTTGCGCATTGAGTTCGACCAAGCGTCGCAGTAATTCTTCTTCGGCTTCGGCCTGCTGTTCCGGTTTATCCGGCAGCGGGGTGGTAGCACCGGGTTTGCCGACTAATTTTTCAGCTAAATCATCCCAACCATAAGCGGCGAACACGGCGCGGTCGAGGTTGTCGTGCAGTTCGCGCAAGACAGAAACCAGCCCTTGTTCGTGGATGATTTTTTCTTTCGCGTTGAGTGCGTCGCCCGTGCGGATTTTTTCAAGCACGTTGTACATGCCGGTTAATGTCAGCTCGGGGAATTGTGCTTGCTGGCGTTTGCGGTGGGCATCGATTTGTTCCGCGAGTTGGCGGATAAGGGCTTGCTGTTCAGAAGTTGCCTCCGGAAAAGGAAATGTTTCTAGGCATGTGGTCTTTACCCAAACTGGTCGGTCTTCTAAAGTGCTGCCAGCATGAAATGCCCATTGCGCATGAATTCGGCTCGATAAAATGCCGAGATGAAATGCATTTTCTATTCCTATTGCGATAACTTTATGATCAGGAAGAATCGATTTATCGAGAAATACAAAAAATCGATGTTTCGATGTTTCCACAGTAGCGATATATCGCGAAAGAGCTAGTTCCATTTTTCGCCAGTTACTCCGAGGCTCACCAAACAACCACCAATAATTTTTCAATTTATCTCGATTGTTTTTGTCACGCTCCGGTTTGACGCGCTCTAAAATCCATTGGTAAATAGCCGGGAAGCGAGCACGAACATCGTTGGCACTTAGTCCATAAAGATCAATAACCATTGAGCCTCTGGGTGATTGAGTTAAATCTCGACCATTGCGGTAGCTGCGAATATGCTTTTCAAGAAGGGGTGTACGACCAAGACCAAGATTGAGTGCTTCATCATGACTAAGGATAAAGCCTGATCCGGCAAGCATGACGCCATTTGATGAGATGTTGTTGTTGGCAAGCAGGTGTGCCGCGCCAGGGATGTTAATTCCAACTTTTAAATCTGAGAATATCGCGCCTTTTTCTTCTTTTAAATCCACCTCGATTTCATCTTGGCTGCTGTTACGCTCATCGCGAACAAGTAACAGACGTCCTTCATCTGGACCTTTCATTCCTACGGTCATCGCAATTCGTACGGCCGCACCATCAACCGAATCTACCCACGGATGATCGGGGATGGCGAAGGCCAACGAGAGTGGATTTTTCGTTTCCATTTGAGCTTGCACAACACGGCGGTTGAACGTTTGCTTGATGCTGTTCGTGGTAATGAAGCCGAATTGTTTGACTTTACCTGCACGTACAGCCTCTGCGGCGATGTGCCACCAGTGCATGACGAAGTCGGCAGACTCTGGAAGTTCAGACCAAGTATTTCTGAGGGCGTCAACATAACCCTCACCCAATGCGCGTCGCATTGCTTTGTCGCCGATGAAAGGCGGATTTCCAACAATGTAATCCGCTTGCGGCCATTCAGCTTTTTGCGGATTAATAAATCGGAATTGTTCAACCTGCGCCGATTCATCGGGAATCGGTTCACCCGTAATTGGGCTGGTTTTATACGTGATGCCATCCCAGCGCGTTTTCGGTTTGCCGTTGTCACCGAGAATTAATTCGCGACGCTCGTAAGTAATCAACGCGTCGCGATGTTCGATATTGTGAAAATCACGTAACACTGGCTCTGGCGGATTCACCTTGCCGTGCGTGCGAAAGTGCCATTGCAGATAACCGATCCACAGCACCATCTCAGCAATCTTTGCAGCTCGCGGATTGATTTCCAAGCCAAGAAATTGATGCGGATCGACAGTCACACCCTGCAATTCGAGCAGGTGTTGCGATTCGCCTAGATCGTGCAGCAAGTTGAGCACTTCGCCCTCCAGCCGCTTCATATGCTCCAGCGTGACGTAAAGAAAGTTGCCGGTGCCGCAAGCAGGATCGAGCACGCGCACGCTGCATAGGTGATGGTGAAAATTGCGAATTTCCGCCACCGCCTCTTTGCGTTTTCCTTGCTGATCGAAGGTGAGCGCTGCGGCCTGCACTTCGCGCCATTCGTTGCGCAGCGGTTCGATAATTGTCGGCAATACTAACCTTTCGACATAGGCGCGCGGCGTGTAGTGCGCACCGAGCTTGTGGCGCTCGCGCGGATTGAGTGCGCGTTCCAGCAATGTGCCAAAGATAGCCGGCTCCACATACTGCCAACTCGCTTTTGCGGCAGCGAGAAGTAGATCGAGCTGATCGCGATTGAGCGCGATCGCCTCACTATCCGCAAATAGACCGCCGTTGAAGCGCAGCAGTTTGTTTTCCAGAATCGGTGAAAAGCCGCCGCTGTTCATCGTCTGCCAAAGATTTTCCACCATAGGCGCGAAGGTATCGGGTTTGTTTTTCAGCCGTTGCAGCAGTTCGGTAAAGCTGCGCTCTGGTAGTAGTTCGACATCTTCCGCAAACATCGTGAACAGGCAGCGCATCAAAAAGCTGGCAACCAATTCGGGAGAATGACCAGCCGACTCCAGCGATTTGGCGAGACGCGCTAATTGATCGGCAATTTCACGGGTAACACGAGCGGAGCGGCGCGATGGATCGAGGCTGAGCGGATCGAGCCAAACAGCGGAGAGGCGCTCACGCACCTCGGCGTTGCGCAAATCCTCAAGACGAATGCGGTGCGTAAGCGAATCGGGGTAGGGCGTATAGGTTGCGCCGGAGCGGCTGAATTCGGCGTACAGCTCGATATTGCGACCGACGTCAGTCACCAATATGAACGGCGGGCGGCCTTCGTCTGCAGATAGCGCTCGGGCGTACTGATCGGCTTGGTTGTGCGCACGCAGCATCGCTTTGTCCCAGCCAATGCTATCGAGTGTTTTGCCGGTTTGTTTCGCCTCCAATACAAAACTGCCGCGTTTGTAGAGATCGATAAAGCCATTATTTTCGCTGCCATCGGGCTGGCGAATCAGCACGCGGCGCTCGAACACATAAGCGTTGTCGCGTGTGTCGTCGCCAGCCGGTTGCGGTTGGGGCAACTCCAGCAGTGTGCAAAGCTCGGTCAGGAATAGCTGATAGTTGGCGCGCTCGCTGCCGCCGGCTTTCGACCAGCGCTGAATAAAGGCTTCGACGTGTTCCGTCACAGTATGGTGCTCCGCTTATATTCAAAAGGAGGCGATTCTAGCGGCTATGGGTGTGGGCTGGGAATGCCTTGGCCTTTGATGGCAATTGGGTGCGGACGAAGAATGCGGTGGTTTAAGTACCTTTAAAGGAGGCCAATTATTTTTCAATAAATCGAAGTGATTACAAATGACAATCAATGGGAATGTAGCAGGGAGGCTGAGCGAGCCATGAGTATTATCCGCGTAAACAAGAGGAAGACTTACAAAACGATCAGCTCCGTCCCGCTCCTTGATCGGCAGATAACTTGGGCCGCGCGAGGGGTTCTTGTGCATCTGCTTGGGCAGGCAGACAGCTGGGAAATTAATGTTACTGCGCTGATTGAGCGAGGGAGGGGCGCTAAGAGAGACAAAATGTATTCAATACTCGCCGAGCTGGAATCGCTAGGGTATTGCAAAAAATCGCCACGGCAAAAAGTGAATGGGCAGATGGATGGGTGGGAGTACGAGATTTTCGAGGAGCCTATTTCCGGGGTTGGTCAGGAGTCGCCGAAAGGGGCAAAAAGCCGGTTACGGCAAAACCGTAATACGGCGCAGCCGTCGCACGGTAAAAACGACACTAACTATAATGAAAACAAAACTAATAAGGATTCAAACAAGGCTGTAGCAGTGAGGCGGCCAATCTCGAGTAATTGGCGACCTGGTATTGAGGTTGTAGAGATACTCGAGCAGAAGGGCATTCCCCGCAATTTTATCGAAGACGCAGTCCCCGAATTTGTATTGTATTGGCGTGACGCAGGTACTCCACATATCTCATGGGGCGCCAAGTTCGTTCAATATGTGAAATCTCAATGGGAGATATACCGAGGAAAAACTGATCGGCAGATGACTGCTTTTGAGTCCTTGACTGATCGTAGCTGGGCGAAGGATATTGTAGCCGAGAACGAGTCCGATGATCGGCAGATTGCTGACGGGAGTGCTGGGGAAGGCGGCGATGAATAGCGAGCAAAAACGATCTACTAGCTGCGCCGCTTTAATTCGTATGCTTGCACAGCAAATTGTGCGTGAGATTCGTGCTGAACGGGTTGCAGCGACTGATGCTCACGCGCAAAAATCATCCACAATGACCCATCCTAAAAAAGCTAGATAGAGAAAATTAGAATGCGCGCCGCCATTTATTGCCGCTATTCCACTGATCGCCAACGTGAAACTTCGATCGATGATCAGGTGCGTGTCTGCCGGTTTTTTGCGGATCGGGAAGGCTGGGAAATTGTAAGCAAGCGTAGCGACGAAGAGGTGTCTGGTAGTACTCCCGTTAATGCTCGAATTGGTGGCGCTGCACTTCTTACCGATGCCATGGCGGCGCGATTTGATGTACTCCTTTTAGAAGGGTTAGATCGCTTATCACGTGATCTGGTTGAGCAGGAAACGATCGTGCGCCGCCTTGAGTATCAAGGTATTCGTATCGTCGGTGTGTCGGATGGTTATGACTCTAACTCTGCGGGGAAAAAAATTCATAGAGGCATGCGCGGGCTCATAAATGAAATCTACTTGGACGACCTTCGCCATAAAACTCATCGCGGCCAGTCCGGTCAAGTTGCACGCGGTTATTCCGCAGGCGGCGGTGGCTATGGCTATCGTTCAACTCATGACGGACAGGGATACCTTATCGAGATCGTCGAGGATGAAGCGCAATGGGTGCGCTGGGTGTTTGATCAATTCGTCGCTGGTTGGGCGGCTCGCCGCATAGTCACTGAGCTCAATCGCTTGCATGTGCCATCGCCACGCGGCAGTACATGGGCGGTCGGAGCGATCTACGGTTCTCCAGCAAAAGGTACTGGGCTACTCAGCAATGAGCTTTACGCCGGACGCTACATTTGGAATCGATCGAAATGGGTTAAAAATCCGGATACGGGGCGTCGCCAACGTATTGAGCGACCGCAAAGCGAATGGCAGATTCAGCAGCGCGAAGATTTGCGTATTGTCAGCGTCGATCAGTGGCAAGCAGTACGTGCACGCCTATCGAGGCCGGCTCGCGAGGGTGGCGCAAAAGGAAAGGGTGCGCGACCGCGAACGCTGCTCGGGGGATTAATGACCTGCGGCTTTTGCGGTGGAGCCATGACGGCTGTGAATTCTCGACTCTACGGTTGCATCACGCGGCACGATCGAGGCGACAGCGTTTGCCATGGTGTTTATGCGCCTCGCGTGGATACCGATACGCGGATACTCGCCAGTATTCGTGACGAGTTGCTGTCACCGGGCGCCGTTGCCGAGCTGCAACGCGAAGTCGATGCGCTCTTACGCGCAGAGTCATTGCACATGGATTCTGAATATAAAGCTGCGCGGTCTCGCTTCACCGATCTCCATGTTGAGATCGAGCGCGTCGTAGATGCGATCGCTGCGGTGGGGGGCTCTTCGGCATTGCAGCAGCGATTGCAAAAACTCGAGCTTGAACGCGATCAGCTGGTTCAAAAGGCCAGCCTTACGCCCAAGGCGCACATGCGCGTATCGGATGTGCTTAAGCTATATAAAGAGCGAGTGATAAATTTAAAAAATGCACTGCAGGAGGATATTACGACTGCGCGCGAAGCGCTTAGGGAAATCCTCGGACCCATTCGAGTAATCGAAAACGACGATGGGGTATGGGCCGAGGTAGAAACAAATCGGGTGATGATGTTAAGAGCTGCCGATTTGTCTATGAAATTGGTAGCGGGGGCCAGATTTGAACTGACGACCTTCGGGTTATGAGCCCGACGAGCTACCAGGCTGCTCCACCCCGCAATCACAACTGTCTTTTTGCCAGAACTTGTAACCGCTCTGGCTCAAGGCAGGCGCGCATAATACGGAGACAGAGCAGAGGCGTCAAGCGGAAATCGCATGGCTTTCGCGTGACGAATCAGCGGCGATCCGGTAAGGTTCGCGCCTCCTCATCTTTTCCTTTCCCGTGCCAGCGATAGCCCAACGATGACCGATCAGTTTGCCGATATTCGCCCCTATGACGACGCTGAGGTGCAGCCGGTACTCGCACGGTTGCTGCAGGACAATGAGTTTCTGGAAAACCTCGCGAAGCTGCGCCTGCCGAAGTTGACTGCGCGCGTGCCATGCTTGGTGCGTCCATTTGTGCGCTGGTTGTTGCAGCGCGAATTGCGCGGCGTCAGTGATGTATTTTCGATGCAGTCCGTCATCAAAAAATACATGGATCGCATGATCGAAAGCAGCACCGATCAATTCACGATTTCCGGTTTGGATGCGCTCGAAGCCGGTCAGCCCTATTTATTTATGAGTAATCATCGCGATATCGCGCTTGATCCGGCGTTCGTCAGTTATGCGCTGTATCACAACGAACACGAAACCGTGCGTATCGCAATTGGCGATAATTTGTTATCGAAACCATTCGTCGCGGATTTGATGCGACTGAATAAAAGTTTCATCGTCAAACGCTCGGCAAAAGGTCCGCGTCAAATGTTGGCGGCGTACAAAAATCTATCTTCTTATATTCGGCATTCGATCGATAACGATCGCAGTTCGATTTGGATTGCGCAGCGTGAAGGTCGCGCAAAAGACGGCGTCGATCGCACAGAGCCTGCAATTATTAAAATGCTGACGATTGCGCAGGACAAGGCGACCGAAACGTTCAGTCACTTCGTCAATGAGTTGCATATTGTGCCGTTGGCAATTTCTTACGAATACGATCCATGCGATGCGGCGAAAGCGCGCGAGCTTTATGAAAAAGAAGCGCAAGGTTCTTATCAAAAAGCCGAGCACGAAGATTTAAAAAGTATTGCGCTCGGAATTTCCGGCACCAAGGGCGATGTACACGTGAGTTTCGGCAAGCGCTTGCAGGGTGAATTCGCTTCGCCCGATGCAGTTGCCGCTGCCATCGATAAACAAATTATCGATTTGTACGTGCTGCACCCGACCAATTTTTTTGCCTATCAAGTTTTGCACGGCAGTTATCCGAATTTGCCGTGCGGCTCGTCCGGCGTCCCATTTAAAGAATCTGAACATCGCAACATTCAAACAGTTTTCACGCAGCGCATCGCTGCAATACCGGAAGCGCATCGCCCTTATGCTCTGGCGATTTACGCCAATCCCATCGTCAGCAAATTGAATCGTTAAATCGATGCTGACCGACGCGGTAAAAGACACGATTCAACAAGCGTATCGACGTTGGTTGGAAAGCAAAGGCTTAAAGGCGCGCTACGGCCAGCGTTTAATGATTGCGGAAGTGGCGCGCGCGTTGGCGAATGCCGACGATCCCGAGCAATGCGCTATCGGCGTGGTCGAGGCGGGGACCGGCACCGGCAAAACGATGGCGTACAGCGTCGCGGCAATTCCCGTCGCGCAAGCGTTGGAAAAGAAATTAGTTATCGCCACCGCCACAGTCGCGCTGCAAGAGCAAATCGTTTACAAAGATTTACCCGATCTGCTGAAAAACAGCGGGCTGATATTTAATTTCACGCTGGCAAAAGGCCGCGGACGTTATTTGTGTTTGGCGAAATTGGACACGACGCTCGCCGCGCAGCCGGGATTTAATCCGGCGCTCGCGTTGTATCCCGACGAAATGCAGATGCAGCTCGATAGCGCTACATCGCAAGTGTTAGAGCGGATGCTGGATAAATTAGGCAGCGGCGATTGGGATGGCGACCGCGATTTATGGCCGGAACCGATTGCGGAAAATCTGTGGGGCCGCGTCTCCACCGATCACGCGCAATGCACAGGTCGACGTTGCGCGCATGTGCGTCAATGCAGTTTTTTTAAAGCACGCGATAATCTCGATCAGGCCGATGTCATCGTCACCAATCACGATTTGGTGCTGGCCGATCTCGCACTCGGCGGCGGCGCAATTCTGCCGGACCCGGAAGACACGCTTTATATTTTCGACGAAGGCCATCATCTACCCGATAAGGCGCGCGATCATTTCGCCTATTCGAGTCGTCTGCGCGCCACCGATAAATGGCTCGATCAAAGCATTAAGGTGTTAGCGACCGCAGCGGCGGAATTGGGCGCTGCCGATTCGATTTCGCGGCAATTGGAAGTGATGCCGAGCGCGGTGTTCGAAGCGCGGCAATTATTGGCATCGGTGCGGCCACCGCTGGAAGAATTATTGTCGTCAGTGGTCGAGCAGCGCGATGGTCGCGAGCGCGGTTTGAATTACCGTTTCGAGCACGGTCTGGTGCCGGATTTTTTACGCGAGCAAGCCGGCTTATTGCGCGCAGCTTTTGAGGAAATTGCGGAGCGGCTCGGTCGCGTCGCAGCGGCACTGCAGGATTCGCTCGATGGTAATGGCAGTGTCGCGCGCGATATGGCCGAACGCTGGCTGCCGCCGATTGCAATGTTGCGTGCGCGCGCCGATGCCAATCGCGAATTATGGTTTTATTACGCACGCGATGCCGGCGACGAAAAACCGCCGCGCGCGCGTTGGATTGCCGGTATCGAAAGCAATGCCGGCATGCTCGATATTGAATTGCATTGCAGTCCGATTATTGCAGCAGGCACCTTGTCGCATCATTTATGGTCGCGTTGCGCGGGCGCGATTGTCACATCGGCAACGCTGACAGCGCTCGGCAAATTCGATCGTTTCGCGATGCGTTCCGGCGTGCCGAAAGATGCTCAATTCGCGGTGGTGCCGAGCCCATTCGATCATGCGACTGCCGGCGTGCTCAGCGTACCGCCGATGTCGGCCGATCCGACCGATCCGCAAAAGCACACCGATATGGTTGTTGAAATGTTGCCGCGCTTATTAAATGGCGACGAAGGCAGCTTGGTGTTGTTCGCGTCGCGCAAACAAATGGAGCAGGTTTTTGCAGAGCTTGACGCGAGCTGGCAGGAAAAAATTCTGCGCCAGGACACCTTCAGCAAGCACGAAATACTGACGCGCCATCGCGCGCAGATCGATGCCGGCATCGGCTCGGTTATTTTCGGGCTCGCCAGTTTCGCCGAAGGGGTGGATTTGCCGGGTGCCTATTGCCAGCACGTGATCATCGCGAAAATTCCGTTTGCGGTGCCGGATGAGCCGGTCGAGGCCGCGTTGGCGGAGTGGATCGAATCGCGCGGCGGCAACGCGTTTATGGAAATCGCGGTGCCCGATGCGGCATTGAAATTAGTGCAGGCCAGCGGCCGTTTGCTGCGCTCGGAAAGCGATCGCGGCAGAATCACATTGTTAGATCGACGCATTGTCACCAAGCAATACGGGCGCGCGATTCTCGCATCGCTGCCGCCGTTCAAACAGGAAATTACGCGCTGAAAATAGCGGAGGGCGTTGATGTCTGTGTACGTTGAAGTCGCGTCGTTGTTGATCGATATCGAAGCTGAATTGCGGCGCTTGCGCTTATGGGATGCTGAACCGCCAACGCCGCAAGCTTTGGCAAGCACCGAGCCGTTTTGCGTTGACACATTAACGCTGCCGCAGTGGCTGCAATTTATTTTTTTACCGCGCATGTATGCGTTGATGAATGCCGAGCAATTGCCACCCGGCCGCTGTGAAATAAAGCCGCTGGCAGAAGAGTTTTTTGGTGGCGGAAATTTAGATGTGATGGGATTGATGCGTGCGCTCGGTGCGCTCGATCACCGGATCAATACGCTTCAATAAATCTCGTCTTCGCGCAACACACTCAACTGTAATTCGCCATCGTGTTGCGCGCGCAAATAAAATTCAATCGGCTGACAACACACAGCGCAATCTTCGATGTAATTGCTTTCGCCCGCACTGTAATCGATCAGCGCGGAAAATTGCGCGCCGCAGTACGGGCAATCGATGGTGGCTTCTTGCAGCGGTTCGTTTTCAAACATCGATTTTTCCACTGCGCAGTTCGTTCAGGAATTTGTTGTGGGCGGATGCAGTAGTGCGGAATCCACCGCCATCACCATGCGCACCAGATGCGCCAGCGAATGTGCTTCGAGTTTTTCCATTACGCGCGCGCGATGAATTTCCACCGTGCGTTGGCTGATATCGAGATCGATCGCGATCACTTTGTTGGCTTTGCCTTCGATCATTAAACGCAGCACATCGAGTTCGCGTGGCGTCAGATTTTGCAGTCGCGTGGCTATTACCTGACGTTGCTGCAGGCTCTCGCGATTATCGAGATCGACTTTAAATGCGCGCTCGATTTTTTCCAGCAGCTCCTGCTCGCGGTAAGGTTTCTGCACAAAATCGAGGGCGCCTTGTTGCATCGCTTCGACGGCCATCGGCACGTCGCCGTGACCGGTAACGAAAATTACCGGCAAAATTGAATTGCGTTCATTGAGCTTGCGTTGCAGCTCCATGCCATTCATGCCCGGCATACGGATGTCGAGCACCAGACAGCCCGCCATATCGCCGTGATACGCATCTAAAAATGCATTGGCATTGGCGAACGCTTTGATTTTATAACCGACCGATTCCAGAACCAGCTGTAACGATTCCCGCACAGCATCGTCATCCTCGACGATATAAACTTTCGCTGCGTCAACATTCATGTCGACCTCCAGTTGCCATCATTCGAACTGCCTACACTGTATTAGTTAGCGCGTTGCGTAAAACTACGTATACCGGGTGGGCCGACCCACTACTATTCTTCAGAGTCGGGGAATTGTTACATAACCATAGCGAAAATATCGCATCCCTGCCGCATTGCAAATAAAAGGGAGGAAAAGGAATGCCCGGCAAACGCAGCATGAGCCAAATATATTTGCTCAGTCTCGTCATCATGGCGCTACTGCCGGCGCTATTGCTGGGATATTTGTGGATCTCCGATCAGCGTCAGCAGTTCGAAGAGCAGAGCAATGCGTGGCGCGACAGCTACATAGAAATGCAGCAACAGACGTTGCGTAGGCGTGTTTACGACTTGGTTAATAGTCTGGAGTTTGAGCGCACCGAAATCGACGGTCGACAGCGCACGGCGCTGCGACGTTCGGTCGACAACGGAATTGCTCAGCTCGATAGTTTATTGCGTTATCAAAAAGCCGGAGTTGATCGCATCACAGTCTTGAGTCGCGCGCATGATTTGCTGGCGCCGATTCGTTTCGGCAGCGGTCGCGACCATTATTTTATGACGGCGGGCGACGGCAAGATCTTATTAATGCCAGTGTATCCGGAGCGCGAAGGGCGGCCCGTCGATGAATTGATCGACGCCAACGGCGTGCATTTCGGCAGCAAACTGCAAGAAATGGCGCAGCATCGCGGCGAAGGGTTTTTAGAGGTTTGGTACAACCGACAGGGCAATGCAGCCGACGCTTATCTCACGCTGCAATATGTTCGTTACTACCCACCGCTCGATATTTATCTGGGCGCAGTCAGCTATATCGACGATCGCGTGTCCACGGTTCAACACGATGAGTTGTCGCGTCTGGCAACCACGCTCGACGACATCGTCGTCACCATCGGCGATCAGCACGGCGACGTGATTTTCGACAGCTACGATCCGAAAAATAACGAGAATTTATTTGCGCGCGCCGATGCCATAAACCCCGCTTTCAGCCAACAGATTCGCGACCGCTTTGCCAATCCCGAAGGCGGCTTTTTAACCGTACAGCGGCCGCGGTTGGAGACTGGCCACGCAGTGCCGATGCTGATGTATTTGCGCGAATACCCGAATTGGCATTGGATGATCAGCGCCGGTTATTTTCTCGACAAAATCGACGCCAGCATTGAGCAGCGGCGCCAGGAGTTGCAGCATCACATCACCGAGCGCATTGCGATTGGTGCTTTCGGCATGCTCGCGCTGGTGATCGTCGCGCTGGCGATTGCGCGGCGTTTAGCGCTGCGCACACGCGATGCGTTGCAAAGTTTTACCGCGTTCTTTTCCGCCGCCAGCCGGTTTTCCACTGCCATCGATGTGGAGCGATTGCCCTACGTCGAATTCGAGCAACTGGCGCTGGATGCAAACCGCATGATCGAGCAGCGCAATCGCATCGAAAATACGCTGCGCGACAGCGAGCAGCGTTTCGAAAAAGCCTTAAATGTCGCCAATATTCACTTGTGGGATGTCGATCTGCGCGACTCCACGGTGACATTGAGCGGCAGCTTATTCGCGCAGCTGGGCTTCGATCGCGAGGCGCGCAATATCGATTTTGCCGAGTGGGCGGAATGGGTCCATCCCAATGATGTGGGCGCCGCGCGGCGTGCGCGCGAATTTATGGTCGAAAGCGCCGGCATCTTAAGCATCGAGTTTCGATTGCGCGCGAGCGACAGTTCATACCGCTGGTTTCTATCGCGCGGCGGCGTCGTCGGCAAAGATTTCAGCGGCAGGCCGTTGCACGCGCTGGGAACGCTGACTGAAATCACCGAGCGCAAACAAATGGAGCAGGATTTGATCGCCGCGCGCATCGCCGCCGAAGATGCGAATCACGCGAAAAGTCTGTTTTTATCGAGCATCAGTCACGAGTTGCGCACGCCGCTCAATGGCGTGCTCGGCTATGCGCAGATCCTGCTGCGCGACCAAACCGCATCGACCGAGCAGCGCCACAATTTGAGCGCCATCGAAAGTTGCGGTCAACATTTGCTGACACTGATCGACGATGTGCTCGATCTGGCCAAGATCGAAAGCGGCACTATCGAAATCCAACCGACCGCCTGCGATTTATACGATCTGCTCGAAAATGTCAGCACCATTGTGCGCGAGCGTGTCGACGAAAAAGGGCTGCTATATCGGCTCGATATCGACGCGGCGGTGCCGGTAAATGCACTGGTCGACGAGGTCAAGCTGCGCCAGATTCTGGTCAATCTGCTCGGCAATGCGGTGAAGTTTACGCGCACCGGCGGCATCACCCTGAAGGTCGCGCTGCGCGGCGATAACGAGTTGCTATTCCAGGTTTGCGATACCGGCATCGGTATTCCGTTGAGCAAACAGCGTGAAATCTTCGAGCCATTTCAGCAGTTGCCCGGTTCGCACGGCGGCACTGGCTTGGGTTTGCCGATCAGCCTGCGCCTGTGCGAAGCGATGGGCGGCACTTTAACCGTACAGAGCGCGCCCGGCGCAGGTAGCTGTTTTTCGTTTAATTTAGCATTCGAGCGCAGCGCGGTGGCGCGTTTGCCGAGTCCGCCGCGCTCGGCCTACCAAATGATCGACACCGGGTCCGACAAAGTCACGGTCATGGTAGTGGACGACAATCCGGTTAATCGCCAGGTATTGTCGGGTATGTTGCGCGCCAGTGGCGTCGAAGTGGTCGGCGCCGAACACGGGCAAGATGCGCTGGATCAATTGCGCGCCCGCCCGCTGCCATTGGTGTTGATGGATGTGCGCATGCCGGTAATGGATGGTTTTGCCGCGACTGCCGCCATCAAAAATGATCCGTTGCTGCGCGACACGATTGTTATTGCGGTGTCGGCCAGCGTGTTTCCCGATGTCATCGCGCGCATGAAAGCGCAGGGTTGCGACGACTTTCTCAGTAAGCCGGTGCGTGTCGGCGAGTTGCTGGCCAAGGTCGCGCAGCATTTGCAGTTGCCGCTGCGCACCGTTGAAATGACCAATTCGACACCGCTGGCGGTGGCCGATACACGTTTGCCGGGACCGTTGATCGAAGAATTGCATGCTGCAGTTGCGCTCGGTGATGTGGAAGCCATGCGCGCCGCGCTGGCGCCATTGCGCAACGGCAGCGCCGAACTGAGAGCTTTAGCGCAGCACGTCGAACACTTACTCGATAACTTTGATATCGACGCCGTGCGCGATTTACTGGCTCCAAACCGCGCTTCGCTGTGAAGCGCATCGATGAAGAAGGATATTCGTAGTGGCAGAAATTGAAGCCGGAAATGAACAGATTTTGCTGGTCGACGACAACCCCATCAATTTGCAAATTCTCTACAAAACCTTGCAGGGCTGCGGCTATCGGCTGCTGATCGCCAAAAACGGCGAGACCGCGTTGGAGATCGTGCAGCGTGCAAAACCCTTGCTGGTTTTGCTCGACGTGATGATGCCGGGCATGGATGGGTTTGAGGTTTGCCAGCGCATCAAAGCATCGCCGGAAACGGCCAATGTCGCGGTGATTTTCCTCTCCGCACTCGGCGACAGTCAGGCCAAGGTGCGCGGATTCGCGGTCGGTGGCGTCGACTACATCGCCAAGCCGTTTCAGTCGGATGAGGTGGTCGCGCGCGTGCGCACGCACATCAAGATTCATCGGCTTGAGCGTGAACTCGCGCGCCGCAATAACGAACTGGAAGTCGAAAACCAGCAAATCCTGAATGCCATCGACGAAGGCATCATCGGCCTCGATCGCGATGGCCGCATCACCTATATCAATCCGGCAGCCAGCCAAATCACCGGCTGGCCGGCGGCCGATATTATTGGCGAGCTGCTAGAAGGCCTGCCGATTTTCCAGAATGCCGGCAGCGGCGGTGAGCGCTCGCTGTTCGGCCGCGCCTACATGCTGCGGCACAAGCTGCACAACGAGATGGAAATGGTGCGGCGGCGCGATGGCAGCTTCCTGGCGGTGGCGTTGACATTCTCGCCGCGCGATGGCGATGGCGCGGTGCTCGTGATGCGCGATATCAGCGAATGGCTGGAACACGAAGAAGCCCTGCGCGTGGCGCGCGAAGAGATGGAAAGCCAGCGTCAGCACATGGCGCATATGGAGCGTCTGAGCAGCTCTGGGGAAATGGCGGCGGGGATTGCGCATGAGGTGAATCAGCCGCTGACGGCGGTGGTGAATTACGCGCAAGTCGGCAAACGTTTGCTGGAACGCGACGAGCTTGATCGCGCCAAGTTGGTCGATTTGCTGGACAAGGTCAACACGCAGGCGGTGCGCGCGTCGGAAGTGATCAAGCGGCTGCGCAGCTACGTTAAGAAGCCGGATATCGGCCGCACGGAAATCGATATCAATCAATTGCTGCAGGAGGTGGTGTCGCTGGCCGAAGTCGATTCGCGCATCAACGATGTGTCGATCCATCTCGAATTCGAAAACACGTTGCCGCTAGTGGCGGTCGATGTCATCCAAATTCAGCAGGTGGCATTGAATTTACTGCGCAATGCGATGGAGGCGATGCACGACGCGAAGGATCAGCATTTAGGCGTGGTGGTGCAAACCGGTATGGACGACGGCAAGGTGAGCTTTCGTGTCATTGACCGCGGCTGCGGTGTATCAGATGCGGTGCTGGCGCAGCTATTTCGGCCTTTCTATACGACTAAAGCGACCGGGATGGGTATTGGGCTTTCGATATGTCAGAGCATCGTGCAGGCGCACGGCGGTGAAATAGGCTGTTACAACAACACCGAAGGCGGCGCGACGTTTTACTGTCGGTTGCCGCCTGCGGAGCAGAAATAACGGACGCGGTTATCGCTGCGGTGAATTACTGATTGCCCGAATCGTTGCTTTGTGGAGAAGGTTGGCCCTGCTCGTCTTGAATTCGCCGATAAACTTCTTCGCGATGCACGCTTACATCCTTGGGCGCTGCGATGCCGAGGCGTACTTGATTACCGCTAATGCCAAGCACGGTAATTTTGATGTCATCACCAATGATCAGCGTTTCGCCTAGACGTCTGGATAGTACCAACATTTTTACTTTTCTCCGGGAGGGCTTACCGCTGCTGGTGCAGTCGGCTAAGCATTGATAGCGGTCTGATCAGCCGCTTCCTGTTTTATGCGTAAATACACTTCTTCGCGGTGCACGCTGACTTCTTTTGGAGCTGCAATTCCTAAGCGTACTTGGTTACCGCTAATGCCGAGCACGGTAATTTTTATGTCATCACCGATAATCAATGTTTCGTCGAGACGTCGCGAAAGTACCAACATCTGTTTATTCTCCATATCGTCAATGTTCGAACACGTTGGGAAGTGTAGAAACAGAGCGATAACGTCGGTATTAGCTCATGTACTTACGACCTTGCGGTAAATCCGTACAGGCAGCTTAAGGCGCTTAATCCACCGCATTGTAGGGAGCTGTTCAAACTGCGAGTAGTAGGTATTTCTACCTAACGCAATTTCTCGCTAAGTGTGATGCTTGTCCCAAATTAACTGCAACTGCTTTATTACGCGTCGTAGGTGCCGCGTTAGAGCCTTTATGCCGAATTGCTGCAATATTTAGAAACATAAAAAGGAGAGATTTCGTCGTGAAATGGCTATCGCTATTGTGTGGAAGTATTTTTTCTTTGCTCGCCTTTACGGCTTTTGGCGATCAAGTTGCGCTCCGCGTCGGTACCAGTGCCGACAATAAACCGCTGATCTTTCAGTCCGAAGGCAAGATCGTTGGCCTCGAAGCCGATCTGGCGCGGCTATTACAGACCAGCTTGGGCCAGCCGTTGCAGTTTCGAGTGCTGGCGCGCGAAGAATTGCTGCCGGCACTCGCGCGCGGTGAAGTCGACTTGGTGATGGACGGTTTGACGGTCACGCCGGAGCGAGAAAAAGCGGCGGACTTCACGCAGTCGTATCTGCATTCGGGGCTGATGCAAATTATTCGAACCGACGATGTGACGCGCTTTCGCGGCGCCGCGTTGACCCAGGGCGGTTACAACATTGGATTTGTGAGCGGGACGCCCTCAGCCGATTACGTGAAAGCGGACTTAAGCCACGCCACTGCGGTGCCGTGCGCGAGCAGTGAAGAGTGTTTACAAGCGCTGTTGGCCAAGCGCATCGATGTGTTTATCGATGCGCCGACGACCAGCTGGCGCATCGCCACTGAGCGTCAATATTCGAGCTTGCTCAGTTTTTATCGCCCGCTTACCGACGATTATTTCGCTTGGGCGGTGAGCAAGACCAATCCGCAATTGCGTGAGCGCTTAAATACCGCGCTGCGCGAAGCGCAAACCCTGCAGATGTTTGAGCACATCATGAGCCGCTGGATTCCAGTAAAAATCAGCAATGATTAGTCGATGAGTAAATTTCAGGGCTGATCAGGCGGCGTGGAAGGCTGCGTTATTCCGCGGCCAGCGTTTCTCGAATAACGAAGTGAATTAAATCCGGATCGTCGCTGCCGAAGTTTTTTCCCAGCTTGAAACAACCGCGACCCGCCAATGGTGCGGCTTCGCGATGAACGCGCAAATTTTCCGCTCGGCCCAGGCGCAGATACGTTCCGTTGGTACTGTCGTCGCACAACACAAATTTCGCATCGCGGAACTCGATCGCGCAGTGGCGGCGCGAGCTGTACTCGTTGCTGACGCATAAATTACTGGAATCGTCGCGACCGATAACAAACGGTGTATCGGCGGGCAGCAGTGAATATTCGTGGCCGCGATATAACAGGCCGAGGGCAAGATGCCGCGTCATGAGCGTTGAAGTGCTCATCCACGTGGCGTCGGGATCGATATCCTTACTCATGACAACGCTCCGTTCTGCTGGGTGCTCGAACATGACAGAGGCGCGAGTGTACAGGCTTTTTTTTGCTCGAAGCCACTACTGACGCGATGGCGACTTTGGGGGTTAAAACGGTGTGTGATAGCGCTAATAAAAACCGCGACGACACAGAGGACCAGGTCGGTGCCGCCAACGGCGAGTGTCTGTTACTTCTCGTCGAGATCGCGACGATCGATGCCCTTGCGACGATCAGACCCGTCAAAGGCTTCTTCAGGTGCGGGAGTAGTGCCACGACGGTCGCGCTTGGTCTTGCGCTCCTCGAGGGCACTTTCGATTTTCTTCACAGCTTGGGGGGTAATTTTTGGTTCGTTCATGATGTTATTCGCCAAATCCTCTACCAATATTGTTTTGCGGCCACTTAGTTATAGTTTCGAATGCTAGCTATTCAAAGAGAAAATTAAAAAATTTATCTAACGCGACGTTTTATTGTCGTCTAGCGGTGTTCGATATTTTGACAGGCATTGCTAAATGTTCGCCGGTTAACAACACTAGCCGCTTTTTGGGATACGGATGCATGACCGCCGAACCGCTTAGCCGCGCGATCTTCAACCGCCGTATGCTAATTTGTATTTTTACCGGATTCAGCTCGGGATTGCCGCTCTTTTTTCTGCTGAATTTAGTGCCAGCTTGGCTTCGTAGCGAGCACATCGATTTAAAAGCCATCGGTTTGCTGACATTGATTCAGCTGCCCTATACATGGAAGTTTCTGTGGTCGCCGCTGGTGGACCGTTACGCGCTGCCATTGGGGCGTCGTCGCGGCTGGATGGTGCTCGCGCTGCTGGTGCTGCTGGTGACAATTGCTTCGTTGGGCAGTGTCTCTCCCGTTGGACTGAGTGCGCCAACCATGCTGCGCAGCGGAAGCGAAGTGTCGTCATACGCGCTTGATTGGGCGTCGATCGCCGCTTTTCTAATGCACCCGGTCACGCTGCTTGTGCTCGCGGTGGTGGTGTTTTCAGCGACCTTCGACATTGCAGTGGACGCGTTTCGGCGCGAGCTGTTGAGGGACGAGGAGCTCGGGCTCGGCAACAGCATTCATATCTCGGCCTACCGTATTGCTGGGCTGGTACCGGGGTCGCTGGCGCTGATTCTGGCCGATCATTTGCCGTGGTCGCAGGTGTTTTTTATCACCGCCTTGTTTCTGCTGCCGGGTATCTTAATGACGCTGTGCGTGCGGGAAGTAACTGACGCTGCGATACAGCCAAAAACCTTGCGCGCTGCCGTCATCGAACCGTTTCGCGAGTTTATCGGCCGCGCCGGCTGGTCCCACGTGCTGTGGATTCTTGGATTTCTGTTTTTTTACAAACTCGGCGATGCGCTATGCACATCGCTGGCGACGCCGTTTTATCTCGACATGGGTTACAGCAAAACCGAAATCGGCCTGATCGCAAAAAATGCCGGCTTGTGGGGCAGTGTCGGTGGTGGCTTGCTCGGCGGGGTGTGGATGTTGCGTCTCGGCATCGGCCGCGGACTATGGCTTTTTGGCGCGGTGCAAATGCTGAGTATTTTGGGGTTCGCGTGGTTGTCGTCCCACGACATGCACGGAATCGACAATTCGACGCGTCTGCTTGATCTGGGGTTTGTGGTTGCGCTGGAAGCGTTTGGTGTCGGGGTGGGTTCGGCGGCGTTAATTGCGTTCATTGCCTCGCAAACGCATCCGGCCTACGCCGCGACACAGCTCGCGGTATTCAGCAGTTTTATGGCGATTCCGCGCTCGCTGATCAGTGCCAGTGCCGGCTATCTGGTCGAGGCGCTGGGCTGGTTCGATTTTTATCTGCTGTGCTTTGCGCTGGCGCTGCCCGGCATGTTGATGCTGTTTAAGGTGGCGCCCTGGTCAGCTTCCGTGCGAACCATCCCAGCCGAATAATTTCCAATCGATTTTATCGTTGCGCAAAATAACGCCGTCGCTCATTAGGCGCTCGCGCTGCTCGCGATATTTGTCCGAGCCAAGTGGGAAGGTGATGCGTCCACTGGCGTTGACCACGCGATGCCATGGCAGTGCGCTGCCGCTGGGTAACTGCGAAAGAATGCGGCCGACCAGCCGAGCACCGCGTGGCAAACCGGCGTACTGCGCCACTGCGCCGTAGCTGCTCACTTTTCCCTGCGGTATGCTGTGGACGATTTTCCAGATTTGCTCGCGATATGCGTCCGTCACAGTGGCAGTCGTCATCGTTATTCACCCGCAATTAGCTATTAATCCGATTCGCTCGTAGTGGAGTGCGGATTCATAGAATTCATTTCTTCCATTTTATGCAGCGCTCCTTCGCTATGGCACAGAAAGAATTGCTTCGAAAAAAATTAGTGTACTGGTTCGTGCTCGTTTTCACGCTGTTCAGCGCGGCAGCCAACGCCGGTGTTCTGGTGCTGATCAATGGCGATCGCATCAGCGGTGAATTAATCGTTATCACTGACGGCCAGTTGCGCTGGCAATCGGATATGGCCGGCGAAATTGTGGTGCCGCAAATTAATGTGGTCTCGATCGAGGCGCGCGATTTATTTCAGGTCGAGCTCGATGCACATCGACAGCTCAGCGAGTGCCAGCTGCAAATTCGCGGCGACAACGCCCAATTGCTCAATTGCAAAGAGGGCGAAGCGCCGCTCAACAGTTGGAAACAGGTCACCAAAGTATCGGCGCGGCCGCTGATTAAACGCGATATCTGGCAGCACACCGGCTACATCAGTGCATCGGCCAAAGACGCGGCGGGCAACACCAACGAGCAGGATTTGGAACTCGATTTAAAAGTATCGGCGCGGCGCGGCAGCGTTCGTCACACCGTCATTGCGACCTACGATGAGCAGACGCAATCGGAGCTGAAAACACGCGACGATCTGCGCTTCGAATATCAGTACGATCATTTCTTCAGCGACAAGTGGTACGTAAACGGATTGGGCAGCTGGGAGCGCAACGTCTTCCAGAGCCTCGAAAGTCGCAAGCTGCTCGGCGGTGGTTTGGGTTATCAGTTTTTCGATACCGATCTGATTCGCTTGTCGGTCGATGGCGGTGTCGGTTACGAGACGGAAGAATATGCGAACAACGACAATCGCAAAGCGATGGTGTTTCGCGAGAGCACCGATTTCACCTATCAATTGAATGCACTCGGGCTGCAATTTTTTCATCGCAACACCTATCTGCAATTATTCGATCGCAACGGCGATTGGCGCGTGCAGACTGAAACGGGCTTTAAATTACCGGTGATTGGACGCTTGACCGCGCAGGCGAAATTGAAATTCGATTACGCAAATATTCCAGCCGATGAAGCGCACGCGATGGATCGAATCTGGTTGTTTGGTTTGAATTACGACTGGTGAGCGGCCGCATTGCACGGCCGCCGATAAGCTCGATCAGATGCGGATGCCGCCATCCATTTCTATTACGCGGCCGGTGAAATAGTCGTTTTCCAAGATATAAATAATCGTGTGGCCGATTTCTTCCGGCAGGCCCAAGCGATGCAGTGGAATGCCTTCCGCCATTTTTTCCAGTGCTTCCTCTTTCATGCTCGCGACCATTTCGGTGGCGATAAAGCCGGGCGCCACTGCCGCCGAGCGAATGCCATAACGCGCTAATTCTTTCGCCCACGTCACCGTCATCGCCGCTACGCCGGCTTTTGCCGCCGAGTAATTGGTTTGGCCCATGTTGCCGGCTTTCGACAAACTGGAAATATTGATGATGACGCCTTTGGTGCCGAGCTTGATCATGCGCTCGACCGCTTCGCGCCCGCACAGGAATACGCCGGTCATGTTGACGTCGATGACGGCCTGCCACTCGGCGAGACTCATCTTTTTCACGATTTCGCCGTCTTTTACTTTGATCAAAAAGCCGTCGCGCAAAATGCCCGCGTTGTTGATCAGGCCGTGAATATTGCCGAAGTCGGCAACGATGGCGTCGAACACACGGATGACATCGTCTTCCTTGGCAACGTTCGCCAAATACGAACGCGCATCGCCGCCGGCTTCTTTGCACAGCGCCACGGCTTCGTCGAGTTTGGCTTGGTTGAGATCGATCAGCGCCAGTTTCGCGCCTTTCGCAGCGAGCGCTAGTGCCATCGAGCGACCAAGTCCTTGGCCGCCGCCTGTCACCGCGATCACTTTATCTTGTACGTTCATTCCGATTTCCGCCTATTGAATTGGGGGTGGAGCGCAAAATGCGGCGGATTATTGCAGCTCTTAAAGCGAGCAAGCAATTGCCAAACCAAGCGCTTTTTAAAAGCACCGATGTATTAAAGTCCCCGGCCGTCATGAGCTTAGCGGCAACGCAGGACACTGCTTCGATCCGATCGATTTATTTAAGGCGAACTTTGCACAAAGAGGAGGCGTTCGCGCTGATTTGCGCACTGCCGTGTTTTGCCGCTTGACTCGACCACGCTCGCCATTATGATTAGCACTCTCTTACATAGAGTGCTAACGCAGGACTTGAATTCGGGATTGTGACCCCCATATTGGCGTGCATCCCCGGTCAAGCCGGCGATTCAATCTTGCTTAACCGCAAATCCGTTTAATCCACCGATCTGTTAACCAACAGAAACTTGGGAGAATTGGCAACATGAAGATTCGTCCTTTATACGACCGCGTAGTTGTACGTCGCAAGGAAGAGGAAACAAAAACCGCAGGGGGCATCGTGCTGCCGGGTTCCGCAAAAGAGAAGCCAAACCAGGGCGAAGTTATCGCCGTAGGTCATGGCAAGTTGTTGGATAGCGGCGAACTGCGTCCGGTCAGCCTGAAAGCCGGCGACCAGATCATCTTCGGCCAGTATTCCGGCAACACCATCAAAATCGATGGCGAAGAGCTGATCATCCTCAGCGAAACCGAAATCTTCGGCGTGATCGAGAAGTAATCTCCATCGCCCCATCCACCGCTTTGAGAGAGGAAGGACTTAACCATGGCAGCTAAAGAAGTAAAATTTGGCGATTCCGCGCGCCAGAAAATGATCAAGGGTGTAAATATCCTTGCCGACGCGGTGAAAGTAACGCTCGGTCCAAAAGGCCGCAACGTAGTTATCGAAAAATCCTTCGGTGCGCCAACCGTTACTAAAGACGGCGTTTCCGTAGCGAAAGAAATCGAACTGAAAGACAAATTCGAAAACATGGGCGCACAGCTCGTGAAAGAAGTTGCTTCGAAAGCGTCCGACACTGCCGGTGACGGCACCACCACCGCGACCGTATTGGCTCAATCGATCGTTAGCGAAGGTTTGAAATCGGTTGCAGCCGGCGCCAATCCAATGGATCTGAAACGCGGTATCGACAAAGCAGTTATCGCCGCTGTTGAAGAAATCAAAAAATTGGCAACGCCGTGCACCGATACTAAATCGATTGCACAAGTTGGCTCGATCTCGGCTAACAGCGACGACAATATCGGCAACATCATCGCTAACGCGATGGAAAAAGTCGGTAAAGAAGGCGTTATCACCGTTGAAGAAGGCACCGGCCTCGACAACGAACTCGATATCGTTGAAGGCATGCAGTTCGACCGCGGCTATTTGTCCCCTTACTTCATCAACAAACAAGACAAAATGGTTGTTGAGCTGGAAGACCCGTTCATCCTGCTGGTCGACAAAAAAATCTCCTCGATTCGCGATCTGCTGCCGCTGCTCGAGCAAGTTGCTAAAGCATCGCGTCCGCTGGCCATCGTTGCCGAAGACGTCGAAGGCGAAGCACTCGCAACGCTGGTTGTTAACAATATCCGTGGCATCATCAAAGTCGCTGCTGTTAAAGCACCTGGTTTCGGCGATCGCCGCAAAGCCATGCTGCAAGACATCGCGATTCTGACTGGCGCAACCGTGATTTCCGAAGAAGTTGGTCTCGATCTCGAAACCGCATCGCTTGAGCATTTAGGCCGTGCGAAACGCGTGACCATCGACAAAGAAAACACCATTCTCGTTGACGGTGCTGGCAAAGCCGGTGATATCGAAGCGCGCGTGAAAGAAATTCGCGTACAACTCGACAACACCACGTCCGACTACGACCGTGAAAAACTCCAAGAGCGCGTTGCGAAACTCGCTGGCGGCGTTGCGGTAATCAAAGTTGGCGCAGCTACCGAAGTCGAAATGAAAGAGAAGAAAGCCCGCGTTGAAGACGCGCTGCACGCCACCCGCGCAGCCGTTGAAGAAGGCGTGGTTCCCGGCGGCGGCGTTGCGCTGATCCGTGCGGTTGAAGCAATCCGTGGCCTGAAAGGCGCAAACGAAGACCAGAACATCGGTATCAAAGTTGCGCTGCGTGCGATGGAAGCGCCAATCCGCCAGATCGTTGCCAACTCCGGCGACGAGCCTTCGGTTGTTGTCGACAAAGTACGTCAAGGCACCGGTAACTTCGGTTACAACGCGGCCAACGGCGAATACGGCGACATGATTGCATTCGGTATTCTCGACCCGGCTAAAGTAACCCGTACTGCGCTGCAAGCTGCAGCATCGGTTGCCTCGCTGTTGTTGACCACCGAAGCAATGATCGCTGAATCACCAGAAGACAAGCCTGCTCCTGCAGGTGGTGGCGACCACCCAGACATGGGCGGCTTCGGCGGCGGTTTCTAACCGACCCTCGATCCACTAAAAACCCGGCCTCGGCCGGGTTTTTTTATGGCCGGAATTTACGTTTCCGACTGTTGGTCGACATCGGTTTGCCTAATAACCACGTCCAGGATCAAACAGTCGAACTGATAATCTTAACAAGGATCGCCTCTATTGAAGACGGAAAGGGGTCTCATTGAGAAGTGCAAAGCGGGGCATCCGGATGGGCAAAAAGGGGCCGTCGGTTAGGCGAATAGCGCTATCCGAGATACCATTCCTGCGACAAAGATGCCTGGCCGCACCAATCCTCCAGCGATTGCCAACCCCTCTAAGGGTTGATGGGGGCAAAGGTTGGGAGCCGCAAAGGTTGATAGAGGCAAAGATTGACAGGGACAAAGGTTGAGAGCGGCAAAGGTTGGCAGGAGCAACGGTTGAGAGGAGTACGGCATGAAACACCTGGACTCGGAAGACACCACCTTCGACGACATCGACGGTATCAGAGCGGATAGCATGAGAGTAGACAGTTCAGACGCGCCGACCGCCCGACCTTCCGCTATCGAGCGGCAGATAGCAGCGTCTAGAGGCGACTACGGCAGTCCGCCGCAGCGCGAGACCATGGATCGTCCAAGCGGACGCAGCAAAACCAGTTTGTCTTCCAAGCGCCGCCGGCATCTTCCCTTTGGCTTAATAAGCTTTCTCGTATTAGTTCTAATCGTCACTACCGGCGTCGCCTTCGTATTCACCACTAAGAGCGGTCGCGCGCTACCGAATGGTCTTAGCACCGTATTGACGTGGGTGGAGCAAAAGGTCGCGGCTCCCGCCATTCCGAATACATCCACTAGCACGCCGCCAGCCGTTGCTGCTCTCCCCGTGGCGCCGCAAGAAGTCCCTGCTACTGAAAGCCCGGCGGCGGTATCCGTGCCTATCGCCGATATATCCCTTAGCGACCGCCCGGAGTTGCTAGAGCAGCTCGTGCAAGTGTATCGCTCGAAGCTCGCTGCCAATCCGACCGATGCAGCGGCGCTGGCCGCACTCAATCGGCTGCAGGAACAAAGCCTGTCGCAGCTTGAAACCATCATGGCGGGCGAACCCGATCCAGCGTCTTTTCGAGCGCTCGGCATAGTTTCCCGGTTATTTCCGTGGCTGGCAGACAACCCGCGCTATAAATCCCTGCTCGCGCGCAGCGGTCAAATTCAACGCGAAGCCCAGCGCGAACCTCAAGGCGAAGAACCCAGTACGGCGCCTGTAACCCAACAGCCATTGGCCGGAGAATCGCTCGCGAAAGCACCTGTCATCGAGTCACCCCCCGCAGCGCTAGCTTCGCCGCAGCAACAGTCACAACCGCAGCCACAACCCGCGACACCATCACCCACAGCCATTGCAGCACCGCCTGTCGCAACTCAACCTGTTACTAATTTATCTTCGCCTGTCGCTGCGTTACCTCGCGCGGCTTCTATTCCACCTCAGGCTGTTGTTTCGTCACCTCGCACTGTTTCACTGCCAGCCAACGCCGCCGCAGAAATCGCTAAGAAGCCGGCCGCGCCTGCTGCGCCGCCCAAACCGCAAATTCGCGTGGCCTCGGTAACGCCGGGCACGATGATCGACCAGCGCTTTGTGGCCAGCAATCCGGGCAAGGCGTTCCTGGTGGAGATCAACTACCGCGATTTTAAAAGCGCCGACGACGACGCGGAGGTAGCGCTGGTCGCATTGATCGGCACCCCGGGCGACCCCTCTGCATTGGCCGAGGTGCCGGTCGATATATCCGGCGACAGGGGCACAAAAAGCTTCGTGATGGAGACATTAATTCCCGGCAATACCGGCGAAACGTACCGACTGAATTTTATGTTGAATGGCGAATTTCTAACGTCGGCGACGGTGCGTTTATCCGCGCCCAAGCAGTGATTGCCGAAGGTTAACGGCGGTATTTACGGCGGCCTCTAACCGATATTCGAGCTAAAAAACCCCGGCTGCGGCCGGGGTTTTTGTTACAGAAATCTTTGGTGATAAGTTAGTGAAATGGCAGAGGATTAATTCGAGTACCTAAGCACAATAACCTCATTGCCAAAGGTTAAATGTCGAACCGTCAAACGACGAACCGCCGCCGCATGTAGGTGCTTAAGCCCCTTTCGCCAGCGCGCCGCTCCAGCCGACCAACTCGCTTTTCCAACCGACGAGAGAAGACCCAACGCAACAGCGCGACCCTACTCGGCTCGGCCACATCGGTTGGCGACATTACCGTACGCCCTACGAACCCTCCCGCTGTCGCGCCGCCCACATATTATCGACCAGGTTCGGATACGGTCTGCCGGCAGCCTCAGCGCGGTGTTTCGCCTTAGCTTTTTGCTCAGGGCTGAGGTGTTTGTGCTTGCCGTTGCCGTACGGGTTTTTTCTGTTCCACGGTTTAACACGCGCTTGATCGGTGTGACTCGTCGGCGTTTTGCTCATGCTTGTCGCTCCCGTGCATTGTCAGTGAAATAGCGCACATATCATTGCTTACGGTACGTATCGCTGCGCCGTATGGACTCGATCCGGCTGCGGATAGGGCAATCGCATTATCCGTAGCCGGTTTCGATAACGGCATACCTACCTCGACCACCCCTCCGACTCCTCTTCGAACTATCGCCGCCTACTTCAGAAGTACTCCCCCCTACTTCAGAGGTACCCCCTCCCACCTCAGAGGTACTCCCCCCTACCTCTGAAGTACCCCCTCCCACTTCAAAACGAGGAAATCCTC
>JAQGNY010000019.1 GCA_028293825.1 Verrucomicrobiaceae bacterium
GGGCAAGCAATAATGTGGTGGTGTTGGTGGTCGTTAATAACGTGTTGAGGTTGTGAATAAAACTCGCCAATGCGCGCGGCGATTCCGCGAATTCGCGGGCGCTGGCAAAACCGTCGAGAACCAGAAAAGTTGTTTTATAGCGGCGGACGTTTTCAGCAAGAAATTTAAACAGCGCATCCAGCCCGCCGGTAATCAATTCGTTGAAGCCGCTTAGCATTACCATTTGCCGAGAGAATACTTCTTCATCGAAGAAACTAAATTCGCGCAAATGGCGCAGCAGTTTTCCGTGCGATTCGGCAATCAACGTAATAAAAAGTACCGGCATTCCTTTGCGCGCAATATTGAACGCAATCTGGCTGGCGAGAATGGTTTTGCCCGCTCCCGGCATGCCTTCAATCAGATAAAGTCCGTTGGCGACTAAACCTCCACCAAGCAACTCATCAAGGCCGGCGACGCCTGTTTGGAGGCGTTTATTCGCGGAGAGAGCCGAGTCATCAGATGTATTTGTCATGAGTTGAAATTTATTGTGGAGGGGGGCGAAGAATAGCTTTTTTACCGCGCACTAGCCATCTATAAAAGCGCTGAGAACTTTGAGTTTTTCCGCTGTTTCTAAGGGGTTTTTTGTAAAAGTAACAATTAGAGGGTGCTCACTTGGAAGGCTAATTTATTGGATAAATTTAGCGACAAGTAAGTAGCGTGAGTTTGCTTTTTAAAAAGCTTCATTATTGAAATTGGGCGGTACAAAGGGGCTGCGTTCAATAATCTAATGCCGCTTAATACCCGCAGCATTGCGGATATGCATCGCAACATGCTCAGCAACAGTTGCCCTTTGTAATGACGCAATCCGATGTAAAAAGCCACAATGTGCGCACGCGAGTAATTGCCCTTTGATTTTAAGTTCATGCATACGTGTTTAAGAGAAACCGATGAATAGACTGCCTCCCCGTTTCCTCACTGGCTTAATCCTGTGTCGGAACGCACTGCTCTGCGCTTTATTACTTGAAGCGTTCCCGACTCTGGCGGCCTCGTTGACCGTCGGTCGGCCCGCGCCGTCACTGTCTGCCCTCACGCTCGACGGAAGTGCTTTTAATCTGGCGGCAGACGGCAAAGGAAAAGTGGTGATCGTGAATTTCTGGGCGAGTTGGTGCAGCCCTTGCCGTCAGGAAATGCCCGCGCTCGATGAGTTCTATAAAGAACACAAAGCCGATGGCTTATTAGTGATCGCCATCAATATGGATGAACCACAAAACGAAAAGGCCGTGCGCGACATCATGCGGGATTTCAGTTTTCCCGCCGGATTTGCGCGCGACGCGCATATTGAGGGCTATGGAAGAATATGGCGGCTGCCGATGACGTTTGTTATCGATCGTCAGGGGCTCTTGCGTAAGGACGGCAGCGTTGGCGAGCCTAAGATCGATCGCTCGTTGCTCGAAACATTGGTGATCCCTTTGTTAAAGGCATCACCGGACCCATCCTAGATGCCTAATAAATACCTACTGAATACTTGTTTCCGTCAGAAGGAAAACCGAGCGCCAATAGACGCCGTGTAGCGTGGCGCCAATTGCACGCCATTTACGTCCTGATACACAGGTAACTGCACGAAGCTATAGATCGACGCCTTCTTGGTCAGCGGCACCGATACACCGGGGCTCAAATAAATCAGCGTGCCGCCAGTGCTGAATACATCGGCGTTAGCCCCCGAGTCGCGTTCAACGTGACGGGCATTTAGCTGGAGCTGTGGCGTAAAGCTCGCGAATTCCTGGTAGCGCACACCCAGATTCACATTGATCGCATCGCCGGGTTTGTACTGATCCTTTGCGTTCAGCGCTTTCTGGAACAGGCCCTGCGCAAAGTAATCCCAGTCTTTATTAATGCTGTCTGTGTAATACGCGCCGAGGATGCCATCGGTGGTACCGGTGCCAGGTTGCAGACCGCGATCGATAAGTACGGGCTCGGGTGCTGTCAGGTCGGTGGAGGTGCCGTATTTAGTGTGGCTGCCGGTCGCCAATTTCAGCCCGAATAAAATGCCGAAATTGTGTTGCTCGCTGAAGCCCTGATAGCGGCCCACCAATTTAATATCGCCAAGGTCGGAAGTATCCGATTTGTACTGGCCGCCGTCATCGCCCGGGGTGACGCCATCCGATGCTGTGCCGAGCGTGCCATGGCTGCGATTGATATAGGGTATTTGCACATTCACACCCCAATCGCCATTGATGGCGTAATTCAGACCGAGCGTCAGGTAATCGTTTTTCGTGTAATCCTCCACTTCCTGCGCGTCACCGCGATTGAGTCGCTGGCTAGCTGCCGTGGAAGAAATGGTATTGGTACCGCTGCGCAATTGGTTTTGATTCAGATAGTCGTAGCGCAGATCCACTGTAAAACCGGTAGCGCCGGTAAAGCTTAAATTATCCCACTCGGTGCTAAGCGTGCAGCCACAGCTCGCACAGGCGAAAGTTTCAGTTGAGACAAACGTGGTCATTGCGGCAATAACCGCTGTGTACAGTGAAAGGCGGGGCAATTTCATGGTCGGGGCAGCTCGCACCAAGGACAGTTTGGGAAGCCGCGCAGCCTAACATTCGGCAAAACCGCTGGAGTGCGACATATTGCCGCACGAAGAGGAATGTCCGCCTGTACCTTAGAAGTTGTAAACCACGCTGCCACGCACAGTGCGCGGTTCAACCGGATGAAAGTGTCGATCGTCGATGTCTTCTGCGGCTTCCCCGTTGAGGCGCGAGGTGTAGTAATAATCGATGTCGCTGGTTTTGCGATCGAACAAATTAAAAATATCGAGGGCGAATTGCCAGTTGTTGTCGATGCGATAGCCGCCGCGTAAAAATTGCCGGCAAGGTATTCTCTCAGGATCGTATCGAAGTTAAGCAGCGGTCAGTAGTTGTGGTTTATGTGTAAGCGATTCATGCGTTATTTGCCGATGATTATCGCGTGAACACACGCGCAGCTTCGGCTGTATCGAAATATTCCTTGCCCACTTTTATTTGTTGATCGCACACGATAAATAAATAGTGATAGGTGTTGCTGTAAACCGTCGTTGGCATTTGAAAGTGGCCGAGGGCTTCGACAGCCACTCGATCCGCTTCCGCAGTCACGCCGATAATTTGCAGCGACCGCTCGCTCGACATCGCAATCGTTGCATGCAGACTCGCGATAAAACTCGTGCGATCGAATTCGCCGAAACCAAGTACCCACCACGTCAACTCGGGATGCAGCAGCTGTTCAATTGCCGCGTGATCACCGTTCGCAATCGCCGCTAAAAAAGCGCGGGCTATTTGTTTGTTTTGTTCGTAGTGCGTGTGGGTGCTTGTTTCTTCGGTGGTCATTGGTCGTTCTCCAGTGCTGTGATCGTCCTTCAGTGCTGTGAATTATGCTGTCGTAGCAAAGAATCGTTACAAAATATTTGGTGGGCGCGACGCCTGTCTGGTCCCGACGAGTGAAGTTAAAAATAGATTTCTGTAATAGGTTTTCGATAGCCGGCGCTGGTATTCGGCTGCATCTCCGCGCTTGATTTTGACCACGTCGCTTGCTCCGTTTTTGATCGGTCGCGCAGCCGCTGCGAAATAAAGAAAGAGCCGATCCGTGCTGCGGCATCAGTAGTTGATGCGAGCCGAAAGCTGAACAAGTCTGGTACTGTGCACAGAGATCAAGAGCGTCTGGCAAACTAGCCGAAAACAAAAAAACTTGCGGTCATAACGCCGACTAGATGGTACGCGCCAATGGTAAGACGACTTAAATACGGCATCCTGCTCGGACTTGTGATCCTAATCACCGATGCAGCTATCCCCCTCGTTATATCCCACCTTGTCACCGTTAAGCGCGCCGAAGCCGACGCCGCCGTAGACGTTAAGGAACAACTGCAATTGCTCCTGTCTGCCTATCAGGATGCCGAAACCGGACAGCGTGGTTTCATGATCACCGGGCAGGACGTCTTTCTCGGGCCTTATTACAAAGGCCGCGAAGCGCTGGCGAAATTGCTTCCGGCCGTGGGGCCTTTGGTCAGTGACGTCGCCGCGCAAACGCAGCGCTGGCAGGCGTTGCAAACACTGACGGCGCAGCACGCGGATTTTCAAGAAAATCGCATCTCGTTGCGTCGCCGCAATGAATCAATCGATATTGCCGGCGCCGAGCATGGCAAGAAATTGATGGATGGCATTCGTGCCGAAATTGCCGCGATGGGCCTTGCCGAAGAACAGAGCATCGCCAAGTTGATGGGCGACGTGCGCCACCTGCAGGCTTGGTCTAACCGCTCCATCATTCTGGTTACCGCTCTCGATCTGTGTCTGTTCGCCTATCTCTACTGGCTTGCCATAACCTCGTTGCGCAAACTCGAGCACGCACAAGGCGAACAGCATCTGTTGAACACTCAGCTGGAACAGGAAGTGCGGTTGCGCAGCGACGCACTGGAGCGTGTCGAGTGGCAGGCCGCACGGCTCAACGAAATCGTATTGATGCAGGGCACGCTCGCGCAGTCTCAGCTTGACGCCAAAGTCCTGCTCGACCAGATCGTGCACAAAATTCTGAACGTTGTCCCCGGCAGTGGCGCGGTGGTCGAGATGATCGAGGGCGAGGAGATGGTCTACCGCGCGACCAGCGGCAGTCTCGCCGAATTCACGGGCTTGCGCCTGAAGCGCCTCGGCAGTTTGTCGGGCCAGTGCATCACCGAAAACCGCGTATTGATCGCGAGCGATACCCACACCGATCCGCGCGTCGATCGCGCCGCCTGCGAGAAGGTTGGCGCACGGTCGATGATCGTGGCGCCGCTGATGCGCGAAGGTCAGCCGGTCGGCGTACTCAAGGTGATGGCGGGTACCGCCGATGCGTTCGAACACGCCGACGTACAAACCCTGCAATTGATGGCGGGTTATCTCGGCGCGACATTGGGGCATCAGCTGCAATTCGAGAAAAACCAGCTGTTGCTGGGCGAACGCGACATTACGCTCACCGCACTTGAACATGAGCTGGAGCGGCGGGAGGAGTATGAACGGCAGATTGAAGGACAGCGCCAGCGCACTGAAACCATTCTTGAGTCCTCGCATGAGGCGTTCATTTGCATCGATCAGCACGGCCTCGTGCTCGAATGGAACGAAACGGCAGCGAACACTTTTGGCTGGTCGAAGGCCGAGGTGTTGGACCGAGAACTGACCGGGCTGATCCTGCCCGAGCGTCACCGCGAGGCGCACAATCGCGGTTTAGCGCACTTCCTGCAGACCGGCGAAGGTCCAGTGCTGGGCAAGCGCATCGAGCTGCCGGCGCAGTGCCGAGATGGGCGCGAAATTCCGATCGAGATGACGATTTCCGCGCTGCGTATTGGCGACGGTTTTGAGTTCTCGTGTTTCTTGCGCGATATTTCCGAACGCAAGCAGGCGGAAGCGGCGCTGTTGAATCAACAGGCCACGTTGCGCTCGCTCACTAATGCGATTCCGGCGCTGGTGTCGCTGGTGGATGCGAACGAACGCTACGTCTACTGCAACGAGTATTACCAGTCGGTTTTTGGGCGGGCGCCGGCGGAGTTGATCGGCACGCCATTGCGCGATTTTCTCGGCGATGCGCTCTATCTCGAATGCAAACCACACTTAGTTAAGGCGCTTAGCGGTCAGAGCGTGGTGTACGAGCGCACCATCCAGACCACGACCGGGCTGCATCATCAGGAGTGCCGCCACGTTCCCCAGTTCGATGCGAACGGCCAACCCTCGGGGTTCTACCTGATCGCCTGGGACGTTACCGAGCGTAAAACCCAGGAAATCGCGTGGCAGTCGCGCGCCTCCACCGACCAGCTCACCGGCTTGATGAATCGTGATTTTTTCATCGAGACGTTGTCGCTTGCTATTGCGCGGCATCGGCATTTTGGTGGCGCCCTGGCTGTGTGTTATCTCGATGTCGACCGCTTCAAGCAAATCAATGACACCTACGGCCATGCCGCAGGCGATGCCGTGCTGCAAGCATTCTCGGCAAATCTAACGATGTCGGTGCGGCAGTCGGATACGGTCGCGCGGCTCGGCGGCGATGAGTTCTGCATTCTGCTCGATAACATTCACACGCCCGAAAACGCGGCCGCGGTCGCCCAAAAAATTCTCGCGTTTGCGCGCTTACCCGTGAATTACAACGAACACACACTGAGTATTTCGACCAGCATCGGCATCGTCTTCACGTATGAGGCCACGCTCGACGCCCCCGAGCTGATTGCCCTTGCCGATGCGGCGCTGTACAAAGCCAAACAAACAGGGCGCAATCGTTACGTGATCGATAGCGTCGCCGCGCAATCCCAAACATCGATGCTATCGGCTGGTGATAACTAATACCTGGCGTAGCGCCGTTGAATCCACTCCAAAGAAAACTCCCAGCGTCAACATCGACAAAATAAATGGTGCGATCAAATCGCATCGTTAAAAGATTGGCGTAAGGGATGAATGATTAGCGCCTGCCGTGAATCGATTCGGCAGCGACGATGGCGATAATTATTTGGCAGTGCTCGCTCGATATTTCCCAGGAAACACGGGTAATACCTCTCCATTAATGCCGCGAAAAAAGCAAACTGCATCACAGGGGCTGCGCGCGAGCGCTGCTAACATTCGCGCCGGGCACAGGGAACACAGTGCGATGGTTTTTCTCTTCGAACGGGCAAGTTAAGTTTGGGAGGAGGGGTTACAGAGTTGCGCTTGTTCCCTGCGTGCTCATTCAACCGACAATCAAATCAGCTAAGGACCAGCAACATGCCGCAAGAAAATCTTATTCAAGTAAATATTCCCGCCGACGATCTGCAAGCGATTCAGGACGCGATCCAAGTGCTGACCACCAAGCTTGCCCCGCATCTAATCAGCCTGACCACCGACGCTCGCCGCGAGCTGCCGAAGATGGGCGATAAGACATTGGCCTTCGTGAAAAAAGCGCAGGAATACGCGCAGCGCCATCCCGATCTGGTGCCGAGCTTTATCAGCATGGAATTGTTCGATGCGGATATGCGCGGCGTCGATACGCTGACCAATTTGCAGCGCTCGTTACTGCCGTTATTCACCAACCTCGAAGACAGCTTGATGCTGAGCGGCAGCGAAGCCTATCAGGCGGCGCTGGTGTTCTACCGCAACATCAAAACCGCCACGCAGTCCGGCGTGCCGAACGCGAAAGCCATTCACGAAGAACTGTCCGCGCGTTTCCCCGGCGGCGGCCGCAGCAGTAAAACGGAGGCGACTCCTGCTTAACCCACAACGCTCGCGTAATTGGTAACAGTGGTTTAACCCGGCTGCGGATTCGTTAATCAAACAATCCGCAGCCGGTTTCAATAATGAAGTACCCACCTCGACAACCCCTCCGACCCCTCTTCGAACTACCGGCACCTACTTAAGAAGTACTCCCCCCGACCTCGGAGGTACCCCTCCCCACCTCAAAGGTACCCCTACCTACTTCGGAAGTACCCCCTCCCACCTCTGAGGTACTCCCCCCTACTTCAGAGGTACCCCCTCCCACTTCAAAACGAGGAAATCCTCCAAAAAAGCTCCGGCATCCTCTGAAAAAGCTCCGATGCCGGAGCTCTCGGATGGGTCGTACCCTTAAAAAGAGAGGACACCGCACCAAAAAGCTGCGCCATCCTCCAAAAAAGCTCCGACGTCGGAGCTCTTGGATGGGTCGTACCCCTAAAAAGAGAGGCCAGCGGAGCAAAAAGACTCGGCATCCTTGTTTGGAGGTGGGGGTGGCTGGCTGGGAGGAGGGAAGTCGCAGCGATGAAGTGCGATTTGCTGACCGTAAGTCAGCAGCACTGGTCGATAAAAGACATTCGGTCTAATCTGGATAGCAACTAGGGACAGTTGCCTCATCCCCAGCGCTGGTACGGCTTCGAAAATAAATCAAAAAGCCGTTTTAATGGAATGCATCAACCGACGCGTCTGTATGAATACTCAAAAACCAAGATCAAACGATGTGTCGAGTTTAGTTTTTAAATGCGGATGTGTCTGCTCAATAAATAGTTAGAGAGAAGAATAAATATGTCAGATAGCTCATCAAAAAAGCTTTTAGAAACCATTGCGGGGATAGGTGGAGCTGCGGCCGGAATCTATTCTGGAATTAATCTAATTATTCCTCTGCTGTTTTCTGCGCTCGCCGCATGGCTCGCCAAGCGATTTCTTCCCGAGCAAAAGAAAATTATAGCTCCCGCATTTTCAGTTCAATGCGGCTATGTCTTATGGTTATCGCTAGCTTTTTTTACGACTGGTTTGTTCAATAATCCAAACACTGCCGATGTAGCTATATTGATAGCGGGTCTGGCGTGGCTATTAATCAAGCCTAGTTTTGGCCCGCTCTATCTCTTGTCTGCCTACCAGCTTTTAGGGCTTTGTTTTAACTCCTATCTGTTTTACGGCGCAGCTCTTGGAAGCCCCACGCATCGCGCGCTACTTGTGCATGTAATCTGGCGCGTGTTGGCACTATTTTACATGTCCAAAGTTTTCCGTGAACTTCGCAAAAGAAATTCGGAGGTGCCGGTTGCTCTGTAACAAACCAATTAATTTCGCGCCTATCGGCGTCGGTAGTAATTAGGGCGCAATAAATGAAATGCATTGCGCCACGAATCTAGATCGCTGGCGCAATGCTCTCTGGTTATTGCGCCCTACGTCCTACGTGCTGCATCAACCGACGCGTGTGTATGAATACTCAAAAACCAAGATCAACCGATGTGTCGCGTTAGTTTTTAAATGTGGATGTGTCTGCGTACTAACTAGTTAGAGCAATTTATTCATCAGCGGAGTAGCGAATGAGAAAACGGATTTACATTTTTTTATCTTTGATTATCTTTTCGGGATGGGTATCTGCAGAAGAATGTGAGGATATGCTTGGGGGCAGCACGGGCGCATCAGCCTGCTTCGCGGCGAGAGATGCCAAAGATACCGATAAACAACTGAACGAATCCTATGTCTTGCTTATGAAGGCTTTTATTAAGCACAACTACCCAAAAGAGAAGTTGGTAAATGCCGAACGGGCCTGGGTTAAGTATCGAGACCAACAGTGTGAGTTAGAGAACGTAACATATGGCGGCATAGATAGCGTTTCTTGGGCGCGCTGCATGTCCGAAATTACCAATGAACGGCTAGCCAAAATTAATGAATTGCTTGGAGCCTTTGACACCAGTGGTTTACAAAAATCACTCTAACTATGACGCGTAGCAATTAGGGCGCAATAAATGAAATGCATTGCGCCACGAATCTAGATCGCTGGCGCAATGCTCTCTGGTTATTGCGCCCTAGGAGCTGGTACGGCTTCGAAAATAAATCAAAAGGCCGTTTTAATGGAATGCATCAACCGACGCGTCTGTATGAATACTCAAAAACCAAGATCAAACGATTTGTCGCGTTTAGTTTTTAAATGTGGATGCGTCCAATTCTATAAGTAGTTAGGGGTAGAAATGCGCTGGTTCAAATACATGGAACGTCAATTTGCAGAGCAACTTGCAAATTATGGAAATCTTCGGATTCGGCGCTTAAGCTATTACGAAGATATTGAAAGTCACGGCGCCGCTATTGGCGATCCTGAGGAAAACAAAATAACTTTATATTCTCACGCTCACGCCAAGACTGGTGCAGAGTTAAATGACTTTGAAAGAGAGGGTTTTGTTACCTTTGCAAACGAAGAAGAAGCTCAACGCGCGATGTTCTTTAATGTTCAGTTTGAACGGAAATTCGTCGGTAGACCCTCTTATGCGTTCTGCGCTACACAAGTTCAATCAGAAGATATAAGACAAAAATTCAACGACGAAAATAAGCTTTCCAGAAAACCAGAATACGATGCCTGCGTAGAAATAGTCGATCATATTAGCTTCGTTAACGCCTTAAAAAAGCACATGAACGAAGCCAGCCTTAAGTATTACGGTCATGGAAACTGTTTTTATCGTGAAAAAAAGGTGAGATGGAATCAATGGAATCCGAATGTTGATCAATGCCCCGCTTTTCTCAAAGCCCTTAAGTATAAGTGGCAAGGAGAAGTACGAATTCTTTTTGAATCTATTGAGGTGGATCCCAATGAATTTATAGATCTGAACGCACCTGAGCTAATTCCGCTCTGCCGGCTTCACCTTTATTAAAAGAAATGTAGAGCGCGTAGGGCGCAATAAATAAAAAGCATTGCGCCACGAATCTCGATCGCTGGCGCAATGCCCTCTGGTTATTGCGCCCTACGAGCTACACCAACCGACGCGTCTGCACTAATGCCTAAGCAACCGGATACATCGCGTTTGATTTTAAGTGCGGATGTGTCCGTTCAATAAATTGTTAAATTTTAAGGAGCAACACCGTGGCATTGCCCGATACATTGCCGTGTAGGTGCACAAATTCGAACTGCGGTTTTACCTTCTTTGCTCGAAACCCGGTCAGTGGAAGCGGCAGGCATATTTCCTTTGTCGGTAATATGACTAATTGCCCACGCTGTGATGGAACCGCCATGTATGTCGATTGGCATACAGATGAAAATGGAGAGTTTCATCTCGGGCAATTTTTTGCTGTCTTTCGACAGTTTGGTGATAGGCCGAAGCTCGAAGCTTTCAAAGCAGACCTCGAAGCGGCCAATGATGCAGTGACCGCCGTGGAGCTGGCAGAGACACTGTCGGAGTTAGACCCGCGATTTGAGAAATTTAGAGAGGTTATTGGCTTAATTCCAGCGGGGGCAATACCTAATTTTATTAGCGTGTTACTTCAGATAATCACGCTAGTCGTAACGATCCAAGCTTGGAGTTCGTCTGATGGCAACCACAACGAGGATGTTCAACTGCAACAGCAGCAGTTTCAGCTATCTCGTGAGCAGTTTGAATACCAAAAACAGCAAGACGCTAAAAAAGCTAAAGAGCAAGAAGAGATCGAGCGTCGAATAAATAATCTGCAAGCAGAATTCAATCAAAAAATGCAGGAAATATCCCGACACGGTGCGGTAAGTTTAGAGTCTGATGAAACAAATAGTCACCGTAGTTTGAAAGGTGCGCTACGGAATAAACCTTGCCCTTGTGGAAGCGGACTAAAAGCCAAAAAATGCCACCCAGCTGGGTGCTAGCGCGTAGGGCGCAATAAATGAAATGCACCTATAACCTTTGGGTTATTCCGCCGGGAAGCTAGATTGTTGACGCAATTTCCATTCGGAGCACAAGTGCCTCTGGTTCTTTCGCCCTACGAGCTTTGAACATGGCATCTAATAAACGCGTGAAATACGACGCTCGTACCTCACGTGCTTTACGTGGACGTAAGCCCCCATGAAAGCCTGTCTCGCTCAACTAATTATTTTTATCGCGATAATCTCATTGAATGCGCAAAGCGAATCCTTCGTTTTGATTCATGGAAAAGATGCAGCGCCGGACTTCATGCAAGCATTGATCAAATCCCGATATTCCGATGCCGGCTATTTCTCTAAAGATGGCCTGCCGGAAGCAGTAAATCCCCTTCAACTTGCTGCAGACCATCAGCTATATTTTTATTCAATACCGCGCAATCAGATCATTAATGATGGGCAGGGTTTTGAGCTTGTCGTCGATAAAACAGAGAACAAGTTTTGGATTCGTGTTTCTGGAGGGTTCGGAAATAAAAACTATGTTTTTGGTCCAGCTATTCTGCCGTAACGCTTTTGCCTACATGTGCGGCGTTATTACATCTATGTCGCAGCTCATGCCTAGTCATGTTTGGGGATTATTTTTACTAACGCTCTTAACTGGCTGCACTATCTATCAAAAAAGAGAGTGCTCCATATTTATAACTGTCGAATCGCAACATGCTGCAGATTTAGCGGCCGTGGTAACTCCAAGTGTCGAACAAGCGCTGGTGTCTGCAGGCTACAAGAAACATTGGGATGACATATGGGTTAGAGGGCCACAAAGAGACTTAGTGAAACTCAAAAAGGAAAGTGAAAATCCGTTTGTGGTAAATGTGTACTTCTGGGATGACCCCGGTTCTTATGCCAGTTGCAGCATCAGGTCCGCTTCAATAAAAAAATATTTAGAGCAGTATTTATTATCTAACCATGTCCCAGCAGCGGTGCGCGAAGCAATTCCCGTTGATTAATGTCTCGTGAAGTTCTTTACAAATTTTCGGCACTTGAGAATTAAATAATTAAGTGGGAGGAAACCCTCCCACCTAATTTTATTTACGCCGCCACTCGCTGACTATCCGCATGCGAATTCGCTGCACTGAGTAACGCAATCAATGCCGCACGCATTGAGTCTTCGGCAATGCCGACGCCCCAGCATTTATTGCCACCGATTTCGACATGCACATAACACACGGCTTTCGATGCGGTGCCTTGCTGCAATGCGTGTTCGTGATAGTCGATGATTTCGATGGCGGCTGTTGCGATGCCGCGCAATGCGGAAACCGCTGCTTCCAACGCGCCGTTGCCTTCGCCGGTGAATGTCACCGATCTGTTGTCGCTGTTTTGCAATTGTGCCTGCAATGAGACGCGCGCGTTGTCGTGCGTTTGAATTTGATAGCGCGTAGGGCGCAATAAATGAAATGCATTGCGCCACGAATCTAAGATCGCTGGCGCAACGCCCTCTGGTTATTACACCCTGCGAGCTGGCTAGGTATGTTGTGTTCCAGACATTCTGTCGGTGTCGAAGTTTTGTCGAGCTTGCCGTCAGTCGTGGCTGGTTTTTGACAAAGCCAGGTGAGTGGTTTTTTATTTGAGAGTTTGTTGCCTTGCGGTGGAGGGAGTGTTACTTTTTGCAACGTTAATTTTTCTAATTATTTTCTGAGAATTATTCAAATGGATTTTAAAAAAATAGCAGCAGTTTTTCTTGTTTTTAGTTCGCAAGCACATGCTTTTCCAGTTGAGTTTACTTTTAACACGCTTATTTCCTATGCGGGTATTTCTGGAGTTGAATCAGATGCTCCTTTGAGTATCCATCTGCTAATGGACAATGGCGGTAGTGATTTAGTAGGGCGCCAAGCATGGTCGGTGGATAACATAATTTCTGGGCGGCTGGAAACTGGAAGTTATTCTCAATCATTCAGCGATGCGTGGTATGTCGGGAATCCCGAATTCGTGTTCATGACTGATCCCAATGGTGCAGTTGTGCTGGCGGATTTTTATGGGACGGATTTGTCGGCCAATCATCAGGATTCGTTTGGTGTTGGCGGAAATATTCAATTATTTAATGGCGCTTTCCAGGACTTCTACGGAAATATGTCATATTTTTATACTCAATTAACACTTACTGATAACTGGAGTTACAAGCCGGCAGTAACCGATGTTCCCGAACCCTCCCCCTTACCATTGGTTAGTCTTGGTGTCAGTTTAATGATCGCCGTAAGGTGCTTACGTAAAAGGCTTGTGGACACATTTATAGCTTGAAGTTGTGTCTTTTCGGTACCGCTCTTGGTTTTTGCTGTTATAAAAAAGCCCCGCATTGCGGGGCTTTTGTTTTGACATAATCGATGTTGTTAGCATTTACGCAGCTCGTAGGGCGCAATAAATGAAATGCATTCGTCGAACTCGGGAATGTTTCCCAGTGATGAATCTTGGAATACTTGCGCATCAAAAAAGGTTGTTGAATGGGAGGAAAACCCCCCACCTATTTATTACGCCGCCACCTGTTGCCGATCCGCATGCGAATTCACTGCACTGAGTAATGCAATCAATGCCGCACGCATCGAGTCTTCGGCAATGCCGACACCCCAACATTTATTCCCACCGATTTCGACATGCACATAACACACAGCTTTCGATGCGGTGCCTTGCTGCAATGCGTGTTCGTGATAGTCGATGATTTCGATGGCCGCTATGGCAATGCCGCGCAACGCGGAAACCGCTGCTTCCAATGTGCCGTTGCCTTCGCCAGTAAATGTCACCGAGCTGTTGTCGCTATTTTTTAAATCCGCCTGCAACGAAACGCGCGCGTTGTCGTGCGTTTGAATTTGATAACGCTGCAATTGCCACGGCGTCGCGCGGTTTACATAAAGGGCATTAAATAATTTTTGAATTTCGGCGCTGCTGACTTCGTTGTCGATGGCTTCCGAATGTTTTTGCACGTGTTGGCTGAATGCGACCTGCAATGCGCGCGGCAATTGAAAACCGTAATCGCGTTCGAGCGAAAAGGCGACGCCGCCTTTGCCCGATTGGCTGTTCACGCGCACAACGGCTTCGTAGGTGCGGCCGATATCGACCGGGTCGATCGGCAAATACGGTACATCCCACGCAGTAGTTTTATCCCACGCGCTTAAGCCTTTGCGAATCGCATCCTGATGGCTGCCGGAGAAGGCGGTGTAAACCAATTCGCCGACCCACGGATGGCGTACGTGCGTGGGAATGTCGGTGCATTCTTCCGCGCATTGCACGATGGCGGCCATGTCGCTGAAATCGAGTTGCGGATCGACGCCCTGACTGTAGAGATTCATCGCCATGGTGATGATGTCCATATTGCCGGTGCGTTCGCCATTCCCGAGCAAGGTGCCTTCGACGCGATCCGCTCCCGCCAATACGGCGAGTTCCGCCGAGGCGACGCCGCAGCCGCGATCGTTGTGCGTGTGCACGCTGAGTCGCGTGTGTTCGCGGTATTTGAAATTATCGTTGAACCATTCGATGCGATCGGCGAACACGTTCGGTGTGTGTACTTCGACGGTCGACGGCAAATTGATAATCACCGGTTGGCCTTGATCGGGGCGCCAGATGTCGCAGACGGCGGTGCAGATATCGCGCGCGAATTCGAGTTCGGTTTGCGTGAAGCTTTCCGGCGAGTATTGAAAGATCCATTCGGTGTCGGGTTGTTCCGCCGCGAATTGTTGTACCCAGCGCGCGCCTTGCTCGGCAATGTTGCGAATGCCGTCGCGGTCGGTGTTGAACACATATTTGCGCTGCGCGGGTGAGGTCGAGTTGTACACGTGCACGATGGCGCGCTTGGCGCCGCGCAACGATTCGAACGTGCGCGCGATGATGTCTTCGCGTGCCTGCGTCAACACCTGGATGGTGACATCGTCGGGAATTAAATCCTGCTCGATCAACTGCTGCACGAAATCGAAATCGAGTTGCGAGGCGGCGGGAAATCCCACTTCGATTTCCTTGAATCCTATCGCGACCAATTGCGCATACATGCGGTGTTTCTGCGCGGTGTTCATCGGCTTCGGCAAGGCTTGGTTGCCATCGCGCAAATCGACACTGCACCACTGCGGCGCGGCAATAAGACGGCGGTCAGGCCAGCGGCGATGGGTCATCGTCACGGCTTCGTTGGCGGTATATTTTTTGTGGTTGAAAGTGGTGTTGTTGGAAGCGCTGTCGTTGGAAGTAGTGCGATTGAAAGTGTTCATGTGTTGCTCCTCATAAATTCTGTCGAAAAAATCAAACAGGCGGCTGGTGAGGAGCCGGTGTGCGCCGCCTTAAGTCATGGCACACCGGCTGCGAAGCAGTCGCAGCAGCAGCGCAGACAGAAGCACAGCAGCGAAGTTAATCGAAACGGCGGCGGAATTAATAGATTGGGTGGAGCGAGTTTTCATAATTAAGCGATCGAGTTGTGAAGTTGAAAAACCGAAAAAGCTAAGCGCCCGCGTTACAGTCGCAGCAGGGCCAGTCGATCGCTTTTGAGAGAGGGGTTCGGTTTCATGGCGTTGAGACTAGATGCTCTACGCGGCTTGAGTCAACTATTTTGTCGTGCGTAATTTCCGCAGCGCGTGAAATAGAAGGGGCAGCGTTCGATGGGATGGATCAACCTTGGGGCCGATAACTCGCGATGATTTATGCAAAACATCGCGAAATTAAAGAAGGCGAGCCGGTTTAAATGGAATCGGAGTCTTCGGCGATATCGCTAAGTTCAGGCGCTGACGTTTGCTCTGCTCCTGGCTCCAGCTCGGACTCTGGTTCTTGCTCCGGCGCTGACTCTGGTTCTACTGCCGCCGCGTCGATGCGCGGATTGCCTTTGGTGTCGAGCTCGCACACCACGACTTCAGCGCGAAGATAGATATCCCGCGAGCTGACTTCGAAAACGGTGTTGATGGCCTCATCTCTGTGCGTGGTGCGATACAGGCTGTGGGCTTCGGTCGCGCTGACCCATTCCTGTTGTTTGGTGAGGTAAAGTCCGTGCTGATTTTTGATAACGAAAGCAGTGTTCATAAAGTAAGCGCAGCAATATCCGGTTGACCCAAATCGATGCGCGATTTTACTTGATGAGCGCGGCGCGTTACAGCGCCGCAATCGGAATGTGAAAAGGAATGGTGTAGCGGTGGTGCGGGGATTAGTGCTGTGTCGCTGCTACCGGTATTAAGCGTTCAAGCTCATTTAAATAATGACGACGCAATTGCAGCTCGCCGGCAATGGCGCGCAACTCCTGCGAATCGACGCTGCTGCTGGCAGCCAGTTCCCACAATTTGCGGCTGCAAAGATTTTTAACATCCAGGTTTTGGTATTGCTGTTTCATTCGTTACGCTCCTCGTACCGCTCGGTACCTACTGTTTCGTTCATTTTTACTATTACTTTTATATTCACTGTTGTTCTCTTTCTTGCTGGCCCATCACTTTCGGCGCTTTCTATGGTTTCGGTACTTCTGTTGTTTCGACACTTTCAGCACTTTTGGTCGTTTCGACTGTGCCGTGCCATTGTCTCGGGTCGTGGTTGCAGATTTATGACTCTGCATCAAAAGTTGTGTTCCCTCAGCAAATAAAGTTTTGCGATTTATGAGAGCTGATTCTTGTTTGTCCTCTAGTCGAGTCGGCCCCCTATCGAGACTAGCAAGAATTTTGCCTACTACAACATTTCGCTTTTGTAATCGCGTGGATAGCTATGGCCGCATGGGCGGAGCTTTTCTGGCGTGTGGCTCAGCCTAAATCTTGCGCACCGATATGAGATTAGTGAGATCGCGCTTGTTTCGGCATGGTGCAGTCATTATCATTGGCGCCCCGCGCGGGGTCAGTCGTTTATCGACAGGCCAGTTTGTTCGCTGTGGGGTTTGGAGAGGTGGCAGAGCGGTTGAATGTACCTGACTCGAAATCAGGCGTAGGTGTAAGCCTACCGAGGGTTCGAATCCCTCCTTCTCCGCCAAATAAAAAAGAACCCGGCCTTGCGCCGGGTTTTTTTATTTGTGGGGTAGAGACGGCAGAGAGCCCTCGCGGTTCGACAAAGTTGCGCAGCGATTTTGGACGACCGGAGCACAGCGACGGCGCCCGTGGGGTGAGGGCGAAGCCCGAATCAATCCCTCCTTCTCCGTCCGCATTCTTAATTACAAAGAATTAACAACTCGGCGCCGCGCTAAGTTTTTCATTTATTGCTCCGCAGTTTATTTTTGCTGCAATGCAGTCACTGTAAAAATCAAAACCGACGTTTTTTGTGCGATGCATTTCTCTTAAAGCGTTTACACTTGAGCGAAGTTCGAAACTGTAAACGCGATGCCATTATTTTCATTGCGGAAATTTACAATTCGCGCGCGGCTGGCGTATCATGGCGCCGCCGCAAAATAGGGACAACGAAGTCCCTTTTGCGTTTCGACCTGCCGCCTTCAGCCGTATTTTTAGCCAGGGGACTCAAGCGTGTCGTCGACCGCAGCAACGTTTGCTAACGACTGGCCATTTGCCATTTATCTTTTGAGTGTCGCAGGACTTTGCGGCCTCATGCTCATCGTCTCTTATGTCGCCGGTGGGCGCGACTGGGGTCGCGCCAAAAACGATCCGTTTGAATCCGGGGTCGTGTCTTCCGGTGGCGCACACATTCGCTTTTCCGCAAAATTCTATCTTGTCGCTATGTTCTTCGTGATTTTCGATGTCGAGGCGCTGTTCCTTTATGCGTGGGCGGTATCGGTTCGCGAAAACGGGTGGATTGGTTTTATCGAAGTGACAATTTTTATTCTGGTGCTGCTCGTGGGCCTCGTTTATGTGTGGCGCTTGGGCGCGCTCGATTGGGCACCCGATGCACGCAAGCGCAGAGCCTTGAAGCGCGCCGAGCAGGCGCAGCTCAGTAAATAATTAATTGATGAACCGTGGCCGCCATTAATAATGGTGGGCTTAGCAAAGACTCAACGTCGGTGCGAACATTTAGAGCACATGTCACAAACGTAGAACCAGTGCGATAAATTTAGAGAGAGTGCGATGGAATATACGCTGACACGAGTGAATCAAGACGCTGCCGATTATCCGATGCGCAAGCAGGAAACGGTGAGCGATCCGCTCGAAGACCAGGTCCACAAAAACGTTTTTGTCGGCAAGCTCGAAACTGCTTTGCACTCGGCGGTTAATTGGAGTCGCAAAAATTCGCTGTGGCCTTACAACTTCGGATTGTCTTGCTGCTACGTGGAAATGGCTACCGCGTTTACCGCGCCGCACGATATGGCGCGCTTCGGTGCCGAGGTTATTCGCGCTTCACCACGCCAAGCCGATTTCATGGTCATTGCCGGCACCTGCTTTATTAAAATGGCGCCAGTGGTACAGCGCCTTTATGAGCAATTGCTCGAGCCGAAGTGGGTTATCTCGATGGGCGCCTGCGCCAACTCCGGCGGCATGTACGATATTTATTCCGTGGTCCAGGGCGTCGATAAATTCTTGCCGGTCGATGTATATATTCCCGGTTGCCCGCCGCGCCCCGAAGCTTTTTTGCAGGGCTTGATGTTGCTGCAAGATTCAATCGGCAAAGAGCGTCGCCCTTTGTCGTGGGTAGTTGGCGATCAAGGTGTTTATCGCGCCAATATGCCTTCGCAACGCGATGAAAAACGCGACGAGCGCATGATTGCAACAACGTTACGTTCGCCCGATAGCGTTTGATTTTCCGTCGCCCAAGCCTCTAATCAAGAACGAAGACAACAATGGCAGAAGTAGCAACCAATACCGAAGCTTTGCCCGGCAGCGATTATGAAATCGTACGCGAGCTGTCGGCGCGATTCGGTCCTTCTGCGCTGCAGTTTCAGCCCACCAAGGACGATGTGCCGACGCTGTGGGTGCCGCGCGCGCAATTGTTCGAAGTGCTGCAGTTTCTGCGCAGCGTGCCGCGTCCGTATGTGATGTTGTACGACTTGTCGGCTGTCGATGAGCGCATGCGCAAACATCGGCACGGTTTGCCCGCTGCCGATTTCACCGTTTTTTATCACCTGCTTTCAATCGATCGCAACAGCGATGTGCGGATTAAAGTCGCACTCGGTTTCGACGATCTGCATATGCCCACCGCGCTTTCAATTTGGCCGAATGCCAATTGGTACGAGCGCGAAGTATGGGATTTATTCGGTATCGTGTTCGATGGCCATCCGCATTTGCAGCGCATCATGTTGCCGCGCACCTGGCAGGGCCATCCGCTGCGTAAAGATTATCCGGCGCGCGCCACCGAATTCGATCCGTTTATGTTGACGACGGCACGTCAGGACGCGGAACAGGAAGCGCTGTTGTTTCGGCCCGAAGAATGGGGCATGAAGCGCAGCACGACCAATGAGGACTTTATGTTCCTCAACCTCGGTCCGAATCACCCCAGCGCGCACGGCGCGTTCCGCATTGTGTTGCAATTGGATGGTGAGGAGATCGTCGATTGCGTGCCCGATATCGGCTATCACCATCGCGGCGCCGAGAAGATGGCCGAGCGCCAATCGTGGCACAGCTATATTCCGTACACCGACCGCATCGATTATCTCGGCGGCGTGATGAACAATCTGCCGTATGTGTTGGCAGTGGAAAAGCTTGCCGGCATTAAAGTGCCGCAGCGGGTCGAAGTGATCCGCGTGATGATGGCGGAGTTTTTCCGCATCACCAGCCATCTGCTATTTCTCGGTACGTATATTCAGGATTTCGGCGGGATGTCGCCGGTGTTCTTTATTTTTACCGATCGCATGAAAGCGTACGACGTGATCGAAGCCGTCACCGGTTTTCGCATGCATCCGGCCTGGTATCGAATCGGCGGCGTAGCGCACGATTTGCCGAAGGGCTGGGAAAAATTGGTACGCGATTTTATCGAATGGCTGCCGCGCCGTTTGGTCGAGTACGAAAAAGCGGCGATGAAAAACGGCATCCTGCGCGCACGCGCCATTGGCGTCGCTGCATACAACACCAAAGAGGCGTTGGAGTGGGGCGTCACCGGCCCAGGCTTGCGCTCGACCGGTTTGGATTTCGATCTGCGCAAAGCGCGACCTTATTCGGGTTACGAGAATTTCGAATTCGATATTCCGCTGGCAGCGAACGGTGATGCTTACGATCGCGGCATGGTGCGTATCGAAGAGATGCGTCAAAGCCTGCGCATCATTGAGCAGTGCATGAACAATATGCCGGCCGGCCCGTACAAAGCCGATCATCCGCTGACGACGCCGCCGCCCAAAGAGCAGACGCTGCAGCATATCGAAACACTGATTACGCACTTCTTGAGCGTATCGTGGGGTCCGATTATGCCGCACGGCGAAGCGAGTCAGATGATCGAGGCCACCAAAGGGCTGAACAGTTATTACCTGACGTCGGATGCGAGCACGATGAGTTATCGCACGCGCATTCGCACGCCGAGCTTTCCACACTTGCAGCAGATTCCATCGGTGATTCGCGGCAGCATGGTCGCGGATTTGATCGCCTACTTGGCAAGCATTGATTTTGTGATGGCCGATGTCGACCGCTGATATGACTACATCCGTGATTTCCAGTGATCGCCCGCGTTTCGAATTGCACCCGGACGACCGCGCTGCTATCGAGCACGATATTACGCACTACGCCGACTCGCGCGCCGCGTCGATTGATGCGCTGAAAGTCGTGCAAAAGCGACATGGCTGGGTGCCCGATGGCGCCATTTACGCCATTGGCGAAGTGTTGAAAATTCCCGCCTCCGACGTTGAAGGCGTGGCGACTTTTTATAATTTGATTTTTCGCCAGCCGGTCGGTCGTCATGTCATTACCATATGCGACAGCATCGGCTGTTTTCTGACGGGCTACGAAGAAACGCTGGCCGCGATTAAACAGCGCCTCGGTATTGAGTTGGGCGAAACCACGCCGGACAACCGTTTCACGTTGTTGCCAATTTGCTGTTTGGGCGCCTGCGATAAAGGCCCTGTGTTGATGATCGATGACGATACGCACGGCAATGTCGGCATCGCCGATGTCGATAAATTGTTGGAGCAATACGCATGAGCGCCACCAACAGTTCGGCCGCTCCTCTTTCCGCAGAGACGCATCCGCTGACCTACCGGCTCGGCACTGAGCCGTTGCTCGATATCAAAGCATATGAAGCGCTCGACGGTTACGCCGCCGTGCGCAAAGCATTAAAAGAAATGGCGCCTGCCGACGTTACGCAATTGGTAAAAGACTCCAATCTGCGCGGTCGTGGCGGCGCGGGATTTCCCGCTGGCGTGAAATGGTCGTTGGTGCCGATGGGCCCAGATGCGCCGAAAGAGAAATACCTCGTCTGCAATGCCGACGAAATGGAACCCGGTACATTCAAAGACCGTTTACTGATGGAGCAGCTCCCACATCAATTAATCGAAGCGATGATCGTGGTCGGCTATGCATTGCAAGCGTCGCACGGCTACATATTTTTGCGTGGCGAATACGTGGTCGCGTACAAGCGTTTGAATGATGCGCTGGCGCAGGCGCGCACTGCCGGTTATCTCGGCGACAACATTCTCGGCACCGGCTGGAATTACGACGTCAATGTACACAGCGGCGCGGGTCGCTACATTTGCGGTGAAGAAACTGCGCTGATTAATTCGCTCGAAGGTCGTCGCGCCAACCCGCGCGCGAAGCCACCATTCCCGCAAATTGCCGGTTTGTGGGGCAAGCCGACGGTCGTTAATAACGTCGAAACGCTGAGCAATATTCCGCACATTATTTTGCGCGGCGCCGATTGGTTTAAAGGTTTGTCCCAAGGCAAAAGCCCCGATAGCGGTACTAAGTTGTACGGCATTTCCGGTTGCGCCAAGCGCACCGGTGTGTGGGAATTGCCGATCGGCACCACGGGTCGTGAGCTGCTGTACGAATACGGCGGCGGCATGGCGGACGGCTATGAATTGAAGTGCTGGTTGCCGGGCGGTGCATCGACTGACTTCTTGTTGCCCGAGCATCTCGATCTGGCGATGGATTACGACACCATCATGAAAAACGGTAGCCGCATGGGCACCGGTTTAATCACCGTGATCGACGACAAACAAAACATTATTTCCGTGGTACGCAATCTTGAGCAGTTTTTCGCGCGCGAATCCTGCGGCTGGTGCACACCGTGTCGCGATGGTTTGCCATGGACTGTGAAATTGTTGCAGGCCATCGAGCGCGGCGAAGGTGCCGAAGGCGACATCGAAATCCTTGAGCAATTAACGCGTCAGCTCGGCCCAGGTAAAACGTTCTGTGCGCATGCGCCCGGTGCTATGGAGCCACTGCAAAGCGCGCTGAAGTTTTTCCGCGGTGAATTCGAGCGCGGTATCGCGAAAGAACTCGCAACACAAACTGTGACTGGTTGACGGCTGGGTGAAATAACGAATGGCTACCATTCATGTAGATGGCAAGGATTTCGAGGTCGACGGCGCCGATAATTTGTTGCGCGCGTGTCTATCGCTGGGTCTCGATATTCCCTACTTCTGCTGGCACCCTGCATTGGGCAGTGTCGGTGCGTGTCGGCAATGCGCGGTCAAGCAATACGCGAATGCCGACGATAAGCGCGGCCGTTTAGTGATGTCGTGTATGACGCCGGCCACCGATAACACCTTTATTTCGATCGACGATGCCGAAGCAAAAGCCTTTCGCGAGAGCGTGGTCGAGTGGTTGATGACCAACCATCCGCACGATTGTCCAGTGTGCGAAGAGGGCGGTCACTGCCATCTGCAAGATATGACGGTGATGACGCAGCATGCGAAGCGCCGGTATCGCTTCACCAAACGCACGCATCAAAATCAAGATCTCGGTCCGTTCGTCAGCCATGAAATGAACCGCTGTATCGCCTGCTATCGCTGTGTGCGCTACTACAAAGACTATGCGGGCGGCGAAGATCTGGGCGTTTACGGCGCGCACGACAATGTGTATTTCGGTCGCGTCGAAGACGGCGTGCTCGAAAGCGAGTTTTCCGGCAACCTCACCGAAGTGTGTCCGACCGGTGTGTTCACCGACAAAACCCATTCCGAGCGTTACAACCGCAAATGGGATATGCAGTTTGCACCGAGTATCTGCCAGCAATGCAGCGTCGGTTGCAACACCAGCCCCGGCGAGCGCTACGGCGAATTGCGCCGCATTGAAAATCGCTACAACGGCGATGTGAATCATTATTTCCTGTGCGATCGCGGCCGTTTCGGCTACGGCTACGTCAATCGCGACGACCGTCCACGCCAGCCGTGGGCACGCAAGAACGACAGCTTCGATATAGTGACCGTCTCTACGGCGTTAGCCACTGCTGCCGACGGCCTGCGTGCAGCGCAGCGCATCGTTGGCATCGGATCGCCCCGCGCCAGTGTTGAGGCCAATTATTCGCTGCGCGAACTGGTCGGCGCTGAGAACTTCTACAGCGGCATCGCCGCTGATGAGCTCGCGCGTATTCGCTTAGTGCGCGATGTACTGCAACGCGGCCCGGTGCGCACGCCGTCATTGCGTGAAATCGAAAAAGCCGATGCGGTGTTTGTGCTCGGTGAAGACGTAACGCAAACCGCTGCGCGTATCGCATTGGCGTTGCGGCAAGCCTGTAAAAATGAAGCGCGCAGCGAAGCGGCAGCGAAAAAAGTATTTGAATGGCAGGCAGAAGCTATCGCCAATATCGGGCAGCGCACCAAAAGCCCGGTATTTATCGCAAGCTTCACCGAAACGCGGCTCGACGATATCGCTGCGCAAACTTACCGCGCCACGCCTACCGATATCGCGCGACTCGGCTTTGCGGTTGCTCACGCGATTGATGCGACTGCGCCGGCCGTGGACGGGCTCGATGCGGACACTGCGCAGCTCGCACAAACCATCGCCGATACTTTATTGGCTGCTAAACAGCCGCTGATTGTGTCCGGCACCGGTGCCGGTTCCGAAGAAGTTATTCAGGCGGCCGCAAATATTGCAGCAGCGCTGCATGCTAAAGCTAAAACAGCGGCGATTTCTCTGGTTGTACCCGAAGCTAACAGCATTGCGCTGGCGTTACTTGGCGGCGAGTCGGTCGACGCGGCATTGATCGCATTGCGAGACGGTAAAGCCGATGCAGCGATTGTGCTGGAAAATGATTTGTATCGTCGTGCGCCGGCCGCATTGGTCGAGGCCGGTTTGAACGCTGCAAAAACGCTGGTTGTGGTCGACCACCAACGCACGCAAACCGCCGAGAAAGCCACGGTGCTATTACCGGCGGCCTCCTTCGCGGAAGGCGATGGCACGCTCATCAACAATGAAGGCCGCGCCCAGCGTTTCTTCCAGGTTTACGATCCCGTTTATTACGAGCCAACCTGCCAAATTAAAGAAGGCTGGCGTTGGTTGCATGCCCTGCAATGCGCGGTGCGCAATGAAGACATCAGCTGGACGCAACTTGACGAAGTCACTGCGCATTGCGCGCAAGCAATTCCAGCGCTGGCGCCGATTATCAAAGCTGCGCCCGATGCGAATTTCCGCGTTGGTGGTTTAAAAATCGCACGTGAACCGCATCGCTATTCCGGTCGCACGGCAATGCGCGCGAATTTATCCGTGCATGAGCCGCGCACGCCGCAAGATGGCGACACTGCGTTGGCGTTTTCGATGGAAGGTCATAACGGCGTGCAAGTCGGTGAGCGTCCTGGCTCGTTGATTCCATTCGCATGGGCGCCCGGTTGGAATTCGCCGCAGGCGTGGAATAAGTTTCAAGAGGAAGTCGGCGGTCATCTGCGCGCAGGCGATCCCGGTGTGCGTTTGTTCGAACCTGCCGCCGATGCACAAGCGGATTACTACGGTCCGGTTCCTGCGGCTTTCGCTACTCGCGCTGACGAATATCTCGTATTGCCGTTGCAGCATATTTTCGGTAGCGAAGAGTTATCGTCGCGCGCAGCGCCGGTGCAAACGCGCATCCCAGCCGCGTATGCCTTACTGTCCAGCACAACTGCGCAGCAGCTGAACGTCGGTGCTGGTCAATCGGTAACGTTTACCTTTGCCGATGAAACCATCACGCTGCCCACGCAAATCAGTGCGGTATTTCCCGATGGCGCGATAGGTTTGCCGAGAGCACTTGCCGGGATTCCGGTGCTTGCCGCTGGGAATGTCGTGACTCAGCTCATCGCTGCTCCGATTGGAGGTGCGGCATGAGTTGGCTAACGCCCGAAGTTATCGATGTTCTGATCAAGATTGTTCAAGCGCTCTTTATTTTGGTAGCCACGGTTTTTGTCGTCGCTAATTTGATTTGGTTGGAACGGCGCTTATTGGGTCTGTGGCAGGATCGGCACGGCCCGAATCGTATTGGGCCGTTCGGTGTTGGGCAAACCGTTGCCGACATGATGAAACTGATTTTCAAGGAAGACTGGCTGCCGCCGTTTGCCGACAAGATAACGTTTCTGCTGGCTCCTGTTATCGCCATGAGCGCGTTGTTGATGGCGATGGCTATTATCCCGTTCACACCGAATTGGGGCGTGGCCGATCTCAATATCGGTATTTTGTTTTTCCTGGCAATGGCGGGTATCGGCGTTTACGCGGTGATGTTCGCGGGCTGGTCGAGCAACAGTAAATATTCGCTGCTCGGCGGCGTGCGCGCGACAGCGCAGACCATCAGTTACGAAGTATTTATGGGCATCGCGGTAATGGGCGTAGTCGCGGTGGCCGGCTCGTTCAATATGCGCGACATCGTAGCGGCGCAAAAAGACGTTTGGTTTATCGTGCCGCAGTTTTTCGGGTTTCTGGTGTTCTCGATGGCTGGCGTCGCTGTTGCTCACCGCGCTCCATTCGACTTGCCGGAAGCGGAATCTGAACTTGCTTCGGGTTACCACACCGAATATTCCGGCCTGAAATGGGGCATGTTCTTCGTCGGCGAATACGCGGGCGTGGTGATGGTCTCGGCGCTGCTCGTGACTTTATATTTCGGCGGCTGGTACGGCCCCGGTCCAGAGTGGTTGGCATTTTTCTGGTTCTCGTTGAAAACACTGGTGTTTATCGTATTGTTTGTGCTGATTCGCGCCGCGTTGCCGCGCCCACGCTACGATCAGGTAATGGATGCGGGATGGAAAGTGTGTCTGCCGCTATCCCTAATTAATTTGCTCGGAACCGGCGCGGTTATTTTGCTGCGCGCGGATCTCGGTTGAGCGGGGGAGCAGAAAAATGTTGATCTCAATGATTCGCGGAATCGGCAGCGTAGTGCGCAGCAACTACATGATCTTCATGCGCGGCTTTCGCAAACGCGACACGATTCAATACCCGGAACAAAAGCCCTATCTGCCACCACGCTATCGCGGTCGTATTGTGCTGACGCGCGACCCGGATGGCGAAGAGCGCTGTGTGGCGTGTAATTTGTGCGCCGTTGCGTGTCCGGTGGGTTGTATTTCGCTGCAAAAAGCGGAGACCGAAGACGGTCGCTGGTATCCCGAATTTTTCCGTATTAATTTTTCGCGCTGCATTTTTTGCGGCATGTGCGAAGAGGCATGTCCAACCACGGCCATTCAGCTGACGCCGGATTATGAAATGTGCGAATACGATCGGCAGAATCTGGTTTACGAAAAAGAAGATTTGTTAATTGCAGGTACCGGTAAATATCACGATTACAATTTTTATCGCGTAGCGGGTCTGGCGATTGCCGGTAAACCGAAAGGTGCCGCGCAAAATGAAGCGCAGCCGATCAACGTGAAATCGTTGTTACCGTAATTAATCATTACCGTATTAATTGTTGGTGATAAATCGGTAAATTAAGAGCTGTCGTAATCAGGTCATGCGCAATCAATTGCCAGAATAGCCCGGCACAATAGAAGGGAACACCGTGCAAATTATTTTCTACATCGCTGCTGTCGTTGCGCTGCTCGCTACGGTGCGTGTGGTGTCCGCAACCAACCCCGTGCATGCGCTGCTCAATTTAATTGTGTCGCTGCTCGCCGTCGCGTTGATTTTCTTCACGTTGGGCGCGCCGTTCGCCGGCATTCTCGAAATCATCGTTTACGCCGGCGCCATCATGGTGTTGTTTGTGTTCGTGGTGATGATGCTCAATCTCGGCGACGCAACGGTTGCGCAAGAGCGTAAATGGCTGCAGCCGAAAGTGTGGATCGGACCGGCTTTTTTATCGCTGGTCCTGTTGATCGAGTTGGGAATGATGTTGCCCCGCGACGGTGTTTTACATCCAGCGGGTCATACGTTGGTCGATGGCAAACAGGTTGGTATGGCATTGTTCGGGCCGTATTTATTAGTGGTTGAATTGGCTTCGATGTTGTTATTGGCAGCATTAGTAGCGGCTTATCATCTCGGTCGCCAAGATGAGAAAGAATAATTGTTGGAAAGAGTATTGAGATGAACGCGATTCCGATGGAGCACGGCCTCATCCTCGCCGCCCTGTTATTTGCACTGGGGCTGATCGGCGTGATCGTGCGCCGCAATATTTTGTACGTTCTGATGTGCATTGAGGTAATGATGAACGCGTCCGCGTTGGCCTTTATCTCGGCGGGAAGTCGCTGGGGTACCGCCGATGGTCAAATCATGTTTATTTTAATTTTGAGTTTGGCCGCGTCCGAAGCAAGTGTCGGTCTGGCTATCGTGTTCCAGCTTTATCGTCGCTATCACACGCTCGATGTGGACGCGGCCAGCGAGATGCGCGGATGAATCTGTTATTTCTGACTTTTCTATTTCCGCTGATTGGTTTTCTGTTGCTGGCTTTTGGTCGCACTCGTTTTTCCGAAAATGTCGCGGCAATCATCGGTGTCGGCTCGATTGGTTTGTCGGCATTAACGACGTTATATGTCGGCATCGATTTTATCCAGCACCCGCCGGCAGGCGCGGCATTTACCCAATTGTTATGGACCTGGATGAGCGTCGGCGACTTCGAGCCGCGTTTCGCACTGCGCCTGGACGGCTTGTCATTGACGATGCTCGGCGTCGTTACCGGCGTGGGTTTTTTCATTCATTTATTCGCATCCTGGTACATGCGCGGTGAAAGCGGTTACAGCCGATTCTTCGCGTATATGAATTTGTTTGTGGCGAGCATGTTGTTCCTGGTGCTTGGCGATAATTTGCTGTTTCTGTATTTCGGTTGGGAAGGCGTCGGTCTTTGCAGCTATTTATTGATCGGCTTTTATTATTCCGATCCGGCCAATGGTTTGGCGGCGCGTAAAGCATTCGTCGTCACCCGCGTCGGCGATACGTTTATGGCGATCGGTTTGTTTCTGTTGTTTCGTGAATTGGGTACTTTAAATATTCAGGAAGCATTGTCGATCGCGCCGCAGCATTTCTCTGCTGGCTCACCAATCATTACTGCCATTGCGTTATTGCTGCTCGGCGGCGCTGTTGGCAAATCGGCGCAGCTGCCGTTGCAGACTTGGTTACCCGATGCGATGGCGGGGCCGACGCCAGTGTCCGCGTTGATTCATGCCGCGACGATGGTGACAGCGGGTGTGTATTTAATTGCACGCACGCATACCCTATTTCAACTTGCGCCGTTCGCATTGAATTTGGTCGGTGTCGTTGGCGCAGCGACATTGTTAATGGCTGGATTTGCGGCGCTGGTGCAGACCGATATTAAACGTGTGCTTGCGTATTCAACGATGAGCCAAATCGGCTACATGTTTCTGGCGTTGGGCTCGGGTGCATGGAGCGCAGCGGTATTTCATTTAATGACGCATGCGTTTTTCAAGGCGCTGCTGTTTCTGTCTGCGGGCGCGGTGATCATTGCCTGTCATCACGAACAAGACATTTTCAAGATGGGTGGTCTGCGTAAAAAAATCCCGCTCGTGTATTGGTGCTTTCTCATTGGCGGCGGCGCACTCTCGGCTATTCCGTATCTGACCGCGGGCTTTTTCTCGAAAGACGAAATTTTATGGGAGGCATATGCCAGCGGTCATTTCGGCTTTCTGATCGCGGGCTTGGTCGGTGCGTTTCTGACGTCGATTTACACGTTCCGCTTAATCTTTATTGTTTTCCACGGTGAAGAGAAAACGCACGCGCATGCCATCCATGGCACCTCGTATAGCTTGCCGTTAATTGTGCTGCTGGTGCTGTCGACTTTTGTCGGCGCGCTAATTCATCCGCCATTGGCGTCTGTGTTGCCAGCAAGTGTGGGCGAGCATGGCGGCGAGATGAAAGAGAAAATTGCGTTGCTGTCCGGTGCCATTGCATTGCTCGGTATCGCGATTGCGGCTTTTCTCTATCTGGGCGAGCGCCGTTTGGTCAATGCCATCGCCGCGTCTGCGATTGGCAAATTGCTGACGAACTGGTGGCGCAACGCGTGGGGCTTTGACTGGTTGTACGACTGGGTATTTGTGAAACCTTACGTGGCCATTTCGACGTTGAACCGACGCGATATTTTCGATGCGGCAATTACGTTAATACCGCTGGCAACGCGTGGCGGTCACGATGTGCTGGCGGCGACAGAGAACGGGTCGGTGCGTTGGTACGCGGCCTCGATAGGCATTGGTGCCATATTAATTTTGGCGGCAGTCTTTATTGTTTAATCGTTGCGCGTTGTTTTTAGCGCGCAATGAAAAAGTGTTTTTGTTGATCGACACCTTGTTGTGTCGATGATGAATCCGGAAAGAAAGTTATTGTTCGATGATTTTTGTTTACGCGGCCACTGCCGCAAGCGCTTGTGATAAGAGCGTATTCGTCGCCAGAATTGTTATTTTTTGTGCGAATAATTACTGAATAAAACAAGGTGAACGGCCTGACATGATACTGCCTTGGCTATTTCTGATTCCTTTTATCGGCGGCTTGCTGTGTTGGCAAGGCGAGCGACTTGGGCTCGGTGTTCCGCGCTGGATCGCATTGTTCACGATGATTATCGTGTCTGCACTGTCGATCAAACTATGGATTGACGGCAATTATCATCTCGCGGGCGCTGTCAGCGGTGCTGGTCAATGGCAAATGGAATTTCAAGCGCCGTGGATTAAGCGCTTCGGTATCAGCTTCCATTTAGCGCTCGACGGACTTTCGCTATTGATGGTCATGCTGACCGGTCTGCTCGGCGTCATGGCGGTCGGATGTTCGTGGAGTGAAATTCAACGCAACGTCGGCTTTTTCCATCTCAATTTGTTGTGGAATCTCGGTGGTGTCATCGGCGTATTCCTCGCCATCGACATGTTCCTGTTCTTCTTCTTTTGGGAAATGATGCTGGTGCCGATGTTTTTCCTGATCGCGCTGTGGGGGCACAACGCGCCAGGCGGCAAGGGGCGCATTTACGCGGCGACGAAGTTTTTCATTTTCACGCAGGCCAGCGGATTTTTATTGCTGATCGCGATTCTTGGTTTGGTATTCGTCCATTACCGTTCAACCGGCGTCTTCAGTTTTGACTATGAAGTGCTGCGTGGCACGCGCATGGACCCGATCACCGAATATGTATTGATGCTGGGCTTCTTCATTGCCTTCGCGGTGAAGATGCCCATCGTTCCGTTCCATTCATGGTTGCCGGATGCGCACTCGCAGGCACCCACTGCAGGTTCGGTCGATCTCGCCGGTATTTTGTTGAAGACAGCGGCTTACGGCATGTTGCGATTTGCTTTGCCGTTCTTCCCGAATGCCTCGGCCGATTTTGCGCCCATTGCGATGTGGCTCGGTGTTATCGGCATCATTTACGCGGCCGCGCTCGCGTTTGTGCAAACCGACGTTAAAAGATTGGTCGCCTACACCAGTATTTCGCACATGGGGTTTGTCGTGGTCGGGATTTATTCCGGCAATCCCATCGCGTTGCAAGGCGTGGTTATGCAGATGATGGCGCATGGTATTTCGGCCGGCGCGCTATTTATTCTGTGCGGGGAATTGTACGAACGCCTGCACACGCGCGATCTGCGTTTGATGGGCGGATTGTGGTCGAGGCTTTCGAATCTGCCGCCGATAGCGATGTTTTTTATTGCCGCGTCGCTGGGTTTACCGGGTATGGGAAATTTCATCGGCGAGTTTTTAATTTTACTCGGTACCTTCCAAGTTGCGCCGGTTATTGCGGTGGTGTCCGCGAGCGGATTGGTGTTGGCAGCGGTTTATTCGTTGGTATTGATGCAGCGCGCGTTTTACGGCAAGCCGCAGAGTGAAGAGCGCTTACCCGATCTGTCGCGCCGCGAATTAGGCTTGATGTTCAGCTTGATGATTATCCTGCTGTTCCTCGGTCTGTATCCGCAAACGGTGTTGAATACTTCCGCAGCGGCGATGGCGCAAGTGCAACATTATTATTCGCCGGGGTTAACCCCTGCCATGAACGTGACTCCATAGAATCGCCATGAATCTGACTGCTGACTCTTTTATTGCTCTGCTTCCAATTTTGATTACCAGTGCCACCGCGGTGCTGGTGATGCTGTCGATTTCGGTTCGCCGCCATCATTGGTGGAATGCAACGCTGACAGTGGTCGGATTAAATCTGGCTCTGTTGTCGATTATTTATGCCTCGCGCGTTATTCCGCAGGCGGTGACGCCACTGCTAATGGTGGACGGTTATGCGCTGCTGTATATGGCGATTATTTTGGTGGCAACGCTCGGTTGCGCGACGTTGTCGCACGCCTATTTAAAAGAGTACGGCGGCAATCGCGAAGAAATGTATTTGCTGTTGGTGTTGGCCGCGACCGGCGGTCTGGTGCTGACCTGTAGCCGGCATATGGCGTCGCTGTTTATCGGGCTCGAATTATTATCGGTGCCGGTATACGCCATGGTTGCGTACATGTTCCGCGAGAAGCGTTCGCTGGAAGGCGGCATCAAATACATGATTTTATCGGCGGTGGCGTCGGCGTTTTTATTGTTCGGCATGGCGTTGTTGTATGCGCAATTCGGGCAACTGGGTTTTGCCGAAATCGGCGTTGAAATAGCGGGGGAGCACGCGCACGGCCCGCTGGTATTTGCTGGCGTTGCGTTAATGCTCGCTGGGCTTGGGTTCAAATTGTCGTTGGCGCCGTTCCATTTGTGGACGCCGGATGTTTATCAAGGTGCACCGGCGCCGGTCGGTGCGTTCTTGGCGACGGCTAGTAAAGTCGCTGTGTTTGCAGTGCTGTTGCGATTTATTGCTGAGGCACCTGCCGCGCACATGGGGATTTTGCGCGACGTGCTGCTGGCGATTGCAATTGCATCGATATTAATTGGCAATCTACTCGCGCTGACACAAACCAATTTGAAGCGTTTATTGGGTTATTCGTCGATCGCGCATTTCGGTTATGTGTTGGTGGCGATTGTCGCCGGCAACAATATTACCTTTGAAGCCGTCGCGGTTTATTTGGTGACTTACGTGGTGACAACCCTCGGCGCGTTCGGTGTGGTTGCATTGATGTCCAGCCCGTATCGCGGCCAGGACGCCGACGCGGTTTCACATTATCGCGGCATGTTTTGGCGCCGTCCGTATTTGACCGGTGTCTTTATCGCGATGTTGTTATCGCTGGCCGGGATTCCGGCGACGGCCGGATTTATCGGCAAGTTTTATGTCATTACCGCCGGCGTTGAATCGGGCGAGTGGTGGGCGTTGGCTGCAGTGGTTGTCGGCAGCTCGATAGGTCTTTATTACTATCTGCGCGTGCTTGTTACATCTTGTTTGCCCACACCGGGCATGCAGAAATTTGACGCGGAGTTGGATTGGGGTCAGCAAACCGGTGGCTTGATGGTGCTGGCGATGACGTTCCTGGTGTTCCTTATCGGGTTGTATCCGCAGCCCATTCTCGAATTGATTCAAGCCGCAACGATTGCGTTGTAGTTCGTCGCTTGTTTCCTCTATTTATAAACTAAGCAGGCGTTACCCGTTGATCGGCGTCTGCTCATCGTTGTGCTCCTTAATCTGCCCCAACAATCAATTGCATGGCCGCGTGAGTAAGTCGTGTAGACTCGCGGCTTCATTTAAATACTGTTTTGGCCATGTTTTTTAATTCATCGTGCGTGATTGACACTAAATTTTTTTTAACCTGAACTAAGTGGAGGCTAGAGAACAATGGGAGTACTCGTTGGTAAACCCGCACCGGATTTCACCGTCGGCGCCGTTTTGGGCAATGGCGAAATCGTCGATAAATTCACGCTGAGCGAAGCCATCAAAGGCAAATACGGTTTGGTGTTTTTCTACCCGCTCGATTTCACCTTTGTTTGTCCGTCCGAGCTGATCGCGCTGGACAACCGTGTTGAAGCGTTTAAAGCGCTCGGCGTCGAAGTGATTTCTGTATCGATCGATTCCAAGTTCACGCACAACGCATGGCGCAATACACCAATCGATCAGGGCGGTATCGGCCCGGTGAAATACACGATGGCTGCCGACATCGGTCACACCATCGCTCGCGATTACGATGTTGAAACTGCCGGTGCCGGCCCCGCTTTCCGCGGAGCATTTATCATCGACAACAAAGGTATTGTGCGCTCGCAAACCATTAACGATTTACCGCTCGGTCGCAACATCGACGAGCTGCTGCGTTTGGTCGAAGCGCTGCAATTCCACGAAGAAAATGGCGAAGTCTGCCCGGCAGGCTGGAAGAAAGGCGACGCTGGTATGACCGCTAACGCAGCTGGTGTTGCGTCCTACCTCGCGCAGAACTCCACCAAGTTGTAAGTTATTGTTATAGAGACAACGTTAATAAAAAAGCCGGCGTAAGCCGGCTTTTTTATTAACTCGATTAATTAACTTGTTAACACTGCGATCTATAAAACGTGAATACAGAGCGGCCCGCGCCGCCCTGCATGGTTTGGATTTAGAAGTTGTAGCGTACTGATGCGCCGTAAGTCCGTGGGTCGCCGTAGTAGCGGCTCGCGGTTCCGAAGGCATTCCAGAAGTTAGATACGCCGGTAAAGTACTCTTTGTCCGTGGCATTTTTCACGTAAAGAGCAGCTTCCCAGTGTTTGTCATCCGTCCGCAATGTGGCCTGAGCATTTACTAAGCCATACGCTGGAACGGAGTTGTGTTTTTTCTCCTCAGTCTGAACTGCTTGAACTGCGGCGGTTTCGGCTGGGTTAACGGTGCTGTCCTGGAACCATGTTTCATCTACCCAGTGATAGTCCACGTGCAGATCGAGGCCGCCAATGGGGGTATCGAAGGTCTGCGTTGCTCCGATGCTAAGAGTCTTTTTCGGCGCATCAGGTGCGTGTTCGTTTGATCGATCCAAATTCACTAATACTGCCGGTACCCCAGTGTTACCTCCGGTTCCGGAGAGCAATTCAGTGGACTCGTATTTCTCATACTTCATATTCAGGAAAGCCAGGCTGCTATTGATTTGCATACCGTGCCAGGGCAGCCAGGTCAACTCAAACTCTGCGCCAGTAGCTTGGGACTGCCCGGCATTTTGAATAAATTGTACTGGTGTAACGCCTACCGCAACGTTAATTGCACGTTGTTGGTCGGTCGCTTTCTCGTAGAAGAGTGCGCCGTTAAAGCGAACGGTACCGTCGAGGAGGTCAGATTTGAAGCCAAACTCGAGATCCCGTACATTTTCTGGGCTGAATGACGGGTTGTCCGAACTGCGGAAGTTCCAACCACCAGCCATCGAAGCGCCGCTAGTTTTGGCATAGATGAACAGGTTATCCAGCGCCTGATAGTCCATGCCAAAGGTCCAGGCAGGGTATTGGAAATTGGCAATTTGGGTTCTCTTACAGTTCACCCCATCGTCCCGATCTACTGGAGCAACCTTACAAGCTTGATCAGCGGCCAAAAGGGCGGCATAGGCAGGTTGGTCCGGTTCAACATTCAGGCTTGTAATGACTGTTTGGCGACGATCGAACGTATAGCGGAAGCCCAGAGTAGCGCGTAGCTTTTCGGTAAAGTGGTAGTTGGCTTGGACGAAACTGCCGTAAGAGGTATTGGTAGCTTGGGCTGTGTTGTCGCCAGTGGCCGTAATCGGGCCAACCCCTGGAAGCAGCAGTCCTTGTGGCGCCCCTGCAGGTATACCGAAGGCAGTATATGCATCGGCGCCGCCAAAGCGGTTGACGGAGAAGTCACCACTATCCTCGTTGAAATAATAGAGGCCGGTAATCCAGTCTAAATCCTCGTTCACGTTACCGCTCAGTTGGAATTCCTGGCTCCATTGCTTTTGGTCCCACTTGCTATAGAACGTCAGCAGTGACAGTGGCGTGCCATCGAGATCGACGGCGCCAGATGAGTTGGCTGTGCGGTAAGCTGTAATGGATTTCGCATACAGCGACGGATTGATGTCGCCCTCAACCTCAAGAAAGATGCCTTTGCCTTCATTAGTCGACAGCGGCGTATCTAGGCGCGAGTCGACATTGCGTGGGTTATTGGTCGAATTATCCATATTCCAGTACGAGTCGCCGGATTTTTGCTGGGCAAGAAAGTTGGCCGCATTAAAGTGACTTGCATTTGCAATGATGCCAGCAAAGCCGCCAGCGCCATTGGGGTTAAAACCCATTAGCTTGGTGCGTTGGCCAGTGTCATCCATCTTGCTGTAATCGATACCGAGAGTGGCGGTCATATCTATGTTGGTAGGCGACCACTTGAGCTTGCCGCGCAAGTATTGGTTCTCATTAAGCTTGCTGCCTTCGCGATCCAAACCGTTCCAGTTAAAGCCTGCGGGGTCGTGATAGCCGAGGTAATCACCGTAGCCATCGTGATCGTTGTAGCGAACAGCGAAACGGCTGGCAAGCACTTCGCCCAGAATCGGAATGTTGACGACCGCTTCCACGCGCTTGGAGTTGTAATTACCGTATTCACCCTTGACGTAACCACCGAAGTCACCGGTGGGATCATTGGTATGAATGTTCAGCGCGCCGCCAGTAGTATTGCGGCCGAACAGTGTGCCTTGTGGGCCGCGCAGAACTTCAGCCTGTCCCACGTCGAACATATCGACGTTGCCGCCAGTCGGTCGGGCTAGGTAAACGCCGTCGACATAGGTCGCAACCGCGGGATCGGTACCGCCGCTAGGGGAAACCTGCGCGTTACCGCGAATGGACATGAAAATCAGTGCCGATGAACCGGTGCCACCTGTCATGATGGATAGGCTAGGGGCCATACGTTGCAGGTCGCTCACCGCGTTAACTTGCGCATGGACCAGCATGGTTTCGTTCATTGCAGAAACCGCAACCGGTGTGGTCTGCAGACCTTCTTCAGTTTTACGTGCGGTGACGTAAATCTCCTCCATTTGCGCGAACGCGGATACGCTCGTTAAGCCTAAAGCCAGCGCGAGAGATGTCGATAGAGCTGTGCGTTGGAAATGCATGCGTGTGTTCTCCAAGTAAAAATTATTTTTTTAATGCGTAAAAAAACACGTCAAACGGAATGCCGTTTATGAAGCCTCTTCAGTAGATGAATTGGAAGTTGTCAGCCAATTGCCCAGGAATAGCTTCCGCTGAGAAAGCGGCCGCGCCCAAGAAGGTATGAACAAAAGTCTGTTTAGCAGGGTTGTAACCACTTGATTCCCTCAAGCTAATTCAATTTTACTTATTGTTATTTAGTGGGCTTTCCGTGCTGATCTGAACTATAACGTGGGACGGCTTATTGGTCTGGCGGAAGGCTCAGCTTAGACGTGTTAGCTCGTTTACATTAAGTTCCCTGTTATTCACACATATTATTGGCCCTAATACAATAGCTGACCAAGCGCTGACGTGCATAATTATTTCACTTTCGTTGATTTAGCTGTCCTTTTAAGTGAGCTTTCCGCTCCGTGAGATGTAAATCAAAGCGCGTCTGCTTCAATTCGGGTTTGTGTGACGCGGCATCGAAGCCAAAAGGCGCGACCTCGCAGCGTGAAGCGAAAAATAGGGCGCTCGGAGGGAGGAATAGCCGGTTCCGAACGACATTTAGCTCGTGTTGATCTCCATTTTGTTAGCTCGGAACTTGCTATTCCTCTCTCCGAGCTAGCTCTTTCTTGCTAAAAGCTGCCTTTAGCTAGCTCGGCGCTCGCTCTTTCTCGCTTGGAGCTGCCTATTGCTGGCTCTGAGGCCCCTGTTTCTCATTCTGAACTTCCCATCGCTCGCTTCGAGCACCAAATAGCTCCCTCTGAGCGAGCTTTTGCTCGTTTTGAACTCACTGTGCGGAGTTAAACACTTCGAAAAGGGGTTTGAATGGGCGGGAGGCCTCGCTAAAAGGGCAACACAGACGCTCGCGTCGAAATTTGGGGACAAAAAAGCCGACCTAAGTCGGCTTTTTTTGTGCTCGGTGGTTTAAATCTCGTCGTCGTCGAGGTCCAGCGGTTGCCAGCCGCCGAGTTCGCGCCAGCGATTGACGATCTGACAGAACAGATGCGCGGTCTTCTCGCTGTCGTAAGCCGCGCTGTGCGCTAGCGCGTTATCGAAGGGGATTCCCGCCAACTGACACGCCCGCGCCAGTACGGTATGGCCGTAGGCCAAGCCGGCGAGCGTAGCGGTATCGAAAACCGAGAAGGGGTGAAACGGATTGCGTTTGATGTTGCAGCGTTCTGCAGCCGCGACCAAAAAGCCCAAATCGAAATGCGCGTTGTGGCCGACCAGAACGGCCCGGTTGCAACTGTGGAATTTCACTTTGCCGCGAATAGCTTTGAACAGGTCGTCGAACACGATGAATTCCGGCTGCGCGTTGCGATCGGGATGCATCGGGTCGATACCGGTAAACTCCAGTGCCGCGGGTTCCAGATTGGCACCGGGGAAGGGTTCCACCTGGAATTCGAACGTCTCGTCGATGCGCAATTCGCCGTCGTCGTCCATAGTTAGCGTGGTGGCGGCGATTTCCAAAATGGCGTCGGTGCGACTGTTAAAGCCGCCCGTTTCGACGTCGACAACAACCGGTAAAAAGCCGCGAAATCGCAGCGAAAGAGGGTGTTTAAGCTGATTTTTTTCGATCATTAAGAATTTTCCACCACTCGCCACGCGATGGATTCACCGGCGCGTAATGGCACAACCGTATCGTTACCGAGCGGCAGTTCATTAGGTACGACCCAGCTGTCTCGGCGCAGTGTGATGGCGTCGCTATTGCGCGGCAGCCCGTAAAAATCCGCGCCATAGAAACTGGCGAAGCCCTCAAGTTTGTCGAGCGCTGCAGCCTGCTCGAATGCTTCGGCGTACAGCTCGATAGCGGCGTGCGCGGTGTAGCTGCCGGCGCAGCCGCAGGCTGCTTCTTTCTTGTCGCGCGCATGCGGTGCCGAATCGGTGCCTAGAAAAAACTTCGGACTGCCCGAGGTAGCCGCGTCGATCAATGCAGTCTGGTGCGTCGAGCGCTTCAAAATCGGCAGGCAGTAGAAATGCGGACGAATATTGCCGGCCAGCATGTGGTTGCGGTTGTAGAGCAAGTGATGCGCCGTGATTGTCGCAGCCACATGGGCCGACGATTCGCGCACAAACGCGACCGCATCGGCCGTGGTGATGTGTTCGAACACGATTTTCAGCGCCGGAAAGTCTCGCGTCAGCGCGCGCAGATACCGATCGATAAACACTTGCTCGCGATCGAAAATGTCGATGGCACTGTCGGTGACCTCACCGTGCACCAGCAGCGGCAGCCCTTCTTTTTGCAGCGCTTCCAGCACCGGATAAATGTGCTTGAGGTCGGTTACGCCTGAATCCGAATTCGTTGTCGCGCCGGCGGGATAGAGCTTTGCGGCAAACACAGCGCCCGAACTTTTCGCCACGGTAATTTCCTGTGGACTAGTATTGTCGGTCAGGTACAGCGCGAGCAGCGGTTGGAATTGCCGATGGCAGTCGCGCTGCGCCGCGTTGATGCGGTCGCGGTAAGCCAGCGCCTGTGCGGTCGTCAGCACGGGTGGCATCAGATTCGGCATGACGATGACGCGGCCGCAGTAGCGCGCGAGCGCCGGTGCGGTGGAGTTCAACGTAGCGCCGTCGCGTAAGTGGACATGCCAATCGTCAGGGCGGGTAATGCGCAGTTCATTCATAGCTGAGTGGGCGATTTGGGCTGGCGGGTGAAGCGCGCATGCTACAGCAAGATGACAGCGCAGGTCATGCATTACCCGGTCGCTGCCGTCGCGAGCGGCACCGCCTTGCTAGTTTTACCCGTGTAAGCGGTGGCGCTAAATGCCACTGCCGAGCGGGTCTTTGGATAAATCGGATCGATGTTGTCGCGTAGTTTTTTATTGAGCGTCGCGCTGTTGTTAACGGCAGCAGTACCGGCGCACGCCGAACAGTTTATGTCGCCGTTCGCGCGTTCGGACTGGCAGGTCGAGCGCTCGCGGATCAGTTGTCGGCTGCGGCAAGTGGTACCGCGCTATGGCGAGGGTGTGTTCGAGACACGGGCCGGCGGGCGTCAAAGCTTCACGCTGCGGACGAAGCAAAATCCGATGGTGGAAGGGCCGACCGCGTTAGTTGCGGCGCCGCCGCCGTGGAATCCAACGCGCGCGGCGGTCGATCTGGGCACGCACGATATCGACAGCGGCAGTGAGCCACTGCGTCTCGCCGGCGATGCCTCGCAGCAACTGCTCGACAGTCTCGACGATGGCTTGATGCCGCAGTTTTCCAGACCGTTGCAGAGCAATCGCCTTGAGGAAGCATCGCTGGGATTGTCGCCGCTCAACTTTCGGCCGGCGTACCGCCAATATCGCGATTGCATCAAACAGATGGTGTCGGTCAGTTACGAGCAGATCGTCAATACCACGCTGATTTTTTCGCCCGAGCGCACCGAGCTATCGGCACAGGCGCAGCAGAAAATCGATGCGATGCTGCGCTATGCGCTGGCCGATCGGGCGGTTAAAGGTTTCACGCTGCAAGCGGTCAGCGCCGACACGCCACGGCGTCTGGAGAATTTGCAGTTATCGAAGGAGCGGGCGCAGCAGGTGCACGAATATTTGCTCAGCAAGGGTATTGCGGCGGCAAAAATCAGCAGTGATTACCGTGGCGAGCGCGGCGGTAAAGGCGATGTGCGCACCGTGACGATTCGTCTGAATCGCGTTGAATAACGGGAAGTTGAGTGCCTTACAAATGCAGCTGCTGCTGCGTTGCCATTGGATTGCGCTGCCCCAGCATGGGAATGCTGTGCACGCGATTGCGGCCGGCATCTTTCGCTTCGTACAGCGCGGCGTCGGCGGTGGCAATTAGTTGCGCCGGTTGCTGATCCATGCCTGGCGTGACGGTGCTGACGCCAATGCTGATAGTCACGCGGTATTCGTTCTCGCCATGATTGATCGGCATCCGTTCGATCGCGATGCGTAGGCCCTCGGCAATCGCGAGCGCTTTGTTCTGCTGCGTATCCGGCAGCAGAACAATGAACTCCTCACCGCCGTAACGCGCGACCAACTCACCCGCGCGCTTGAATTGCTGATCGATTTCCATTGCCACCGAGCGCAGACAGGCGTCGCCGACCTGATGGCCGGCGCTGTCGTTGAGTTGTTTGAAATGATCGGCATCGATCATTAGCAGCGACAGCGGCAGCCCTTGCCGCGAGCAGCGGCGCCATTCCTGCGCCAGTTGCTGCTCGAAGTACATGCGATTGTGCACGCCGGTTAATCCGTCGGTGATCGACAGCTGTTGCAACGTCTCGTTGGCTTGCTGCAGCTCTATTTGGGTCTGTTCGAGCTTTTGATTCTTCGTGCTCAATTCGCGCGTGCGAATTTCCACCTCCTCCTGCAAATGCGCGGACAGCCGCGCGGCAAGGCGGTAAGCGGCGCCGAAGCGCATGGCATAAATACAGGCGTGTACGGCGACCAAAAGGGCGATGGCGTACGGCGTGTAAATCTCGATATTGCCCTGCTCAAAGTAGCGATACAGATCAACCGGCATCACCACCAGCAACGGCAGGCTCGACGCCAGCGTCAAATAGGCGTAATCGCGATGGAGGCGGCAGGCCAGAACCACCACGGCGTAACTGGCGCAGAGTTCGATGCCCCACAGTGCGACCAGTGAGGTCGGATATGGCACCAAGCGGTTGGTCGCCACCACGAAGACCACATTCAGCACCACCGGCACCGCGATATTGACGACCTTCAGCCATCGCGGCAGCCCAATACTTAGCGTGTGCGAAAACAACATCAGCAGCGCCGGTGGCAGCCATGCCAGCGCCGAGTAGCAGCCGATAATGCGCAGGCGGTCCAGATTGCTGTTTGCCTCCGGTGGCAGCAGCATGCTGAGCAAACCGCTGACAGTAATCAGTAACAGCGCGCAGCCGATACAGACCAGTGTGAGCCATGGCGCCGCGCGATCGCCGTTTTGCGAGCCGAGCAACAACGAGCCCAACGCCACCCCAAGTAACAGCGCTACTACGGTGACATTTTTAATGGTGCCGAGCGCACGCGTGTACTCCATCGTCACGGCATCGCCCAACTCGACCGGCCCGCACAGCGCGCTGGCGCTGGCGTGGAGGCTCGATTGTTGAATCAGCAAATGGTAAGTGCCGGCGGTGAGAGCGGGCAATTTAACGACTTGATTGAACAGCATGTCGTTGTGGCGCGGATCGCTGAGTTTGCCAAAACGCGCCAGTGGCGCGGTGACGAGGTCGCCAGCGCGAAACAGATAAACCGTTGCCGCGCCGCAAATGCGTTGAAAGTGGATGGCTGGCTCGGCCAGCGGCGCGTCGACTAATAAATCCAGTAAATAGGTGCCGCTACTCTGCTGCAGACGCGGCGCGCGCGCCGGCCGTGTTTCCGCAGGCACGCGCACCGTGGTCGGCTGCATGATGCTGGCGAGTTCATCCGGCTGCACCCAACGACCGGCGATGTAGTTCCATTCGCCGTTCAATGTGGTCGGCAATTTTTGAGCGGAATCGCCACGCAGCACCAGCTTGCCGTCTTCGGGCAACGGTATTTCGGCGTGCGACAACGCCATCTGCGTCAACAGACACAGCAGCGCCAGAAAGTAACGAAAAAACCCCACCTGAATTGCTCCATCAATAACCGGCCCCCGCACTGGAAAAAGCGGAGTCAATGCCTGGTTTAGCCGAGAAGCGTGAGCGGCTCAGTCAATAGCGAGCCGCGTTTTTTTATGTAATGTGCAATGCAGAACGTATGTCGGGCTAACGTGTATCGAGCCAAAGCGCGCAACGCTGTCTGTGTTGGTTATGTGTGTTGCGCGATGTGGCCGTCGAATCTAGTTGAGCGAGCGGGAGCGAATTGCGACTTCGTCCGGCGCTCGATCGGCAGGCGCTATTATGCGGGTGGGCTGGCGATGGAGCAACTTGACCCGCTTAAGCCGTTTCTACGCCGCTTCAGTGCCGGGCGTCGGATGCGGGAATTGCTCGCGCAATGTTTGCGCGAGCAGGCTGCAGGCGTCGACCGCGGTAAATACGCCGGCCAATTCTCCTTCGCGCAGCACCAACACCGAGCCCAGCCTTTTCTCGACCATCGCGTCGAGCACGCGATCGAGCGGGTCGGAGATATCGACAAAATAAGGCCGCTGCGTGCAGATGTCGCCGACGCGTAATTCGGTTTCCTCGCTCAATGAGTGGCCGGGTGTTTTGGCGCGCTCTAAATCGCGCTCCGACAAAATTCCGAAGATATCGCCGGCTTCGATCACCGGCAGATGGCGAATATCGTGCTCATCCATCATTTGCGCAGCAACGGCGAGCGTTGCGCTGGCCTCGATATGGTGTGGAAAGGGCGTCATAACCGTGAGCATTTGCTGAATGTGGCGCATGCTTTCTCTCTCCTTGCCGATGCGGCATTTGCCGCGAAAACGAAATACGTCTGAAATTCTATTTCGTTGCCACTGAGCAGCAGTGCCATTCTGCGCCGCACGCTGCGGGATATCAAAATACGCGCTGATTTAAACCAACAGATCGCGCCGGGTTTGACCTCAAGTCAAAGAAACGCGCTTGCGGTGCACTGGTAAAAATGGTCCTATTGCGAGCGCATAGAAAATATAACGATCCGGCAAATTTGCGTTCTATTTACAGCTCAATAACGATCAATAAAAAATTGGATTCGCTGATGTTGCGCGGGTGTTTCGCAAATCGGCGGTTCACTTTTCTGCCGCAGTATTCTTAATCTCAAATAACCGTTATTAAAATAATCAGAGGTGATTTAAATGGGCATAGCACAAGAAAATTTCATTCGCGAATTCTGCGACGCATGGGGTGATGGCTCCGATACCAGCCGTCCGCAAGTTGAAAAAATTCTGTCGATGATGGCTGAAGATGCGGTGTGGCAATTATGGGTGCCGGGCGGTCCGATCATTAAAGGCCGCGAAGCATTGCGCAAAGAGATTTTGCTGCAGATGTCCTATGCGACGAATAATAAATGCGTTATCACGCATATTATTTCATCCGACACTATCGTCATGACCGAGCGCGCTGATCTTGCGATCATCCATAAAAAACCATGCCCGCATCAAATGGTCGCGGTTTATGAGCTTGATGAAAACGGTTTGATTAAAGCATGGCGCGAATATCTGGATACAGCAGATCTGGCGAAGAAAACCGGTATTACGCCTGACGTGATGACGCGTCAGAACTAAGTGCCGAAATAATGGCGAGCGCTTTTTAATGGCGTTCGCTAAGTTAAAAAATGCAGCAATAAAAAACCCCCGACAACCGTAAATGGTTGCCGGGGTTTTTTTATTTACGGCTATTAATTAACTGACGATCACGCGCACCGACGCGACATTAGGAATGCGGCAATGTTTCGCCTGCACATCGCCTTGTCGATGCGATATAACACGCGCGGTTGGAAAATAAACGCCGGGTTTGTGGTACGTGTACGTCGTCGAAAAAGTACCACTCGCGTTGCGGCCATCGACCTCATGTTGAAACGCGAAATTACCCTGGCCCTCGAAATCCCATTCGACCGCGATAATTGCGCCGCCTTTTTCCGGCACTTCGCCGTGCACTTCCAGGCTTACGGTCTGCCCGGTTTTTACTTCGGTGCGAATTGCACCGTTGGCCTTAACGCTGACTACCGGTTGAATGCCGCCGCGCTCGGCAGCGGTCGGCGGCAGCGACACTTTGCCGTCGGCAAATTCAAAGCTGGTGCTGGCGGGGACGATACCTTTTTCCGCCCAATCGCATAAATCCACCAGACTCTGTTCGATGATCGGCACGAAATCGATCAGCCAACTGGTGCTGGCGCGATTGGGTTGTGACGACAGCATCATCGGCGGAATGTGTTCGGCATTTTCAGTCCAGCGCAAACGGAAACGCTCCTGCGCGCCCACAGCACCTTGCGCTTGCTGTACCGCGCGTTGATAAATAATTCCTTGCGGCGGCCACAACGATGAATCGTGCGTGTGGTGAATCCACAGTAATTTGCCTTCGTACTGCCCGGAGTAGGGCACGCCCATCAACGGCGACGCCAATGGCACTTGGAATTGCGGATAAATCGGTTTGCTGTCGACACGCAAAAAATCGTAAAGCGGATCGGCGGAGTTGTGATAGCGGTAGTAATAGCAGAACGCCAAAAATGCGCTGTTATCGATGTGCACTTGATCGCCGACTTTCACATCGGTAAAGCGTTTTAAATTTGCTTCGCGGCGACCGTCGCAGAACAACACATCTCTGCCGAAGTTCATGCAATAGAGCTGGCGGCCGTTAGCATCGCCGCTGACGACTTTAACGCCAGTGCCGAGCCGATAACCGTCGCCGATGCCTTTCACTTCCACCGCAATCGGCAAATCGAAACGGCCGCCCGATGCCGCCATCAACATCGCCATCGGTCGCGCCTGATCGAATTCGGGTCCGGCGAAAGCCGGATCGTTCATCAAGTCCTGCGTGGTGATTACGCGCGTTACGGTTTTCACCGTATCGATGCGATCTTTGCTGACCCAGTCGGGTTGGTCGTGACCGACGTAGCCCGGTTTGGTCCAAAAATTCGAAAAGTATTCGGCGTCTTCTTCGAGCAGCATGTCGGCGATAGAAGTCCACAACCAGGTTTGTCCCATCGGGTTGCTGATAAGAAATTCATCGCCGCGCGGAAAGCCCAGGCGGTATAAATTCGCGAGCTCTTCGCGCTCATGCACGGTTAAACCGACATACGGATCGCCGCTGCCACCGGGTTGTGTTGCGTCGATCACGCCGGCCAATTTGTCGCCGAGCAAACGTTGCACGTTGAACATCGAACCGAACGCCACCGGCTGATCGCTGCGCACGCGCGATTGCGTGCCGTGCGCTTCGATATTGCCGCCGCCCATAAATGGCAGCGCTCCAGCGTACACATCGGCGCCGTATTCCAAACATAACGGTGAGCGCCGACCGCCGCCGCTACCGCCCCAGACATAACAATAATCCGGCGCTTTGCCGTAAACCTGCGCGGCGACAAAGCGCGAAAAACGCGCTGATTCGACGTTGGCGCGATGGCCGTAAATGGTGGGATCGTCGCCACCTTTTTGGTCGATGTCATCGCCGATATGGCCCGAGTTCGATTCGACCATGTAGCCACCGAGCCGCGTGATCATGCCGAGACCGCCGATCAATTCGCCCATTGCACCGGCGAAAGCATCCTCGTGTCCGGCGTGCGCACCCTCGAGCGGTTGAAACATGCGGCTTTGGTAATGCTGTTGTGGCGGGTAATAAAACGTAAAGCGCGTATCGGTGTCGCTGAAGCCGCCGTGAATTTGTCGATGCGGCGCGGGGCTGTCGCGCCACTCGTCGCGATCGATATAGGGTTTGCCGAAATAGGTGTCGACACCTTTGTAATTATCCAAATTAATTTTTTCTGCCATGGCGTGTTCTCCGTTTTATTGATGGCCAGCGATAGCTGCGGTTTTTATCGGAACAGCATCTGAACTTAAGCAATGAGTTTTTTGTTTGAATGCGGTCGTGTTATTTTTATTTGACCGAAGTGTAACTTAATAATTGGTCTTTGGTGTAAATTAAATATCGTCCATAGAGGGCGCTATGGAGGCGGTATTCGCAACGGAAAAATCGTGGATGTTGGGCGTGGTGAGCGGGCTTTGTGCTGTTGATGGCGTGGGGATGAGGGGTGGCGAAGTGTAGTTGCCCTAGATCCTATTTCGGGTCGGCAAAGCCGACGCCGCGCAGGAAGCGTGCAACTAATTCTTTGATGCGTTTATGTTGCGCCCGCGTGGTGGGGCGCGCGGACATTTTGTGGATCACTGGATAGACCAGTCCGAAAATAAGTGCCACGAAATCGCGCGATGCATCGGCGGGTTGCGCGATGACAATGCCAGCTTCGGCCGCTGTTTCGGTAAGATAATTGGCGATGCGTGCATGCGCGTCGTCGATGATTTGCGCGTTGACCTTGGCGATTTCAGGAAAACGATGAAATGCGGTATTCATGATTTGCATCGATTCGATGTAGTCGGGCGATAAATTAAAATCGTAAATGCGATTGCCGATATGTTCGAAGATCAGCCACGGATTTTGCGATTTCACGGCTGGGTCAAAATCGATCTCTTCAAAAAAACGAATTTCCCCGCCAACAACTACGGCTTCGAACAATTGCTGTTTATTGCCGAAGCGGTTGTGAATCATTTGTCGCGACACGCCGGCGTCGCGCGCGATAGTTTGCAGATTGGCGCCTTCAAGTCCATTCAGCATGAAATGGTGAAAGGCAATTTTGTACAGCTTTTCCAACTTGGCTTTACTGTCATCCAGGGTGGGGCGGCCGCGCTCAGTTGTGGTTGGTATTGAGGCGTCCGCAGTACTGATCGTGGCACCTCGCTGCGTTTCGAATTTAGTGGGCGAGCTGAGTTGTTTGGAAGAAGCGGATTTTTGTGGCGCTGCTTTTTGCTTCAATACTTTTTGCGTCATTTAGAGAGTCTCTTCCTCACGCCCTTGCGTGCCTTTCTAAAGATTAATTGCTGGGACGTTGGTAGTGTTCGAGTGCGTGCAGCTTTACTGATGTTTTCTATTGATGCAGGTATGCGAAGTTGATGCCAGCATCGCTGACGCAATCATGACAGATGCGTAAAATAATTTCAGGCGCTGAAGTTTAATTAAGGCGATTGCCTGCTTAGCGAATATTTTTCTCGCTAAAATTTAGGAGTGATTGTTTTTCTTGATGACTCATCGTTCCGGTTTGGTTGTTCGGGTGTCATGTTCTGCTCCTATCTGGTTTATAAAAAAGTTACGACCTGTTTTATAAAAAGTTACGACTGTGTAAATATTTGGTGCGCTTTGGCTGATCGGTTGCGGGCTGGCTTGACGTCTTTTGCAGTCGTATAGAGATGGTGTTATACAGGCGCAGCACTGAGTGGGTGTGCGATGGCCTAAGGTCGAAGTTCGCAGGCTGCGCAACCGCAAATGGTTCGTTAAGTAGAGTTTTGATAAAGCGAAAAGAATTGGTACCGGGCATTCGCGATATCAATTGTCTGCTTCGCTCTTCGGTATTTTCTGCGTGAGGTTGGTATGGAAACGACGGCAATAAAACCACCCGTGCGCAAGCGCTCTCCGAAGGATACGATTGAGCGCATCATGGAGGCCGCGCGTCAGCAATTTTGCAAAGCCGGTTTAGCTGGTGCACGTATAGAGGAAATTGCGCGTGAGGCGGGCGTAACCAAGCAATTGGTCTATCACTATTATCGGACCAAGACCGAGCTTTATGTTTCGGTGCTCGAAGATTCCTCCTCTAAAACCATCGAAGAATTATTGCCGCACGAATACGATCACCTCGAGCCGCCGGAAGCATTGCGTTTATTTCTCTATCGGGTTTTCGATCAATACGTAAAGTGGCCTTTTCTTGCCAGTTTAATCACCGATGAGAATATTCACGAAGGTGTGCATTTATCGGCGCGCAATAAATTCGTATCGAAATTGCCGCTTTTACTGGATAAGTTTTCGCGTATTGTCGAGCGCGGAGTTGGCGCTGGATTGTTCCGCAGCGACGTCGATCCGCGCGTGTTATATGGCGATGCATTGATTTTAATTACAGGCTGTTTTATTCACCGCAAAACGGTTTCTTCTTTTCTCGCCGTCGATTTAAATACGCCGCAGGGCATTGCATTTTGGCGAGAACATTCGATCGGTTTCGTGTTGGCGGCATTGCGGCCCTGATTCATTTTAAGAGTGTGTATCGAGTGATTCTGAATTTCTTGCATTAATTATTTAGCAGAAGGATTGCAGCTTTATATTCTCTGCATGGATAAAATTTAATCTGAAATGTATTCGATTTTCGTACTGGTGCAGTCTATTTTTGCTGCGTTGCGCAGGGCTTTCACAATGTTTGCCTTTTCCATTGCAACTTTACAGAGTATATTTAGTCGCCGCTTATTTACTCACCACGTGGTTGATTGAGGATTAAGCAATCCTCGTCGAGCGGCCCCCCATTCTAATAATGATCTGATAATTGCTTGCGAACACCACTCTGCAAAATTTTTGCTTAGAGGGCCTATGTTTGCGCCAATAAATCGCTAGAGCCGTTTAACCGGCTCGCTGACGACAAAACAACGATGTTAGGAGAGGTAGAATGATCGCTAAAAATATCCAATCCGCACTAAAGGTAGGTCTTGGCGTTGCCGCATTTGCCGCCACCATTCCTGCTGTACATGCGCAAGAAAGCGGTGGTCTTGAGGAGGTGTTCGTAACAGCGCGTAAGCGCGACGAAGGTGCGCAAACAGTACCTGTTTCGATGGCGGCGCTGTCTGCCGATACTCTCGAACAACGCAATGTTCGCGAAATCCAGGATCTGAACGTCGTAGTACCGGGTTTCCGTTTCGGTTCCGAGGGCGGTAAAGCTACTAACAACATCATCATGCGTGGTTTGTCGCGCGTTCCGCTCGGCGAAGGCGTACCTGCTGTCGTAACGTATTTCGCAAACGTTGCATTGCCGGGTTCCGGCTCGAACATTCCAACGTATGACATCGCCAATATCCAAGTGCTGAAAGGTCCGCAAGGCACCTTGTTCGGCCGTAATACTTTGGGTGGCGCAGTTGTTGTAACGCCAGAAGCGCCTACCTATGAGTTTGGTGGCTATCTGCGCGGCGCGTATGGCACCAAAGACTATCGCACTGTCGAAGGCGCGGTGAACGTACCGATCGTTGACGATAAAGTGGCGCTGCGTATCTCTGGTCAGCTGCGTCGTCAAGATGGCTTGGCTAAGAACCTGAGCGGCGGTCCTGATTTCGATGATATTCATCAAAACAGCTACCGTATTTCGTTGTTGTTGCAGCCGACCGATAAGATCGAAAGCACCACTGTTTACGATCATTTTGAAGCGGCTGAACTCGGTTCCAACTATTACTTGTTCCGCGTGAACGAACCGGTTCTGGCTGGTTTGCAAAATGCGTTCAATACCAATCCAAATTTGAACGCCATAGGCGTTACAAATGCTGGCGATCAGATTGCCGCACAGGTTCACAACTATGCTGCGCAAGCCAAAGCCGCCGGCGTGCACCACACGCTCACTGATATTGCAGACGGCGGTGCGGCCAATCGCAAGCTCTGGGGTATTTCGAACGATACTTCGATCGATATGGGCTGGGCGACTGTTCGTAACATTTTGGGTTATCGCCGCATCGACGTGGTTGAAAAAATCGCTTCAGCTGGCATGGGGCCAATCAATGTTGACTTTGCTCCCGGTGTTCCGATTCCGTTGACCGTGTTTAACGCTGGCGCCACTACTGCTCGCAGCTATTTGTCCGATGAATTGCAATTGTTCGGAACGGCTTTTGATGATCGCTTGGACTGGATCACCGGCGCCTATTACAACAAAGATAAAGCAGTTGATCCGATGGGCAGTACCTTTACTGCCTTCGCTTTCGGTTCAGCGCCAGGCGTGCCGGCAGCTGGTGTACCAATCACTTCCAGCATCACCAATAGAAACACCGCGCTGTTTGCTCAAACCGGCTTGGACATTTCCGAATGGACCACTGACGGCCTGAAACTTACCGCGGGTCTTCGTTACAGCTGGGATAACGTATCGGCTTGCGGCGGTTCAAACCCGTCTGGCACCGGTTATCTGAGCAATGGCGAATGTGAAGCGATTGCCAAGACCGGAAATCCGACCGATGGCGTTGGTATCGTAAAAAACAGCGGCGAAGCACCTAGCTGGACTGTTGGTATTGATTGGCAGTTGAATCCGGACACTCTGCTGTATGCGGTTACGCGTCGTGGTTATCGCGGTGTGAACGTCAACACACCGGCTTTTGAATCGCCCTATACCACTGGCCAGTCTAATGCGTGCTTCAATGCGGTGACCGGCAGCAATGCTTGTCCGAATCTGCTTCCTTTCCAGAAAACGGAAAAAGAAACGCTTACGGACTATGAAATTGGTGTTAAGAACGATTGGCGTGTTGGTGACGTGAAAGGTCGTGCAAACGTTTCAGCGTTTATTTCGAAATACAAAAACGCGTTGCAATTCCTCAATGCGCAGCAAGATTTCAATTTGCCACCTAGCACGCCAGATACCCCTACAAATGGTTCAGTCGGCGCGAACATTGCTGACTTGGATATTTGGGGTGTTGAGTCCGACTTCACAGTTGTGCCAGTACCGAGCTTAACTCTGACGTTGTCTGCTGCTTACACCAACCAGTCGGTTGCTAAGTTCAAGCTGCAACCAAACAGCGGTTACAACATGACCAAGAGCGATGTAACTCTGCCAAGCCCGGAAGTTACTGCGACCTTTGGTTTCAATTGGGTGCTGCCAGTACAACCGCTTGATGGTGATCTCGCTGTTAACGGTGATTACTACTACACCGACGACTTCAGCGGCCAAGCAGGCGAAAACCTGCCGGGTTACGAAGTGGCTAATTTCCGTTTGACATGGAGCGGCATTGCTCACTCAGGTCTGTCTGTTGCGACCTACGTGAAAAACGCGTTCGATAAAAAGTACTATGCAGGCCCTGATATTCTGCTGCCGAGCTTCCCGGTCGGTGTCGTTATCGCAGGCGATCCTCGCACTTGGGGTGTTGAAGCAACTTACCGCTTCTAAGCGCTGTTTATGGTGTCGCCTTCGGGCGGCACCATTTTCTTTTCCAAGCTAGTTTCCGTTCTTCAGTAAAAACACCTCTCTGTAACTCCTGTAACAAACCATTTTCCCTCTCTTTTTTCACTGGTATTTGCCGGTTCGTCTAAGGCTTTCGCTTGTCGTTTGATTGGGCCGTCTGTAGCTTTGCTTGCTGCTCTGCCAACCATAATTCATAACGCACAGCGTCGATTTCGAGCACTCTTATCTCGCCGTCGCTCGCCCATTTCTGCAGGAGTTAAGCCGTGAGTAATCTATCCGCACAGCGCAGCAGCGCTGAGGATTTAGCCAAGACCTTTGTTCAGCTCAGCCAAAATTACGCGGGCAATTGTGCCGATCCGTATCCGATTTATGCCGAGAAGCGCGCGTCCTCGCCGGTCTATGCGGGCGATCTACTGCGCGATATGGGCGTACCTTCGCTCGCGGCTGGGTTAACCGGCACGCGGCCGGTGTACTCGCTGCTGAAATATGCCGATGTGCAGGCGGCGTTGATCGATACCAAAACATTTTCCCTGTCGCCGTACCGCGAAATGTTCGGGCCGGTGCAGGGCGAAACCATCCAAATGTTAGAGGGCGATCCGCACCAGTTCTGGCGCCGCATGCTGACTAATATTTTTCAGAAGTCTGTGCTCGACAGCTGGCTGGAGCGGCTATTTGCGCCGACTATTTTGCGCAGCGTTAAGGCGATTGCGCCGCGCGGTAAAGCGGAGTTGCTTGGCGATTTGATGCTCGGATTTCCCGCCGAGGTCGTCTATCAAATGATCGGTCTGCCCGCTGACGATAAAGACATGCTGCACCAATTTCAGGAGTGGGCGCTGCTTATGGCGATGGGTGGTCTGGCCGATTTCCGCAATCCCGAGCAGGCCGTCAAGGCCACCGCCACGGCGCAGAAAGCGCTGGATGAATTAACTACGCATATCACCAAAATCGTGGCGGAGCGCCGCCGTCAGGGTGCGACCGGTGACGATCTGCTCAGCGCGATGATTAACGCGCGTGTCGACGGCCAGGCGCTCAGCGATTTCGATGTCATTCAATTTACCCGCTCGCTGTTACCGGCTGCAGCAGAAACCACAACGCGCTCGTTCGCCAACGCAATGGCGTTACTGTTGGAGCGTCCCGATCAATTGAACCGACTGCGCGAAGACCGCAGTCTGATCATGGGCGCCATGAACGAAGCGCTGCGTTATGAAGCCACCGCCGGCGCGCTGCCGCGGGTGACGACGCGCGATGTCGAAGTGCGCGGCGTGACGATTCCCGAAGGAACCGGCGTGAATTTGTTGGTGAATGCCGCCAATCGCGATGAGGACGCGTATCCGAACGCGGAAAACTTCGATATCACGCGTCGCGGCAAAGCCGGTCTTGGGTTTGGTTACGGGCCGCATATGTGTATGGGTTTGCAGCTGGCGAAAATGGAAATGGAGAGCGCGCTCAACGCGATGTTCGACCATATGCCGAATTTGCGCCTCGATCCGGACGCCGATTTCCGTGGCGTGCAAGGTATTCACTTTCGTACGCCACCGAGCGTTCCGGTGATTTGGGATTGCTGAGCTGCGCTAAATCGACAAGCTGTCGCCGGCTGCAAATAATGAGCGCGTTGCCGTATCGCCAGCGTTGATTACGCGCATTAACTTCTGCAAGCGCGCTGCCTATTTGGCAGACGCGCCTTATAAAACTAATAGTTTTTCGGGTGTTTTATGAAGCTGGTCAATATCCACGCACCAAATGATTTTCGAGTCGATGAAGTGCCGCTGCCCGTACTCGGCCCCAATGATGTCGTGGTGAAAATCGCTGCGTGCGGCGTCTGTGGTTCTGATTTGACGTTTATAAAGCTCGGCGGAGCGGGCGTGCCCGGCATGGCATCGCCGATGCCGCTCGGTCACGAAGCCGCCGGCATCGTTACTGAAGTAGGTGCGAATGTCGCCGACGTCTATCCGGGGATGCGCGTGATCGTGAATCCGATGGGCACGCCGCATATCATGGGTAACGGCAGCAATGAAGGCGCTTTTACCGACTATCTGTTGGTGCGCGACGCCGTGCTCAATCGCAGTCTGTACGAGGTGCCGCCCGGCATGCCATTGCATATCGCGGCGCTTAGGTGTGGCGCGGCATGGCGTTAATCGCGCTAATCCCCAGCGCGATTCGAAATGCGCAGTATTTGGTGTCGGTCCGATTGGTTTGGGCGCGGTGCTGTGGCTGAAGCGGCGCGGCGTGCGCAGCATTGTTGCCATCGACGTATCGGAAGAACGGTTGGAGGCAGCGCGGCAGTTGGGCGCGACGGCGACCATCGTGGCCGGCAGGAAGGATTTGTTCGCGACCTTGACCGAGTTGCACGGGCCGGCGACATCGGTATTTGGCCCTGCGGTTGGCACCGACATTTTTTTCGATTTCGCCGGTGCGCCGCAGGTACTTACCGACTCGATTAATCTGGCGAAAACAGGCGCCATGCTATTGGTCGTGGCCATCCATCCGTATCCGGAAACGATCGACTTCACCAAATTGGTCGTTAAGGAAATGTCGATCCTGGGATCGTGCGGTTATCCAGACGAATATCCGGCGGTGATCGCCGATCTGGCGGCAATGGGTGCCGATGCGGAACATCTGATCAGCCACCGCATTCCGTTCGCGCAATTCAGCGACGCGATTACCACGGCCAGATCGCCGCAGAGCACGAAAGTAATGGTGGAATTTCCGGCCTAACGCTAAGGCGAACGAATGCCGAGCTCGATCAGCCTTGCAGGATCAGTTCGGCTGCCTTTTCGGCAATCATCATCGTCGGCGCGTAGGTGTTGCCAGACGGCATGGTCGGCATAATCGAGGCATCCGCAACGCGCAAGCCGGCAATACCATGTACGCGTAGTTGCGCATCGACCACCGCCAGCGGATCGCTCGCCGGCCCCATCTTGCACGATCCCACCAGATGATAAGAGCTCATGCCGTACTGGCGCGCAAAGCCGAGCCACTCGTCGTCTGAATTGACGCTCGATCCCGGCAATATTTCCTGCTGAAGCAACCCGGCGAGAGCGGGTGCCTGCAATACTTCACGCGCCTTCTTCAGCGCGGCTACCAGCAATAGGCGATCGGCTTCTTCGCCAAGATAATTGGGGTTGGCGATCGGTTTGGCGCGAGGGTCGCCGCTGCTGATGCGGACATGGCCGCTGCTTTCCGGACGCATCTGCCAGACGCCGCAGGTCAGTCCGGGGGCATCGTCGATCACGCCGATAAATCCCTGTTTGTAACTTGCCGGTGTAAATACCAGTGAGAAGTTGGGATAGGGCAGGTTTGGGTCGGTCTTGCCGAACACATGCGCCAGCGCGGGACTCAAGCTCAAAATACTCGGCTGGCCGAGCGCCCATTTCGCGATCTGAAGCAGCAGCGGCAGACCTTTCACATGCGCATTGATGCTGTCGATACCATCTTTAACGCGCGCCACTAAGCGTGGGCTGAAGTGATCGCGAAAATTCAACCCGACGCCTGCCAATGCGTGCGCTACAGAGACGCCGTGCTGTTGTAATAAGGCGCTTGGGCCAATGCCGGAAAGCTGCAATAACTTGGGCGAGTTGATCGTTCCAGCCGCGACGATGACTTCTTTACGCGCGTTCACGGTGGTTACATCGCTCGACTCGCCGCGCAGGTACTTCACGCCGGTGGCGCGGCCTTTATCGAGCACAATTTGTGTGGCCAGCGCGTTAGTGCGTATATCGACCTGATAGTGGCGTCGCGCGGGATGCAGGAACGCACTGGCAGTGCTGACGCGCCGGCCGCGATAAATCGCGCTTTGATAGAAGCCGACGCCTTCTTGCGTTGCGCCGTTGTGATCGGGGTTGAGCGGATAGCCCCGCTGCTGCGCGGCGGCGACAAAGGCATCGACCAATGGGTTTGGCCACGGCTGTGTGGTCGTGGTGAGCAGACCGTCGCGGCCCCGATAGTTGTCGTCGCCGGGGCCGATACGGCGCTCGGTGCGGCGAAAGCACGGCAGGACTTCTTGATAGCTCCAGCCAGGATTGCCGAGCGCGGCCCATGTGTCGTAATCGGCGGCTTGCCCACGGTTGTAAACCATGCCGTTGACCGAGGAGGAGCCGCCGAGCGTCTTGCCCTGTGTCACCTGAATCAGTCGATTGTTGGTCTGCGGCGATGGCTCGTACTGGTACTGCCAGGTCAGTTTCGGATCGAATAGCGTTTTCATAAAGCCGGCCGGCACGCGGATATACGGATTGCTGTCCGGCGGCCCCGCTTCCAGCACGCAAACGCTATGACCTTGCTCGCCCAAGCGGTAAGCGATGATCGAAGCAGCAGTGCCGCCGCCGACGATGACGTAGTCAAAGGTTTCCACGTTTCGATTACCTAGCTAATTAATACTGCACGGTGCGAGCTGATCTGACTGCTTATTTGCAGCGACCGTCGGCGGCATGGATACCCATAACAACTGGGCACATGTGCCGCCGTCGAGCCCATAGGGATGGGTTTACGGCGTGTCGTCGCAAATAAGCAGGCTGAGCGGCGAATCAGATGACAGGTAACTCAGTTGAGTCCAAGGCTCGATCTAATCACATCGGCGATTTCCGTCAGAGGATTGTGCTCGGGCTTCATCGGCCGAATCATATGGTTATGGCAGTACGCTACGGCCAAACCGGTATCGGGGTCGGCCCAGCCGAGCGAGGCGCCGGCGCCGGGCACGCAAATCGTGCGCGCACCTTTGGCGGGCGCGGTGAACGACATCGTCGGCGAGTGCATCCAGTAACCGCCCTGGCTCAGTGTCATCGGCGCGTTGAAATAGACTGGGTCAATGTCGTCGTTATTGGCGCGCGGCACGCAAGCTGCGTCGACCCGAGCTTTTGACAAAATGCGCACGCCGTCGAGTTCGCCGCCGTTGGCCAACATTGCCCATAGCCGCGCTTCGCTGCGCGCATTGAAAATACCGCCGACTGCGGCGATGCAGGCACGGCGCACGTCGGGGCGCTCGAACACCGGCGGCGCTAATGCCACGTTAGTCGGCAGCGATTTGACAAAGTACGAATCAGGCGGAAAGTTGGCCGCCGAGCCGGTGTCGATCAATTTGGCGACACGGGATTCGACGCGGTCGGGAATGCCGAGCCACAAATCGGTGATGCCGAGTGGGGCGCAGATTTCTTCCTGCACGAAGGTGTTGAAGTCGCGATGTTTCGGGTCGGTGCGGCGCACGATTTCACCGAGCACCCAGCCGAACGACATCGACTGATAGGCAGGTTTGTCTTTCGGCAAAATCGGCGTGAGCTTGGCGATTTCACGCACCATGAAATCCCAGTCGCAAATTGTTTCTGGCGTGGTGCCTTCCGGCATCTGTGGCGTACCGGTGTGGTGATTCAATGCGTCGCGCACGGTGATGTCGGCTTTGCCGTTCTGCGCGAATTCCGGCCAATAAGTGGCAATTGGTTTGTCGTAGTCGAGGCGGCCGTGCTCAGCTTGAATATGGATGGCGGTCGAACACACCGCTTTGCTGACCGAGAACACATTGAACAGCGTGTCGGCATCGACTTCGCGGCGCGTAGTCGGGTCGGCTAGGCCGGCCCAGCAGTCGATGACCAGCTCGCCTTTCAAATAGGCGGCGACTTGAATGCCGATTTCGCCCTGTTGCGCGATTGCGTGCTCGATGGCCGCTTGAACGGTGGCATTGGCAGTGTGGTTGATCGCCATGGTAAATCTCCTGTGCGCACCGTTTGCCGGCGCTGCGTCAATTATTGGTGTTGGTATTAGCGTTGGATTTTGTAGGGCTGCAGGTCACCGTTGCGCGCGAGCGATGACTCAACCCGTCCCAACTGCGGCATCTGTTTGATGAAATTAGCGAAGTGCTCGCCGTTGAAGTGGTCAGCCAGCGCGGCTTCGTCCTCCCATAACTCAAGCAGATAAAAGGTCAGCGGATCGCCGAGATCGGCGGTGAAGCGATAAACCAAGCAACCTGGTTCGCGCTGCGAGCCAGCCATGGTCTGCTCCAGCAGGGCGATCAATTGTTCGCGTTCAGTGGTGATGGCGGTCAGCTTTACATCGATCAGGATCATTCTTATTTTCCTCGCGAGCACTCATTGGCTCGTTAACGCGGAGGTCGTATTCGCTATCTCTATCAACCTGAATCTGTATCTATAAATGAAAAATGCCGGCATCACGCCGGCATTTTTACTTCTGGATCAGGCCGTCATTAAGCGGCGGCGAGACTCAGATCAGCTGCCGTATTTCTTGTCCCAATCAGCTTGGGTTTCTGGCGCGTGGTGCCATACGCCGTCTTGATGGGTTTCGTAAGGTGCGGCAACTTCGATCAACACACCGTGTGCGCTTTTCGGGCCGACCCATGCCCATTGTTGCCAGGGCATTTCTTCGTCGTTGTAGGTTTTGCCGCCGCCCAGCACTTGAATGCCTTCAGCCGACAGTTTCGCCATCGCACCGGCGACGTCGTTGGTGGTAAAGCACAGGTGATGCACGTGCTCGCCGACTTTCTCCAGTCGATCGCCCATTGGCGTTCCAGCGGAGGGTTGAATGAATTGAATCTCGGTGCCGTGGTGCGATACGAACGTCGCCCACTTCATGCCTTCATCGGCGCCGCTGGAAAAGCTGTCAACGCGCACCAGCTTGTCTTGCAGTTGGCCGGGATCGAGCACGCGCAGGATTTTCGTCCAGTCGTTTACCGCAGCATCAAGATCTCTTACTACCATGCATACGTGTGCAAAGGGACCGCTTGGCATAATCAATTACTCCTCAGGATTAGACGCTTGCACGTCTTATGACTTCAAATTAAACGGCAATACTCACTACGGCGACGCCCTTGATGACCAAGTCACGTGCGTCGGCTTTCAGCCAAACATCGCATGTGATGCGCGTGCCGCTGGCATCGATCGCAATGTCGGTAACGCTGCCGGCCGCTTCAACAGCGTCGCCCCCCAACACGTTATCGACGTAACGAACGTCCAATGACTCAATAGTGCTACCGGGAATGGCCTTCTTCAACATGTTAATGATGTAAGCGAGGTTGGCCGGACCCTGGTTGATGACGCGATCGCCCAGCCCTTTGGCTTTCACGACCTCGACATCGAGATGGATTGGGTTGGGGTCATGCAAAGCCACGGCCCAGGTTTTCATCCACTCCGGATCGACAAATTCGAGACGGAAAGGTTGCAGTGCAGTACCGACAGTCAGGTTGCTTGCGGACGATGTCATACCAGATTCCTCCGCGGTAGAGCCCAGGTATTGGTGGTGCTGAGCACGGGCGTGCCATCCGGCAAGCTCAGGCGCAATTCGTATTCGAGCATGTCCATCGCGCCGAATTTACGGCTGGGTTTGCGCGTCAGGCTTTTGATTTCGCCGGTGACAAGGTAGGGCTGATCCACTTTCAACGGCTGTTGAAAAGTAACTTGCGAGCCGCCCATCATCGGGCCTTCTTCGACGTCGAATTCGCACACTTGGCACAAGCCGGCTACGGTTTGACCCATACCGACCTGAGTGCCGATAAAGAAATAAATTTCATGCGCGGTGCCATCGGCTGCCGGCTCAACACCGGTCGAGCGGCACAGCGCGGCGTTTTCTGCCGAATCGATAGTAAAAGGCTTGTCGCCCGAGAGTGAAAATCCGGCAACGGCCGGCGCGGGTGGAAATTCAACAGTCACTCAATATTCTCCTGCTTATCATTGAGAGCGCGCCAGCTAAGGCGCGCGTGGGCATCAGAACGAGCGTGGTAAGCCAAAGCTTTCAGCGATCGAATTGCGCACCATTTCGTTAGAGATTGGCGTCATCCGCAGAATACGATGATCGCGCCAGTAGCGTTGCATATCGGTTTCCGCCGAGTAGCCCATGCCGCCGAGGATCTGAATGCCGAGATCGGCAGCCTTGACGGCTTTTTCGGTGGCGACCATTTTCAGCATGTTCGCTTTGACGCCGCATTCCTGTCCGGTGCCTTGCAGCCACGACACGTAAAACAGCATCAACTCGACTTCCTGCTGCCAAGTGGCGATATCGGCGATGTAATGCTGAATGATCTGGAACTGGCCGATGATTTTGCCGAATGCCTTGCGCTGTTTGACGTATTCGAGCGCATCTTCAAGCACCCCGTCGATGGCACCGAGGCACTGCGCGCCGACCATGATGCGTTCGTTGTTGAGCGTCGGCAGCATCATGTACCAGGCTTTGCCGGGCTCGCCGAGTACATCGGCGTCTGGTACGAACACGTCGTCGTAAGTGACCGAGCACGAACCCATCGCGCGCATGCCGAGCTTCGGCAACAGCGTGGCGGTGATGCCGGGCGTTTTAGCGTCGATGAAGAACAAGCTCAAACCGTGGTGACGTTTTTCGACATTTTTGTCGCTGCGTGCGAGCACCAGCAGACGATCGGCAACCTTAGCGCCAGTGGTCCACATTTTGGCGCCGTTAACTATCCAGCCGCCGTCCACTTTAGTGGCATAAGTTTTCATTGCGCCGAGGACGTCAGTTCCGCCGTCCGGCTCTGTCATCGACAACGCGACGCGCAGTTTGCCTTCGGCCATTGGCCGCAACCAACGCTCTTTCTGTTCGTCGGTGCCATAAACACCGATCGATTTGGCGCCGCCGAATGAGGTCAACCCCCAGGTCCACAGCAGGCCGCCTGCGGTGCGGGCGAATTCACGGGCGAAGATCATCTGCATGGTGATGTCACCACCGAGACCGCCCCATTCCTCGGGAATGCCGATACCGAAGAAGCCGGCTTCCGCTAATTTGTCCCACAATGGCAGGGGATAGTTTTCCTCGTCCGCTTCGAGTTTGCGCATCCAGTCTTTAGGCGCTTCGGCGTTGACCCACCGGCGCACTACGTCCCGAAAAGCAATTTGTTCTTCACTCAGCGAAAAATCCATCAAAACCTCCGGCGGGGAATGGCAAAAACAGTTGTGCGTTGTCGATTATAAAGATTCGACTAACAATGTGCGGCAAATTTGCTGCGGGCAAAGCCCGGCAATGCTAGGGCGCGGTCGCAATGGTGTCAACGCGACAGCTCGGATCGACTTACCGAGCTGCCGCATTTTTGAAAACCCGGATTTCAATTCGATGGTGATCCGAGCGGCGCAATCTCGAATTCCCGCTGTGGTTTTTCATCACTGCGCTTCTTTTTGAAAGTAGGCCCGAAAATTTAAAATAAGCCTGAAAATTTAAAGTAAGCGCGAAAAGAAAAATAAGTGCGTGACGTCCCGGGGTCCGTACTAAAGGAATTCACCACACCAGCGGCAGACAATCCGGCTGAATAACGCCGCCCAAAAACGTTTTTATTTTTGCGTTCGGCGCGATGCGAAACAATGGAATGGCTTTGAGGAATTCCTCCAGCGCGATAATTACTTCGCGCCGTGCCAGTGGTGCGCCCAAGCAGCGGTGCACGCCGTAACCGAAATTCAAATGGCGCGGATTGCGGTCGAGAATAATCGCATTTGGATTTTCGAAGGCCGCCGGATCGCGATTGGCCACCATCGGCGTCATGATTACTTTGTCTCCGGGCATCACCTGCGCGCCGGCAATTTGCACCGGTTTTATGCAGGTGCGTGCCTGCATCGCGGGCGAATACGCACGCATTAATTCTTCGACGGCGAGCGGAATTTTATCGGGATTTTCGCGCAGAAAAATCTGATCTTCGGGATGCTCAGCCAAATGCCGAAAATGCAAAGCAACCGTAGTCGAAACCGTATCCATGCCGCCGATAAATAAATTAAAACAGAAACCAAATAATTCATCGGTCGACCATTTGCGACCATCGATTTCGGCGTTGATGCCGTACGTAATTAAATCGTCGCGCGGATTTTTGCGGCGGTCTTCGATTTCTTCCAGCAAATAATCCTTAACCGAACGGGTCGCCGCAATAATGTTGTCGATGTTGGGATCATGCAGCAGGCCCTTTTCCCATTTTAGAAAATCCTCGACCTTGCTCATCGGCAAGCCCATTAATTCGAGGAAAACGGCAATCGGAAAGCGAAACGCAAACTCGTTGACGAACTCGCACTGGCCGCGATCCTTGAATTCATCGATGTATTGCCGCGCATAAGTGCGCACGCGTTCATCCAGCGCTGCCATGCGACGCGGTGCAAACAGCGGATTTAATACCGCGCGAAAAAAGCCGTGATTTGGCGGATCGATTTCCGCCGGCACCAAGCTCCAGGTATCGCCGAGAAACTTCGAAAACGGCGCGAAATCCTTCACCGAAAAATGCTCGGTATCCGCATACACGTTTTGCATGTCGACAGCGCGCGGGAAAAACCATGCGCCTTCAATGCCGAGATAACCGCCCGGCACATACACAGCGGCGGGGCCGTTGTGCAAATCGGGAATCATGTGATCGAAAGGATTTTCCTCGGTGACTTGACCGAGCACTAATGGAAACGTGCCTACTAAATGCGCTGGCACGTGAGCGGGAATCGTTGCTGCATTCATTGGCGTATCTCCTGTCTAGCGCGCCGAAATACGCGCCTGATTTTTATAATTGCCGCGTCGAGTGCTGTTCGCGGATAGCTTCGCGGGCGGATAGGTGTTCCAGCTCGGTCATATTTTTCTTTCTTAGTGCCTGGCGTGGTTGGTTGGTGGGGGATATAGAATATATTATCCATCGCCCTGATCCTATGACAAAACCAATGAAACTCTAACCCTGCAAGACGAACGCGATATCGCTGCGGTTATCGTTTGTTATGGAACCGGAATCGATACGCGCGATTTGTTATTGTTCAGTACCTGCTTTGCTCGCTGGAAGATAAAAAAGCGCCGGTTTAACGCGGTGCGAATTACCTAAATTTATTTTAGAAATCGGCAATACACTCTCGGTGTATTGCCGCTCAGCCGCATGTAATTGCGCGACCGCTATTGATGTTGTCGCCTTGGTAATTTATCTGTGAATCCATCTATTCAGGTTTTAATCATTGGTTATGTGTGGCCCGAACCGCGTTCGTCGGCTGCGGGCGCGCAGATGCTGCAATTGATCGAGTTATGTTTAGCGCAGCAGTGGGCCGTAACCTTTGCAAGCCCGGCACAACCTGGCGCACAACGCGCGGATTTGTCGATATTAGGCGTTACCGAGCAGAGCATTGCGCTTAATTGCAGTAGTTTCGACACGTGGGTGCACGCGTTGCAGCCCGCTCTCGTTATCTTTGATCGTTTTATGATGGAAGAGCAGTTCGGTTGGCGTGTTGCCGAGCAATGCCCGCAGGCGCTGCGGGTGCTGGCAACAGCGGATCTGCACAGTCTGCGCGAAGCGCGTCAGCAACAATTACGTGAATGGTTGCGTGAAGGTGGAGCAGCGACCGGACTACTTGTGCCGAGCGTGACGCCGGCCTATCTTTACGCATTCATGGCAACGCTGGATGTAACGCAGCGCGAAATTGCTGCAATTTTCCGCAGCGATATCACACTGCTGGTGTCGGATTTTGAAATCGAATTACTGACGCAATATTTTCAGGTTCCGTCATTTTTGCTAGCGTACTGTCCCTTGTTACCCGATGCCCCAGATACAGCTGCATGGCGGAGTTTTGCCGAGCGTGCAAATTTTATTAGCATCGGTAATTTTTTGCACGCGCCAAACTGGGATGCTGCGCTGTTATTAAAAGAAGCAGTGTGGCCGTTGATTCGCGCGCAATTGCCTGCAGCACAATTATTTGTTTACGGTGCATACACGCCGCAGAAAGCAGTGAACCTGCACAATCCTGCGCAAGGTTTCAACGTGATGGGTTGGGCTGCAGATGCGTTCACGGTCATGCATAGCGCGCGTGTTTGTTTGGCGCCGCTGCGCTTTGGTGCCGGCATCAAAGGCAAGCTTATCGATGCAATGTTATGCGGCACGGCCAGCGTAACAACGTCGATTGGCGTAGAGGGAATGGGGGCGAATGATCCCGTCGAAATGAATAAGCCGGTATGGAGTGGCGCAGTGACGGATAGCGCTCAAGCGTTTGCCGATGCAGCGGTGCAGCTGCATGAAAACGCTGCGAGCTGGCAGCGTGCGCAACAACAAGGGCTGCTAATTCTGCAGCAGCGTTTTGATAAAGCAGTATTTGGCGCGGCGCTGATTGAGCGGCTGCAGCAAGCGCTTGAACATCGCGAACGCAATCGCCGCAATAATTTTATCGGCGCCATGTTGCAGCATCATCAACATAAGAGCACGCATTACATGGCGCGTTGGATAGAAGCTAAAAATATCGAAGCTAAAAATAACAAAGGCACCAACGTCGAAAAATCGCCCACAGTATCCTGACGAGTTTTAAATGTGCATGCCGCCGTCGACAATAATTGTTTGCCCATTGATATAGCGCGCGCGATTCGACGCTAAAAAAACCACCGCCTCAGCCACTTCCTCGCCGGTGCCGAAACGACGCAACGGCACACGCTTGCGCTGCGTTTCCCATATTTCCGGCGTGTACATGGTCTGCATAAATTGTTCGCCGAGGCCGGCGTTGATAATTCCCGGTGCCACCGAATTCGAACGAATATTGTAACGGCCTTCCTCGCGCGCAATTGCTTTGCCGAGCATTTCGATACCGGCTTTCGGTACCGCCGACAAAGCATCGCCGGGTGGATAGCTGTACATCGCGAACGAAATGACATTGACGAAATTGCCGCCACCGTTGCGGCGCAAAATCGGAATCGCCGCGCGCGCAAGTTTGGTGTAACCGATCAATTCGGTTTGAAAGACATCGTCCCATTGCTCGTCGCTGATGTCGGAAACGAACGGTTGCGCAATGCTGGCGCCGCACGCAAAAACTACCGTGCCGATTGGGCCCAATTTTTCTTCGGCCTGCTGCAATGCCGTGCGAATCGATTGCTGATCGCGAATATCGAGCGGCGCATAAGCGCTATTGCACAGCGGCGCCAATTCTTCGCTCAGCGCGCTCGCCGCCGTTTGATTCGAGCGATAGGTAAAAAATACGTTGTCCCATTCCGCGGCTAACAATTTACATATGGCGCGACCGATACCGCCGGAGCCGCCGACAACAAAGGCCGTACCTGATTGGGATTTTGATTTTGATTCGGTCATCGCGGTCTCTTTTTTTAGGAGCCGTTGCGGTTGCGGGCAGCGTGCTAATTCGCAGAATTTAAATTAATAAGAGGGCGCGAAAATGGAGCGGGTGATGGGAATCGAACCCACACTAGTAGCTTGGGAAGCTACAGTTCTACCATTGAACTACACCCGCATAGCCTAAGCTATTGAAATTAAATAGCTTTATCTCTTTGCTTTGTCTCACGCAATATTGCCGATTGCGCTCATAAGATGTTGATTTGCCTTAATAGCGGGCTGCATTGTGAGACAGCTATTTCGTTGGGTCAATGACGCGAATGCCGCGTCGATAATGTTTGCGTGTCATCGATACATTGGAGTGTCCGAGAATTTCTTGGGCGCGTTGTTCGCTGGCGGCGTCCGATCCCACTTTTGCGCGCAGGTCATGGCGAGTGAACGGCACCTTCAACGGGTTTTCCGGATCGCTAATTGCGAGCTGCATCGTGCGTCGCCAAGCTTTATCGAACGGCTGTGTGCGACCGTCCGAAGACACAAAGCAATTGCCATCGCGATTGGTGAAAAGAAACATGCTGTTGCCGTGGCGAATTGATCTTGCTAAGTCCACCGCTGCGCGTAGCGGCAGAGTCCATCGAAACGTCGTCGCTTTATCAGTCTTTCTATCAATAATGTGCAAGCCGGTCTCGCGGTCATCCTGCAACACCGTCTGCAATACATCTGATTTACGCGCGCCCGTGAGCATCACTACGGCCGCAAATGCGCGCTGTACAGGCGTCGCTTTTTCCTGCCACGCGGCTAGCTCCCAATCTTCGACATAGCGATCGCGCGTCAATACGAGGCCGTCGCGCTTGCCGAAGTAAGAAACCTCGCCCTTAATTAAATTCTTTGGCACAACACCCCACCGCACAGCGCAATCCAAAATAATATTTATCATTTTCAATTGCATGTTGGCGACGTTCATCGTGCGATTTTTTGCAATGACGTCGAGGTATTGGTAGACCGCCTGCGGCTGGATTGTGGCGCATTTATTTGCACCAACCGAAAGGTTTAAGAGTTCCAGCGCAGCGCCGTAACTGGTGCGCGTTTGCGGCTTTAGTTTTGGTAAACGATCAAGGCGATAGCGATCGATTACTGATGCGACCGTATCGCCGATCTCCAGTTCTTTACGGTCGGCGAACGCGCGCAACGCCTCGGGGTAGGAGGTGCCAAGACGAAACCAGCTTTTGTTGTCGAACAGGGCGCGATCATCATGTCGCGTCCGATAATAGTAAGCTCCGTGCTTGAAGTCCCACCGGGAAGGTAGCGGGTGGTCATGCGCTTTTTTTGGCATGTGATATCGCAGCCATATTTATTTTGAAAGTGTCCGGTTTCTCACGCGATGATACGCCGGTATATTCGTTCACGGCGTCACTGGTGACAATGGGGTGGCCATCCAATCGAACGCGGTGTGGTACGCCCATAACCTTCAGGCGCTTGCATTGCCGCGTCGGCTGCGTGGTCCCGGTTAACCGTTGAAGGTCCTCCGCATCGAGAATAAACATCTATTCCTTCTCCTGAGCGGCGAATGTTTTCGTTAATCCAAAATTCACCGCGCGTCCGCGCCGCAGAATAATTTTCGCTAGCCGCTGCCGATCGGTGTGGCTGTGACTCGCTTGGCCGAGCAGTCCAAAATAACTATTTGCTGTTTCGCGCAAATCACTCGCTGCGACAGAACTCACTCGCTTCAGCGCTTGATCAAATGAGCGTCGGCGGGTGGTGCGGCGCCACGGCTTAATCACATGGCCGACAAAATCAACGCCGCGGTTAATCGGCTGCAATATGGTTTTGCGTGGATTCAGTGCAACGTGCAACCGGTCATGCAAAAAACTATCGATGCGATCGCGCGCGGCGGTCAGCCATTGCGGCGATTCGTGCAGCAAAACGAAGTCGTCGACGTAGCGCACGTAATGCCGGCAAGGCACCTGGTGTTTTACGAATTGGTCCAGTGCATCGAGAAAGACATTCGCAAAGAATTGGCTACTCAGGTTGCCGATGGGCAAGCCGAGATGCGCCGCTTGATTGGTTAATCGTTTATGCGGTGGCACACGAGTGATCAACGCCGGGTTGCCGCGTAACTCATAATCGGTGCGCGGATCGTGAAATAAGATCTGATGCGTGAGCGACAGCCACCATTGTTCCGGTATGCGCGCTGTGAGTTGATCGATAAGAATATTTTTATCGATGCTGACAAAGAAGTTCGCCAAATCACACTTTAAATAGTGCGTCGGTTTGGACCAGTTTTGCGAAGCGCTGCGAATCTTCGATTCAAGTCGCGTGGCTGCATACAATGTGCCGCGCGTAGGAATACATGCGCAGCTGTCCGCGATAAAGCTCGCATAAAATCGCGGTGAAATTTTGTTGTATAGCAGGTGATGCACGATGCGATCGCGAAAATCTGCAGCCCATACTTCGCGGGGTTTCGGTCGAGTTACGACAAAGCAAATCGAGCGGCCGGGCTTGTACGTGCCATCTATTAATTCATCATGCAGCTGCACCAGATTGCGTTCGAGATTGATTTCGAACGCAAGGGCGCTGCTACTGTTGCGCTTGCTGCGGCGACAATCAAAATACGCTTGCAGCAAGTCTTCAAATAAAAATCCAGCATGGTCAATATCGTTTGAATCTGCGGACTGCGCGAGCGCGAAACTCGTTGTTCTTGTCGTTGTTGTTCTGGTTGCCATCATCGAAGTTCTGATACCACGCGTTGTTCGCTGAGTACTGCGCATAGTCATGCTGTTCACGTCGCCGCACCGGAGGCTTGCGCCGATCAATGTGGAAACTGCGCGAGACCTGCACGGCGATTTGCCGGCGGTTTCCGTAATGCGCTTAGCCGTGGCCGGATAGGCCAGGGGCACGACCAGATTCAAAATCGCACGGGCATGAGCGCCGTAACGCTCATGCAGCAGGCGCGGTTGCATTTTTCTTCCACCCATTGGCTTGTTTGCCGATTGATGCGGTGAGCTGCATCGTCGCGGCATGCTGCTTAATGTTGATGAATTGTTTGTCCTTAAAAATTCGCGCCAGAAAATCCACCACTTGCACGCGCTCGACGATCTCCATCAAATGCGGAGTTTTATCGCGTGCGCCATTGGCTCTGGCGATTAGGACCAACAACTCAATACACTCGTCACGCATCTTTGCCCCGAGCCCGGCTTTCAAATCGCGTGGAATATTCCGCGTGATATCGGTGGCCAAGCTCAGCAAGTCGTAAGCGACTTTGTAAATGGGTAGTTGATGATGTAATGCCATGCTGAAAAAAACTCGCGAAGGGCGCTGCGCGCCCTAAGAAAATAATTAAATTACTGAATGACTAACGAATCTGCGGACTGCGCGAGCGCGAAACTCGTCGTCCTTGCAGTTGCTGCCCTGGAAGCCATCATCGAAGCCCTGACACCACGCGTTGTCCGCTGAGTACTGCGTGCTGGTCCAATGCCAGCCGGTCTCAAATAGCTCCGGCACGTTGACCCAGCACAGGCGCAGCTCGCGGCGCGAGGGCAGATAGAAATCGTTCAGGCCGTCGATGGTGAGGTTTGCTGCCCATTCGGCGGCCGGGTGATCGTGTTTCGATTCGCAGAGCGAGGTGGTATTCGCGAGGCCATCGAAATCAGATTTCGCGCCATCGATATCTTTTCCCCGGCCGCCCCATTTGATCTCGGCTACGGCTGCCGCAGCGTTGGTCGGCACGATTAAGTGATAATCCGGCACGCCGTTTTCACCACGCATAGCGCCGGCATATACACCGCCTTGCTCGGGCCAGTGCGCACCAATCTTTGGAATGGCCGAAGTGGCAATTTCAGGCCGATCGAGAAACCGTCTTAAATAATCGTGAACAACGGCGCGGGCGGGCAATTGCACAATCGCATCGCCAATTTTCGTTGTGAATGTGTCGTGGGTTGGTCGCATGGCGCTCTCCAAAATTTTGCGCGAGGGCGCTACGCGCCCGATAAATAAAATTATTGAATTACTGAATAACTAATAATCTGCGGACTGCGCGAGCGCGAAACTCGTTGCCCTTGTCGAGGTTGCTCTGGAAGCCATCATCGAAGCCCTGATACCACGCGCTGTCCGCTGAGTACTGCGTGCTGCTCCAATACACCGTGTCGTCGAATGCTTCATCGCCGTCTGCTTTGAAAATTTCAACACCGGTCTGTGTCGGCAATTCCTCGGTGTATGCGTAAGTCGGTGGCACCGCGCTCACGTTTTCACCGTGGCGATAGGTGTAATTCTCTTCGTCGGTTGGCTTTAGGTTTCGATAAATAATTTCGAGCTCATCGCGGCTCGGCAAATACCAATCGGTAAAGCCGTTGATTTGCAGTTGATGTACCCATTCCGCTACCGGGCTTTTTGCAACAAGCAATGCGAGCGTGTTGCTGCGGCCATCCGCAAAGCTGCGGGCTTCGGGAATGTCTTTGCCGCGCTCGCCCCATGCGATGGCGGCGTGTTCGCCTTCAGCTTTTGGCGCAGCGATGATTGCGAATATTTCTTCGCCGACACGAATTTTACCGGCGTAAAAACCGCCTTCAAGTGGTGAGCCGATTACCGGCAAGTCTGCTGTTTGCATTTCGATTTCCTCAGTGTGGGGTTTGCTTAACGAGCCTTCCAAAGCCAAAATTTAAACCGTCGAATACCGCCACAGGCTGCGCGCATTTCGTCCATGCATTTTTCGATATGTTGTTCGCGCAGGTCGTGGTATTCGCATTTGCTTTTTAATTTCGTAAGCGATTCGTGCTTTTCGCCATTTGCGCCAAGTGCCCATAACTTCAATGCCCAAACTTGCGGACCTGCCGGCATTGGCCGATGAAAGCGCGGCTTCTCGCTGTGCACGGCGCTGTCATAGGTGGCGATCAAAATCATTTAATTAAAAACAAAGCGAGCAGACCGCCGAGATACACAAGTGCTACGCAAAGGCTGGCTATTAACAATCCGCGTGGCGTGTGTTTTTTCAGTAGTGGATTCATTTAATTTTCTCGGTTCAGCTGGCTACGAAAATTATTCTTAATGGGCGATGGGCGATGGGCGGCTTCGGCTCGAATCGCAACAGCCATGCATCTTTTATCCAGCCATGAAGCGTTAGGTCTGGTTCGATAATATTTCCGTCGGTGTCACACCAAATAGTCAGACGTTCGCTTCGTGCCCGCCGCGCAGCGTCTTCCGATAGCGAATGCGCATGCTCGGTCTCTCCGGTACCTTCACACCACGGACACTCCACATCTGTGGAAGCATTCGCAGCACTAACAAGCTCAAGCTCGCCTTCGCCTTCACAGTGTTTGCAATCGCCCGGCTGGACGCTGATGTCATCCGTATTGACCCACTCGAAAAACGGCCCGAAGGATGCGCGCTGAAAGCGCAAGCAGATCCAATTACCTTCGAGCGGGGGCTCGTTTTTAACAAACGCATTCATCGGCGGATTGGTAGAAAAATTCATTTGCGATTCCTTTTCGCTAGCTGGCGAGTGGTAACTGCTCAGTGCTGAAATGCAGATCGAGTGCTGCGCAGGTAATTAATTGCTTGGCCTCGCGATTCATCGGCTCTATTTTTAATTCGATCACCACCAGCGACGCAGCGCGCACCGGGCACAGCGTGCGAAAGTAAGCAGCGCGAACGAGGGGTTGCAGCGCGAGCGTTTTTTCTAAATAAATTGACTCGCCGAGTGATTCACGTTTTTGGTCGCGCATTTCCAGCAACCGGTTCGCTTCGCGCAGCGGGGATTTCTTTATCTGTTTCGCTCGTTGCAGCATCGTCAAACCACTCCACGTAAAGTTGATAACCAATATCGACAAACGCAGTCGTCTTACCCTGCGCGTGCAACTCGCGAATTCGTTGCATAGCCGCTTCGTAATTCGCGGCCAGCTCTAATTTCCGCATCGATAATTTCCTGTAGCAGCGACATACCTTTTGCGGTAACGGTGCTCACCAAATATTGACGCGTGATATTGGTGCCGGGCTTTTTAAAGTCGCGCAGCTCGTTGATAAAATCGCCGGCTCTTTCGTATTTCGGCAGCGCGATATTCATGCTGCCGATGATTCGCTCGCGGCGAAGTGCCGCGTACAATTTGCGCGCGCAAACACCGAGCTGATGGGCAGCGTCAATAATCGTTGGCTTTTTCATGCGGCTGGCCTCGTTGGATTTTGGCTACACAAAATTGCGTTGAGTTTTGTTAACACTTCCTGCAGGCGGCGTTGCACGCGGCGCTTTACGAAATCAGATTCGCCGTCGTCATAAAGCTCAATGCATTCATTGATTACCGGCTTTTCGTTCCATTTTTGTTTTGCAGTGACGCGTAGTTGATTAGCGATGCTGCTGAACTCGACCGCAACGGATGGCCCATTAACCGAGGCAATCTGCATTGCGATATCGATAATTTGACGGACCAGTTGCGGCAACGGATTCATGCGGCGTGCCTCCGCTGCAACTCGTTTACCCATGTATTTGCTTGGCGGTGCAGCAGCTCGATGCTGGCATTTAGAACGACATGGTCGCGATGGTTGATCGCTATCCCGGCTTCGCTTTCGTGATTGCCGATAGGCGTTAAATCGGGTCGCTCAATATGTAAAAGCTGACCTTTGCTGCGCACGAATTTCGCTTCGTTTTCCATGCGCACGTCGCTGATCACGATGCCGTTGTATTCGCGGTGCAGCGCTTGCTCGATAAAATCAATTCGCTCGCTGACCAGATTTACCCACAGGTCCGCGTCTATTAATTTGCGGCCCCACTCCGTGCCTAACGTTTGCATTAAGCGGCGCGGGCTCACGCCCAGCTCAGGTAATGGCGATTCTTTGGCCGCGCGATTGATAAGCATTGAATCCAAAATGCTGCGATCAATGCGCATGAGCGCAGCGATCATGTCGCGAATCGGATCAGCAAAAGACACTTCAATAAATTGGTGCTGTTCAACCAAATATTTCGCCATCGTCGATTTGCCACTGCCGGCTGGGCCGGTGAGGCCGAGCAGGATCATTGGCAAAACTCCGGCTTAGGTTGGTGACTGCACATCACGCGCTCTTGCATTTTTGCATCTTGATAATCGAGCGTGCCGGCGAGCGCGAGCGCGATAACAAAAATCGTCACTGCGTAAATGGTGCGTGCCTGATTGCGTGTAACCGCTCGGCGCACGTCGCGAAGCACGAGCAAGAAAAAAACGGATATCTGTGAGGTTTGCATTTGCGGTGGCCTCAAAAAAAATTCCAGGCGCTGCGCGCCGAATAGAAATAATTAAATTAATGAAGGACTGATGAATCTGCGGACTGCGCGAGCGCGAAACTCGCCGCTCTTGACGATGATGAGCTGGCCGCCAACATCGAAGTTCTGAAACCACGCGGTGACGCTGAGTACTGCGTGCTGCTCCAATGCCAGTCATCGACGATTAATTGCGGAGCAACCAGCTTTATCAGTCGCAACTCGTGACGCGCAGGCAGATACAAATCGCGATGGCCATCGATGTCGAGCGCCATTATTTTTTGCGCCAAATCGCTGCCGTTTTCCGCCATGGCGTGGGTGTTGGCTACACCATCCCAATCGCTCCGAGCGCCCAAAATATCTTTGCCACGCTTGCCCCATTTCACATTGATAAGTAGCGCGCGCGGATCGGTAGGCGCTATCAGGTGGTAATCGGGCTGACCGTTTTGGCCCGGGCACAGCGCGATAAAGATGCCGCCTTGTTCGGGCCAGTGTTCGCCAAGGCGCGGGGGTTTTGTTTGGGCTTGAGATGTCATGGGCGGCTCCGTTAAATAATTTTTGCGGCAATCAGCTTGCCGAGCTGTGCTTTGGTGAGTGCAACGACGTTGTCCGTGAGGGCGTTGACATCGATGGCTTGCTCGGCGGGTATGCGAGACGTGAGGCCCACGGCAAATGCCTTGGCCAATTCCAGCGCCGCTTTTTTTCGATATCCGCGAGCTACTTGGTCGTCAATCTTCATTGCTTCTTCCTGCATTGCGTGATCCTTGTGCAAACTGTAGCAATAGCTAATAAATAAAACAACAGCAAATGCTACAAATTAGTAAATCTTTTTAAATCGTCCGGATAAGGGGATAGGCGCTCATTTGGTGCGCGAGTGGAGATGACAGAAAATTAAATGTTCGAGGAGGGCTTGCGGAGCGGTCTAAATCGGGTGCTATCCTGTATGCCTATACAGTGCTTGCCAGCTTTTATGCCGACCTATTCCTTTCGAATTAGTACCCGCCCTCTGGAAGTGCTCACCGATGAGAGCGGGGGGAAGATCATTTTTCGAATGGCGAATGGTGAAAGCTGGGTTGGGGATTGGGCGGGAGTCATGGAGTCAGGTGTTGCGCGCAGCCTCAGACCTTGGGCTGAGCCGGTGAAGCTATTGATGGAGGCGTACCGGTTCGACAATCACCCATGGATCGATATAGAGACAGGCGGGCATATGTGGGGTTGTGTAATTCGAGGAGCGGCCCTAGGGCAAGCCGCCGTGTTCGCGCTGCTCAATAAAGGTTTGCCCGTCCTGAAGAAGCCGGCGCTAAACCTCAAACCGCAGGCGAAAAAAAGCCCGCACGGGGCGGGCTCCTGATTGCTCTGGAATTAGGCAGCAGCCACTTTCTTTTGCCACCCGTTTTCCGTTTCTACGAATTGGATCTGCATGGCGACATGTTCTTTCTTATCAAGCTGATTTAGTCGATCAACCATATCTTTGATTGAGCTTTTATCGTCGACGCAATCTTTGTAAATAAAGCGCAAAAGTCGATCAGCCGTCCCGCTAATAGCGTTATCGCCGCTCTCCCATTTACGTACCGTAATCTCCTTTACATCAAGAAACTCAGCCAGTCTGCGCTGTGACATGTCCATCTCCTTTCTCAGGTAACGGATTTCGTCCGCAGATAATGCCTCCGCGCTTTCGATAACACAGAGACCAATTGCTTTGTGCAAGCCCTTTAAGTCCTGAATAGAAAACGCTTCGCCATAGGGCGTTTCCTCGATGGAGAAGCCGTTCTCTAAGTAGACATTGGGCAAACCGCATAGCTTGTAGTGAAACATGCTTAGCCCTCCGAAATATGCAACACGTGAATCTTCCTGTCATTAGCACTGCCAGCTTCTTCGACGGCAATTGCAATATGGATATCTTGACCGGCAGAGATGTAAGTGAGGTTGCACAAAGTATGCCCATGCTCACCAATTACCGGGGTGTAACTCATATAGCCGCACTCCAAACATTTCCAAATCTGACTCATGGAAACATTGCCGGCGACACCTTTCTCAAATGCCAAGGCGAAAAAAACCCGCGAGGAATCTTTTGCGATCTCGCGTATTGCGTTTAACAGCGCCCCAGAATTTGAAAGAAACGGCTTTATCTCAGCCAAATGGTTTTCTCCGTCCCTGCACCGATATTTAATATCGGTATCGTGCGCATGTCAAGCCTTACCACATCTTAAAGTTTAATAAAAGCATCTAGATGATCGCCGCGACTTACTTCTCCGGCGCTTCGCCACCGGCATCCTTATTCATTTCGCCCTGGATTTAGCCGGCCTGCTTCCTGCGAGCGACCACAACGCCAACCAAGCCAGCCGCCAGCAAGCCTATCGAGCTCGGCTCAGGTACTTCCGTCAATCGATCAATAATGCCGCTGATATACCCGTAATAACCATTTCCATTCATGTACATCAGCCCAAATGTTCCGCCGATAAACTCACCATTGGCGAAGTTAAAAGCAAAGTTTTGGATGGTAGATTCCAGCCCGCCAGAATAGCTAAGCCGTGGTCCTTCGACGTGCCACCCAATCACGTCTTCATTAGCAAAGACTGAGTCCTCACAGCCCTGACCAGATTGCGCGTAATACGTCGCGCCTTCGGTCGCAATTTCATAGCTGAGATCACGACTATCGCAGGAATGCTCTGGCGGCAAAGTGGCGGCATCTAGAGTGAACTGCCCAAAGGCCGAAGATTTCCCGTTAAAGATGGCGCTTCCATCCTTGCCAATCAGTGGCAAGTTCGGATCGACAACGCCGATCGGGAAGTCTCCACTATGAACAAAGTTAAATTCGGTGACCTCGCCCGAAAATAAATAGGTGGCCGGGTAAGCGTGAGCCGTGGTCGAAACAATGGCAGTTAGTAGCAAGGCAGTGCGCATATGATTCCTTTGCATTCACGCGTCGGGCGGCGTTTCGTTTTTAAGCGCATTCTCTATCGCTTCCAGACGGCGGTTTGCGGTTTCGGCCAAACCGAGTGCGCGATCGATACGCCCCTTAATGCCGAACACTGCAAAAGGCAGAAAGAACCAAAGTGCAGCAGTTATGAATAGAAAAATGATGAGAATGCCACCGAGGGTGCCGGTGAAAAGGGTGCTGTTATTCATGGTTATTCCCTTATTTGGTGGAGACTGATCCAACTAAAAAATTAGCATCGTAAACAACGCCCGCCTGACCCTCTTTGGTCTTAAGCAATTGCGCGGTGATGTTCGTTAGGGTGCTGGTATTAGCGTAGGTTTGCCCGGCGCCGAATGAACCGAAATATCCGCCGCCGGTTGCGCCGACGGTATCTTTTGCGGTTTGAGCTTCAACCGTTTTGAAATAGGGGTAGCCCTCACGCAGTGCGATTTCGGCGGCTTTTTTCAGTACATATTTCTTAGTGGTATCGCGGTCGGTGTAATTGTTGCCGGTGAAGTCCACTTGCCATAAATCTGGGCCAAGCTGAGTTTCTGAAAACCCCATTCCGCCTGTCCAGCCGGATTTTTTGGTATCGTAAGGTGTGGCGCAAGCGGCAAGCAGCGTGATCAAAAGAACGGTAAATAGATGCTTAATCATGGTGTCTCCATTTCGATAAGCAGGAAGACACGACGCGCCCTCCATGGTGGTTTCAAATTATTGTAGTTGTTAATCCGGTATTGTCCCTTTTTCGTGGTGGCGCACTCAGCTGGCTTTGGTCTTTTGTTCTCCCTGGGCGTTGTTCTTCCGGTCTCTAAATTCATCGAGAGCGGCCATTGCGCCTGCAAGATACTCGCTTAAATTAACTAGTTCGGGTTCATCGTCCAATCCAAGATTTTGAGAGTCGGGCAGATTGATGAGTTCATTGCCGCTCAATTGTGTCGCCGGGGCGGATTGGCTGGCTAAGTCAATCACCGAATTAATAGTCCGCAGCAACGTACTGCTTAAGCGGCCGCGCGAATCTAAATCCACTAACCGTTTGATGGTTTTCTGCACGGCCAGCGATTGCGACGGCGCATACCTCTTGGGCGTTTCTTCGCTGACTCCATCGGGTTTTCCAGCGTCGACGACCAGCTTCCGTCCGAGAGCATTTTCAAGCTTCCTTGTTGTTCTGTCGCCAATGTTGCGATTTCCGCTAAGCAGCTGCCGAAAGTAATTTTCTGTAATACCGATCTCACCAAGTCCATGGTCACGCCAAAAAGTGGCCACCTTAACTTCGCCAATGATGGCTTCGAGAGCTGTACGTCTCTCGTTGGCGAGCGGGTCCGTGGAGTCTTTTTTCATATTTTGGAGAATGGCATAACTGTTAGCATTTGATATAGACGCAAAAGCTGTAGACATAAATTTGAGCGTTTGCTACAGTTTTCCACGGAGGACACCTGAACCATGTTTAAAAACTACTTAAAAGGGCTGAGCCCAGAACAAAAAAGCGATCTCGCGAAGCGCTGCTCAACCACCGTTGGTCAACTTCGCCAAGTTGCATGTGGCGCGCGCCAAGCTGGTGAATCGCTTGCAATCAATATTGAGCGTGAGAGCGGCGGTGCGGTTACCTGCGAATCGCTGCGGCCTGACGTTGATTGGGCTTATCTGCGCGGCACCAAGAAGGCTGCTTGAGATAAAGCTTAAACACTGATGCGCCAAATCCAAATAGTGAACTCAACGCGCAGCCACTGACTGCATTGCTATAACAAAAAAGGCGGAACAAATGGACAACAACGAGCGGGCGCAGTGGGCGCATTTGGATTTAAAGCAGGCGATACATCACGCGGCAAAACAATATCCTGGCGGCGTGGGCGCCATTGCTGGCGCGTACGGATATAACGCGCACACCTTTCAAAATAAATTAAATCCGACGCAGCCGAGCTGCATCAACGTCGATGAATTCGAATCGATTTTGCAATCGACGCGCAGCGCATTAATTCTTGATGCGATAGGGCGGTTGGTTTCGTGCGCATGGGTGGACCTCGGCCAGTTCGATGAAATTGGCGATATGGCGGTATTGGATACCGTGAATAAATTAGTGCAGAGCGTCGGGCAATTAACGGGCGATCTGCAAAAAGCGTTGCAAGACGGCAGCGTTTCAAAGCGTGAGCTGGATCGGCTCGAACAAGATTTCGCGATGTTAACTGCGGCGGGTCACGCGGTGATCGAGCGCGCCAAACAATTTTTGGAGTAGATAATAAATGCAAAAGTTAGAAGCACATGGCCACCCAAAAGATGTGCATTGGGCAGATGCGACGGTGTGTTGGTGTGAAAGGCGAGGCGGGTGGATATTGCCGGGCCGTGAGCTGACGCAGTTGCGCGTGCGTGCTGTTGAAGTGGCAAAACGCATTGCCGACATTCACGCGAAATCAAAACCGCTAAAAGCCGCCGCCTGATCTGAGGGTTTCGCCATGCAAGATGTACACGCGCAGCTTGAGGCTGCGGGGTTAATTGTCGACGGCAATCTGGAAATAGCTCGGCTGGTGCGGTGTAAAACTGATTCCGACACGCACGCTAAAAAATCGGGCTGGTACGTGCTGCATGAATTTAGATTGCGCAATGGTGCGACGGTGATGACCGGTCGCTATGGCAATTGGAAAAAGTACGGCGATGAATCGTTCAAAATAGAATTTGAATTGCCACCCCTAAGCGATGAAGAGCGTGCCGAGTTTGCACAGCGCCAAGCAGATCAACGCGATCAGGCCGAGCAGGAAAAAAACCAAAGAGCCGATGACGCCGCGACGCGCGCGAATAAGATTTTTTCAAAGCTGCCGGACTCTGGCGCATCCGATTATTTAAAACGAAAAAAGGTGCGCGCATTCGGTTTGCGATTTTCACGCGGCTCAATTGTTGTGCCTGTGCAAACTATCGATGGCAATTTAATCGGCCTGCAATTTATCGCTGCGGATGGCAGCAAAAAGTTTTTAACGGGCACGGCAAAGCGTGGCGCATTTCATTTGATTGGCGATATCCAAGCCGCTGCACCACTGGCAATCGCCGAAGGTTATGCAACCGCCGCGAGCATTCATATGGCCGCCGGCTGGCCCGTTGTTGTGGCATTTGATGCCGGCAATTTAATGCCGGTGGCGCAAGCGCTGCGCGCGAAATATCCGGATCAATTAATGGTTGTCTGTGCGGATGATGATTCGCAAACGGTAGGTAATCCCGGCGTAACGAAAGCGACCGAGGTGGCGCGCGTTATCGAAGCAAAGCTGTGGGTGCCGGTGTTTTCAATTGATCAGCAGGCTGCCGCATGATGCTGACTGATGCGAACGATCTTCATGTGTCGGCCGGTTTATCTGTTCTACGCGAGCAATTATTACGAGTTCTATCTACGGACTATTCGCCACCCGCTTTAATTGACGACTCCCCGCGCCCCTCTGCTAAGCCTGCGGTCCCCGAAGCGCCATCAAAAAAAGATTCAAGCAATGACTCCTCGCACTCCTCCGATGGTGAAGCGGTTCGTTATTCAATGCCGCAATTATTGGAGCGGTTTTCACTTGCAATGCCGGACGGAAAGATTTGGGACGCCCGCGATTCACGATTTATTAAAAAGGGCGCGGCGCGCGATTGGTGGGGCGAAAAGTCTTTCAAAGAATGGATGTCCGACGATAAGCGCGCGACCGTCATGCAGGACGATGTGCAGGCTTTTGCGGCCGCCGCGCAATTACGGGGGCGTGGGGGATTAGCGGACGCGCTCAATCGTTATATTTATATTTATCCGAGCGATTCCGCGTGGGATGTAACGCTGCGGCAGCGGGTGCCGGTCTCGGCATTAAAGCTCGCGATTGCCGACGTGTTCGATGGCTGGCTTAAGCATCCGAGCCGGCGCGATATCAATGCCGATGCATTGGTGTTCGATCCGGGTGGTCCGCTCGATCAGACCGGACGCATCAATACGTTTCGTGGTTTGCCGTTTACGGAAATTGATGATTCGAAAAGCGCTGATCCGTGGGGCCGCTGTGAAAATATTCGCACGCTGATTTTTCATTTAACGAATAACGACGAATCGGTTTACTGGTGGATCGTTAATTGGTTGGCTTATCCGCTGCAGCATGTCGGCGCCAAGATGGCCAGCGCGCTGTTGTTGCATTCGGATATTCAGGGCACCGGCAAATCACTGCTGTTCGAAGAGGTGGTGAAACGTATTTATGGTGAGTACGGCGCAACGCTGGGCCAACATCAGTTGGAAAGCCAATACACCGATTGGCGCAGTCAGGTTTTATTTGCGCTATTCGAGGAAATATTTTCAGGCGCCACGAAGTTTGCGCACACCGGCCAGATGAAACAAATGATCACCGGTAAAACGCAGCGAATCGAGAAAAAATATATGGCTGGCTGGGAAGAGGCCAACCATATGAATGCAGTTTTTCTTTCAAACGAAACGCAACCTTTCCCGCTCGATCCATCGGATCGCCGCATGTTGGTGCTGTGGCCGCGCACGAAGCTGACGGAAGAATTGAAAGCCGCGGTTCTCGCGGAAGTCGCTAACGACGGCGTCGCGGTTTTCCTCGCATATCTGCGCGCGCTCGATCTCGGTGAATTTCACACGCACACCGAACCGCCGATGACCGACGCGAAACAAGACCTGATCGATTACAGCCGCTACGGCTGGGATTTATTTCACCGAGATTGGCGTTCTGGCAATACCGACTGGCCCTATCAAACGTGTCTGCTCGCCGATTTGTACCAGTGCTACAAGCGATGGTGCTCAGCCAACGGCGAGCGTGACATCACGTTGAATAAATTCGGTTCCAACATTGGCAAGCGCGAGCGAAAGCGCGGCGATGTGGATTATGAAACGGGTTATTCGACTGTTAAGAAAGCTGTTTTTATTTTTGTTGGCAAGCCACCGGAGGGCATGCCGCAAAAAAAATGGTTGGGCGATTGTGTAACTGAATTCAAAAAATACATGACACCCGACCGTGACCCGGCCTGATACCCGGAGTTTTATTTTTGCAGGTATTTGATTATGTGGAAAAACCCGGTCACCCGGGCAACCCGGCCATTTTTTTCTCGCGTACGCACATGCGCGCGCGGGCGTGTGTGCGTAATGAGTGGTGTAAGTCGATAACCTAAATTTTATTTCACGCGAGGTTTTAGTGAACGGGTTGACCGGGTGACCGGGTATTTAAATCTTTTCAATCAGTTATAAAAATTAAACGCCGGGTAAGTGACCGGGTTGTGAACGGGTTTTAATTGGAGATAAAAATGGCGCTTAAAGAAACACAGGAAAAGCTTAAGCAGTGGGGAATGTGGTTGCGCGGTGGCACTGGTCTTGGCTATGGCCAGAATATTTTAGGTACGATTCACGGCGGCGGCTTGCCGACAGCGCCGATAAGTGATGATCACGCGATGTCGATCGATAAAGCGGTTGCGGTACTGAAGCAAACAAATTATTCGCAATACCGATGCATAAAACTTTCTTACGTCGATCAGAAAAGTAATCGAGCGATTGAACGCGAAACGGATATTTCTTATCGGGTAGTGCAAAGATTAATTGAAGCCGGTGAGCAATGGCTCGATGATGCATTCAATGAGTTGAAAATAATTTAATCCAATCTGTTGACGCGTGTCCCACGATAGGGCTAAATGCGTGCAACCTGCGGTTCTCGCCGCACGATACAAAACCCGCTCGCAAGGCGGGTTTTTTATTGCTTCGATTTTATTGCCCGCCGCGTGCGGGCTTTTTTATTTGTGAGTTGTGAATGTCGCATCCGGCTGAGGTCACAGCAAAGATCGCAGAACAAGGTGGTGCAGCTGTGGCAGTTGGTTCTTATGTTGTGTGGGCTGGTGACATCACTCAATGGCTCAATCACAACTCGGCTGCGGTCGTTGCAACGTGCGGCATTGTTGGCGCATTAGTGTCCGTAGTTGGTTTACTTACGAATCTTCACTATCAAGAAAAACGTTTTCAATATCAGCTGCGGCAAAAGTCGCGGCGCGAATAGTCGTGCCTGCCGCTGCACCACGTCCGTGTCGTGGTCCGCAATGCGGTGCATTAGTTCGTGATGGTTCAGGCTACTGCGCACAACATCAACACCTTCGCAGTAATTGGGCGCCCGATAAGGTGCGGGGTAATCGGCACCAGCGCGGCTACGGTCGTGAATGGGAAAAGCTAAGACCGCGCATCATCGCTCGCGATAAAGGTTTGTGTCAGCCGTGCTTACAGGTTGGCCGCATTGTTCCCTTTGTGGCAGTGGATCACATCGTTGCGAAGGAGCTCGGTGGTAGCGATGACGATGACAACCTGCAATGCATTTGCGGTTTGTGCCACCGAGAGAAGACAAGGTTTGAGAGGGGGGGAGGAAAAGTCTGGCGGCCTTCGCCGTAGGACCGCTGCCTTCCTCATTATTTCGTGATGGCAGAATTTAGGTAGGGGGGGTATCCGAGAGGATATCCCTTTTTTTATGGGTCGAATTGCTGCACCGGCACAATCAAAAGTCATCGCGGGAAATTTTCGCGGCGACCGAGATTCGCACGGCGCGAAAATTGAAATCGGTTTGCCGCCCTGTCCTAAATGGCTAGGCCGTGCCGCAAAAAGACATTGGCAGGAAGTTGGTCCCGAGCTGGTTAAGGCTGGATTAATCGCGCTGATCGATGGCGATGTGTTCGCCGTGCATTGCGACACCGCAGCAAAATTTGCTGAGGTCACACAAAAATTAAAAACCATCGACGACGCGTTGGTGGAAACGCCGCAAAAATTCATCGTGCAATCGGCGCTTTTTACCGTTCGCTCGAAGCTGCTTGAACAGCTAGTGAAAACCGGTCGCGAATTTGGAATGACGCCTTCGGCGCGCTCCGGGATCAAAACGCCTGAGCAGGGGCAGCTAGCGCTCGGTGGCTGGGACAATGTGTGAGTCGCGACTATGTTGCGATCGCCAATCAATATGCGCGAGATATCGTTGGCGGGGTAATTCCCGCATGCAAGTGGGTACAGCTCGCCTGCGCGCGCCAGCTTCGCGATCTTGAGCGCGAGTGGCGCTATCGTTTTGACGATGATCGCGCTGCGCACGTCTGCCGCTTCATCGAATTACTGCCGCACATAAAGGGCGAGTGGGCTAAGCAACGGCGAGCAATTTTATTAGAGCCTTGGCAAATCTTCATGCTGACCACCGTATTCGGTTGGGTCGATGAGCAAGGTAATCGCCGCTACAAAAAAGTCTACGAAGAAATTCCGCGCAAGAACGCGAAATCGACAAAAGCATCCGGCATCGGGCTTTATCTTTTAACTGCTGACGGTGAATCCGGCGCCGAGGTCTACAGCGCTGCGACAACGCGCGACCAAGCCAAGATTGTTTGGGGCGATGCGCGCTCAATGGCCGAGCGCACCACGCCGTTTCGCCAGCGGTTCGGCGTAGAAGTATCAGCGCACGCGATCTATGTGCCGCACACCAGCAGCACATTTAAACCGTTGTCGCGCGATCAAGGCGGCAACCTCGACGGATTGAATTTACACGGCGGCATCGTCGATGAGTTTCACGGCCACAAAGAGCGCGCACTTTGGGATGTACTTGTCACAGCGATGGGCGCCCGCTCGCAGCCGCTGATATGGGCGGTGACGACAGCAGGCTTTGATCGCGCCGGCATCTGCTATGAAGAGCGCGGCTATATTTGCAAAGTGCTCGATGGTGTTATCGACGACGAAGAATATTTCGGCATTATTTATACGATTGATACGGATGACGATTGGACCGATCCAATCAGCTGGCAGAAAGCAAATCCGAATTGGAATGTTTCAGTAAAGCCGGAAGCGATAGAGCGCGAAGCACGCAAGGCGATGCAGGTTGCCAGCGCCACGAATAATTTTTTAACCAAACATTTAAATGTTTGGGTGAATGCTGACACCGCATGGATGGATATGCGCGCGTGGGATGCTTGCGAAGATCGCACACTGCGGCTTGAAGATTTCGAGGGCCGTGAATGTTTTGTAGCGCTCGATCTCGCGAGCAAAGTTGACATCGCGAGCAAGTTGCGGCTGTTCGAACGCGATGGCATTTATTATTTATTTGCACAGCACTACTTACCGGAACGCGCCGTCGAGCAATCGCGCAACAGTCAATACGGCGGCTGGCGCCGCGATGGCTGGTTGACTGTCACCGATGGCGAGGTCACCGATTACGACGTAATCGAAGATGGCATACGCGATGACTGCACCCGCTTCGATGTTGTTGAGGTGCCGTTCGACCCGTTCCAGGCGACGCAGCTTTCTGGACACCTGCTTGCGGAGAGCGTACCGATGGTGGAAATGCGGCCAACCGTACTGAATTTTAGCGAGCCGATGAAGCAACTCGAAGCGCTGGTACTCTCTGGAAAAATTCGGCACAACGGCGATCCGGTATTGACGTGGATGGTGAGCAACGTCGTTTGCCACCGCGATGCAAAAGACAATATTTATCCCCGTAAAGAACGTGAAGAAAACAAAATCGATGGTGTCGTTGCAACGGTCATGGCCATAGGTCGCGCGATGCTGACGAAAACAATCGTCTCCGAAATATTTATCGAGCTTTAATTAATGTTTGGATTTGGCAAGCGCAAACAACTCGAAAGCGAGTTGGCAGAGTTGCGCACGCAAATTGCCGATATCAACAATAAATCGATTGAGTTTGGTGGTCTAGATTGGTCAGAGTTTTACGGTGCAGTTGCGTCGTCGTCGGGTATCGCGGTCACAGCAGAAACGGCGAAGCGCTCAACGGCTGTTTACGCATGTACTTCGTTAATCGCTGGTGCTGTCGCGCTGCTACCATTTCCGGTCTATCAGCGCATAGCGGATGCTCGCGAAGTAGTCGACAATCACCCTGTCTATTGGCTACTCAATGAACAGCCATTTGCGACGCTGACTAGCGCTGCATTTTGGGAATGGATGGTGGCGTCGATGCTGCTACGCGGTGATGGAATCGCTCGCATCGTTCGTAACGCACAATTTCAGCCTATTGGTTTCGAGCCTCTGCAGCGCAATTGGGTCGCGATTACTCGCGTGGGCGCGCAATTGCAGTATTACGTTAGCGATGGCATTAACCCATCATATGGCCTCGATCAGTCTGACGTGCTGCATTTTCCCGGCTTTGGTTTTAATGGATGGCACGGCGAAAGCGTTATTCAGCATGCTGCAAAGCAGGCGATTGGTACTGCGCTGGCAGCAGACGAATACAGTGGTGAGTTTTTCGCAAACGGATCAAACCCTTCGTCAGTGATTGAATACCCTGCTGGTGTTGCACCAACGACGGAGCAGCAGGACCGATTGCGCGACAGTTACACCGAAAAATATACCGGCTCTGGCAATCGCCATAAACCATTGTTGCTCTTGAATGGCGGGCAATTAAAAGCAGTCACAATGACTGCTGCCGATTCACAACTGCTTGAAACAAGAAAATTTCAAATCGTCGATATCGCGCGTGCATTCAAAGTGCCGCCGCACATGATTGGCGAAACCTCCGCGAGTACGTCATGGGGATCGGGCATCGAGCAAATGTCGCTCGGCTTTGTGCGCTACACGTTGGGTCCGCATCTGCGCCGGATCGAGCAGGAATTAAATCGCAAGCTGTGGCCGCGTTCGACAAAATATTTCGTCGAATTTAATCGTGATGGATTGCTTGCCGGTGATTCGAAAGCCGAAGCCGAATATTTCGGTAAAGCGCTCGGTGGTCCCGGCTCGCAAGGTTGGATGACGATTAACGAAGCTCGCAAAATTAAAAATCTGCCGCCGGTTCTTGGTGGCGACAAACTCCGATTTGCTGCACAGCAACCTACTAAGCCGGGATCGCCAAATGAACCTGATTCAACTGTATCTGAACAATCAGAAAACGCCGCGTAATTTCCGCGTCGAAAACGCTGGCGATGAAGCGACGATTTATCTTTACGACGTAATCGGCGGCGATTGGTTTGGTGGTATTAGCGCGAAAGACTTTGCAGCCGAATTAACTGGCATCACAGCCAACACCATTCACCTGCGCATCAATTCACCCGGTGGCGATGTATTCGAAGGTCGCGCAATGGCGACAGCGCTGCAACAGCATCCGGCAAAAATAATCGCGCACGTCGACGCGCTTGCCGCGTCGTCAGCCAGTTGGATCGCGCTTGCGGCGGATGAAGTGGAAATTGCAGACGGTGCATTTTTCATGATCCACAACAGCTGGACGCTGGCGATGGGCGATAAAAAATCAATGTCCGATACGGCGGCGCTGCTTGAGCGCCTCGACGAAACTTTCGTTGCGGATTACGCCAAACGCACCGGCAAAACAGAAAACGAAATTCGCGCATGGATGGATGCGGAGACGTGGTTCGGAGCGCAGGAGTCTATTGAAAACGGCTTTGCTGATCGCATTGCGGAGTCGCCGAAGAAAACTAAAAATCATTGGAATTTAGCGGCGTATAAAAATGCGCCAAAGATTCAGCAATCCGAAGAATTACAAGTCGATCGCGCCGGGCTCGAACGCCGGCTGTCGTTCTTGGAAAAAATCGCTGCGTAGGCGCTCGCCTTCACACGATAAAGGCTCGCATAAGCGGGCCTTTTTTATTTCTATCATGAGGAAATGTAATGGACATTCAAGAAATGCGCGGGCGCCGCAATCATTTGATGGCGCAAACCAAAGAGCTATTGGACAAAAGCAAAGGCAATCAATGGACCGCCGAAAACCAAACGCAGTATGACGGCGCCGTAAATGAAATCAGCGATATCGATAGCCGGCTTGCTCGCCATCAACAAATGCTCGATCTCGCGGCAGAGAAAAATTTCGGCGATGCCGCGAAAAAGAATTTCGACGACAAAGACCCGAAAAATACGGTGAAGGTTCTACACAACAAATGGCTGCGCGGTGGCGATAACGCAATCACGGCTGAAGAGTGGCAAGTCATTCGCAACACGATGAGCACCACGACCACGACCGAAGGCGGCTACACAGTGCCGGTGGAATTATCTTCACTGTTAATCGAGAAGTTGAAAGGCTATGTCGGCGTGCGCCAAGTAGCGCAGTCATTGGTAACAGCCACGGGCGCACAATTGTCATATCCCACCAGCGACGGCACTTCGGAAATCGGCGAAATCATCGCGGAAAATACTACCGCAACGGCTCAGGACCCTGTATTCGGTACTGTCGCGCTGAACGTTTGGAAATACAGTTCAAAAATTATCGCGGTGCCTTTCGAGTTGTTACAAGACACGACCATCGACATGGAAGCATTTATTAATAATCGCATCCGGGATCGTCTTGGCCGCATTCAAAATACGCATTTCACCGTTGGTGCTGGATCTGGCTCCAGCCAACCGAACGGCCTTATTACCGCTTCTTCGGTCGGCAAAGTCGGCGCTACCACACAAACCACCACTATCACGTATGACGATTTGATCGATCTAATCGATTCGCTTGATTACATTTATCAAACCACTTCGTGCAAATGGATGTTTGCGCAGTCGAGTCGCAAAGTTCTTCGTAAGATTAAAGATACAACCGGCCGTCCAATTTGGGCGCCCGGCGAAGGCAATCTGATCGATGGCTTTTCGGAATCGCTGCTCGGCTTCGGTATTCAATTAAATAACGATGTTCCTGCGATGGCTGCAAATGCCAAGTCGGTTGCGTTCGGCGACTTCTCGAAATACATCGTGCGTGACGCCGCGCCTGTCAGCCTGTTCCGCTTCACCGATTCTGCATACACAAAGCTCGGTCAAGTTGGTTTCTTAGCGTGGCAGCGTTCTGGCGGTAATTTGATTGATGTCAACGCAGTGAAGCTCTACCAAAACGCCGCCTCTTAATTTCTCGTAATTGAAGCGTTAACCGGGTTCGCCCGGTTTTTTTATTTAATCGCAAAAACGATTGGAGACAATCATGGCGAAGAAACAAGCACGCGTGCTGCGCGACGATGTCGGCAATGGTGTCGCTTTCGCAGTGGGTCAAGTGGTGGAAGGTTCGGCGAAATTAATTAAAGAGTTGGAAGCGAGCGGGGCGGTCGATAGCGCGGACGATGCTGTTGCCTATGCGCTTGAACAGGGTGGCAAGGTAATCACGCTCGATACGGTGGTTGAAGAGCCTCCGAAAGATCCGCCCGTAACGTAATTTAATTTAAATCTCTAAGCCCGCCGCGTGCGGGCTTTTTTATTTCTCAAATTTATTGCAGAGGAAATTAATCATGAAAAAGTTTTTTAATTTTATGTCCGGCGCATTGCTCGCGCTGGTGGTCGCACTACCGGCAATCGTGCCATCGCAGGCGCAAGCCGGCGCTATGTCCGATTACCTCGAAAACAAATTGGTCGATGCGTTACTGCGCGCCCAAACTTACACCATGCCGACGACCACCTATGTTGCTCTCGCAACGACTACTGGTTCAGACGCAGCGTGCGGCACTGAAGTTACTGGCGGTAGTTACGCGCGCGTCGCAATTACCAGCTCGCTTGCGAATTGGGCTGGCACTCAATCGGCCAGTAGCACCGCTGCATCGAGCGGAACCAGCGGCACTACTAGCAATAACGCGGCAGTGACATTCGCAACACCAACGGCTAACTGGGGCACCGTCACCGAGTTTTGCGTTTACGACGCGAGCACCAGCGGCAACTTGTTATTTCGCGCGGCGCTGACATCCAGCAAGACCGTTAATAACGGTGACGCTGCACCGTCCTTTGCCATCAGTGCGCTGACCTTCCAGATCGATAACTAACACTCTGACTTAGGCGCGCACTTATGTTTCGCTCACCGCTGGTCATGGGCATTCGCACCACATGCTCCGATGGCAAATACCGCACGCGTTATCCCGACGGCATTTGGACGCCGCCGGGTGCGCAGCTGCAAGCGAATGCGGCGGATGTTGCGGCGGCCTCTGGCGTTTTCGCGACAGGAGGCGGTACGGACCTTTCACAAATACTGCTCCACAAAAGTTTTGAGGGCGGCACACTCGGAGCAAATATCAGCACCGTTGCGCCCGTTTCTTCAACGGGCGGCATTATAAGTGCGGACCGTGCGATGTTCGGCAGCCGCAGTGCGCGCGATGACATCGCTGCAGGCCAAGCGGGTGGCATGGGTTGGTATTGGGAGCCCGGGGATGGATTCCCGCGCATTGCGGAAGGTGAAGAGATTTGGATGCGTTTAGCTATCTGGATTCCAGTTGGCGCCAATCTCGCTGGCAATATCGGCACAGGGCTGAAGTTCTTCCGCTTTCGACAAAAAGACAGCGGAGGCACGATTCAGAATTATCAGGATTTGTACTACGTGTGTGGTGCGAACGGCGCGTTTGAGCGATGGCGCACAATCAACGAAAACAGCAGTCCGGCGCTTGATGTAACTCTGACCACAGATCCTGCGACCGCCCTTATTGGCGGTCAGTTTAATTTTGTGGAATTACACCTGAAGGCGCACTCGGTTGCAGCATCGGGGCGCATTCAATTGTGGGTTAACGGCGTATTGGTTGCCGACAATAATTCAAGGCAAACGCTAGCTGGCGCAGGTTGGTCGTACTTTCAGTTTTTGTTGCTTACCTACTGGAATCAACGGGTAGCTAATCCGCCTTCGGGCGCTGGCCCCGATGTGCCATACACTTTCTATTACGATCAGTGGTCGTGTGCAGTTAAAACCGCTTCGCGAGACGATACTGGCTCGCTTGCATTAGACCCTGCCGGGAATCGGTTCATCGGGACGGCAGTGTTATGAGTGTGTCCATTCTTTCCATTCCGCACACAGCATCCACGTTCGTGGCCGACCAGATATTCAAAACATTTCGGCGTGCTTGGAATGCGCATGAGTTTGGCGCGAACACCGTATTCGCTGAGCACATTGATTCGCCGCATTTGGAAAAGATCGCAGGAGCGATCGGCGATAGCGTGATTGTGATCCCGATGCGCCACCCATCAGCGGTAACGACAAGCTGGCAGCGGCGCGGGTATGACCTGGCCGCGCTAGACAAATTATGGGGCCGGCTGCGCAAGTACGAATCAGCCTTATTTTTACCGGTCGATGCGATAGATCGCGACCAGCGATTAAACACGATTTCAAACGTTGTCGGGCAGCCATTGAGTACCGATTGGAAACCCTACAACGTGAATTTCGGTGGCGGGATTGAAATTGCGCACAGCGTGTACGCGCGGTGGATTGTTGAACGATTTTACGGAGCCGGCACGTTATGACCGTCACTATTAATTTTACCGCTAGCCAAAACCCGTTTGTCGACGCGCGCATTACGCAGAGCAACCCCGCCAGCTCGCTGGTGGATTCGTCCAGCATCCTTAATCAGATTGCGGCAAGTACAGAAAACTTCCTTCTGTATAACGGGGCAACTGACAAAAATCAGTCCGTCACCGCAACCGTTAAATTAGCTGTTAACGAGTCCGATTATTACAATATCGGCGTTGAGGGCGGTCTGGATTTACGCGTGCTATACACGGACGCCAATAACTACTGCCGAACAGAAATAGAAAACAACGGCGCCGACGCGAAAACGATGTACATTTTGTCGGTCATCGCTGGCGTCGAAGCAGTGATTGCGACTTACAGCGGTTTAGCTGACGCGTTTTTTACCGATAATATTGCGTGGACTTTGGACGTTGCATGGACTGGCGCCAATGCCTCTTTCTCATTGAAGAAAAACGGCACTAACGTCGGCGCTCCCGTTACAAAAACATCTTTCGCTCTCACTGCAGGAAAGCCCGGGTACAACATTATTGCGGGCGCTGGCGGCGGTACGCCTCGCAGCGTTCGGGCAAGCCAAATTGTCATTACTGGCGATAGTGTCAGCGACACCACTGCGCCATCGGCCACCGCCGGACCAACAGTCTCAAATGCAAACGCCAGCGGTTTCGATATCGGCGCCACAGCGGACGAAGCTGGTACCGCATTTTTAATTTATCTCTCGGACATTAATGCGGCGCAACCCAGCGACGCGACCTTCGACGCGAGCACTGAAAAAGCAACGATGGTTGCTTCTACTCCGTTTTCAATTCACCACACCGGCGGCTAATTAATTATGGGCAAAGCGTGGCTGCAGCTTAAAGACGCTGCGGGGAACCGCCGCACGTATTCAGTTTTAGTCGGCGAGCGCTTGTCCGCAAATGCGGCTGCGCTTTCTGCAGCTACAGCGGCGTTAACAACGGTTGCGCGCTGGGCTAGTGATGCGCAGTCGCAAGCAACGGCTGCAGGCGCATTGGTAACCGCGATTCGATTAGCGGCAGGCCCGCAAGGTCGGGCGTGGTTACAGCTCAAAGACGCTGCAGGAAATCGCCGTACCTATTCAATGATCGTAACGCGACTCGGCGCGCAATCTGTTTCGACGGCAACTGGTGCGCTGTCCACTAATCCGCGCATGGCGGGTGCTGCCGTCGATGTTGCAGCCGCGACCGGCGGTCTAATTAATTGGCAAACCGTCACGCTCGCAGCGCCGCTATATACCGGTACCGGCTCAATACTCGATGCGCATTTTTGGCAGGGCTCGCCACCGGTGGTCGGTAACACGGTTGCATACGATCCGACGTACATGACGGTTTTGCCGAGCGGCGAAATTGAAGCGACCAGCAATAGTTTTACAGCGCTGGTGCAATTTAATAACGGTGCGGGCTGGCAGCTGGGCAGTGTCACGGTATTGCCGACGGCATTTGTTGGTTTTGCCGGCGATACCGCAACGGCATCGGCCACATTAAGCGGCGGATCGATTGCACTGTCTGCAGCAGCAATAGATGTTGCCAGCGCGGCCGGCGCGTTGATTACAGCAATTCTTTTGCGTGATACCGCCCAAGCTCAGGCGCAAGCGACCGGCGCGCTCACAGCATTGATTCAACTCGCTGGCGGTGCAACGGTTCAGTCGAGCGCCACAGCGGTTTTCGGCAATTCAATTGCGCTCTCCGGAAACGCGCAAGATCAAGCGAGCGCAACGGCCAGCATCACTGCACAAATTCAATTAGCCGCTGTAGCGGTCGTTAGCGCTGCTGCCTCTGCAGGTTTATTAACTGGAACATTGTTGGCCGGCAGTGCCGTTGACCAAGCGCAAGCATCTGCCGGGCTCGATGCATTAATTAAATTCGCGTCCATCGCATATGCACAAGCGACTGCATCGGCAAATCTCTCGGTCGGCACCCTGTTCTATGGCGATGCAGTGGATGCAACTACCGCTAGCGCAATGCTCAGCACGTTAATTCAATTGCGTGCGGAAGCGACATCCGCATCGAGCGCGAGCGGCGCATTGGATGTAGGCGCTGGTTTGAAAGGCGATGCGCTTGCTTCCGCAAAAGCGTATGCGGATTTAATGGCGCAAATTTTATTAAGCAGCGACGCAACTAGCGAATCGAAATCGGATTCCGGATTGGTCGCACTCGGACCGGTTGTTCAGGCTCCACGTGGATCTGCAAATATTCATAACTCACGGCGCCCTCGCGTTTTGCACTGAGTCCGTTCTACTCATAGAGATTTAACGATGACATTGCGCCGCTACATTGAGCCTGCGGAGCAACCGCTCTCGCTCGCCGAAATGAAAGTGCATTTAAAGGTCGACGACGACATCACCGAAGACGACGGATTAATTAATAGTTTGATCGTTGCCGCAACGCGGCACGTGGAACAAATTACCGGGCGCGTTTTAGTTAAACAGCAATGGCAAAAAAAGCTCGATGCTTTTCCGTGCAATGGCGGCGCGATTGAAATTCGAAAGCCGCCCGTTATCGCTATCGATCAAATTGAGTTCACGGATCTCGACGGTGTAAGGCGCACGCTCGATCCGCAATGCTTCGAACTCGATGCGCAATCGGAAACGGCGTGGATTGTTCCTGCCTATGGCTTCATATGGCCAACCGCACGCGATCAAATCAACGCAATTACGATTACGTTCACCGCCGGTTACGGTGTCGCGGCGGTGGTGCCGGAAGATTTGAAAGCCGTAATTAAATTGCTTGTCGGCAATTGGTACGAAAACCGCGAAGCCACCACCGACAAATTGCATATCTACGTGGTGCCCTTCGCCGTTGAAGCGTTGTTGTCGACGTATATCGTGATGTCTTTCGTATGAGAGCAGGCGATTTAGATAAGCGCGCGCAGATTCAGCGGCGCTCGACTGCGCAGGACGATTTCGGTCAGCCGTTGGAAACATACACCGATGTGGTCACGCGCTGGATAAAGATCGAACCGCTGAGCGGGCGTGAGTTTATTTCGCGCTCGGGTGAAGCCGCCGACTCCACACACAAAATTACGCTGCGCCCGTTTAACGGTTTAACACCGGCGCATCGCATCGTGTATCACGCCCGCATTTTTGATATCCAGCATGTCGCCAATATTGCGGAGCGCGGCGTCGACATGATTTTGATTTGCAAAGAGCGCTTAGCATGAGCAGCGATACAACGATTATCGGTCTTGCCGAATTAGAAAAAGCGCTCGACGAATTTCCTGAAAAATTACAGCGCAATGTTTTACGTGGAGCAATTCGCGCAGCGTGCAAAGTGATTGCCGATGAGGCAAAAGCGCGCGTGCCAGTTTTAACAGGAACGCTGCGCGACACGATTCGTGTCAGTGTGCGCATCGTTGAAGGAGTCGTCGTCGGCTCAGTTAAAGCAGGTAGCCGCGTTAAAGGTGGTTCCGGTAAATCTGGCGCGGGGCGCGGTGCCTTCTACGCGCAAATGGTTGAGTTCGGCACCGCTGCGCATTTTATTCATGCCGCGAAAGGAAAAGCGTTGGCGATCGGTGCGGGCTTCTTCGCAAAAACAGTTGCTCATCCCGGCGCTGCGCAACATCCGTTTTTTCGTCCCGCGATCAGTACGAAATTAACTGCTGCCGGGCAACGCTTCGCCGATTACATCAGCGCGCGTCTCGACAAATTAAATCAGGCCGACAATGAAAGCTGAAAAAGCAATTATCGCGATCATGCGCGCGAATGCGGCTGTAACCGATTTGGTGGGTTCGGGCATTTATCCGGTGCTCATTCCTGAGAATGCAGTTTATCCATGCATTACCGTCGAACGTATCAGCGGGCAGCGCATTGTTGCACCGTTGTTCGCTGTTGCTGATCCGGGTGCTGTTGATGTGCGTTTACAGGTCACGGCTTGGGGTCGCACTTATGAATCGGTAAAGACCGTTTCCGAAGCGGTGCGCGTTGCAGTTGAACGCTATCGCGGCGACATAGTGGAGGTCACCGTATGGGACATCGTGCCCGAAACGGACGGCCCCGATTTATACGACGGCGACTTGCAGCTTTACGGCGCGCCTGCCGACTACACGCTATCCCATCCGGAGTAATTGCAATGTCAGACATTCCCAATCCCTATGCGGGGCAGGGCGGCTCGTACCTGCTTGATGAAAATACCGGCGAGGTCACGCTGATCCAGCGTACGCAATTGGAGGCGCCACCCGAACCGGCGCAACCAAAAAACGAAATTCCCGAACCCGCCTAGTGCGGGTTTTTTAATTAAAGCGGAGCAACTTTAAATGTCATTACTCACGCGTAAGCGAGTGCTGCTCGCGAAAATCGAATCGGTTTACGGCACCGATCCAACGCCTACGGGAGCCGCCAATGCGGTATTAATTCGCGATCTCGATGTGTCGCCGATGGAAGCGAAAAACGTTTCGCGCGACGTCGTGCGTCCGTTCTTTGGTAACAGCGAAAACCTGCCGGGCACAGTGAGTTTGAAACTGTCTTTTGGTGTTGAAATTGCCGGTTCTGGCACACCGGGCACCGCACCGGCGTTTGGACCATTGCTGCGCGCATGCGGCTTTTCGGAAACGGTAGTCGCTTCCACTCGCGTTGAATATGCGCCGGTATCGACCACGCCCGAATCGGTGACGCTGTACGCAAACTATGATGGTGTGCTGCACAAAGGCACAGGTTGTCGCGGCACCGTGTCATTCGATTTCAGTGAGGGTGCTATTCCTGCATTTAAGTTCGAATTCACTGGCGTATTTAATCCCGTTGTCGATGGCGCGGCGCCGACGCCGACGTATACCGCATGGCAGCGGCCTTTACCGGCAAACCGCGTTAATACGCCGACATTCACTTTGCACAGCTTCGCTTCAGTCGTGGAAAAGCTCTCTCTCGATATCGCCAATGCCATTACGTTCCGCTCATTAATTGGCGGCGTTGAACAAGTGCTGCTCACCGATCGCAAACCAGCGGGCTCCGTCTCAATGGAAGCGACCACCGTCGCGACGAAAGATTGGTGGACCACGATTAAGAGCGCGACCACCGGCCCGATGCAACTGGTCCACGGATTGATCGCCGGTAATATCTTTCAGATCGATGCGCCGGCCGTGCAAATCACATCTCCTAAATATGCCGATAAAGATGGCGTCGCCATGCTTAACGGCTCCCTGGTTGTCGTGCCGGTATCGGGCAACGACGAAATAAAAATCACGATTAAGTGAGGCTCATATGTTTGTATTAAAAAAACGTCCAGGCTATTTTTGGCCAGTAAAATTCCAAATTCCGCTGGCGAATGGAAAATTCGAAGAACACGAATTCTCCGCAGAATTTGCGCGTATTCCGCAGCAGCGGCTCGATTCAATTGCAGCAGATTTACAAAATAAAAAATCGAAAATTACTGACGAAGATATCGTGAAAGAGGTTTTTATCGGTTGGAAAGATGTCACCGATGAGGTTGGCGATGCCATTTTATTCAACGAAGAAAACCGGGCAACGTTGTTGAACGTGCCCGGTGTACGCACGGCAATTGTTAAAGCGTTTTACGAAAGCATCGCAGGCGCTGCGGAAAAAAACTAAGAGAAGCCGCCGAATTTTGGGCAAGCGGCGGTGTTTCTGATAAAGAAGCCGAAGAGGATTTAAAAGCATTCGGCTTTGCCCCAGAACAAATAAAAGAAATGCTCGGCGAGCGTGAAACTGGCATCTTCGAAATCGATGAAGAAAACTGGATTGCGCTACTGGTATTTATTGCGATGGAAACGCAATGGCGTCACTCCAATCACGGCGCTGTTTTCGGCCTCGACTACACGGCGCTAAGCGCTGTGATGCATCTGCAAAAAATCCGCGACAAACCTGAAGTCTTTCGACGCGTCCAGATCATGGAGCGCGCTGCACTTCCTTTGCTTAATAAACGGTGAATTGAAATGGCATTTAGCCTCGGCGAACTAGTTTTTAAAATGTCCGCCGACGTTGCATCGTTGCGCACCAATATGTCTGAAGCAAAAGATGCGGTGCATGAAGCGACGGAGCGCATGGCAGAAGGTGCTGAGTACGCAAAAAAAGCGCTTGAATTGCTGGGTGTTGCGCTCGGTACGCGCGAGGCAATCGAGTGGGTTAAATCGTCCATTGAAATGGCCGACCAAGCGAATAAAACCGCGCAGAAAATCGGCACGACAACGGAAGCGCTGACCGGTTTGCAGTACGCCGCAAAACTTGCAGATGTCGATAACGATGCATTGCAAACGTCGCTGATTAAGCTCGCCAAAAATATGGCTGCCGCTGCGTCGGGTACCGGTGAGCAGGCGCAGGCATTTAAAACACTTGGCGTCTCCGTGGCTAATTCAGACGGCACATTGCGTAGCGTCGATTCTGTGTTGCTCGGCATCGCCGACAAATTTTCGCACCTTCAAGATGGCGCATCGAAAGCGGCAGAGGCGCAGGAAATTTTCGGTAAAACAGGCGCTAATTTAATTCCGCTGTTGAACCAGGGGCGCGAAGGGATCAATGCGCTGCGCGAAGAAGCGGAGCATCTTGGCGTAGTAATCTCGACGGAAACCGCAGCGGCAGCGGAAGAGTTCAACGACAATTTGACTCGATTGAAATTTGCGGGCGCTGGTTTTACTAATCTAATTACAGCAGAAATGGTGCCCGCTTTAATGAGCGTTACGCAGGCGCTTGTTGAGGTGAATAAAGATACGACATCCGCTGCGGCTATCGGGGACGCGTTGGCTGTCTCAATCAAGGCGCTCGTATCTGCTGGCGCAACTGTTGTCACCACATTTCGCGATATCGGCGATGCCTTGGGCGCTTATGCCGCGTCTGCGGGCAGTGTGATTGACGGTATTGGCAATACCGGCAAATTAATCGGAAAGGCCGCGACGGGGCAGTACGAAGATGCCGTAACGGCTGCAAAAAATGCAGTGGGCGATTTTAAAAGTGCGTGGAATATTCTCGATGAAAGCTCACAACATTCGTCGGAACTGATCGCAGCCAATGATGATTTCATTGCGCAGGTTTGGCAGAAAAATGACAAGGTCGCAGATGAGTCTTCAAAGCATCGCATTGAATCGATAAACGCCGTTGCTGCCGCGTCGAGTGCTGCAGCTGAGCAAGCGCGTAAACAATTCGAAAATGGATTAATGCACGGCGAAGGCCAAGCCGAACAAATTGTCGATCGCTTGGGCGATAAGTCCGCCGCCGATTTTAATAACACCACCGGTAAAGAGGCGACTAAAAATTCGCTAGAAGCGATCGGTAAAAATCCCGAAGCCGAGCGTAAAGCGCTACTCGATATTTATAAAAAGATCGAAGAAGACGACGAAAACCATCAGGCCGCGCTCGGTGATATTGAAGCGCAGTGGGCGGTGAAGCGTCGCGCGTTCGCTGAAATGAACGTGAAAATGCAGGCGAAAACTGTTCTGAGCGAACTCACGTCGCTCACTGCAGGCATGGCGCAAAATAATCGCACCGCCTTCGAAGTAAACAAAGCCGCATCAACCGCGACGGCAATCATCAACACGTACGAAATGGCGACAGGCGCCTATAACGCGATGGTCAATATTCCCTATGTTGGCCCCGCTTTGGCTGTGGCTGCGGCCGGTGCTGCAATTGCGTTTGGTATGGCGCAAGTGTCAGCCATTCAATCCACTACTTTTTCCGGCACAGGCGGCGGCACCACGCCCAGCGCCGCTGGCGGTAGCGCTGTCGTTAACGGCACGCCGGTGGCTTCGTCGACGGGTCTTTCGTCAGCGACTCCGCAATCGAATCCATCTGGCCCAACTATTAATTTTTACGGTGATATTCACAGCAACGATGCCGAGCGATTGATGCACGACATTAAATCGCTGATCAACGACAGCGACTTTGTATTGATCGATTCAACCAGCCGACAAGCAGCGGAATTAAAAGCAGCATGACCGCCATCATTTACGAAGCCAGCCGCGCGTTGGCCAGCGGCCACACGTCCGGAATTTCATATTCGTTCGATATCGGTTTGCAGGCGTTGGATCGCAGCGACAAGCAATTGCGCACGCGCCACAAATCCATAGGCGGCCAAAGCGAAACATGGCTGCAAAATATCGAAATTTATTACGACATCGTGACTGAACCACTCGACCTCGCAGACGTACGCATTAATTACATGCGCGAGTTTTTGGCATCGACTGCCGATGGCTCTGAATTCCAGTTGGATTTTGACGGCACGGCCGCAGTGCCTGTGTCCGCGCTTTCGTACGAGCTCGATTCCGACACACACAAAGAATCGCGGCAGGGCGTTCGCTACCTTCAATTTTCGTTCAGAGTGAGAAAGCTGTAATGCGCGCGATGAGTACGCAGTTCGCGCCGTATCAATTCGCCGCGGCTAAAGAGCCGATGGTCGTTGTTGAAATTGCTTTCGATGCTGCATTCACCGATTTGGTTTATATCAGCTCGCATGCTGATACACCGTTGCCGCCGGGCGCTGTTGCGGTGCCAAATTGTCTGGCGAAAGTAACCAGTACATCGCAGCAGATTCAGCCAGATCAGGGCCGCAGCAGTATTGGCACTATTTCGCTTGAAGTTATCGATAAGGCCGGCGCTTTTTCCGCAATTCTGAAAGCACGCGACGATGCCGGCAAAGGGATTCGCTACTCCCGCGTGCGTGTGTATCAAGGCTTTCGCGGCATGGATTGGACCGCGATTTCGAGCAATTTGATTCAAACGCAAATTGTCGATGATCTGGCGTACGGCGAAGGTGTTTATAAAATTTCGTGCGCCGATGTGCAGCGCCAAATTCGCGACGATATTTTCACGCTGGTAACAACTAGCCTGAGCCAGCCAATTACGGCCGCTGCGATGTTGATTCCCGTTTTCAGCGTCGATGGCTTTCAGCGTGTGCAGCACGGCACCACGTATACCGATGCACCCAGCCAAAAAGTCGGTTATATAAAAATCGATGATGAAGTTATTCGCTGGACCAGTACGACAACCGATGCGGATCTCGGTTTGTGCTTTGTTGTCGGTGAGCGCGGCGTGCTGGGCAGCAAAGCGGCCGATCACGATATCGATACCAGCGCGAGTGCGGATCGCAAAACCGAAATCAGCGAATTTGTTTATTTGGAATTGCCGGCGGTAAAACTCGCCTACGCATTATTGACAGGCAGTTTGTATGGCCAACCCGGCGAACATTTGCCCGACGGTTGGAATCTCGGCATCGCGGGCGCCTACGTGCGCACCACGGACTTTGTAAGCATCGGCAGCGATCTATGGAACACCGCGACCGATGACGGCCTGGTGGTGCGTTTCGCGGGCGAGGATGAGCAAGACGGTAAGCAATTTATCGAGCAGCAATTGTGTTTGCTGCTCGGTTGTTTCATGCCGGTGTATAGCAATGGCGAATTAGGTTTGCGTCGCTTCACCAGCATCCTGCACAACGCGCCGCACGATTATCAAATCGATCATTCCAACGCCGTTAAATTATCCGATTTAAGTATCGATATTCGTTCGGTCTACAACGTGCTGTCGGTCGAGTGGAATTACGATTATTTGCGCGACAAACTCACGCGGCAAAAAATTCTTATCGATGATGAGTCGCGCAGCAAATACAAAGCGACGCCGACAAAAGCGCTTCAGTTTCGGGGTTTGCATGGATCGCGTCATACGACCACGACGGTCGAAGGTTTATTTGATCGTTTACGCGATCGCTACGCGGCGCCGCCGCATCGCTTAAAAGTTCGCTGCCTGCCGCAATTAAATATTGTGGAAGTCGGCGATATCGTCCGCGTTAAATCGGATGGCATTCGCGATTATTTTACCGGCGGTACTATCGATCGCGCTTTCGAAGTGCAGCGCGCAACGATCGATTGGGTCAGTGGGCAAGTTGATCTTGAATTGTTCGGCTCGACATTGCCGGCCGGTCCCATCGCGCCTGCAAATCCAGGCAATGGCAATCCCGATGCCGACAATGCGATTCTGCCCGATGCATATTACACCGGCAGTGGCACCAACATTGTTGGCTATGGCGGCGTAACCACAACGCTTGCAGGCGCAGTGCGCCACATCACCGCCGGCAGCGGTTTGGTAGGTGGCGACACGCTCAGCGCTGGCCGTTATTTTTGCAACGGTGATTTGGAATTAAATTCCGGCGTCACGCTGCCATTCACAAAAAATGTTTTGTTGGTGGTGAAAGGACACCTGCAAATTAACGGGAAATTTGACGGTAAAGCGCGCGGCTCCAATGGCGGCGCCGTCGCCACGTCATCCGGTGCGCCGCTCAATGGCGATGGTATTTACCGCGTAAATTACGGTGTGCCGGGTTACATCGGCCCGACCGTTTCCGGCGGCGGTACGAGTAACTATCTGCAATTCGGAAAAGACCGTTGGAACTGGACCGCGTGGGAGGGTTGGAAAACCGATGGCCAAGTGGCGAGCGTGCCGCGCCTTGATCTTTCCGTGGATGCCAGTGGCAATCTGCAGGGTTTAATTCCGAACGGGCAGGGCACGTCGGGCGCGTCCGGTCGCAACTCGTTTAACGATGACACGCACAACAATAATTATTATCAGGATGGCGGCGCCGGTGGCAAAGGCGGCGCGTGTCTTGTCATCGTCGCGCGCGGAATAAGTTTCGGTGCGGCGGGGCAAATCGATTCGTCGGGTGGTGATGGATTAATCGGCACGACGAATCATGTGCTGGTTGGTGGTGCCGGTGCGGGTGGCGCACCAGGTGCAGTGATTTTTGTTATTGATGGTATCGGCAATGAAGTGCCGGATCTCGCCTCAGTCACGGCTAAGTTCGGCGCATCGCCGCTGCAAAGCAATACGCACATAATGGCCGGCACCACAGAGCAATACCATTTGCCGGATGGTGAATCGCTGACGTCGTACTTTGTCGGTTATGGTGCGACGCCGCCAGATTTATCGGCGTATGGCGGCGCATCGCGCATTTTGTTTGTGCCGCCGACTAATGTGCCGGTGGTTGATGTTCCCGATCAATCCCAAAAGCCGTTAGGCATTTCGCTCGCTGCGTTCGCAAATACACCGCGCACGCCGGCAGGTGATCGCTCATCCATAGAAGTGACGGTGACGCCGCCAGCCGACACGAATTATTACTACGCAAATATTTACTACCGCAAAGACGGTGATGCGCTGGTTTATTCCGGCGCCGCCGATGATGAGTGGGTATTTGTCGTGCCGAGCGATGGCGCGGCGTATGAAGTTCGGGCGTACGCAGTCAGCAAAGCGGGCGTTGAGTCCACGGATTATGTGAGCGCAGAAATTTCGCTCGCAAACACGCAAGCCGCTGTACTCGCCACCGTCACCGGCCTCACGCTCGAGCAAGCATTTGTCGGCGCGAGTGCGCGCATTAAATGGGATGCGGTCGACGGTGCTGAAACGTATGTCGTATCGGTTTACGCCGGCTCGCCGACCCAAATATTAAAACGCACCGTCGATGTCGGTAACGCGCTGCGCTTCGAATACACGTACGAAGATGCGATCGCCGATGGCGGGCCGTGGCGCGATATTCAATTTCAGGTGCGCGGTAAAAATCCTTCGCGCCTGTCGGGATTGTGGGCGGTAACGAGCGCCAGCAATCCGCAGATGGGCGCGCCGGTCGGCGTGCAAGTCGGTTCAATTGGTCGCACGATTTCGGTAAGTGCCGCGCGACCCACCGCGACAGACTATGCCGGCACCAAGTTTGTTATGTCGTCGACATCGGGATTTAATCCGAGCACGACAACACCGTTTTATGATGGGCTTGAAACTGCGGCATTGAAGTCCGGCGTATCGCCCGGCACTTACTACGTTCGGCTCGCGCATTACGATACATTCGGTGTCGATTCGCTCACCTGGTCGGCTGAATTCTCAGTAAGCGTCATCGATCTTGCTGGTGGCATTCCTACGGTGCCGAATGCATCGACGATTACGACTTTAGTTGATGAGCTGCACTGGGCAGTGCTCTCGCTGCACGATAATAATTTATGGGTTTGGAACGGCGTTAACGCGTACCTGAACACAGCCGATGGCGCGAATTTAATTGCGAACAGCATCGGTGCCAGCAAGATTGCAGTCAGTATGTTGTCGGCAATTTCGGCAAATCTTGGGCTCGTAACAGCAGGGCTTTTTAAAACTGATCCTTCGAATGGATTTCGAGTGGAGATTGAGGGCGGTAGTGCGCTGCCGTTTTGGCTTGGCACCGGCAGTAAAACTACGGGCAACGCAAAACTTTATATCGATACGAGCGGCAATCTGGTCGCCAACGGATTGCAGATTGCGGCCGGTGTTGGCTACGCAAATATCAGCGATAAACCGACATCGCTTGCAGGGCTTAATTCCGGCGAAGGTTCAAAGCTCGCCGGCATAGCGGCCGGTGCTGACGCAACTCAATCGGCGTTGACGGCGGGCGTCACAATCACCGGTGGCGGCATCACCATCGGCAGCGGTGGTTCGATCAAGGGCGGCAAAACATCGTCGACCGCTGGCACCGGCTTTTTTATGGGTTATACCGGCTCGGCCTATGTGCTTTCGCTCGGTGGTTCTTCCGGTCCCGGCTTAACGTGGGACGGCCTCGCTCTCACGATTCGCGGCAGCGGCGGAGCCACAATTTTTGCCACCGGTACTGGCCTTGATTACTCGGTGATTACCGGCACAAAACCCGCCGCAAACGCAGATAACACGGCTTCAAATATTGCTGCTGGATTTGCCGGGCAGGGCGCGTTTGCGACGCTCAATGCACTCAACGCCGGCAATATCACGACATACATTGCTAGCGCTGCAATTCCACGCGCGCTAATTGGGGCGCTGAATGTTGGCACTGCTGACATTGTCGATTTGAATGTCACTACATTAAAAATTGCGGGTGATGCGGTCAGTGTCACCATCGGCGCATCCGTCAGCTATTGGGGCACGGCATACGCAACTATCACGGTTACGTCGAATGATTTGCCGCCGGGCTCTTCTACGGTGCCGATCTTGGTAACGGGATCGGCCGACTCTGTTGCAGATATTTGGTTCGACATGGGAGTTAACCAATCTGGCAGCCTCACTTCCAGCGGCAATTTATTCGCAGCATTGCCGCCAGCAGGCGTTAGCGCATTCACCATTATTTATGCGGCAACACCGGGCACGTATCGATTCGACTGTTTTGATCACGGTGCGGGCAATGCAGCTGACGCGAATTCACGTCGCCGCACGATCACTATCTCGCTGGGTAAGCGTTAATGGAATACACACTCTATAGCTTAGCGACAGGCGAGATTCGTCAACTTATAACCGCGCCGCAAAGCATGCTCGCGGCACAAGTTGAAGACGGATTTTCGATAATTGTTGATCATTGTCCAGGCGACATTTATCGCGTCGATTTGGCAACACACACCGCAGTTTTGAAAACAACAATTCCCTATTCGATCGAAGACATTTCAGAGTTTAAAAAATTAATATCGATCTTGCCTGCAGATGTAATTGCAGTTTTTGACGGTGAAATTATTGCGTTACCGGATGGAAAAATTGAATTCGGCGTGGACCTGATCGGCGAGTACAAAATAATTTTACGTCATCCGCTGTACCTCGAAACCACCATAGAGATTTCCATAACGTGACAGCGATTAATTCACAGCGGCGCGCCAAAAAAATTGCCGAGCAGTCTGCTCGCATCACTGCAATTCGCGATCAATTACGCGATGCAAATTTAACGGTAGCGGCAGGTTTTTCGGTTCAAGCCGATCCGGATTCCGTTTTGATGATGCAAGAAACAATCGATCAGTGGGATTCGATAACGCACATGCGCGACGCCGAAAGCAATCAACTTTGGAAAGATGCGACAAACGAAAAGCGCGCATTTTCGCGCGATGAATTTATTGCGTTTGTTGCAGAGGTGCGCGCGCGTCGTGCCGCGCGGATGGATATTAATTTTGCGTTTGCAGAATTAAAACGCGCTGCACTGCCGTTGCCGGATGACGATGGCGTTTTCGATTCAACGCAGTGGCCCGGTTAACAATGCTGCAAATTAAGGGGTTTTTATATGTCCGCGTCTTTCGATGCCGCCTATCAGGCATCCATTCTCAGCAGTAACGAAGGTGGCTATCAGCTCTCGAATATTCCCGGCGATAAGGGCGGGCAGACATTCGCCGGCATCGCACGGAATTTTCATTCGGATTGGTATGGCTGGCAGTTGATTGATAGCGGCGCCGCGCTTAACTCAACGGTATTAATCGATCTTGTTCGCGATTTCTATTGGAAGGAATTTTGGCTTCCGATCAATGGCGAAAATTTACCGCCGCGTATCGCACAGCAAGTTTTCGATATGGCCATTAACTCGGCGTGTGACGACGCAGCGAAATGTTTGCAGCTCGCGATCGGCACGTTGTTAGTTGACGGAAGCATCGGCGCAAAAACGTGTTGCGCGGTGAGTGGTGCTGATCCGATAAAACTTGCCGCTCGATTTAATGCGCAGCGTGCGCGGCATTTTGCGAAGTGCAAGCCGTTACAGCCGGGCTGGTTCAATCGATTGGCTGATCAAATCGAACGAGGAGTCGCGTGATGATTATTGAGAATTGGCGCGATTTGCCGCGCCGTTGGAGCATGCGCTTGGGGCTGGCCGGAAGCCTTATTGCCAGTTACTTAATTGCATCGCCGGATGCTGCGATCACAGCGTGGAATCTATTGCCGCCCGAGCTTCGCGGTGCCATACCGCAAAAATATATGCCGCTGATCGGCACTGCGTTATTTGGGCTGTCGCTGCTTGCGCAGTTGTTTAAACAAAAGAAATTAATTAAAGGGGCGCCCGACAATGCCGCCAGTTGATTGGAAAATTGTTGCGGCGATTGTGTTCGCGCTCGTCTTGTTTTTCGCAGGCTGGGAAGTTAACGGATGGCGGCTCAACGCTGCATTGCAGACCGAAAAAACTGCACATGCGACAGATTTGAAACGTGTATCGGATGCGGCGGCGCAAGCTGCCGGCGAAGCGATTGCGCAGCACGATGAAGATGTAAAAAGAATTGGCGAAATCGCTAAAACCTACAACGAGGCACTTAACGATGCGAATGTTAAAAATGATCGGCAGCAGCGCGATATTGCTGCTGGCAATCGCCGGCTGTACGTCAGCACCATCCATGCAACCGTTGGCGATAACCTGTCCGCAACCAGTGCGGCCGCCAGCGGAGTTGCTGCAGAAACGCGAAGCCAACTCGACCCAGCGACTGGATCAGCTATTTACGCAATAGCCATTGATGGCGACAACGCCATCCGCCAACTCAATTCATTGATCGACGCCTGCTCACCAAACTGAGGAAATAAAATTGAAATCGATGCCGATATTTTTAATCGCGGCGGCTTTGCTGTGCGCGGCAGAAACGAAAGCAGCGGACGCAGTCGCTGTGAATATTCTTAAGTGTGTGCCGCCTACCGTGCGTGACAACGCTGCTAAAACGCCAATGCCTGCAAGCGAATTTGCGGGTGCTGCCTTTTTACTTAATGGCACCGAGGTTGGCCGCAATACCACCTGCGACTTCACCTATGTGATTCCGAAAGACTCTCAACTGACGACTGCCGATATTTGGACCGCGCGCGCGATTGATACAGCTGGTCAGCTTTCGAAAGATTCGCTACCGGTCCAGGCGGTACCGGGTATCGGCCCAAAGTCGCCACCCGCTGCACCAAGTGGGCTAAAGATCACTACGGCAACACCATAGGCACCTATCCCAAAGGTTGCACTTACCCGTGGCCCGAATAGGCCCACTAACTTCAATACGGAGAAACAAATGACAACGCGCGCGAAATTTAAATGCCGTGCAATCAATCCGTCTGCGGATGGATTTGAAATCGATTTATATGCTGTGACCGGTGGCAGCGCGGAGAACGAAGAATTCTTCAAATACACACCGGCTGGAAGTATCAAGCTTGGGATTGTAAGCGCCGATATTGCCACTCAGTTTGAGCCAGGGCAAAGCTACTTTGTCGATTTCACCAACGCGGAATAATTTTCATATTGCGCATCTTAATTGCGGCGCAATTAGCAATTTTGTGAGACAAATCAGGATTTATGAGACAGTGATGGCTTGAAAGCCATGCGGCACTAGGCTTGCGGAAGCGTCGACAGTTCTACCATTGAACTACACCCGCCGCGCAAGCTTGATTTGCAACCAATGACAAGCTCAGTTTTTGCTTCGCAATGTTGTCGGCCTGTAAATTTTAAGGCGCTGATTTATCCGCATCGCGGCGCGCATTGTGGGTTACGTATTTCGCGCGGTCAATGACGTTCGCTTATAGCCGGGCATGTACGAGCGGTAATAAAAGTGTCTGCGGGGGAGGGGCAGTGGTATGAAGGTGCTGGCGATTGGCAAATTGGTTTCGCAATTAATAACAAAGTGGTCGAGCGATGCCGTTATGGTCGAGCGCGTCGACTAGAGCGTGCGATTAACGCGGTGTGCGAAGCATTTGGAGGTTTCGACGAAAGGTAATTCGGCATTCCTGAAGCAGAACGCTGCTGTGCGAATCGACGCAGCAGCGTTCGATAATCTAGGTGTTACCAAGTGTATTTCGCTGACACGTCTACAGTGCGTTCATCGCCGTAAAAACACGAGAACGTACACGACGCGATGTAATCTTTATCGAAAACATTTTTCACATTCAGTGAAAGATGCAAGTGCTCGATCTGATAACGGATCGCCGCGTCGTACACGGTATTGCCCGGTGTGACGATGGCATTGTCGGTGCTGTAGGACTGGCCGGTGTAGCGCATACCTGCGCCGAAACCAAGACCATCAGCGACACCATTGCGCACGGTGTAATCGGCCCAGAGCGAGGCCATGCGATCTGGTGACGACCACAGTTTGCGGCCGAGATCGACGCCGTTACTCTTGGTAATTTCCGGATCGGTACGCGCCAACGCGACAATTAAATCGAGATTATTGCTGAGGCTGGCGCGCCCTTCGATTTCGACACCGCGCGAACGCACTTCACCGGTTTGCACCGAATAATTTCCGCACGGTGTTGGCGTCGGCACCGCAGAGCACAAATGATCGAGGTCGCTGGTCAATACGTTTTGTTGCGTCAACTGATAAGCCGACACGGTAATGGCGGCGTTGTAACCGACGGGTTCGTATTTAACGCCCACTTCATATTGTTGGCCTGTGGTCGGTTTGTAGGGCGCTAAGAAATAATCGGTACCGGTCTGCGGTTGAAACGACTCCGAGTAGCTGAAGTAGGGTGAAATACCGTTGTCGAATAAATACAACAAGCCGGTGCGCCACGTGAATGCGTTGCTGTCGAATTCGGTTTTAGCATCGCTGGCGCGGTTGCGCGTGTCGTTGCTGGCATCGTCCCAGCGTCCGCCCAGCAATAACACCCAATGCCCATCGATCTTGATGTGATCTTGCACATAACCGCCGAGTTGTTTCGCGGTGCTCAGCGAATTGCTGACGGGGTTGGGATTTATTGCTACCGGCGATCCATACACCGGATTGAATAAATTAAGCGCGCCCAGCTGTGCGCCGGAGCGTTGCACGCGCACAAAAGCGCGATCGACGTAGTCGACGCCGAGCAGAATGGTTTGCTCGACGACGCCGGTGCTGAGCTTCAATTGCAGTTGGTTGTCGACGCTAAAACCTTTGTCGCTGTCGTTACGGGTGTACGCCGAGCGGCTGATCGAATCCTTGGTTGCATTCAATGCGCCGGTACTGACATCGGCGTAGTAGGTTTCGTAGTCGAAATACAGTGCGTTCTGGCGAAAGGTAATGTTGTCGGTGAAGTTGTGCTCGAACAGATAACCGCCGGTGGTGCCCTCGGTATCGAAATCGTTGAAACCCGGCTCGCCGATAAAGCGGTGTTTCGGAATCGTGCCGTTCGGATTAAACCGCAGCGAGCCATCCACCGGTTTGCCGTAATCGTAAACCGTGCTGTTTTTGTAGTAGGTGCCGAGCAATGTCAGCGTGGTGTCGTCGGTGCGTTTCCACACCACGGTTGGTGCGATGAACTGCCGGTCGTCATCGATGTAATCGATGGCGGTGTCGCTTTTTCGCACCAGGCCGCTGACGCGGTAGCCCCATTTGCCGGTGTCGTCGATTGGGCCTGCAAAATCCGCTGCTAATTGTTTTTTATCGTAGCTTCCCGCCTGCACTTCGATTTCACGCAGCGGTTCCGCGGTTGGTCGTTTGCTCACGACATTGATAATGCCGCCGGGCGCGGCTTGTCCGTAGAGAATCGATGCAGGTCCTTTTAATACTTCAAGGCGTTCGTAGCCGTAGGGCTCGATGGCGCCGCTCAACGAATTGATCGGAAATTTGCTGCCGTTGACATACAGCGGTGCGGAACCCGTAACGTTAAAGCCGCGAATGGTAAAGCCGGTCGAACCGCGCCGATTGGCGCCGCCGCCCAGCGAGAAAACGCCGGCGGTATATTCGAAAGCTTGATCGAGTGAGTCGGCTTTTTGATGGTCGATTTGCTCGCGTGTGATGACCGAAATCGACATCGGCGTTTCGCGCAGCGGCGTGTCGGTTTTGGTGCCGGTGGCGCTGCGTTTGGCAACTACGCTGCCGACAGGTCCAGCGGCGGATTCAAGCGCAGAATCGACGACCTTCACCGTTTTCAAGGTCAAGGCGTTGTCCGCATTGGTCGGGTCGGATGGAGTGGCTGGTAAAGGATTGCCGGTGGTCTGCGCGAGGGCAAAACAAGCGCTCATGCTGGCAGATAACGCGCACAGGCGAACGCCGCCGCGGACGGAAAACAAAGACATAACTTTCTCCAAGGAATTTTAAAATTCGCTCGGGTTTAGCTGTCTTTCGTCCTGATGGATGGCTGACCGGTGCGGCAGCCATTTAATAGGAATTATTCTCATCAAGTCAAGCGCCGCCCGTTTGAACGACCGCGAGAAATAAAGAATCGAACTGCCGTTAGCGCTATCGCTCTTTTGATCTGAGTGTCGCCAAGGAGTGACGAATTGAGCGACTGCGGACCGAAATCGCGCAGTCGCAATTGCCGGCATTAAAGTTTGATCGGCTCCAGCGCGTAGCCTGCCAGGCGCGATTGGATCGGCACGGCGATGGCAATCTGATCCTCCAGCTGACGTGCAAAATAATTCAGCAGTGCGATGTCGTGCTCCGGCCCGGCTTCCAACACGAAGCGCTCCAATTCTTTTTCGCCGTCCTGCCAATCGCGCGGTACACGGCCGGTAAATTCGGCAATGCGCGCCAGATCGTTGTCGTCGGCGCTGCGGTTGCCGGCGTCGGCATCGCGCAGCCATTGCGCCAGCACTTTGGCCGATTCGAGCTGGAATTTATCGAGATCGGATTTCGGCTCGATGCGCGTAATGGTTTGCTCCAGCACATCGATAATGACGCTGTTGCGACTCGGCAAACCGGCCGGGGGTGCGCTCGGTGCAATCTTGACGTTCATGCATTCGGCCAGCGCCCACAGCACCGACCGGCGCGACATTAAATTCCAAATTAAATATTCGGTTTGCAGCACGTGCTTGTCCGGCTCGCACAATAATCCGGCCAACGCCATAACGGCGGTGAGCATAAACGCAGCGGTGTGATAGCTCAGTGCGAACGAATCGATCGGCTCGCCGGTGATCTTGGCGTAATGCTTCAACAGATGCGCCATATCCGCGCCGAGCGGCTCGAAACCATTGCGACCGCGCAGCGAGGCGAGATCGGCCAGCGGATCGCCAATATGCGATGCCTCGAAATCGTAGAGCGCGGTCACTTTTGCGTTCTGAAATAAAAATTGTCCGGCATCGCCGTGAATAAACGCGGCGTGTGTGCGTTGCTGCGGCACGTTACGGCGCAGCCAGCGCAACGCGAATTCGATCATCGGCTCGGGGCGGCGCTTGGTGCGATCGTAGAGCGGCTGATTCGCATCGATATACGCCAACACGGTTTGCGCGGCGCCTTGCGGACGGGTAATGCCAGCGGCAACAAACGGTTCGAGATCGAGGCTGTGCATCTTCGCCAGCGCTTCGATGTATTGCTCGGCAATCGAGCGCCGTTCGTCGTCGTTCGCGGCCTTACTAACATCGCGGTCGCCCGGCGCCATATCCATGACGATGGCAATCGGGTCCGGGCACACGCCGTACACATGCGGCACTACAACGCCGCCGGCTTCGAGCAGTTGCAGAATCGACGCTTCACGCCCAAGTCCGGGATAGGGTTCGGCATCCAGTTGTTTATCACCGCGAATATACAAAGGCAGTTTTTTGCCAGCGCGCTCGATTTCACAGAACCACGCTTTGCGCCAGCGCGCCTGACGCTGCAACGAAACCACGCGGCCGTCGGTGACGGATTCGATAAATACTTTCAGGCGATCTTCTTCGGTTTGCATCGGTTTTTCCTTTATTAAATTTATTGGTGTGACGTGCGGGCTTTCGCTAAGGAATTTAGCTAAGAAGCAAATTGACTGCGATCGATAACGAACGGTCTGCGCGCAACAATCGGAGCGGGATAATCCTGAATCAATTGCAGCCGGCGTCCGATCTGGCGATGAAACAAACGCGTCAGCGCGGGTCGATGCAGTGCGCCGTGTTCGATGACGAATTTTTCCAGTTCGGCTTCTGCCTCGGCCAATGTAGCGAACGAGCGGTCGAGAAATTGAGAGATATCCGCGAGCGTCAGCCGCTCGATTTCTGTGCCGATTTCATCGACGCGTTGTAGATAATTGGCCAGCGACAGTGCCGGTTGTTCGCGCATGCGACCGCCGGCGGGTGGCAATTCGCGACAGGCGGCGACCAGATTTTTCAGCGCGATGGCGTTGTCGGATGGCGTCGGCGCAATCGTCGGCACCGGCTCCAGTTCGATATCGAGCATGCGTGCGAACGTTTCCAGCATCGCGCGCGAACACGACAAATCCCACGACAGGTATTCGGTGTAGGCCGGCAAAATCGCCTCGCCTTTTAACAGCGGTCGCACCCGCATCGCCGCGCCGATGTGATAAATCAACGCGTGAAAATCGAAGGTCGGCCAGTCGATGGTGTTGCCGCTCTCGGCGACGTAACGCAGCAGAATCTCGGTCAGCCCGCCGATCGGTTCGTTGATATCGCGGCCCCACACCGACACCAGATCGGCGATTGGATCGCCGACATGCACCAGTTCCAGGTCGAAGATATGCGTAACGTGTTCGCCATCGTGGAAGAACTGCGGTGCATCACCGATCAGCAGCGCTTGCTCGGTGCGGTACAGCGGCGCGTGGTCGAGAATCCAGCGTCGCACCAACTCGACCATTGGCTCCGGTCCGGTCTTGCTGGCGAGATACGCTTCCTCGTGACCTTTGTAATAGGCGAATTCGGTGTCGGCCGGCGTCGCCGGAATCGGCAGGCCCGCCGCCCGCGCGTGAGTCAAATCGATTTTATGCACACGCGCCATGATGCCCATGTACTCGGCGACCAATGCGTGCAGCTTTGGATCTTGGTCAGCGCCGCCGTGATAAGGAATGTTATCGACGCGCTGCATCACGATGGCTTCGGGCTCATCGCACCAGCCGTAGATTTTCGGCACCGGAATACCTTCCGCTTCGAACAGCTTGAACACGCGGTATTCCTGATGCAGCGGTGTGATTTCCTGGCCGGCCAGACGATTGCCGCGCACGTGCAAATGCAGTGGACCGGACGCGGTATTCACCGTCACATTCCAGGCCGGTCGCCAACCCGGCATCACGTCAAACGCGGCAATATCTGCGCCGATGTTAGCCGTCAACCAGCGGCGAATGCCGGCCTCGGCGTTACTCCAATCCTGCGCGTCCATTAAACGACGATCTTCGGATAGTAATTTTCCGCGCCGTATTTGCGCACTTCGCTGAGCATGGTGCCGTCGTAAACGGTTGGGGCTGACTGTGTCATCGGGTCCTCGATATTCCAGGCCTGGCGTTTGTAGGTCCAGTTCAGTGGTTGCAGCCGATGTGCTTCGCGCCAATGCTGGACCGCCAGCTCGTGCTGGCCGTTGCGATGCAGAAATTCGCCGAGTTCGAAATGCGCGGCGGCGCTGGCGATATCCGGCGAGCGCGGTTGCGAGCGCTCGATCACTTCTTCCGGGCTCAGCACATAGCGGCTGTTGGCGCCGTTCTTAACCCAATCTTCCAGCATCTCGAGGTAGAGATCGGTTTCGAACAGCATTTTACCGACCTCGTCGAGTAAGGCGAGCTGCGTTGCCTCAACATCCTGCGACATGCCGGCCTGGGCGATATCGGCTGGTTTCATGTCGGTCACCGGCGTGCGTCCCGGCCAGGATGGCTCGGCCGGGCGCACGATCATGCCCTGTTCGTCGATCCAGATGCCGTTGGGCACGTTCACCACGCCGAACAGTTCGCCGACGCTGTGCGCCGCATCGATCAACGCCGGGTGTTTCGGTTTGGCCATCTCCAGCCACGGGCGTGCAGCTTCGGCGCCGCCGGTATCCATCGCGATGGTGACGATCTCAAGGCCTTGCGGATAAAAGCGCTCGCGCAATTCAGCCCAGATCGCGCCGTCGAGGCGGCAACCGCACCAGGAAGCCCACGTGGTCAGCAGCACTTTTTTGCCGCGCAAACTGGCGATATCGAACAGATTGCCGTTCAGGTCCGGCAACACTAGCCGCGGCGCCTGCGCGGTAGTTAATGCGCGCCCGTTGATGCCGGCTTCCGGGCCAATCGCCCAATGTTTGTCGTCGGCGCAGCGGATCAGCGGCATGCCGAGCCGGTCGGCCACCACTTCGATATTCAAGGTGCCATCGCTATTGCGCGCGGTCGCCGGCATCGGCACGCAGGCCTCGCCTTTACACGCGCCCTGCGGTTTGAGTGCCCAGCCGGTGCGCTGTTCAAAGTCGGACGGATTTACTGCCAGCGAATCGAGAATCATAAATTGGGTCTCCGGGGAAAAAGGGTTGGCTGCAGATTAAAGAGGACGAGCTCGCGAGCCAGCTGCGCGTATTGATCTGATACGGCGCGTTGCTCGACGAGTGCGAGGGTTTCGATTCTCACGGTTCGCGCGAGTGCCGACAAGACTGGGCGGATATCGCTGAAATACGCGCGATAGCTTTGAAATGCATCCGTGCCTTTGGTTCGCGCCACTGCATTTCGGAGATATCGGCAGCGTTTGGGCGATATCGTTCACCCGACTGGTGGCTTTCACTCCGTGTTTAGAATGTTTCGCGAATAAATTCGGCCGTTCGCCAGAACCGAGCCGAACTCCAACCCCTCATTCCAATAACGACAATCATTGGAGCAATCCAAGGGAGATAACATGTCCAACACTAAGGCATTTGCCTTAATCGGCAGTATCGGTGTTCTTTCCGGCTTATCGGCGACCGCCATCGCGCAGACCGGCGTTACCGCGCCAAATCCCAACGCCGACGTGGCTAAAACAGCGCCGCACGCGCCGGTTATTGAGGAGATGGTCGTCACCGCTCGCCGCCGTGACGAAAGTTTGCAGACCGTGCCGGTCGCTATCGCCGCACTCAATAGCGAAGCGTTGCAGAATGCTTCGGTGCAGGAAATGGAAAACCTGACGGCGGTGGTGCCGGGTTTCCGTTTCACCTACGAGGGCGGCGGCAACAATATTTCGATGTCGTTGCGCGGCCTCAGCGTGGTGCCGCTCGGCGAAGGTATTCCGGCCGTCGTGATTTACAGCTCCGACGTGCCATTGCCGAAAGTAGGTGGCAATTTGCCGACCTATGACTTGGCCAGCGTGCAGGTATTGAAAGGGCCGCAAGGCACCTTGTTCGGACGCAATACCATCGGCGGCGCTGTGCTGCTAACGCCGAATGCGCCGAGCTATCACCAGGATGGTTACTTTCGCGTCGGACTTGGCAATTACAACGGTCGCACTTTTGAAGGCGCCGCCAATATTCCACTGGTGGAAGATAAGGCCGCCCTCAGGGTTGCCGCGCAAATTCGCAAGCGCGATGGCCGCACCGAAAACCTGACACCGGGCGCACCCGATCTCGATAGCGTCGACCAGAAAAGTTATCGCGTGTCGCTATTGCTCGACCCGAGCGAAAACCTCACCAACAGACTGGTCGCCGATTATTCGCGCGTTGATCAGGCGCCGAACGGGCAGCATATTTTCGGCTACAACCCCGGCATTATTCAGGGCGCATTTACACCATCGCTCGGCCCGACCATCGCTGCCGCGTATGAACAGGCGGTAAAGACTGCCATTGAACAGGGCATGGCGGTGGCGCCGTTTCGCGTCTACGACAACACCAATACCTCCGGCGCCGGCAAGCTCGGTTACACCACCGATTTGTGGGGTATCGCCAACACCACCGAATACAAAATGGGCGACACCACCATTCGCAATATTCTCGGCTACCGCAACGTGTCGAGCGCCATTTCCGCCAACACCCAGGGCTTTGGCGATGTGACCGGTCCGCTCGGCCCGCTGGTGGTTTACAAGCTGGCATCGCTGGACGAAAAAGAATATTTCACCGAGGAATTTCAAGTGCTCGGCAAAGCCGATCGATTGGACTGGATCGGCGGCGCGTTCTACTCGAAGGATCGCCCGACCGGCGGCATGGGCACCTCGTCGCAGGCGTTCAACTTGACCGCGTTCGGTGTGGTCAACTCGCACTCGACTTCGCTGACCACCAACGAAAACTATGCGCTGTTCGGCCAGCTCGGCTATCAGCTTACCGATGCGTTGAAACTGAACGCCGGCGCGCGTTACAGCTGGGACAAAATCGAAACCTGCGGCGCCAGCGGCCGGCCGGCTTATCTGTCGCCTTCCGAGTGCGACGATCTTGGCTCGACGGTGAAAAACAGCGGCAAGGCGCCGACCTGGACTCTCGGTCTGGATTACAAGCTGAGCGATTCGGTGTTTACCTACATCACGCATCGGCGCGGCTATCGCAGCGTCAACGTCAACGCGCCGCTGTTTTACACCGCGCGTACCACCGGCGGCAGCGATCCGGCCTGTATCGTTGGCGGCGGTATTTGTCCGGATCTGCGACCGTTCCAAAAAGTCGATGAGGAGAAAATCAACGATCTCGAAGTGGGCGTCAAATCGGATTGGACGCTGGGCGAAGTCGCCGGTCGGACCAACCTTGCGCTGTTCCACACCAAGTACACCAATGCGGTGCAGTTCGCGAGTATTGCCGGCGTAATTCCACCATCAACGCCCGACGCGCCGAATCGCTCGTCGGTGGCAATTAACGCAGCCGATATCACCATCAACGGCGCCGAATTGGAGCTGACGATTTCGCCGGTTTCCGATCTAACGTTTACGCTGAGCGGCGCTTATATCGAGCAGAAAATCGATAGCTTGAACGCACCGGCAATTACCGGCATTGCGTTGAACGAAAAAACCGTGACGTTGCCGACACCGCGTTTCACCGGTACCGCAGCGGTACGTTACGTGTTGCCGTTTACGCCGCTCGGTGCGCCGATCGCCTTCAACGCGGATTATTACTATTCGTCGAAATGGGATGCGCAATCGGGTATCGCCCTGCCCAGTTACGATGTGGTTAATACGCGTCTGGATTGGAGTGGTTTGATGTCGGGTGCAGTGGATGTATCGCTGTGGTGCCGCAATTTGCTGGATAAGGATTACTGGGCGGCGGCGGGTGCATTGCAGCCTTCGTTACCGGCGCAATCGGCATTTCTGGGCGATCCGCGTACTTACGGTGTCGAGCTGACTTACCACTTTTAAGAATGCTGTGTTGTCGTTTACGGCGGTGCAATTTGCCGCCGTTTTTTTTCTCAAATTAAGAACACGATTGATGCCGCTGCCGGTATTCCTGCGGTGTCATGCCCAGTGCTTTGCGAAACGCGGCACCAAACGCCGCAGTCCCTTTAAATCCGCAGCGATACGCCACTTGTTTAACCAATCCGTCTTCCTGCGCAAGCAGTAATTTGGCGCGCTCCAGGCGCGCAACCGCTGCGTAACTGCGCAAGGTCATGCCGACATTTTTTACCAGCAGCAACGACAGCGAACGCGGCGACATGCGGCAGACTTCGGCCAATCGCTGCGGGCTTAAATCGATGTCTTCTTCACGCGCGATGTAGGCGCGCAATTGCTGCAATTTCTGCGCGTCGTTATCCGAGTTCCAGATTTCTTGATCGCTGTTGTCCGCAAGAAAGTGCGGATTCGAAATAAATTTACGGCCCAATTCCAGTGCCAGCAATGTCACCAGGCTGCTGGCTTTAATTGCGCTGCCGTAACCGGGCGAGCAGGCTTCGTCGGAGAGCGTCGCCATCATCGATTCCAGATACGGGCTATCGATGTTGAAGGTGTCGTCAAGATTTATTGAATTCCAGTCGAAGTCGAGCGCTGCCAACCCGGCGAGCCGATTGGTGTCGAACGCCAGCGCTACCGCGCGCTGTTGTCCGGCCGGCCAGTGCCAGCGCAGCGTCATGCCGCGCGGCACGAAAATCAGTTTGCCAACGGGGCGCTCGGTTACGGCCTCGGGGTAACTCGCATTGATCGTGGTTTCCGGCAGCTCGACATATTCGAGAAAGCAATGCGTGGAGGATTGATAAATACCGTTGCCGGGCTGCGGCAGGCGCAATTCGTTGGTTTGTACCTCAAAACCGCCGTCCGCAATCATGCCGGTCATACAGCTGTGAAAGTGTGAATCGGTTTTAAAGGAGCTCAAGATTACGGATCGCAAATTGTCCTCCCCGCGCAACTGGCCGCTGCTATCGCTCAATTGAGCGCTGAACAGCTGCAGTGCGTTTTGGCTTATTGATTGAAACGACTTTATCTAAACGACGCCGATTATTCGGTGCTTATTTTAATAGTGGTCAGTCTAACTGGCGCAGTGCGGCGATACCAATGTTTGACGATGCCGGGGTAAAGCCGGCCCGGTTATTCGCAGCGAAATCATCGTAATTACAGAGACTGCGTCGCCCGATAATTCGATATCGAAGTGCGGTTTAGCCGTTTTGCTGCAACCGGCATTGATCTAAACCGTATTGCGCTGCGTAACCTTCCTACTTGATTTCCGTATTCTGTGCAGAGGTTCTAACATGGCCCTTCCGCGTGCTTTTACCGCCGCCAGCACCCGAGCCACTGTGACCAGCATTTACGACGCCAAAAATAGCGATACCGATCCATGGGGTGCAGTGCTGCACTGCGTGGCCAAGCAGGATCGCGCGGCGTTTGGGCAATTGTTCGCGCACTTCGCCCCGCAAATTAAAGCGTTCGGATTGAGCACTGTGTTGCCGGATCGCTCCGGCCAGTTCGCCGACGAACTGGTGCAGGAAACGATGATCACGGTCTGGAACAAAGCCAGCAGTTATGACGCGATGAAAGCGGGCGCGTCGACCTGGATATTCACCATCGCGCGCAACAAACGCATCGATTTACTGCGTAAATTAAAGCGCCACAGCGGCATGCTCGATATCGACGATATTTGGCCGATTGAAGATGAAGCGGCCGGTCCGTTCCAGAATTTGCAGCAGCGCCTCACCGAGCGGCGGGTGCGTGAATCCTTGAAAACCTTGCCGCCGGCGCAGCGTGAAGTGTTGTTGATGGCGTTTATGGAGGGAAAATCCCACAGCGAAATTGCTACCGATCTGGCGTTGCCGCTCGGTACTGTTAAATCGCGAATACGGTTGGCGATGCAGCGCCTGCAATTAATTTTGGAGAAATAAGGGGCGCGCATGAATTATCACCCAGGGCATGATTTGTTAGAGCAGTATGCCGCCGGCACGTTACCGATGCCGGTTGCGTTGTGCGTGTCCGTGCATATGGGTTTTTGCGCCCAATGCAGCGCCGAAGTGAACGCGTTGCAGGCGCTTAGCGGCATGTTGTTGGAGGAGTTACCCGGCGTACCGGTCGCGGATGCCGCGTTGCATCATGTGTTTGCGCGCATTGATCGCGTGGATTCAAATACGCAAATTGCCGATGCGCGAATAACCCGCGCTGATGATGTTCTTCCGGCAGCGACGGGTGCTGAAAGGAGTTCGACGGCCGCAGCGAAGGTGCCGAAAGCGCTGCGCAAATTGGTCCCCGGCGGTTTCAGCAAGTTGAATTGGCTGCGTGTGTTGCCAAGCTTGCGCATCGCCACGCTCGATGCCGGTTGCGACGATTACTCGGTGATGCTGCATCGCGTCAGTCCAGGTGGCAGCGTCGCCATGCACGATCATCGCGGCCTTGAATTTACGCTGGTATTGAGCGGCTCATTCTCGGATGAAAAAGGCGTTTATACCGACGGCGATTTTCTGCTGCGCGAACCGCAGCAACCGCATCGACCATTCGCGGCGCAGCATGAAGAATGTCTGTGCCTCGCGGTGCAACAAGCGCCAGTGCGCTTTACCGGTTTTTTCTGGCGCTTGCTGAATCCCTTCCTGCGTTAGTGGTCTTAATCGCAGTGCATATTTACGCATTACTAACCGCAGCGATCGCTGCGGTTTTTATTTGTGCGCTGCAGTTAATGGCGCATGTGCAAAACCTCAATAAAAAAATCGATTAATTGTCGCCATGTGCGTGCACAGTGGTTTAAATAGCGGGTAGCTCGCGGCTCGTAAAAACTCACTGCATCGCGAATAAAAAGAGGAGATCGACAATGCTGTTTCTGCTGAGTGTGATTGTGTGGCTGTTCGTCATCGCGGTGGTTATTTATCGCGAACTGCCGTTGTGGCTCGGCTCGATCATTGTGCTCGTTGCAGGATGGGCGCTTGGATTTATCAGTCCGGCGCTGCACTCCGTATTTCTATGGCTGCCGGTGGTCGCAATATTAATTGTGCTGAATGTGCCGCCGCTGCGCAGCGTGTTGATCAGTGCGCGCGTGAAAACAAAACTCGCCACCTTATTACCGCCGATGAGCATCACCGAGCGCGAAGCGCTCGAAGCTGGCACTGCGTGGTGGGATAAAGAATTATTTTCCGGCAAGCCCGATTGGAAGTGGTTCGAACAAACCGCATTGCCGACGCTGACTGAGCGCGAACAAAGTTTTCTCGACAATGAAGTCGAAGATTTATGTGCGATGCTCGATGAGTGGGAGATTCAACACGAGCGCAAAGATCTGCCGCCGCATGTGTGGCAATTTTTAAAGGAGAAAGGCTTTTTCGCGCTGATTATTCCGACCGAATACGGCGGTCTCGGTTTCAGCGCATACGCGCAAAGTTCGGCGATGACCAAGCTGGCGACGCGTTCGATCACTGCCGGCGTGACCGCGATGGTGCCGAATTCGCTCGGCCCCGGCGAATTGCTGATGCATTTCGGCACCGACGCGCAGAAGCAGCATTGGTTGCCGCGTCTGGCTAGCGGCGAGGAAATTCCGTGTTTTGGTCTGACCGGGCCGGAAGCTGGTTCCGATGCCGGCTCGATTCCCGATCGCGGCGTCGTTTGTTATGGCGAGCATGAAGGTCAGCAAGTGCTCGGCATTCGCATGAGTTTCGCCAAACGCTGGATCACGCTCGCGCCGGTCGCCACCGTTATCGGCCTCGCCTTCAAATTATTCGATCCCGAACATCTGCTCGGCGACGCTAGCAAAAACGAATACGGCATTACCTGCGTGCTATTGCCGGCGACGCATCCGGGGGTGGAAATCGGTCTGCGCCACAATCCGAGCGCGCCGTTTATGAACGGCCCGGTCAGCGGCACCGATATTTTTATTCCGCTCGATTGGATCATCGGCGGCGCGCAAATGGCCGGCAAAGGCTGGCGTATGTTGATGCATTGTCTCGGCGCCGGACGCGGCATTTCGCTGCCGGCGGTTTCCACCGCGAGCAGTAAAGTGTGCTACCGCGCGGTCGGTGCGTTCGCGCGTATTCGCGAACAATTTCATTCGCCGGTCGGCCGTTTTGAAGGTGTGCAGGAAGCCACAGCCGATATTGCCGCGACCGCGTATACGCTCGAAGCAATGCGGCATTGGGTCACGCGCGGTTTGGTCGAAGGTTCGCCGTCGGTGGTCACCGCAATTGCGAAATACCACTCGACTGAAATGATGCGCACGGCGGTCGATCACGCGATGGATGTGATGGGCGGTCGCGGTGTGCAAATGGGCCCGCGCAATCCAATCGTGCTCGCCTATCAGGCGGTGCCGATCGGCATCACTGTCGAGGGCGCGAATATCATGACGCGCTCGCTGATGATTTTTGGGCAGGGTGCGATGCGCTGTCATCCGTATTTATTCGACGAATACACGCTGCTCGCGCAACCGGATAACGCCGACACGCGCGCACGTTTCGATAAGATTTTTTTCAAACATGTCGGCTTTACTAGTAGCCGTTTTCTGCGCATGTTTGTACTCGGTTTATTCGGCAATATTTTCGCTGCAGCGCCACCGAATGCATCGCCATTTGCGCGCAAATGGTGTCAACAAATCGATCGTTTTAGTTCGACGCTGGCTGTCACCGCCGATGTCGGGTTAGTCATCATGGGCGGCAGTTTAAAAGTGCGCGAAATGTTGTCGGCGCGGCTGGGCGATGTGCTCAGTCAATTATTTATTGCCAGCAGCATTATTAAATTCCACGCGTCGCTGCCGGCCGATCCGATCAACGATTTACACGCCGAATACGCATTGCGGCGCGCCTTTGTCGAAGCGCAGCGCGCGTTGATTGGATTTTACGAAAACTTTCCGGTGCGGTTTTTTGGCTGGTTTTTAAAGCATCTGGCATTTCCATTGCGGATGCCGGTGAAGCACGCAACCGATCAGATGACGCGCGATCTCGGCATGGCAATTATGCAGCCGGGCAGCGTGCGCGATGCAATCAGCGAATGCGCGTATCGCACCTTCGACGAAAACGATGCACAAGGGCGTCTCGAATTAACGTTCCAATTGCTGCATGAAGTGGAGCCGCAATTAATCGTCATGCGCAAAGCACATCGCAAAGGTGAAATTGTCGGTAGCAATTTCGACCAGCAATTAATCGATGCGATTCAAAAAGGGGTGATACCAGCAATCGATCATCACAAACTGAGCGAGTACGAACGTCTGCGTCGCGAATGTCTGTACACCGATGTATTCGATTTTGAATTGAAGGAATTGCGCGGGCGGGCGTGAGTGAATTTCTGATTGAAATTTAGGGGCGCGATTGTTGTGCTGCTGCGCGGCAAAATTATCGGGTTGCAAAAAAGGGCGCGGCAAGCAGCGCCCCTACAATCAATTTCGAATGAATCAATTATTTATTTTTGGTCGAATTTAATTGGCGAATTTCGCTGATCTGACATTGGCGCGGAATGCCGCCGGGACCGCGCACCACGACCTTATCGAATTTAGTCAGGTTGCGCGCCGTGGTGCTGAAGCCGAGGTTTTCCGCCCCGGATAATTCGTAGCAACTGGTCTGCAGGGTGATGAGTGTGCGGCTCGATGCGCCGCTATAAATCATGATGTGTTTGTCGTCGAGATAATTCCAGCCGTCGATGCGATAGTCGCGAATGTTATCCACCACGTCGCCCTGCGCGTAACCCAGCTTGGTAAGCTTGGTGTCCAGCGTGCTGGCCTCGTCCGCCAGCGCAACGCTGCCTGCAATGACATCGCCCAGCAAAATGGCTGAAGTAAATAGTCCTAATATTGCAAAACGGCGCAGCATGGTGCGATCCTCGATTTAATTAATCTTTATACAATGCGCTGTAGCGCCGAGTTATTGAGCGATGCGCTGAACTGATTGATTGCCGCGCTGACTTGGAACTGGCTTGGTAGCGGCCAGAGTTTGATCGCCCGGTGTGGCAAATTGTTCCGGCGTTGCCGAGCTATTTAAATTTGCTGAAATTCTAAGGTGGTTCGATGAATCAGACGTCCGCGTCGCAATCGTATAAGCCGCTTATCGGCGTAACGGCCGAGCGCAAGTTTGCACACGATTATTACTGGCATCAGGTCGAGGAGCATTATTTGACGGCGACCGTCGATGCCATCGGTGGGGTGCCGGTGATTATTCCGGCGCTGGCCAATCGCCTCGATATTCCCGCACTGTTACATCATCTCGACGGTTTATTGCTGACCGGTGGCGCCTCCAACATCGAGCCGCATTTTTATGGTCGCGCGTCCGAGCAGGACGATTGCGGTCGCGATCCCGAGCGCGACGCCACCACGCTCGCATTAATTCCCGCCGCGATCGCAATGGGTTTGCCGGTGTTCGGTATTTGTCGCGGCCTGCAAGAAATGAATGTCGCGCTCGGCGGCACATTGCATCAACGCGTGCATGTAGTACCTGGCAAAAACGATCACCGCGAAGACGAAAGCCAGCCGGTCGAGCAGCAATATGCGCCAGTGCATGCGGTGGCGCTTCAACCGGGCGGCGTTTTAGTCGGACTAGCCGCGGCGCGCGAAGTGATGGTTAATTCGGTCCACGGTCAAGGCATCGATCAGTTGGCGCCGGGATTGCGCATCGAGGCATTGGCACCCGATGGTTTGATCGAAGCGATATCGGTGCCGAGCGCAGCATCGTTTGCCTGCGCCGTGCAATGGCATCCCGAATGGTATCGGCAGGACACACCGTTCTGGCGCGAGTTGCTGGCGGCATTTGGCGCCGATTGCCGCCGTTACGCAGCGGCAAGACACGCGCACAACGGCTGAGTTTGTAGCGTAACGGCGAGCGCATCACCATCAGTTCCAGACCTCAGTGCAGCGTTACGCGCTGTATTCCGGTTAAGATTTGAGTTGGATGAAGTGAGTACGAGGCGGTGCCGTGAATGTACATAACATGACAACCGCATTGTCAATAATTCGCGCCAGTAAATCGGATTTCGATTTGTTATTGCACGGTTAAACCGCTGTGCGAAGAGGATGTTTTCCATGAATCAAGATTCACCGCAGCAACACGTACCACGTTCGCAATTTTTAGCTGAGAGAGCGTTTCAAACCCTCGAGCGTTTTCTTCACATCGAAGCGGTCAGCGGTATTGCATTGCTGGTTGCGGCTGCGGCAGCGCTTATCTGGGCCAACTCGCCAGTTGCCGATAGTTATCATCATCTCTGGCACACGCCACTTTCGATCGGGGTCGGTAGTTTTATTTATTCGCAATCGCTGCATTTCTGGATCAACGATGCGCTGATGACGGTGTTTTTCCTGGTGGTCGGCATGGAGATTCGCCGGGAAATTCATGAGGGCGCACTGTCTGATCTGCGCCAGGCAGCGTTGCCGTTGATGGCTGCGCTGGGAGGCGTGGTTGCGCCGGCGCTGATTTATCTGGCTTTCAATGCGCACTCCGATTTACAGCGCGGCTGGGCGATACCGACCGCAACCGATATCGCATTTGCGGTCGGTGTGCTGGCGCTGCTCGGTAAATCGATTCCGGCAAATATTCGTATTTTTCTGTTGGCTCTGGCGATCATCGACGACATCGTGGCAGTGCTGATCATTGCGCTGTTCTATTCCGATGGCCTCGATATCAGTGGCCTGCTGATTGCGGGATTTGGCGTTCTGATGGTGCTGGGGTTCCAGAAAATTGGAATCGGCTCGGCGTACGGATATGTATTGCCCGGCGCCATCTTGTGGGTGGGAATGCTAAAGAGCGGCGCGCATCCGACGCTTGCTGGTGTCGTGCTCGGATTGCTGACGCCGGTTACGTCCATGCGCACGCGCGAGCAGCCGCTGGCGATCCTCACGCGAACGGCGAGTGAGCTCTCGGAGAAAGTGTTGGGGTCGAATACCGAGCCGAATCAGTTGGTGTCGCCGCTGAAACAGCTGCGCTTTGCCCAGCGCGAAATACTGGCGCCGGTAACGCGCGTGCAGATGGCTCTGCATCCGTGGGTTGCCTATGGCGTCATGCCATTGTTTGCGCTGGCCAACGCGGGCGTCACACTCGACGGTATCGATCTCAGTCTGAACAGCGCACAGCGAGTCATGTTCGGGATAGTGGCAGCGCTCGTCATTGGCAAACCGCTCGGCGTAGTCGGCGCAAGTTGGATTGCGGTGAAGCTGCGCATTTGCCGGTTGCCTCCCAACACGGATTGGTCGGGGATTTTGCTGGTAGGTCTGCTCGCGGGGATTGGTTTCACGATGTCAATTTTCATCGCGATGCTTGCGTTCAGCGACGAAGCATTACTGGGCGCCGCCAAGATGGGGGTGTTGATTGCATCGGTTGTTGCCGGCGTGATTGGCCTGCTTTGGGGTTCGGTTTACACGCGCCGGCGCAAGGCGAAAATAGCCTCGGTGTAGGCCGGCTTCAGGTTCTTGTTGTTTCCGATCTACCCGCGTTGCAACGGTTTGTCGCGCTTATCGATTCAAGCGGTTGTCGATCAATTGCTGCACGACGCCGGGATCGGCCAGCGTGGATGTATCGCCGAGACTTTCCAATTCGTTCACGGCGATCTTGCGCAAAATACGGCGCATGATTTTGCCGGAACGCGTTTTTGGTAAACCCGGCGCCCATTGAATTAAATCCGGCCGTGCGATCGGTCCGATTTCCTTGGAGCAGATGTCGAGCAATTCCTTGCGCAAGGCGTCGGAGGTTTCGACGCCGACCATCAACGTCACGTACGCGTATATACCCTGGCCTTTGATGCCGTGCGGATAGCCGACTACGGCAGCTTCAGCCACGGCTTTGTGCAATACCAGCGCGCTCTCAACTTCTGCCGTGCCCATGCGATGTCCCGAGACATTCAATACGTCGTCGACGCGGCCGGTAATCCAGTAATAACCATCCTCATCGCGCCGCGCGCCATCGCCGGTAAAGTAATAGCCGGGATACGGTTTGAAATAGGTGTCGGTCATGCGTTGGTGATCGCCGTAGATCGAACGTATCTGGCTGGGCCATGACGCTTTGATCGCCAGATTACCTTCGCCGGCACCTGCGATTTCCTGGCCTTCGCTATCAAGCAATACGGGTTCGACGCCAAAAAATGGCAGCGTGGCGGAGCCCGGTTTCAAGTCGGTAGCGCCGGGCAGGGGCGTCAACATATGCGCGCCGGTTTCGGTCTGCCACCAAGTATCGACGATGGGGCAGCGGCCTTCGCCGACGATATGAAAATACCACTCCCACGCCTCCGGGTTGATCGGCTCGCCAACGGTACCGAGCAGGCGCAGCGATTGGCGCGAGGTGCGCGTAACGAAGTCGTTACCCAATCCCATCAATGCCCGCAGTGCGGTCGGCGCGGTGTAAAAAGTGTTGACTTGATGTTTGTCGATCACCTGCCAGAAGCGCGAGGCGTCGGGGTAGTTCGGAATGCCTTCAAACATCAACGAGGTCGCGCCGTTGGCAAGCGGGCCGTAGACGATGTAGGTGTGGCCGGTGACCCAGCCAACATCGGCGGTGCACCAGAAAACTTCGCCTTCGCGGTAATCGAAGGTGTATTTGTGCGTCATCGCGGCCATCAATAAATAGCCGCCGGTGGTATGCATCACGCCTTTGGGTTTTCCGGTCGAGCCGGAGGTGTAAAGGATAAACAGCGGATCTTCCGCGTCCATCGGTTCCGGCGCGCAATCGTCGGCGATATTTTCCACCGCGCTGTGGTACCAAATGTCCCGGCCTTCTTGCCACGGCACATCGGCGCCGGTGCGCCGTATGGTAAGCAATGTGTGTACGTTCGGGCAGTGCGTCAGCGCGACATCGGCATTGGCCTTGAGCGGTACATGCTTGCCGCCACGCAGGCCTTCATCGGCGGTGATGACGACACGGCAGTCGGAATCGAGAATGCGGTCCTTCAGTGCTTCAGGCGAAAAGCCGCCGAACACCACCGAATGGATCGCACCGATGCGCGTGCAGGCGAGCATGGCGTAGGCGGCTTCGGGAATCATCGGCATGTAAATGCAAACGCGGTCGCCTTTTTTGACGCCGCGTTGCCGCAATACATTGGCGAGACGGCACACCGCCAAATGCAACTGGTTGTATGTGATGTGGGTGTCGATAGCGGGGTCGTCGCTTTCCCATATGAATGCGGTTTGATCGCCGCGCGCAGCCAGATGGCGGTCGATGCAGTTAGCGCTGACATTTAATTTGCCGCCGCTGAACCAACTTGCATCGCCAGTTTGAAAATCGAATTCGCGCACGCTGTGCCAGCGTTTGTCCCAGTCGAGAAATTGCTCGGCCTGCTCGCTCCAGAATTGATCCGGCTGTTCGACGGAGGCGCGATACATCGCGTCGTAACGTTCGCGATCGATATGGGAAGAGGCGGCGAGGGCGGGCGGAACCGCATATTTTTTAATGTCTGACATGGCGCGACCTGTTTTATTGGCTGAAAAAATCCCGCAGGCATGCGGCGCAAAAGATAAAACTGCGGTGTTAAAAGTACGCTAATTGTGCCGCAAACTAAATCCCGAGTCGCGCCTGTTAGTTATCGAGCCATATTTGCGGAAAGCACTCAGAGTGCGCATGAAAATGGCCGAGGCAGGTTTTTAACGTCACTTCGGTGGCGAACGGAAATCGTGGCATAAAAAAAGGGGCTTTCGCCCCTTTTTAAATTGTTTGAAGTCAAGTCGCCTGAGTATTAAGCCACTTGCAACGGCATCGCGTTGGCGGCGTGGCTCACGCTGTTATCTTCATTCAGATAAATCAGACGCGGCTTGAAGTTAATCAGTTCGGCTTCCGAATAGTTGCCGTAGGCGCAGATGATGATGACATCGCCGACATTGGCTTTATGTGCAGCCGCGCCGTTGATCGAGATGATGCGTGAGTCTTCCTCGCCGCGAATTGCGTACGTGGTGAAACGCTCGCCATTGGTGATATTGTAAATCTGAATCTGTTCATATTCGCGGATGCCAGCCATATCCAGCAGGCGGCCATCGATGGCGCACGAGCCTTCGTAATGCAGCACGGCGTGAGTGACGCGCGCTTTGTGGAGTTTGGCTTTGAGCATGGTCGATTGCATGAAGGTTCCTCGAATACTAAGGCAAGCCCGGCATCAGCCGGCGGCCAGCATGCCCCAGTCTTGACTGGGATTGAGATTGAGCGTGACGTTGTCGATCAACCGGGTGCGCCCCAGATAAGCGGCGGCAAGAATAACCAGTTTCTCGGTCTCGACGGTCGCGGCGGCCAGAGTATAGGCGTCGCGCACGGAAAAATAATCAGGTCGAAAGCCAGCCTTGGCCAACGCATCGCGCCCGTGTTGTTCGAGATCAGTGTAGCTATCAAATCCGCAGGCAATGGCTTCGCGACATTCCTGTAATGCCATATGCAGCGCCGGCGCCAGTGCGCGTTCGGCGTCGTTTAAATAGCCGTTGCGCGAACTCAGCGCCAGGCCATCAACGGTGCGCGCAGTTTGTACGCCTAACACCTGCACTGGCATGCACAGATCAACCGTCATTTTGCGGATGATGGCGAGTTGCTGAAAGTCTTTTTCACCGAACAGCGCGACATCGGGCTGGACGATTTGAAACAGCTTGGTCACGACTGTTGCGACACCGGTGAAGTGGCCGGGACGACTAGCGCCGCACAGGGTGTCGGATAATTCGGGAACTGAAATCTTGGTTTCGGCTTGCAAGCCGTTGGGATATATCTCTTCCACGGTCGGCGTCAGTAAATATTGGACGCCTTCGCCGAACAGCTTCTCTTTATCTGCCGCGAGTGTGCGCGGGTATTTGTCGAGATCTTCGGTGGGGCCGAATTGCAATGGATTGACGAAAATACTGACGACCACAATATCGGCTTCGCGCTGAGCGCGGCGCACCAGTTGCAAATGGCCTTCGTGCAGATTGCCCATCGTCGGCACGAAAGCTATGCGTTTGCCGGCCCGTTTATCGGCGGCGATCGCTGCGCGCAACATGGCAGTTTTGGCGAATATCTTCATATCACCCAACACTCCGCCAACTCTTGGTGGCGATTCCGAAACCGGTTGCAGAGAGGTCGCGTCCATGACATCGGTAAGAATATGGAGGCTTCTTACCCCAAAACAATTGCACATATTCTGTGCAGCTGCCTCAGTGGCGGCAGAGTATGCCGCAATCAAATAGGGCGATCAACGGTTTTTGGTAACAAATTCTTCACGGGTTTGTTACCTAAAGAAGCACAGAAAGGTGATGCAGTTAATGGCTGCGCCAAAAGTGTGGTCCATTTACTCGAAAGTGTGTTCCGCGCCCGGAAAACTGCCATTTAAGACCGCTGCATGGTAAGCCGCAATCGCTGCACTTATGCCATCAGCGCCTTGCATAAAGTTACGCACGAATTTCGGCGGCCGTGAATTTAGCCCCAGCATGTCGTGCAGCACAAGTACTTGAGCATCCGTTCCGGGGCCTGCGCCGATGCCGATGACAGGGATTTTTAGCGCGGCGCTGACCTGCGCACCCAGCGCGCGGGGCACACATTCCAGCACCAATAAAGTGGCTCCGGCCGCTTCGACAGCTTTGGCATCTTCGATGATGCGGCGTGCCTGCTCGGGCTGTCGTCCTTGCACTTTGTAGCCGCCGAACGTATTGACCGATTGGGGGGTGAGGCCCAAATGTCCGCACACCGGAATGCCGCGCTCGGTGAGCAAGCGGATGCTCTCCGCCAACCAAAGGCCGCCCTCAAGCTTCACCGCATGCGCGCCGGCACGCATTAACGTTGCGGCATTATCCAAGGTCTGTGTCGTCGTCGAGTAACCGCCAAATGGCAGATCGGCAATGATCAGTGAGCTCACATTGCCGCGACTGACCGTTGCGGTGTGATATGCCATATCGGTGACGGTTACCGGCAGCGTGCTGTTATGCCCTTGCAAGACCATCCCCAACGAGTCGCCAATCAGCAGTGCTTCGATACCTGCTTCCGAAGCGACGCGCGCAAACGTCGCATCGTACGCGGTCAGCACCGCGAACTTTTCGCCGGCGGCTTTTTTGGCATGCAGTTGCGGAATAGTGATGGTCGGCATGGCACACCTCGGCGCAGATTACAGGAAAGTTGGGTTGAAATAGTGGCGGCCATGGCGGACCACCGCGACTTGCTCAAGCAGCAGTGCGAAATCGCGATCGCTATTAGCAAAATCGATTTGTGCAGCGTTGACGATCAGCAGCGGCGCGTCGTCGTAGTACAGGAAGAACTCGCTATAGGCCGCGTTGATTTTTTCCAAATAGGCCTGCTCAATACTTTGCTCGTAACCGACGCCGCGCACACGGATGCGCTGCAGTAATACGTCGGTCGAGGCCTGCAAGTAGATCACCAAATCCGGCCGCGGCGCATCGAAGGTCAATTGCTGATAAACCTTTTCGTACAGAGCGTATTCGTCGGCTTCGAGATTGATCCGCGCAAACAGTCGGTCCTTTGCGATGAGGAAATCGGTAACACGGGCCGGTTCGAATAAATCGCCCTGACGCCAATCTTGCAGTTGCTGCGCGCGTTGAAAGAGAAAGAATAATTGCGTCGCCAACGCATTCTGGCGCGGGTTGCGGTAGAAGCGTTCGAGAAACGGATTGTTCTCGGCCTGCTCCAGCAAGATTTGGTGATTGAATGAATCGGCCAAACGTTTAGCCAGCGTCGTTTTGCCGACGCCCACCGGACCCTCGACGGCAATAAATCGCGGCGGGGGAGTCACTTTTGAATAATTGGATTCTGTCGACACCGCGCCCTCGTGGCTTTTCGCATTTATAAGATGATGAGTTTACAGCCGTTGCAGGCCTATATCGGGGCAACAGTCTAATAGCGCACGTAGCGAAGTGCCATCCGGCAAAACGAGTTCCGGCGCGATCTCGAAAAGTGGATACAGCACAAAATTGCGCGCAGTCATGTGCGGGTGCGGCACGATGAGTTCTGCCGTCGCGAGGGTTTCGTCGCCGAAAAGCAGAAGATCTAAGTCGAGTGTACGAGCGCCCCAGTGAATGGTGCGGATGCGCCCCTGATGAGTTTCGATGGCCTGCAGCGCGTGCAATAGCGCCAGCGGTTTGAGTGCAGTTGTTACTTCAGCAACGGCATTGAGATAGTCGGGCTGTTCGCCGGGGCCGATGGCTGGATTGCGGTAGAGCGATGAGGAGTGCGTGAGCGCGATATCAGCATGGGCTGAGAGTGCCGCCAGGGCAGCGCGGATCTGTTTGGCGGGATCATTGAGATTGCTGCCTAACCCAATGAAGCAGCGTGTCATTGCTCTACGCGCGCACGGCGAGGACGACGCTTACGGCCACCTCCACCGCTGGGAGGTGCTAGCTGGCGCAGTAACTGCGGACGCTGCTCTTCATCAGCACTCAAAAACTGAGTCCACCACGCGCCAATGTCGTCGAGCTCTTCGCCGGACTGTTCCCGCAACAATAAAAAATCGTAAGCGGCGCGCAGGCGCGGATGTTCTAGTAAGTTTTGGATGCGTCGCGCGTCGCGTCGCGGCAATCGCCATTGCAATTCCCATATCTCGCGCATCGGCTGGCTAAAGCGACGCGGAATACCGGTATGGCGCTGTTGTCGCTCCAGGGTGATATGAATGGCTTGCTGAATCGCGAGCGACTCTTGCACGCCCTGTTGACTAATTTCAGCCATTTGCTGCTGCAGTGCCGGCCACAACAACGCGGCGTAGATAAAGGCCGGCGTGATGGGTTTACCTTCAGTAATTCGCAGATCTGTATTGCGCAGGGCGCGCAGAATCAGTTCCTCCGCGAGGGGCTGACCTGCGTCGATCGCTGCCGCCGTTGCGGGAAATAATGGCGCAAATAAGCCGTGGGTCTGCATATGCTGAAAGGTCGCTTCGGCAAAACCGCCCATGAAGAGCTTCAATACTTCATCGAACATCCGCGCCGACGAAATATCCGTCAACAAGTGCGCTAGCTCGCGGATCGGGCGTGCAGTGGCCTCCTCTATTGCGAAATCGAGCTTTGCCGCGAAACGCACAGCGCGCAGCATCCGTACGGGATCTTCGCGATAGCGCGTTTCTGCATCGCCAATAATGCGGATGAGTCGGTTTTCAATATCCTGCATGCCGTTCGTGTAGTCGTATACGGCGAAATTTTCGGTGGTGTAGTACAGCGCATTGATGGTGAAGTCGCGGCGTATCGCATCTTCTTCCACTGAGCCGAAAACGTTATCGCGCAATAACATTCCACTATCGCTGCGAATAGCCTGTGTGTTTTTGGTGGGTTCCGAATCGGCGTCGTCGATATTGTGCGAAGCGCGAAAGGTAGTGACTTCGATGGTTTCGCTACCAAAGCGCACATGGACGATCTTGAAGCGTCGACCGATGATGCGACTGCTACGAAATAGCTCTCGAATTTGTTCGGGGCGGGCGTCGGTTGCCACATCGAAATCTTTCGGGCGAATGCCCAAGAGCAGATCGCGGACGCCACCGCCCACTAAGAATGCCTGGAATTTAGCGGCGCGTAACCGCGCAATAACTTTTAGAGCGCCTTCGCTGATGTGTTTGCGTGAAATACTGTGTTGATCGCGCGGGATTATTACCGGCGCCCGCAGAGAGTTGGCGGATGCATCTGGACTAAAGCCGTCGGAGGTTGGCTTTTGAATGTTTCGCCAAAACGTGGATAGCCACTTCAAATAGAAATTCTCTTGTTAATGCGCGGCGCATGAATGGATGGGCGGCCGAATTTTAACACAGGGGGCGCGTAAATAATGGGGACTCGGATGAAGGAAGTTGCAAGGGATTGGAGGTTTAGACAGAGGGGGAAACAATGCTTCCCCCATCCAGGCCTCTCTTGCTTTTTTATTCTTATTATTCGTTTTTGTATCGTTATTCTTATTGTGCCTATAACAAAGCAGGTTGCGTGCCATCATAAATAATGTTTAAAAAACAGGTATTTATATGCAATTTTAAAAATGGGGCCCCTTTGAATTCTTTAATTTGTTACCGAATACCCCCGAAAATGTTACGGAGTCGCCGCAACGGTAACGCTCTATCGTCGAGGTAAATTCTGATTACGAATTAATAGAGCGAAAATATTCACAGAGAGGAATGTAGTTTTTTGTAGCGGGATATCGAAGGGAAGGTGGGCGATAGGAACGGGGAAGAGCCATCTTCCCCATCCAGGTCTCATTTCAGCTTTTTTTATTGTTGAAGCAGTTTTTCATTATTATTATTTTCAAGCTGGCTTATTTAAAAACCATTTAACCAGCATTCTTATTATTTGTTGTTATTGTTTGCTGATTATAAAAGCAGGAGCCGTGCCAATAAAAAAACTCTATATAAAACAGTTGGATGAGTATTGCTTAAGCCGGAATGCGATAAGCCTAGATGCTTTGATGTTACGTTCTTTCTCGTAAAACGTTACGCACATGAATAACTGGTAACGTTTCAGTTTGATGGGATTTCGTGAAAATCGGATTACGACGCGCTGGCTGCTTTATTAGCGACTTTTTTTCGTTGAATGCCGAAGCGTTGACGGCGTTCCCACAGGCATTTACGGCTCACACCTAGTTTGCGCGCGAGCTCGGTTTCGCTCATCGAGTCCTGATGCTCGAGGACGAAGCGCTGGAAATAGTCTTCCAGCGATAAATCTTCGATCGGGTCTGCAGTCATTGCTAGCGGTTGCGATTTGGTGGGAATGAAATCGGCTACAGCGCTGAACGCCGATTCCTTACCGCCGCGCAATTGATTGATATTGATCAGCTCTAAATCGATATCCAGCATGTCGTTATCGATTTCGTCGCTGTCGCACAGAATGACCGCTCGCTCGACCACATTTTCAAGTTCCCGAATATTGCCGGGCCACGTGTAAGTCGTTATAGCTTGGATTGATTTCGGTGAAAAATGTTTGAGCGGCTTACCTAACTCGGCGCAGCGGCGCTGTAGCAAGACTTCGGCAATCTCCAAAATGTCCTTGCCGCGCTCGCGCAAGGGCGGCAGTGTCAGCCGCATGACATTGATGCGGTAATACAAATCTTGTCGGAACTGACCCTGCTCAGACAGCGTTTTAAGGTCGCGGTGGGTTGCACAAATAAGTCGTACATCTACTTGTTTCGATTGCACTGCGCCAATGCGCCGGATTTCGTCTTCTTGAATAAACCGGAGCAGTCGGGCTTGTGCTTCCAGCGGCAGCTCTCCGATCTCGTCCAAAAACAATGTCCCGCCATCGGCCGCTTCGATCAGCCCGATGCGATTGGCATTTGCGCCGGTAAACGCGCCTTTTTCATAGCCAAATAATTCGGATTCGATCAGCGTTTCCGGAATCGCCGCGCAGTTGACGCAGATCAGCGGTTTATCGAGGCGAGTGCTGGATTGGTGAATCGCTTTTGCGACGAGTTCTTTGCCGGTACCGGTTTCGCCGTGGATAAGAACCGTCGTATTGGTTGGCGCGACTTTCTGCACGTGATCGTATAGCTTCAGCATCGATTTACAGCCGCCGATCATGCCTCCCATCTGCGGTTGGCCGCGCTTGCCGACTCGTTTGACTTCGCGATGGATAGAGGTTGCATCAACGCCCTCGCGGCGATGGCTTTCAATAATTTTGCGAACGGTGCTGAGCATTTCCTCGTGATTGAATGGCTTGGCGATGTAATCGACCGCGCCTGCTTTTAACGAGTCGACCGCCGAGCGCACGCTGGCGTAGCTGGTCATGATTAGCACCGGCACGTCGTCGGTTTTTTGGATCAGGTCAGTGCCGGGCGCTCCGGGCAGGCGCAGATCGCTAATGATCAGCTGAAAGTTTTCAAACGAGTGATGGTCCAGCGCATCTTGTACCGATACAGCCTCCGCCACCGAATAATTGTGGCGCTCGAGCAGGCGACGAAGGGCGTTGCGAATAACGTCTTCATCTTCAACGATCAGAATTTTATCCATCGCGCTATTCACCATCACCAGTTACTACACCACTGAAAATTGCGGTCACCGCAGCATTTTGCAACCCGTGACAAGAGCGGTCACGGGCAGGATTGATTCGAGTTGGACGCGACACATTAACGCGTTGGCTGGCCTTTTGCCACTCAGGCCGCCTTTGCCGCCGGCAGCCAAATATGGATGCGGGTGCCGCTGTTTTGTTCCGCGACGGGGCTTTCGATATCGATATCGCCGTTCAAATCTTCGACGATGCTATACACCATCGCCAGCCCCAATCCGGTGCCTTTGCCTGGCTCTTTAGTCGTGAAAAACGGCTCGAAAATGCGGTCGATATGTTCCTTGGCGATACCGCTGCCTTCATCGGTCACGGTGATGTGGGCGAGCGCACCGATAATTTCACAGTCCACAGTAACAGCGCTGCTTTCGGCGCTGGCGTCGCGCGCATTGGAGAGCAAGTTGACGAAAACCTGCAGTAGGCGTTGATCGTCGGCGATGACCTGAGTATGCGGCGAGCAGCGGTTGATGAAATTCACCGCGCGCGCCTCTTTGTTTAGCGCTAATAGATGAATCGCCTCGTCGGCGGTGCGGCCGACCGCTACTGGCTCGTGCTGCGGCTGGGTGGCGCCGGTGTGTGAGAAATTCACCAGTGTCTGCACGATGCGGGAGATACGATTGGTCTGCTTCAGAATCTCCTCAGCAGTTTGCAGGCTTTCGGCGTTATCGGTGTCGTATTTGAGGTTCTGCGCGAGGCAGGCAATGCCCGTTACCGGATTGCCGATCTCGTGAGCGACGCCCGCCGCCAATCGTCCGACCGACGCCAGACGCTCGCTGTGGATCAACTCCTCCTCCAGCAATTGGGTTTCGGTCATGTCCTCGACGACGATCACCAGACCGTCGTGCATATCGCTGACATTTTCCTCGCTGGCTTTGAGCAAATTAATCCAGCGCGGTTTGCCGTCGACTTCGATCCGCCGTTTTTGCTGGTGCGAATCCGGCGAATGGAAGAAGTCGTCAAGCTCGCCGCGCCACGGTTGCGGCAGATTCGATACATGCGAACCCAACACTTTGCGTTGCTCGACGCTGGTCAGTGCTTCCATCGCGTGATTCCACATTAGAATTTCGCGATCACGTCCGAGCGAGCACAGCCCGATCGGCAGGTCTTCCAACGTTTGCCGATGGCGCCGGCGCAGTCCGTCAAGATCTGCCGCGAGGCCGGTTAAGTGGTATTTGTACCGCTCCAGTCGCGCTTCGATCAGGTTGATGTCTTCGGTGGGCTCGCTCCCCGTGCGTTCGTACGGCAGCAGGCGATTAACCATATCGTGGGCAACCGACGGCCCGAGCAATCCCGATAGATTCACCTCGATGCGATCGCGCAAGCGGCGCAACGCATAGGGCCGATTTTCGTTGCGATCCAACTTCAGATCGGTCAAGGCGCGCTGCACTTCACGTTGCGCGCCGCTGTTGCCGAGCGTCGAGATCAATCGCTGCTCGATCTCATCGGCGTTGCGCACTTTCAAGGTCATACGTTTGGGTCGATTGAGTTCGTCCAGCGCGCACACTTCGGCGGCCGCACGCTCTTCATCGGAGGTCGGCGCCAGCAGCGATAGCGTGGCGAAAATCAGCGTATTTAACGCCAGCGAAACCAGCGTCGCGCCGCTCCACAATTCCGCCGGCGCACCAATGTTGAAGGTAACAGCGAGTAGCGTCGCGGGGTTGAACGCACTGATCAGCGGCAGCAGCAGAAAGGTAAACCACACTAGAAATCCCGCCAGCAAACCGCCCAGAAACCCGATGCGGTTGGCGCGCGGCCAGTACAGCACCGCCAGCACGCCGGGCATGAATTGCAGTGCGGCGACACAGGCCGCCATGCCCAAGTTCGACAGCGTGTCATGGCCGCCGATGGATCGATAAAACCAATACGCGCAGGCGATCATCGCAACGATCAAGGCGCGTCGTACCCACAGCAGCCAGCGGTAAATATCGAGTGCGCTGCCGGGCTGATAAAAAGGCAGAATCAAATGATTCAACGCCATCGATGCCATCGCCAGCGTCGTCACCACGATGGTGCCGCTCGCCGCCGACAAGCCGCCGATGAAAACCAACAGCGACAGCCACGGCTGATTGCGCTCGATACCGATGCCGAGCGCGAAATACTCCGGCGGCAGCGGCGAGTTCAATTTAATACCGGCCCACAAAATCGGCAGGATCGGCAGGCTAAACAGCATCAACACGATCGAGAATCCCCAGCTCGCGGTGTGCAACGCTTTCGGGCTAGGGTTTTCGGTGAAGAGCATGTGAAACATCTGCGGCATACAGATCGTCACCGAAAAGAAAATCAGCATCAGCGAGCGCGCGGCGTCCTGATGAATCGGCGAGCGCAGCGCAGTGAGCATTTCCGGATGCTCGCGCAACCATACGTCCAGTCCATTCATACCGCCGAACACGCCGAACACTGCGGTCGCGCCGACCGCGCCGAGCACCACAAATTTCACCAGCGATTCAAAGGCGATGGCCATCACCAAGCCATCGTGACGCTGATGCGCCGAGCGATGCTTCGAGCCGAATAACACAGCGAATACCGAAATAATGAGGCAGAAAACCAGCGCGAGATTGTCGGCGCGTTTGCCGCTGGGAAAGGTTTGCGCGACGCCACTACCGAGAATATGCACGGTGTCGGCGACGGCGCGAATTTGCAGCGCCAGCAACGGCATTACCGCTAATAGTAGAAACAGCGTTACGGCCGAACCGGCCCATTGGCTACGAAAACGAAACGTCAGCAAATCGGCCAGCGAACTCAACTGATACAAGCGGCAAATTCGCAGCAAAGGCATCAACAGCAACGGCGCGAATAAAAAAGTACCGGCAATGCCGACATAGGTGGCGAGATAGCCGTAACCGTACCGAAACGCGAGATCGACCGAGTTGTAAACCATCGACGTGCCGCCGAATACGCCGAGCGACAAAATATAAACCAGTGGATTGCGCTGCAGTCGCTTCGGAATGTAACCGCGCTCGCTGACGTGCGCGATGGCAAAAAGAATCAATAAATAGCCGAGCCCGGCTGTGAAAAGATGGGCGAGATTAAAATTCATCGCGGGCCTTGCCGCGCTGCGTCCAGTACACGAAGGCAATAAACGCCAGCCATACGAAATACGGCCGATACCACGCGTCGTTGCCGCTCAAAACCCATTCCTGGATGGTCGGCGCAAACACGAAGGTGAGGCTAATAAACAGCAGAAAGGTCGGGTTGAGATACATGGATGCGTTACCGAAAACAAAACATGTTTGGAGAATTTAATCGCCGTAGCCATTACTGGCCTTACCTAAAAGCGGCGCTAAAACTCGGATTCATTATGTCGACGTTAGCTGAGTCGAAGGATGGTGCTCAATGACTCGATGAACAGTACTCAATGACGCAATGGATAGTACTCAATGACGCAATGGATAGCACGTAAGAGCCGATCAACTTGCAAAGTGACGACAGGGCGCCGGCAGTTGCTCACCGCTTAACAGGCGCTGGCGAGGAATACGCGTGATATCCCACTGCGCAATGGCCCATTCGAGAATGGCGTGCGGTGTTTTTCCGACTCGCGCTATCGGCAGCGGTTGCCTTAAAAAGGACAGCGCCGCGAGTAAGTTTTCCGCTGCATCTTCGTGCGCGAGCGCAGCCGCATAAGTTTGTTTACTGAGCTTCTGTCCCGCTGCATTCGCAATCACCGGAATGTGTGCATAAAACGGCTGCGGATACTGTAGACAACGCTGAAGGAAAATCTGACGCGGCGTTGAGTCGAGCAAATCCGAGCCGCGCACGATATGCGTGACACCCTGCGCGGCGTCGTCGATCACTACCGCGAGTTGATACGCCGGTAATTTTTCTTTGCGAAAAATGACGAAGTCGCCAACCTCATGCGCAAGACTCTGCTCGATATGACCGAGCACCGCATCTTCGAAGCCGACCGCCATGTCCTCGACCGTCAGCCGAATTGCATACGGCGCCGCCGGTTGTTGCGAGCATGCGCGACAGCGGCCCGAGTAAATGCCCTGCTGATCGATCAAATCGGCGCGCGAACAGGTGCAAAAAAAAGCGCGGCCGTTGTCGAGTAATTGCGTGCAAATATCGCGATAAATGGAAGTGCGAGCACTTTGATACATCACCTCGCCGTCCCAGCTGAGTCCATGCGCAACCAGGCAATCGAGAATAGCTTGAGCGGCGCCAGCTACTTCGCGCGGCGGATCGATATCCTCAATGCGCACCAGCCACTGGCCACCATTGGCGCGCGCGTCGAGAAAGCTCGCGAGAGCACCAAGTAACGAACCGAAATGCAAGGGACCGGTGGGCGAGGGCGCGAAACGGCCGACATAAAGCTTCGGCGTTAAGCCGTTGGGAATCGATGGGTGTTGGGGCTGATTCTGCATGGCGATTTAATCAGCCAAGCTGGAGTTTTGGAGGGAGTCGCGCGGGGTTATCCGCGCGAAACTGAGAGTGTTGATAGCCGAACAATTTAAACAAAAAAATAAAGTGGGCTGAGCGCTGCAACAAATCGCGTTGGAACGATCTCAACCGTGCTCTTGCTTCTCTTTAATTTCATCGAGCGTTTTGCAGTCGATGCACAACGTTGCGGTTGGGCGCGCTTCGAGACGCTTGATGCCGATTTCAACGCCGCATGCATCGCAATGGCCGTAATCGTTGCTGTCGATCAGATCGAGTGTGGAGTCGATTTTCTTGATCAGCTTGCGTTCGCGATCGCGAGCGCGCAGTTCCAGGCTGAATTCTTCTTCCTGTGTAGCGCGATCGGCTGGATCGGGAAAATTAGCCGCTTCGTCTTTCATGTGCGAAACCGTGCGATCGACTTCTTCCATCAGCTCCGCTTTCCATTGGCGCAGGATGTGGCGGAAATGATCCTTCTGCCGCTCGCTCATGTATTCCTCGCCTTTCTTCAGCTTGTAGGGCTCGAAGTTTTTAAACGAGGTGGCGGCCGCCTCTTGTTTCTTTGCTGACATTGTCAACGCCTCTATTAATAAGCTTTCAGTTTGCGGCGCAGCGGCACAGTTCGACCCTTTGCGCCTGCCTGTTGTTATCAGGCGGGCAAACCTACCAGATATCAAAGCGCGACGCCATACGCAGCTGCTGTTTCTCGGTCGGCGTCGACGGAAAGTTTTTGGTACCGGAGCAGTGCGCAATAACGGGTCATTTTTCGGGGCGACGGCGGCGATGCTCGCGTCTACAATAGCCGCCTTCGGAATACAGCGACCTGGAGACTTTCGGTTGAATTACGGTTTTGCCGCACGTGTGCAGGATATCGAACCGTTTCGAGTGATGGCCATCTTGGCGCGCGCTCGTGCGCTCGAGGCGCAAGGTCGGGATATTGTGCATCTCGAAGTGGGCGAGCCCGATTTTGTCACCGCGCGCCCCATCGTCGATGCCGGCATTGCCGCGCTCGATTCTGGTCGTACCTTTTATACGCAGGCGGCCGGCTTGCCGGAATTGCGCGAAGCCATTTCCAATTGGTATTTACAGCAGCACGGCGTTGAGGTCGCGCCGCAGCGCATTTTGATTACGCCGGGCGCGTCCGGCGCGCTGCTGTTGGTGGCAGCATTATTAATGGAAGCGGGACACGGCTTGTTAATGGCCGATCCGGGTTATCCGTGCAATCGCCATTTTCTGCGCTTGGTTGAAGGCGAAGCGCATTTGGTCGCGGTCGATGCCAACGACCGCTATCAATTAACGGCGGCAAAAGCCGAGCAACATTGGCGGCCGAATACGTGCGGAGTAATGGTTGCATCGCCGGCCAATCCAACCGGTGAAATCCTCAGTCGTGAAGATCTGCGCAATTTGGCTGAGCTGTGCGCGCGCAAACGTAGCCATTTAGTGGTCGACGAGATTTATCACGGGCTGACCTATGGCGGTGTGGATGCGCCATCGATATTGGAAATTACTGACCGCGCTTTTGTCGTGAACAGTTTTTCGAAATACTTCGGTATGACCGGTTGGCGTGTCGGCTGGTTGGTGGCGCCGGAAGAAGCGATGCCCGATTTGGAAAAGCTGGCGCAGAATTTTTTTATTTCGGTGTCGGCGCCGGCACAATATGCGGCGCTCGCTGCATTCTCGGCGCAAACGCAACAGATCTGCCGCGCACGCCGCGATGAATTCGGTCAGCGCCGCGATTTTTTGCTGAGCAATTTACGCCGCTTGGGTTTTGAAATTCCGCACACACCGGCCGGTGCTTTTTATCTGTACGCCGATGTGAAAAATTTAACGCCCGACAGCGAAGAGTTTTGTTTCGAGATGCTTGAGCAGCATGGCGTGGCAATTACACCGGGCACGGATTTTGGTCATCACCGCGCGCGTGAACATGTGCGCTTTGCTTACACCACCGCGCTCCCGCGCCTTGAAGAAGCTGTTAGAAGAATCGAAAAATTTCTGCAGCGTTAATTTATTTTTGCGTCACTAATCTAAAAGCGTAACCGCTGAACATAGTCTGGAACGAACGATGAGCGAATATATTGTCAATGTAACCATGGCCAACGCCAAGCAGCTGTTGATCGACGAATCGTTTCAACGCCCGGTCATTGTCGATTTTTGGGCCGATTGGTGCGCGCCATGCAAAACGCTGATGCCGCTGCTGGAAAAAATCGCCGACGAATACGCCGGTCAATTTTTATTGGCCAAAGTGAATTGCGACGAGGAGCAGCAGATCGCGCAGCAATTCGGCGTGCGCAGTTTGCCGACCGTGATGGTGATGAAAGACGGCCAGCCTGCCGATGGTTTTGTCGGTGCACAAACCGAAAAAGCCGTGCGCGAAATGCTGGAAAAGTATTTGCCGAAACCGTGGGACATCGAACTGCAGCAGGCGCGCGAAGCGATTGCCGCCGGCGATTACGGCACTGCGCTGAGTTTGCTGCGACACGCCTACGACGCATCGCGTAAACGCGCCGATATCGCGCTTGAACTAGCCGGTGTGCTGGTGGCGTTAAAACGATTCGACGAAGCGCAGGCACAACTCGATTTAATTAAAATGGCCGATCGCGAGCAGCGTTACCATCAGCTGATTGCGCAGCTCGAATTGCAACGAGAAGCCGCCAAGACGCCGGAAATTCGCGCGCTCGAAGAAAGCTTAAAAAGCGCGCCGGACGATTTGGAAACCGCTTATTCACTGGCGCTGCAATACAGTCAGAATGAACAGCACCGCGAAGCGCTCGATTTACTGATTGAGATACTGCGCAAAAATAAACAGTTTCGCGACGGCGGCGCGCGCAAAGCGCTGCTCGATATCATTGCCGTGCTCGGTAACAACGATCCGCTGGCGAAGGAATATCAGCGCAAATTATTTTCGCTGATGTACTGATTTCGCATCGATGCGTTTGCACTGACATACTGAGCACGCCCCAGGGATGCATGATCCCGTTTCAACGACGAGGCAACGAATGAAGCACTGCGTAAAAAAAATGATGATCGGTATTTGTGCGTCGGCAATAGCCGCGACCGCGTTGGCAGAACGCAACGAAAATCCCAGTCAGTGGTACGCCGAAGGTGTCGGTGAATTGCAGCGTACGCTGCAATTAAAGCCCAATGAAAATCATGCGAAAAATATTATTTTGTTTATTGGTGACGGCATGGGAATGTCGACAGTAACTGCGGCACGAATTTTCGACGGCCAATTGCGCGGCGAAAATGGCGAAGAGAACGTGCTCTCGTTTGAAGAATTGCCGTACATCGCGCTGGCGAAAACCTATAACACCAATCAGCAGGTACCCGATTCCGCCGGCACTATGACGGCGATTATGTCGGGTGTTAAAACCAAAGCCGGTTTAATCGGCGTCAACCAAAACGCGCAGCTCGGCAATTGCAAAAGCTTGCAGGGCAATGCAGTAACGAGCTTTCTCGAACAGGCGGCCAAAGCCGGCATGGGCACTGGCATTGTTACGACCACGCGCGTAACCCACGCAACGCCGGCCGCAACTTACGCGCATACGCCCGACCGCAATTGGGAAAGCGATCACGATATGCCGGCGCAGGCGAAAGAGCAGGGCTGTAAAGATATTGCGCGCCAATTGTTGGAATTCCCTGTCGGTGGCGGTATCGATGTAGTGCTTGGCGGTGGTCGCAGTAAGTTCATGCCGGTGACGATGAGCGATCCGGAGGGGGCGATGGGCGAGCGTGAAGATAAACGCGATCTCAGCGCCGAATGGGTTAAGAAATATCGCAATGCGGCGTACGTTTGGAACGAGCAACAATTCGCTGCGATCGATCCTAGCAAAACCGAACATTTGCTCGGTTTGTTCAATCGCTCCGACATGAGTTTCGAAGTCGATCGCAAAAGCGATACTGGTGGCGAACCGTCATTGGCGGAAATGACTAAAAAAGCGATCGCGATTCTGAAAAAAAATCCGCAGGGATTTTTCTTAATGATTGAAGGCGGGCGCATCGATCACGCGCATCATCAGGGAAATGCTTATCGTGCGCTCGATGAAACGCGCGAATTTGCCAATGCGGTGCGCGCGGCGTTGAATGCCACTGACAATAAAGAAACATTAATTATCGTCACTGCCGATCACAGCCACACACTGACCATTAGCGGCGAGCCCAAACGCGGCAATCCGATTCTCGGTAAAGTGGTCGGCAATGGCGATGATGGCAAACCGAACGACAAGCCTGCTAAAGCATTGGATGAAAAGCCCTACACCACGCTGAATTATTTAAATGGTCCCGGTGCGTTGGCGGTGCGCGATTCAGTGGCAAAAGACGGATCGCGGCGCGATCTTTCCGAAGTCGACACCACCAAGCCCGATTATTTACAGCAGGCATTGATTCCACTTTCCAGTGAAGGTCACGGCGGCGAAGATGTGCCGATTTATGCCGGCGGACCGTGGGCGCAATTGTTTCATCGCACTGTCGAACAAAATTATATTTATCAAGTGATGCGTTACGCGACCTTCGAGCGGCCGAAATTACCGGATCGCGCGGCGGGTAAAACCAAAGTGCAGAAGCAAAAAACTCCGGCGAGGAACGAGCAATGAACGAACAACATTTGCGCGAGCAATTGGAAAGGTTGGCAACGGAGTTAAATACGTTGCCGGCGGATAACGACAAGCGCGCTAGCATCGATGCGTTGATTGCCGATATCGAATTGCAGCTTAACGAAGGCGTTGCCGACGATTCATTGGTCGATCAGGTCGAGGCGGCAGTATCGAGTTTCGAAGTGGAGCATCCGCGCATTGCCGGTGTGCTCAATAATATTTTGACAACGCTCGGTAACATCGGCGTTTAGTGCACGAGGGCGCAATTTGTCGCGCCCGTTTAACTCCAACTATTAATTATATTTTTTGAAACTAGAAAAGGGGCGCAGCGAGCGGCGCCCTTACGATGAACAACTGATTTCCAAATGCTTGCCCCAGTCCGGCGGCGGTGCTGCATAAATTTCGTGTTCCGGTTGCTCGTCGAATGGTTTTTGCAAAACCGCTAACAGGCGCTGCACTTCCGTGTAATCGCCTTGCTCGGCTTTTTCGATGGCGTTCTGCGCTAAATAATTTCGCAAAATAAATTTGGGGTTGCTGCGTTGCATCGCCGCGCGGCGCTCGCTACGCGTTCGTGTTTCGTGCAGCAAACGCTGCCGATAATTATTTGCCCAGACGTCGAAGCGTGCGCGATCGATGAAATCGTCGCGCAGCGGCGAATGCTCTTCCGCTTCATCGAAGTCACATAATTTGCGCCATGCAATGGTGTAATCGCTGTGATTGCTTTGCAGCAACTGCAGCCAGCTATTTAATAGGTCGCTGTCTTCGGCGCGCGACTGTTGCAAGCCGAGTTTGGCGAACATCAGGCGCGAATACGTAGCGACTAATTCGGCTTCGTACTGCTGCAATACTTCGCGAATAGTATCGTTGTCGAGCAGCGAGCTGAGCGCGTGTGCCAGCGCATTTAAATTCCACAAACCAATGCTGGGTTGACGCTCGAAACTATAACGGCCGCCCTGATCCGAATGGTTGCAAATAAAAGTCGGATCGAAATCTTCGAGAAATCCATACGGGCCGTAATCGAAGGTATCGCCGAGTATCGACATGTTGTCCGTGTTCATCACACCGTGCGCAAATCCCACCGCCTGCCAATGCGCGATCAAACGCGCAGTGCGCAATGTCGTTTGCAGCAGTAATTCGCGGTAGCGATCTTCACGCTGGATAAAATCGGGATAATGTTGCGCGATGACATAATCGGCCAGCTCGCGCACCAGCTCCGGCTTATCGTTGTAGTGAAAATGCTCGAAGTGACCGAAGCGTATATGTGTGCGCGCAATGCGCAGAATCGTCGCGCCCTGTTCGACGGTTTCGCGCCGCACCGGTGTGTCGCTGGCGATGACGCACAGCGCGCGCGTAGTGGGAACGCCGAGCGCGGCCATCGCTTCCGAGCCGAGAAATTCGCGAATGCTCGAGCGCAATACCGCGCGACCATCGGCGAAACGCGAATACGGCGTCGGCCCAGCGCCTTTTAAATGTAAATCCCAATGCCCGTGTTGTATCGACACAACTTCGCCGAGTAACAACCCGCGACCGTCGCCCAACTGTCCCGCGTAATGCCCGAATTGATGACCGGCGTAAACCATTGCTAATGGCTCACTGCCGGGCAAGCGCGCGTTACCGCTGAAATAACGCGCTAAATCTGCAGGCGTTGCGCTGGCAAAATCGAGATCGATTAATTCGGCAGCGGCAGCGCTGACAGCAACCACGCGCGGATTAATTAATGTTGCACCGGGCTGACTTTCGTAATTGTCCGGACGCCGCGTGAAAAAAGCCGGCGACAAGCGCGCGAAGGTGTTATCGAAGTGCAACGAATCGAGAGTTTTCATGGGTGCGATTATGCGTCCTGCCGCGTGCAAAGGTCACGCATGGCGAGTGTTCGTTCAATCCGTATACAAACCTTGTACAAATTATGGCTTTTTACATAACAGCCTATTTTTGTGCATTATAAATGCTTGACTAAATGGGGGTGCCTCACTATATTACGCGCCCTACGCGCTTGTAGCTCAGTTGGATAGAGTACCTGGCTACGAACTAGGGGGTCGGGGGTTCGAATCCCTCCAAGCGCACCAAATAAAAAAGCCCGGTCCATTTGGACCGGGCTTTTTTATTGCCTGAATTATTAGTTTTTTTGCTACGGCGTCTTTGTTGCGCGCGGCGCTAACAACGCAATTCCAGCAATCGTAAATAACAGCCCCACCACACGCGTTGTGCTCAACGTTTCGTGAAATACCGGTAATACCAATGCCGCGATATAAACCAGCGGATAGCTGAGGCTGAGCAGCGGATACGCGATGCTCAGCGGCAACTCGCCGAGTGCGCGCAACCAAACAAACATCGACGCCAAATAAAATAGCAGGCCGAGCGCAATCGGCAATCCAATCGTCAATAAATTATTTGCCGTTATCGCATCTAGTAGCGCCGTGAACTCGGGCAGTACGACAGCATTGGTGGCGCCGATCTTCAGCAGCAATTGCGCGATGCTGACCAGCACTACACTGATGCTGACAAACAGCAAACCGGCTTTCGCATTGTGCGTGGACATGTTCAACTTTTTCCAATCAGCACAATGCCGATGCACAGCAGCAACGCGCCGATCCATCCGCGCAGTGGCAGGCGCTCGTTGAATAAAAACGTGGCGGCGAGCGGCACCAATAAATAATTCACGCTGAGCAGCGCGTAAGCTTTGCCGACATCCAGGCGGCTCAGCGCAAACAGCCACGCCAGCATACCCAGCCCGAGACACAGCAGCGCGAGCCAAAACGTCGGTGCGCGCAAATAAAAACCCAGTGTTGAGATTTCGCTACTTTTATTGCGATGCAAAATGGCGACTTGTTTTTGCAGTAGCTGGCTGATGGCGGTGAATAAAATTGTGATGGCAACGGCGAGTGCGGCGTTCATGGCGCTGACTAACGTTGACGCAACGGTTGCGACGAAGTGTGCAGCGCTGCCCGCAGCGATTGTTGCACCGCCTGCCAGCCATCGCGGCCTTCGATCTCTAACGGTTTGATCGTGCCGCGTGCGGTAATCGGTTGCTCGATCAATTCGCCCAGCGGTTTGAATTGAATACCGCGCAGGCGGGCGGCGCCGAGCAGTTGGTCGAATTGTTCGCGCATCGCAATGCCTTCGACCTCGGCGTGAATGGTGTAGACATTTAATTGGTCGGGCTTAATTAAGCCGAGCAGATAATCGTTGAAGTTGTCAGCGTTGATATTGTCGCGGCCGACGGCTTCATCGTAGGTCGGCAGCGTCACCGGGATTTGCGGCGTTAATACGTTGCCGTCAACGACCGGCCGAAATAACTGCGTACCGCGACAATCGCTGTTGTATGAAAAATAAAATTTTTCTTTCGCGAGCAATGCCGCATCGTTGCAACGCCAGCCGGCTGCTGCCGAGCACATCGGCGCGGCGCCGAGAATATCGGCCAATTTGTCGAAGCCGCGTTGCATATGACGCGCGATATCGGCTTCGGAGAAATGATCGATACGCGCCTGCCAAGTGTAGTGATCCCACGCGTGCAAACCGGTTTCATGACCTGCGCTGTGAGGCATGCGCACAATGTTCGCCAAACGGTTGCCGATAATCGGTCCCGGCCATGCGGTGCCGCGCAACAAAATATCCCAGCCGTATAAACTCGCGGCATTCGAGCGCAACATTTTTTTCAAAAACGTCGGGCGCAGCAATCGCCATAAATTGCGGCCCATATTGTCGGGACCGACACTCATGAAAAAGCTGGCGCGAATGCTGTGCTTTTCCAGTGTTTCCAGCAATGCGGGCACACCGATACGGGTGCCGCGCAACGTATCGACATCGATACGCAACCCAACTGGAGTGCTGGCGGGAAGCGTGGTCATACCGGGCTTTCTGTTAAATCGGCAGTGTCGTGGCTGATCGGGTTTTCGCTCAGTGCCGAACGCAGGAAAAAATCGAGCGTATTTTCGATGGTGGTTTCCAGCGCCACGGTCGGTTCCCAATCGAGATAGCGTTTCGCATTGCGAATACTCGGCGTGCGATGTTGCACGTCCTGATAACCCTCGCCGTAAAACGCGCTGCTTTCCAACACTTTGAAGCCGGCGAACGGTGGAAAGCGATCGCGCAGTGGATGCTCGTTGAATTTTTGCAATAACAATTCACCGAGCGCGCGAATGCTGGCTTCATTGTTCGGATTGCCGATATTAATAATCTTGCCGTCGCACGCGCCGTTTTTGTTTTCGATGATGCGAAACAGCGCTTCGATGCCGTCGCCGATATCGGTGAAGCAGCGTTTCTGTTCGCCGCCATCCATTAATCGAATCGGCGTGCCTTCCACCAAATTCAAAATTAATTGCGTGATCGCGCGCGAGCTGCCGACGCGGGCGGAGTCGAGGCTGTCGAGACGCGGTCCCATCCAATTGAACGGACGGAACAGCGTGAATTTCAACCCGCGCTCGCCGTACGCCCAAATCACGCGGTCGAGTAATTGTTTGCTCGCCGAATAAATCCAGCGCTGTTTATTGATCGGGCCGAGCACCAGCGACGAATTGTCCTCGTCGAATTCGGCTTCCTGGCACATGCCATACACTTCGGATGTCGACGGGAAAATCACGCGCTTATTAAAACGCACGCAGTCGCGCACGATTTTTAAATTCTCTTCGAAGTCGAGCTCGAATACGCGCAGCGGATTGCGTGTGTATTGCAGCGGTGTTGCGATGGCGACTAACGGCAACACAATGTCGCATTTACTGATGTGATATTCGATCCACTCGCGGTGAATGCTGATATCGCCTTCGACAAAATGAAAATGAGGTTGATCGAGCAGGCGTTCGATCGCATTGCTCGCGCGGTCCATGCCATAGACTTCGTAATTGCCGCTGGCGAGCAGGCGCTCAGTTAAATGATTACCAATAAAACCGTTAACGCCGAGAATCAATAAACGTTTGCGTTCGGTGGCTTTGCGCGAAATCGGTTTCGGCGCCAAGCGCATGCCTTTGACCAGATTTAATTCCTGCGCGAGCTGTTGGCCCGACACGCAAATACCGTTTTCGGTCTGGCCGATTTTCACAATCAGCGCGCCTTGACCGCAGGCGATGGTTAGCGGATTTTCCGCAAGAATATGGCCGGCTGCTTCCGCGTGTTGGAAGTCGCTGATATGCGCATCCCAAATAATTAATTTGCGATCGCTGGTGTAAGTGAATGCACCGGGATAGGGCTCGGTCACCGCGCGAATTAAATTGCACACGGTCTGCGCCGATTCGCTCCAATCGATGGCGCCATCGGCGGGGCTACGGCGGCCGAAATAACTTGAATTACCGTGGTCTTGTACAATGCGCGGCGCCGTGCCGGCCGCAATCAGCGGCAGCGTTTTTTCCAATAATTGCGCGGCGGTGTTTAATAATTTGCGATGCAGCGACGGCGCGTTGTCGCTGTTGGAAATATTCACCGGAATTTGAGCGACGATATCGCCGGCGTCGGCTTTTTCAACCATATGATGCAGCGTCACGCCGGTTTGTTGTTCGCCGTGGACGAGTACCCAATTGAGCGGCGCACGCCCGCGATAACGCGGCAGTAGCGAGCCGTGCAAATTGAATGCACCTTTGCTCGCCATGTCGAGAATGATCGAAGGAATCAAATCGCGGTAATAAAACGAAAAAATAAAATCGGGCGCCATCGCTTCGATTTGCGCGCGCCACAACGGATGGTCGAGGTGATCGGGAACGTACGAAGGAATATTGTGCTCGGCGCACAGGCGCGCGACCGATTCGAAATACACACGCTCGTGCGGATTGTCGTGATGCGTGAATACCGCGCTGATTTCGAAGCCCGCTGCCAACAATGCTTTAATGCCCGTGCAGCCAAAGTCATGGTAGGCGAATACCACAGTTTTCATACGACAGATCCCGAGTGAGTTTTTTAGCCCGATTGAATTTTTAGAAGAGGGCGGAGAACCGCATATTATCATCAATACAGATGACGGATTGCTGACGTAGATTGCTGCTGTCAGCTTAGCCGAAAATAAACGGCGCAAACGCGCGAAATCAATTCCGGCGCCGCCTTGATACCGATAAACTGACGCGCTTACAGATCCGCGCCGGCACGCGGGCCGCACCTAAATTCGCTGGGATATGGCATCGATGACCGACTCTTTTTTACCGTTCTGCCGGCCGCAGATTACGCAAGGCGATATCGATGCGGTCGTCGATGTATTGCGGTCGGGTTGGATTACCACCGGCGCAAAAACCGCAGCACTCGAACAGGCTTTTTGCGAATTGACCGGCGCCCAGCATGCCGTTGCGGTGTCATCGGCAACTGCCGCATTGCATTTGTATTTGGTGGCGCAGGGTATCGGTGTCGGTGATGAAGTAATTACGCCGTCACTGACCTGGGTATCGACCGTCAATTTAATTACGTTGGTTGGCGCGACTCCGGTATTCGTCGATATCGATCGCGATAATTTAATGGTGAGCGCCGCTGCCATCGAACGCGCCATTACGCCGCGCACCAAATTGATTATCCCGGTACATTTCGCCGGCGCGCCGCTCGATCTCGATCCGATTCGCGCGCTGGCGGCGCAACACAACATTGCATTGCTCGAAGATACCGCGCATGCGCTCGGCACACTGTATAAAGAAATTCCGATCGGTCGGGGCGCGGACAGTATGTTCTCGTTGCAGGCGATTAAAAATGTAACGTCAGCGGAAGGCGGTGTGTTTGTCACCGATAACGAAGCGTTGGCTGCGCATATGCGCCGGTTACGGTTTCACGGCCTCGGTGTCGATGCCTACGATCGGCAGAGTCAGGGGCGCAATCCGCAGGCCGAAGTGATCGAGCCTGGCTTTAAATACAATCTCGCCGATATGTGTTCGGCGCTGGCACTAAATCAATTGCAGCGCCTGCCGGAAATTAATGCGCGCCGCGCTGAATTAGCTGCGCATTATTTAAAGTTATTGGACGGTTTCTCGCAGGTAACGCCGTTGGTACCGCCGAGCTGGGCGCATCGCCATGCCTGGCATTTATTCGTCGTGCGTATCGAAGGCGACGACGCACCGACGACGCGCAATCAATTTATCGAAGCGATGAAAGCGCGTGGCATTGCCTGCGGTATTCATTTTCGCGCGGTGCACGCACAAAAATATTATCGCGAGCAACACACCGGCGCGCCGTTGCAATTGCCGAATACCGATTGGAATTCGGCGCGCATCTGTTCGCTGCCGTTATTCCCCGACATGAGTTTCGCCGATGTCGAACGTGTGGTCGCCACCATGCGCAGTGTTTTAACTCCGGAGTAGTAACGCCACATGCAACCGTACGCCATAAAATTCTTATCCGTCGTGATTCCGGTTTACAACGAGCAGGATAATTTGCCGACGCTGCTCGAACGCTGCAAAAAAGTGATCGAGCAATTGCCCGTGCCGGCGGAAGTGATTTTGGTCGACGATGGCAGCCGCGATAATTCCGCGCGGATGATTCGCGCCGCCGCGCGCGAAGACGGTCCGTTTGTCGCAGTAATTCTGAACCGCAATTACGGTCAACACGCGGCGGTCATGGCGGGTTTTTCGCGCGTGCGCGGCGATCTCGTCATCACGTTGGATGCCGATCTGCAAAATCCGCCCGAAGAAATTCCCAACCTGATGCGCGAAGCCGAAAAAGGTTTCGAGGTGGTCGGCACGATTCGGATGATGCGTAAGGACAGTTTTTTTCGGCGCTTTGCCTCACGCATTATCAACAACATCGTGCGCAAGGTCACCGGCGTGCACATGACCGATTACGGCTGCATGTTGCGCGCCTATCGCCGTCATGTTGTCGACACCATGCTGGCCTGCAATGAGCGCAGCACATTTATTCCGATGCTGGCCAATTCGTTTGCGCGCTATACCACCGAAATTTCGGTTAAGCACGAAGAGCGCGGTGCCGGCGATTCCAAATACAGCCTGCTGAAATTAATTAATCTGCAGTTCGATTTGCTCACGTCGATGTCGACGGCGCCATTGCGGCTGCTGACTTTTCTGGGTGTGATCATCGCCACCGCCGGCACTTTATTTGCGGTTGCGCTATTGGTGATGCGCGTTATTTACGGCGCCGCGTGGGGCGTCGAAGGCGTGTTTCCGTTGTTCGCCATTTTGTTTATTTTCGTCGGTGCGCAATTCATGGGCATCGGCCTGGTCGGTGAATATATCGGCCGCATTTATTACGACGTGCGCGCTCGCCCGCGTTTCATTATCGAAGAAGTGGTCGGCCAGCCGACTGCGGAAACGCTTCCCTAAACTGGATCGCACCGTGCCCGATTTTATTTCTCGCTTACTGAGCAAGCCGTATTTATTGCTGTTGTGTTTATCGGTTTTTGTGCTCGCCATCGGCATCAATACCTATTCGCTGCGCGGCTCCACCGAATCGCGCGAAGCGGGTGTGGCGGCGGAAATGTTACAAGACCATGAATTTTTGGTGCCGCAATTAAACGGCGAGGAATTTCTGGAAAAGCCGCCGCTCAGTTATTGGCTGCAAGCCGCGTCGATGCGCGTGTTTGGATATACCGCCGCGGCCGCGCGCGCGCCGTCGGTAATCGCAGGCATCGCGACCTTAATGCTGTTATTTTTCAGCGTTAAACGCATTACGCAATCGACGCAAAAAGCGTGGCTGGCCGCGTTATTTTTAATGACGATGGCTTCGTTCTGGATGAACTCGCGCATGGCCGGTCAGGATATTTTGCTCGCGTTCGGCATTGCCGTGGCGTTGGTCGGATTTTGGTTCACGCGCGCAACGTCGGCATTGGCGGCGGGATGGCTGACGTATGCATTCGGAATTTTTATCGCGACGTTTACTAAAGGTGTAATTGGCCTGGCGATACCCGGCAGTGTGTTGTTCGCGTATTTATTATTGGAAGCGATATGGTTCGATCGCCGTTTAGTGATTGGCAATTGGTTGCGTCCGGCGGTTTTTGCCGTGCTCGGTTTGCTGCCGCTGGCGGTGTGGCTGTACGCGCTGTATCGCACGCATGGCGCCGACTATGTCAGCGAAGTGGTGTTGACGAATAGCGTCGATCGTTTTGCCGGCGATTATCAGCGCGGTGCGCACGCCGAACCGTTTTATTACTACCTGAAAAAATTACCGGAAACTTTCGCGCCGTGGACGGTGTTGGTGTTGATTGCGTTGTGGCAATTGCGCGCGCAATTTCGAAGCAATAAAAATTTACTGCTGGTGCTGTGCTGGTTGTTGGCGCCGTATATTTTGCTGTCATTTTCGGCGGGCAAACGGCCCACATATTTGCTCGGTATTTATCCGGCGGCGGCAATTCTTTGTGCATTATTTATCGGCAATTTACAGACGCTGCAGCTGCGTTGGCGGCGCGCCGGCGCTGCATTAATCGGCGTGTTATTGCTGGCCTATTCTCTGTACGGCGCGGTCGGATTGGCGCGGCATAAAGACAGCGATTCGTTCGATACGACTTTCGCGCAATTGGTGCAGCTCGAGCGCGACGGCCATGCAATTATTTTATTTGCGCCGACCGAGCGCGTATCCGGTGCAGCGCGTTTTTATATGCAACACGCGGTTCCTGAGATGAGCGATGAGGCAACGATGAATGCGATGCTAAGCAGCAATCCGGCGCTGGTTATTTTTCTGCAGCAGGAAGATTTACCGCGACTGCGCGATTATCGTGTGCTCGGTGAGATTTCGCACGGCAAACGCGGCTACGCGATTGTTGCAAGCGCCAGCATGTTATAAGGATTTTTTTGCGACGGCAGCGGTGATTAATCGCAGTCGGCTGCCACGTTAACTCAGGCCGATGGCAGCTGGATGTCGATTCGCAAGCCGCCCTGATCGCCCGCACCCAAGAACTCCATATTGCCTTTGTGCAGCCGCACGATTTCTCGCCCAATCGCCAAGCCTAGGCCGCAGCCATTATGGTTGCTGCTATCGGCGCGAAAAAATGCGGTGCCGAGTTTTTCCAATTCATCGGCGGGCACGCCCGGCCCATTGTCGATCAGACTTATTTGCACCGTTTCATTGTGCTGTTGCGCGAGCATTTTTACGTGGCCGCCGCGCTGCACGTAACGAATTTCGTTATCGAGCAAATTGGAAAATAACTCTTCCAGCAAAATTCGATTGCCGAAAATACGGCACGGCTTGGTATCGAATTCCAATTCGATGCCGGCACTTTCAGCGGCGAGCACGCAGCGCGGCAACACCGCGCGCAGAATTTCTTCCAGCGTCAGCGTTTCGGTAGTTTGCGGAATTTGATCGGTATGTTCGAGCCGTGCCAGCGACAACAATTGATTGGCGAGGTGACTGGCGCGTTGTGTCGTCGCATACATTTGCGCGAGTGTGGCGTGCGTATCGGTCGGTGGGATTTTCAACGCCACTTCAAATTGCGCACTCAGCGCGGCCAGCGGCGTGCGTAATTGATGCGCGGCATCGGCGATAAAATGGCGGTGCGCCAGCAGCGATAGCTCGAGTCGCTCCAGCAGAGAATTGATATTGTCGACGATCGGGCGCAATTCATGCGGCGCCTGCGCGGTGGTCAATGCAGTGAGGTTAGCGGAGGAGCGCAAACTGATCGCGGCGCTGAGTGCGGCGATAGGTTTGAGACCGCGGCGTACGCCGATATAAACGCCGCTCAATGCGACTGCGGTCAGCAGAATTCCTAAAAAAAATACGCTGGCAAAAATGCTGCGCTGAATACCGTTCAACGCGCCGGCCGTTTGTGCAACGGTGACATACAGAGGATGGCCCGCAACCGTTGCCACCAATTGCACGAAGCGCTGATTGCGCCCGCGAAAATGCGCGGCGGCAAATTTATACGAGCGATCTTTTTGGCTAGCAAAGAAATCGGCTTCGATCTGCTGATCGAGCTCAAGCAAATCTTCGTCGCCGCCGATTAATCCCTGTTGCGGATTCCACAAGACGTAGCTGATGCGATCGCGATTGGCGGTGCGCACCATTTCCTGCGCTGCCGGTGGCAAATCCAACACCAAGCGGCCATCGCGTACTTCGACTGCGCGTTGCAGATCGTGCGCAACGTCGAGCAAATTCATATCGAACACATCGCGTACGCGATGCACGGCGACGAAGTAAGTCAGCGCGGTGCCGATTAATAAAGTGGGTAACAGGATCAGCGTGAGGTGATGCAGCAGCGTTCCGCGCAGGCTGTTGTTAATACTTTGACCATCGCGCGTGGGTGCTGCGGTTTTAACTGCCATGCTCGGTTTCACTCAACATGTAACCGAAGCCACGCACGGTGCGAATCACCACGCCGCAATCGCCGAGCTTGCTGCGCACGCGGTGCACGTAAGCTTCGATCGCATTTGCCGATAACATTTGATCCCAGTTGGCGATGGCCTGAATCAATTGCTCTTTGGAAATTACCTGACCTGCATGCAGCGCGAGATATTCGAGCACGCTCCATTCGCGCGCGGAACAATCGAGCGCGCGGCCATGTGCAAAAGCCTGCTTGCTCGACAGATCGAGTTCGAGCAGGCCCAGTTGCAAACGCGGTGTGGCGGTGCCGGTGCGGCGTCGCACCAATGCGCGAATACGCGCGCATAACTCGGCAATTTCGACCGGCTTGATCATGTAATCGTCGGCGCCTAAATCCAACGCACGCACGCGACTTTCAATGGCATCGCGCGCGGTTAATACCAGCACCGGTAAGTTTTGATTGCGCTGACGTAGGATGCGAATAACTTCGCGGCCGTCGAGATCCGGCAGCCCCAGATCGAGCAACAATAAATCAAAATGTTCGAGCTTTAGTGCGTGCAATGCGGCGTTGCCGTCGCGCACCCAATCGGTGGCGTAGCCTTCGTGTTGCAATGAGCTCAGCACAGCCTGGCCGAGCTCGCGATCATCCTCTACTAGCAGTATCCGCATGACGATTGACCTGTTAAGTGAATACCTCCCCAGAGGTATTTCGTGTTCGCAGCTGACCGCGCGCCGTTAAATTCGCGCTGATAAAGCTAAAAAAAGAGCTGGAATGATAGCGTCTTTATGTAATCAGCGTGAGCGCGTCGCCGCCCGGCAGCAATGCATTCAACCCGGCTATTAGACGCGTTGTTTCCGCCGCCAGTGCAGCGATCGCGGCAGCGGGTATGCGCTCGCCTTTCAGTTCGGCTTCGATGGCGGCGCACAGATTGTGCAGCGAGTGCGCACCGATGGTCGCCGCTGATGATTTCAATGTGTGCATCATGCGAATGGCGCTGGTGAAATCCTGTTGTTGCAGTGCGTTATTCAAGATCACCGAGACATTCGCGTAATCGCTGCGAAAACGCAGCAACACCTTCGCATACAGCGCGTCGCGCTCCATCAACAACGTCAATGCCTGCTGCGTATCGAGGCCGAGCGCGCGCAATTGGTCGTACGGCAATTGTTTGTAAGGTGATTGCGCATTAACGGCCGCCGTCTTGCCGCCCATTTGCGCCGCACCGGTATGAATCCAGCGGCTCAACGTCATTAATAATTCGGCCGGACTTATCGGCTTGGCGACGTAATCGTTCATTCCTGCAGCGATACATTCATCGCGGTCGCCCTGCATTGCATTCGCGGTCATTGCAATGATGGGTGGTTGCACAATTGTTTTATCGGCGCGAATTGCGCGCGTCGCCGCGTAGCCATCGAGCAATGGCATTTGCACATCCATCAGCACCACATCGAATTGTTCGTTGCGCACGCGATTGACGGCCTCGACACCGTTGTTGGCGATGCTGACCGTCATTCCCATTGAGCGCAGAATCGCGACTGCCACTTCCTGGTTGATGGTGTTGTCCTCAACCAATAATGCAGTGGCGCCGCTAATATTGATGGTGCGCGCTAGCGGGCCGGCAGTATTGGCGCGCGGCGTCGCCTGATAATCCGGCAGCAGCAACACGGCGATGGTGTCGAACACCGCCGATGCGGTAATCGGTTTGCACAGGGCTGCGCTGAAAATTTCGCTGTGTTCAGCATCCATTTCGCGCGCCGAGTGATGCGGTGCAACCAGAATCAAATGCGGCTGCGCCGCTGCGTTGCCGAGCTTTTTAATCTGCCGCGCGGTATCGAGCCCGCTAAGCTCCGGCATTTTCCAATCGATAAAAATCAACGCGAACGGTTCGCTGCGACCGTCATTCAATGCGATCTGCTCCAGCGCTTGCGCACCGGAATCCGCTTCAGTAACACGAAAGCTCAGACTGCGCAGAATATCCGCGAGCACATTGCGCGCGTGCGGATTGTCATCGATGACCAGAACCGGTTTTTGCGCGGATAACTGCGGGATGGATGCCGGGTTTTCGACGAGTGCCGAGCGCAGCGGAATTTCAATCGCGAAGGTGCTGCCGGTGGCGGGGATGCTCGCGGCGGAAATGGTACCGCCGAGCAATTCCGCCAAATTTTTACTGATTGCAAGACCGAGGCCGGTGCCTTCAAAGCGCCGTGTCGATGAATTATCGACTTGGTTGAATGGAATAAATAACGCTTGCAGTTCGACGTTGGAAATCCCGATGCCGGTATCGCTTACGGCAAAGCGCACGATTATTTCATCGCCGTCGTTACGCAACTGTTGAATGCGTAACGCGACTTCGCCGCGCTCGGTGAATTTAACCGCGTTGTTGCAGAAGTTAATCAGAACCTGACCGATACGCAGCGAATCGCCGATTAAATTATTCGGCAGTTGCGGATCGATTTCGACCAACACTTCAAGGCCTTTGCTATCGGCCTTCTGCCAGATAAAACTCATTACGTTGTCGACCAGTTGTTGCAGCGAAAACGGACGATTGTCGATATTTAATTTGCCGGCTTCGATTTTCGAAAAATCGAGCACCGAATTAATCGTGTCGAGTAAATGCTGGCCGGCTCGTTGAATTTTGTGCAGATAATTTTGCGCGGGCGGCGTCAGCTCATCGTTTAACGCGAGATACGACAAACCGATAATCGCATTCAGCGGCGTGCGAATTTCGTGACTCATATTGGCGAGAAATTCGCTCTTCGCGCGCGTCGCCGCTTCGGCTTCATGTTTGGCGCGCAGGTATTGCGCCGTGCGCTCGTCGACGATGCGCTCGAGATCGCGGTTAAGCGCTTCGAGCTGCATGCGATAACGCCACACTTCGGTGGTGTTAATCGCGATGGTGCCGATCGACTGTGCGGTGGTGCCGCCGCCGTTGTAAACCGGAAAACGCACGATGCGAAAATAACGCCGCGCTTCGGTTTGCAAGGCGGTCGGCAGTTCGATCACCTCATCGAAAATACGGCCCTGCAAAATGTCCGCGTCGTCTTTATCGTCGAATAACGCTGACCATTGCGGCGGTAATGCCTCCGTCAGCAGTTTGCCGAGACAGCGCGCGGCATTGATGCCGGTTTCTTTTTCGAAGGTGGGATTAATCATTTGCAGGTGGCCCTGCGCATCCTTCAAAAAAACAATCGCCGGCGTATTGGCGACCAGATGCCGAATACGCGCTTCGCGTTCGGCTAAATCGCGACGGCCGCGCATAAATATCATCGCCAGTGCGCCGACCAGAAAAACCTCCATCACACCGAGGCCTATCATGATGGTTTTCGCCGCGCGATGCGGCGCATACGCTTCGGCTGCATCCTGCTCGACGATCAATCCCATATTCATGTCGCCGATCCAGCGGCCGGCGCCAATTACCGAAATGCCGCGATAGTCGTCGTAGTCCTCCATGAAGCCGGTTTCGCCGCTGCGCAATAACACATCGGCAACGCGAGTCAGCGGATAATTGTCATCGCGGATCGAGCTTGTCAGCGGCTCCTTCCCGCGCGGCGGCACACGCGACCATAGGCTTGGGTATTTCGACGAGGCCAATTGATCGCGCGAATAACTAGGCACCTTTTTAAATCGGCTCGGCGATAAAATGCGACCGTCGCGATTGATGATGTAAGCCTCGCCACTTTCGCCGACGCGCGCGGTGCTCAACACTTCGTTAAAGATATCGTTGGCGTCGATGCGCAAGCACAACACCGCTGCAAGCGTCGGCGTCGGTTGCAGCGGCGTGCACAAGGCCAAACTCAACGTGCCGGAAAATAAGCGCGGATCTTGTACGTCACTGGTTTGCGCCATCATCGGCTGCAGTGTCGGCTGATTGGTTTGTATCGTCTTGTTCACCTGCGCAACCAGTACTGGGTTGAGAATAGTGCGATGAATACTTCCCGTTACCGACGATGCCAACAACCAGGAATCGGCGGCGATCAGCGAATAATCGCGATAACCCATGCTCATGTATTGCGCGGTAAAGACAGCTTCAAAGGCCTGCCGATCACCGCCATCGGGCGCTTCGCCGCGGGCGTGTGCGGCAATGAGTACGGCCGCGCGACGTTTAATTTCAGCGTTGTCGCTCAACAACGGCAACGCGCGTAAATATTGTCGATGCCAGGTATTGAGCAGGCGCGCAGTGCTGTTGAGCGTCGCTAGGATGTGATCGTTTTGAATGCGTCGATTGAGGTTGTGGATTTGCAGTGTGGCGCCAACCGTTAAAGTCAGCATGACCAGCATCACGATGAGCGTTACGGTCAATAGTTGATAGGGCGAACGGGTGACGGGCATGATCGAAGACGCCGTGTAATTATGTTGTCGTCGCGCTCTTTATAGCACCGTTTGATACGCGCGGCTGCTACAACCGATGATAAAGCGGAACGCGCTGTGATAAAACCGTGACATTTGCGCGAGTACCGTGTGATCGTTGTTTGCGAAAGTAGCGTCGACCGATTGCTGAGAGGTTTGCAGCGTACGTAGATGCAGGAGGCTGGATGCAAACGGTCAGAGTTGCAGTTAGACGAACCCAATTCTTTCACTTTATGAACCCAATTCTTTTAACCGATCAACCCATAAGGATTCAACCATGAAAAATACCCATCGTTTAATAATTTCCGCATTGACTGGCGCGGTTGTGCTTGGCGCGATGAGCACTGGCGCTTATGCAGCAGATAACGAAAAATGTGCCGGAATAGCAAAAGCGGGCAAAAACGATTGCGCCACTTCGGCTAATTCGTGTGCCGGTTTAGTTAAAGTCGACGGCAACAAAGAGGCGTGGGTTTATGTACCCAAAGGCACTTGCGAAAAAATCGTTGGCGGTACCGTTGTTAAAAAATAATGGCATCCAGAAAACGCAATTAATTAAAGCGAGTCCACATGCCATTGCGTAACGGTGTGACTGACAGCGCGCGAAACAACGCGACTAGCAGCGCGAGCGACAGCATCAGCAGCGGGATCGGCCTGCGCAGCGCGCACTATCGAGATATTTTCGACGTGCGCCCGGAGCTCGGTTTTGTCGAAGTGCATAGCGAAAATTTTTTGGGTCGCGATGCAGCTGCGCTCGCAGGCCCCGCACAGCACTTGTTGACGCGGGTGCGCAACGATTACGCGTTGAGCTTGCACGGCATCGGTTTGTCGTTAGGTTCGGCGCAGGCGCCGCTATCCGCGCATTTACAACAATTGAAAATGCTAGCCGATACGTTTGAGCCGTTATTTATTTCCGATCATTTGGCGTGGGTCGGTATCGATGGTGTTTATGCCAACGATTTACTGCCGCTGCCGTACACCGAAGAATCGCTGCGTGTGGTTGACGAAAATATCGACGCCACGCAACAGTATCTTGGCCGCCAGTTATTAATTGAAAATCCCTCGCGCTATTTGGATTTTTCGCATTCGACGATTGCAGAAAGTGAATTTTTAAACGCGCTGGTGCAACGAACCGGCTGCGGTCTGTTGCTCGACGTGAATAATGTTTTCGTCAGTGCCACTAATCTTAACTTTGATGCGCATGATTTTATTGCGGCACTTGATGCCGAGGCAGTGCAGGAAATTCATCTTGCCGGTTTTAGCGAAACCGCACAGGGTTTAATCGATTCGCACAGTGCGCCGGTCGATGCACGTGTGTGGTCGCTTTACGAATACGCGCTGCGCTGTGTTGGCGATAAGCCAACCTTAATCGAGTGGGATGCGCAATTGCCGGCGCTGGCAATACTGCTCGCTGAGAAAGACAGTGCCGATCAACGGCGGCAACGCGTGCTCGAAAGCAGCGAGGTCGCCAATGACGTCGTTGCGTGAATGGCAAATTGAATTTATGCATGCGCTGACACAAGGCGAGCAAAGTCTGCCGGTGCAGTTGCACGCGGTTGATGACGGTGGCGAACGCTTAGCCATTTATCGCAATAATTGGCGCGGCAATTTATGCGGTGCACTGCGTATCGCCTATCCAGTTATCGAAAAATTGGTCGGCGAGGAGTTTTTTAGTTACAGCGCGCATTGTTTTATCGACGCCCAGCCATCGCGGTCGGCTAATCTCGATGACTACGGTCGTGAGTTTCCCCATTTTCTGCGCGCATTTGCACCAGCGTCGACATTGCCTTATCTCGGCGATGTCGCCGCGTTGGAGTTGGCCATCGACGACGTCAATGCCAGTGCCGATGAAGCTGCGTTCGTAACGTTGCAATCGCCGTATCCATTGTTAAAGATCTGGCGAAGTAATCAACCGCACTGGGCGGGCGATATGACGATTAATCTTGATGACGGTCCTGATTTTTTAACGATTCGCCGCGAGCAGGGCGAGGTGATTATCGAGTCGATGTCCTTGCCCGATTAAAATGTATCGATTCAATCCACCACTTAATTAATGTCGATTTAAATAATGAAAGACAAAAAAATGATTCGATGCGCGCGCACACCGGAGTTAACTCATGCAAAAACGTAGCGTGCTGGTGATCGAGGATCAAAAAGATATCGCCGAGTTGATCGGCGTACATCTGAAAGACAACGATTGTCAGGCGAAATTAATTCACGACGGCATTGGCGGTTTGGCTGAGGCGGAAGCAAAAAATTACGATCTGATTATTCTCGATTTGATGCTACCGGGAATGGACGGTTTGGAAATTTGTCGCCGCCTGCGCGGTAAATCCAATTACACACCGATCTTGATGCTGACGTCGAAATCATCCGAGCTCGATCGTGTGCTTGGTTTGGAAATGGGCGCGGACGATTATCTGACCAAGCCATTTAGCGTTATGGAATTGATTGCGCGTGTGAAAGCGATATTTCGGCGTATCGATGCCATCGCCTCGCGTGAAATCAAAGCCCGTCAATTATTGGAAGTTGGCGATCTGAGCATCGATGTCGAACGCCGTACGGTGAAGTTGCACAATGCGTTGCTCGATCTCACCGCCAAGGAATTCGATTTGTTGCTGCATCTCGCACTGAATCCCGGCCGCGTTTACACGCGCGCGCAGCTACTCGATCAGGTATGGGGTTACAGCCACAGCGGTTACGAGCACACGGTAAATTCGCATATGAATCGCCTGCGCGCGAAATTGGAAGCCGATCCGGCGAATCCACGTTATGTGTTAACGGTGTGGGGCGTCGGTTATAAATTTGCCGAGGCAGAAAAATAATTATGCTGAAAACGCTACAAGGTAAATTAATGCTGCTGATCATCGCGCTGCTGTGCGGGATGGGCGTGCTCTTTTTTTACATTCAAATGTATAGCTTCGGTTTGTATCAGGACGCGGTCAGTCAATCGCTGAATAAAGATCTCGCGGCTACGTTGACGCAACGCTTCCTCAATAAAAATATGGGCTGGGCGGATATGCCGGAGCAATTGCAACGGCAGTTCGATCAATTCATGGCGATCAATCCAGATATTGAAGTGTATTTAATCGATGGCGAGGGCAAGGTGGTGGGTGCTGCCAGCGGTGTAATGCCGCTAAAAACGCGGGTCGATATCGCACCGGTTAAACAATTTGTCGGCGGCGAAATGATGTTTCCATTGCTCGGTGAAGATCCGGCGCATGCAATGCGCAGCAAAGTATTTTCAGCGGCGGCAATCGACACACAACATCCCGAGAAAGGCTATTTATACGTAATTCTCGGCGGCCACTCGCGCGATGCCGTGGCGCAGCGGTTGGAAGTCAGTCTGATCCTGCGCCAAGGCATGTGGTTTATGGGGCTCGGATTAATTGCCGCGTTGGTATTCGGTATTGGTACGACCTTATTTTTAACACGCTGGCTGAAACATTTGGTTGCCGCAATGCAGCCAGTGGAGCGCGGTCAGCCGTTGGAGTTGGTGCCGCATTTCGCATCGTTAAAAAAACCGGGCGACGAGATCGACAAGCTCGGTCATGCCTATAACGCCATGGCGACGCAAATTAATAATCAACTGCGTGAGCTGCAAAAAACGGACATCGATCGCCGTGAATTAATTGCCAGCGTTTCGCACGATTTGCGCACGCCGCTGGCGGCGTTGCGTGGGTATTTGGAAACCTTGCTGTTAAAAGACAGCGCATTATCGAACGCCGAACGTCGCAATTATTTAGAAATTGCGTTCAAACAAAGTCAGCGCATGAGCGTGCTGATTAACGAATTATTCGAACTCACCAAGCTTGAAGCGGGCGATACCCATTTAAACAGCGAACCTTTCCAATTAGCGGAGCTGGCGCATGACGTTGTACAAAAATTTGAATTGACCGCGAGCCAGCGCGAAATCGAATTAATTGCGCGTATTTCCCGCGCGACACCATTTGTGAATGGCGACATTGCGTTGATCGAACGCGTGCTCGAAAACTTATTGGATAACGCGCTGCGCCATACCGCCGCTGGCGGACAGGTTGAGGTCACCGTGCATCCGCAGCGCCAATCTATTCAAGTGCAGGTACGCGACACCGGCTCTGGCATTCCTGAAAAGGATTTGCCGTATGTATTCGACCGCTTCTATCGCGTCGATAAAAGTCGCAATGAATATTCGGGGGGAGCTGGGTTGGGGTTGGCGATTGCGAAACGGGTGATCGAATTGCACGGCGGTGCGATCGAAGTAGCGAGCGAGGCGGGCAGCGGAACGTGTTTTACTTTTACGTTGCCGGTGCAGCGGGTCTCGCCAGCAGTAGCGATTAATTAAGTTTTTATAAATTTGATGAAAGTAATTTTTTGAATTTATACCGCGATACTTTTCAAAGAAAAATATCGCGGCATTCAGTAGGTCCCTTACGCGCGTTTCTTCAGCAGCTTAAAATTGCCAGCGGCATCATATTCAAACGGCGTTAATGCTGTCGATGAAACCGCACCGGGATCAGTGCCCAGCGAAATCATCGGCTTGTTCGACATCCAGAACACTTCCTTTAGTAGCAGTTCGACAATTTGCACCGGTGAAAAATGCTGCAGAATTTTTTGTTGCAGCTCGGTGCTAACTGTCGACGGCGCCGTTACAAATATTTCGAGCACGTCGAGCGCAACTTTCTGCTGGTCAGTAAGGCGCGTGCTGCCGTGCGCTTGCTGCACCTCCTGCATTAAATCGTCAGTGCCATTTGGTAGATCAACGACGCGGCGCACACTCTGGCAGAACTTGCAGTCGTGATATTCGGCACTGCGCAGGCGCACAATTTCGTCGGTGATTTCATCAATACCATGTAGTGAGCAAGTGGCGAGATTAAATGCGTAATACGCGGCCAATAAGCGCGGATCGGTAGCGGATTTTTTGCCCTCAACCCATTCGATATTTTCGCGATCGGATTTTTCACCGAGCACCGATGCTGATTGATTCGATGTTGCGCGAATTTCTGCATCGATATCGAAAAATGTCAGTAGTCGCGTATAACCTTCGTTAATGTAAATAGCGTAAACAAAGGTCGATGGCTCGCTCACATTGAGCGCCTGCGCCAGCGCTTGTATTTGCGCATCAGAAATATCTTTTGCAGCCACCATAAATTGATCGGTGAAATCGAGCACGGCGCGCTCGGCGGGAGAAAACCGTTTATTACTCGGCCAATTTGTCAGTGCGTCTAATAGTGCCGAATCGGCATGTGGCAGTAGCGTACGGCATTTTAATGTCTGCGCGATGTATAGCTTGCACAGCGACAACAAGGCGCGGTCATTGACTTGATCGGCGACCGCAAGAAAATCGTTGAGACTTTGATAAGCAGCAGGTTGTAGCGCTTTGAGTGCGTTAGCATCGCTGTCAAAAGTATTAGCGTTAATAGCGGAGAGTGGTAGCCACGTCATGATGGTGCCTCGCATTTTATTTGAAAAAAAACTGCGCGATCAGATAGGCTGGCAGCTTAAACCTCGCTGCGGGTCAACACCACTCTTTCGCGGCCGTCGCCTTAGCAGATGTCAAATTTGTAATGTGGTGCGGCGCAGCCGCGATGTTTCGTCGCGGGTAAATTTATTTTAATAACTTAATAATCGAGAGGTAGCGCAATGAAAGCCGCTGTTCTGCATCAACAAAATGGTACGCCCCAAGTCGAGCAATTTCGCGATCCGCAAGCGGTTGCCGGTGCGCTGGAAATTCAAGTCAGCGCGGGCTCGATTGGTCCAACCGATTTAATGCGCGCTGCTGGGTTTTTCGGGCCGGTAAATGGTCCGTTGGTTATTGGCGGGGAAGGCGCGGGCCGTTTAGCCGATGGTTCACGGGTTTATTTCGGACACGCGATTGCGCCGTTTGGTGCATTCAGCGAACGCACGATTGTAGCGGCGGAAGAAGTCTGGCCGATTCCCGACGGCATCGATGATGCACAGGCGATTGCACTCGGCATTTCCGGTACTGGCGCTTTAATTCCGCTGGAAGAAGCGCGCATTCAAAAAGGCGAAACGGTGTTAGTGCTCGGCGCCACCGGTCCGCTCGGACAAATTGCATTGCAGTTGGCGCGCGCAATGGGGGCGGGTCGTGTTATCGCGGCGGCGCGCAATATCACTGCACTCGATCGTCTGTTGCAGCGCGATATTGCCGATGAAGTGGTGCAGCTTGGACATGGCGATGACTTGGCCGCGCTGAAAGAAGCGGCGGGCACGGGCTATAACGTCGTGCTCGATGTGATTTACGGCCCGCCTGCAGAAGCGGCAATGAAAGCCACTGCGCCCGGCGCGCGCATGATGAGTATCGGCGTGCAAGCGGGACAGACCGTTACATTGTCGTTGCGCGATTTAGTATTTCGCTCGCACGTTGGTGTCGGTACTGGACAGCGTCCCGCATCAGAGCGCCGCGCAGCCTATGAACGTTTACTTGGTTATGCGCGCGCGGGTGAGGTGTCTGTAGATATTACAGAATTTAATCTCGATCAGGCGGCCCAGGCATGGGCGGCACAGGCGGCAAGTCCGCACGGAAAAATAATTGTTAATGTTTAAATAATTAAATTAAAAATTGAAATATTTTTAACTGTAAGCGTTTTGTAAGGTTTCTAATTGTTGGATGACGTTATCGAGAGTGATAGCGTCGTCACAACTCCAGTGTGTGCAAAAGAACAAGGTAGATAACCAAGCAGTATCAAGGTAATCTGCCCATCAATAAAAAAATCCCCTCTCAATACTTCGCCTCGAATCATTTTTATCGGCCACTTGCAGCTTCCCCAGATAATCACTGATTTAAAGGTGTAGTTATGAATTCCGCGATTAAGCACGATATCGCCTTTCTTGATTTTTTGAGAGGCTGGTCGGCTATCTTTGTATTTTTTCATCATGCATCAATTCTCGGCGGTGGGCCTTTTATTCTGGCTGGACCGTTAGGTCAGGAAGCGGTTAATGCATTTATGTTGGCGTCGGGATTTCTGATTTATTTTCAGTGCTCAACCAGCAAGGCCTACGATGGTTTACGTTCGAGCGTTGGCATAAAGAATTTTTTTATCCGGCGATTTTTTCGAATAGCGCCAGCGTACTACCTCGCGTTAATTGTCGCGTTGGTGTTATCGCATTATTTGGGCGAATGCAGACTTATCATTCAGCAAACCTCGGTACATGCCTTGTCGCATCAGTCGACCGAGATGATTCGATATTACATTCCCAATTATTTTGAAAATTTCTTACTGCATATAACGTTTATCTTTGGTTTGTTGCCCTCATTTGCATTCTCCACGCCGTTGCCGGATTGGAGTTTGGGGCTGGAGATGCAGTTTTATGTTTTCTTTCCCGTGTTGTTTTTCTTTTTGAAAAAGAATTTTTTGAATTTCCTGACACTGACAATGCTTGCTATGTTGGCTCTGGGTATTGCATCGACTCGACTTGGCCTCAATTATCCGATGCCAAGCTTTCTGCCGCTGAAGTTTCATAATTTCGCAGCAGGGATTGCGCTGGCTTATCTGCTAATCAATAAAGAGGCGAAGGTAAGATATTTGATAGCCGCAGTTGCCGTTGTCTTTTTACTGCTTGGCAACAGAAGTATCTACATGCCGGCATTGTTTTTGTTTAGTTGGTGGTTTCTTTGCGTTGATCACGCTTCCACACATAGACTTAAAGAAGCGTTAAATACCGTCTTTAAACATCGCTCCTCAAAATTTTTGGCCGATATTTCATATTCGGTCTATATCTTCCACCTGATTTTAGTGCTGCCATTTTTTGCGTTTGTATTGAATGGGCACCCGCTGAGCCTGCTTCGCTGGACTGGGTTTTCGCTGATATTGTTGATGATCGTGAGCGCAGTGGGCTTCGTTATCTATAAGTACGTGGAATTGCCCGGCATTAAATTAGGGAAGTCGTTGTTGGTATCTGCAAAGCCAACCACGGTTGTTAAAGAGCGAACCGTTCGCGCTGCTGATTGAGCAGGGCTCCGGTTAAGCTGCAAACGAAATATGAAATCGGCGCACAAGCTGTATAAAAACCATAATTAGCTGCTTTCAACTTCGTGATAAAAATGTGATAACCCGGCGATTGCGCTGTGAACACTTGCCTTTAAAGTAGCCCCATCAGCATCGAATAAAACAAACGGGGCGGGTAGTGATGGCAATTCAAAAAGTACTAAATAGCGCGGTTTGCACTCTCGAAAAGATCCCATATAGCGTGATTGCATTGTTGGCGCGGGTGGCTGTGGCCGATGTGTTCTGGCGTTCCGGTCAGACTAAAGTGGATGGCTGGACTATCACCGATAGCACCTTCGATTTATTTCGCGAAGAATATCGTGTGCCCTTATTGCCGCCAGAATTGGCCGCGTATCTCGCGACTATTCAAGAGCATTTGTTTTCCGTATTAATCCTCGTAGGTTTGGCTTCTCGTCTCAGCGCATTGGGCTTGCTGGGCATGACGCTGGTCATTCAGCTATTCGTTTATCCGGCGAATTATCCCGATCATTTATTGTGGGCTGCGGCTTTATTACTGATTGTCGCGCGCGGCCCCGGTGCATTTTCTCTGGACCATTTACTTTGGCGAAAAATAAAGAAGGTTGCGTAGAGTTAGCGCATAGTTTTTGGCACAGGGAGTTGCCTGAGATTGTCGCGATTCATTATTTAGTGCGCGGTGATCGGTATGAATTGACGCTGGTTTAAGGAGCAAACGGCGCCATTTGCTTTAAGTAGATGATAGTTTTGTAGTTGGTTAACCATTGTTTAAATTACTTTTATTACTTTTATTTACCCCAGGAGAACTACCATGCAAAAATCTAAATCCGTTATGCTCGCCGCTGCCACTGCTGCTTTATTCGCTGGCGGCTTAACCGTCACTTCAGTTGTTCATGCGGAAGAAGCAGTCGTGCACTGTGCGGGAATTAACTCGTGCAAAGGCACCTCCGATTGCAAAACTGCTGAGAATTCCTGCAAAGGACAGAACACTTGTAAGGGTCACGGTTTTAAAGCAGTTACTAAGGCAGAATGCGACAGCAAAGGTGGCAAAGTTACGCAATAATCTGCCCTGCAACAGGGGTTATTCGGTAGTTAATGATCGAATAATACGGCCTTAGCTTCGGAGCAATCTGCTATCCATTTGATTGGGAGTGCTGCTCCGAAGCGAAGTTTTTTTTATACGTTTGCGCAGCAATTAAAATCTTGCGCGACAACTTTCGCGATAACTCGCGCGACAACTGAAATCACCGCACAGGAATGGTTATGACAATGCGCGAATCGCTAGGCTATGGGCTCGGGCTGCGCCGTCAGCATTACGAAACTATTCTTGAAGAAAAGCCTGCGCTCGATTGGTTTGAAATTCTCACCGAAAATTATCTGGTCGATGGCGGCAAGCCGCTGCATTATCTCGACCGCGTGCGCGAGCTGTATCCGGTCGTCATGCATGGCGTGGCGTTATCGATTGGCAGCAGCGATGCGTTAAATTTTGATTATTTGCAGCGCGTAAAAACATTGGCGCAACGTATCGAGCCCGAATGGATTTCCGATCATTTGTGTTGGACCGGCGTCGATCAACTCAATATGCACGATCTACTGCCATTGCCTTATACGGAAGAAGCGCTCGCGCACATTGTGGAGCGGGTTAAGCGTGTGCAAGATTTTCTCGGGCGCCAATTATTGCTGGAAAACGTATCGAGTTATATCACGTACTCTGCTTCGGCCATGCCCGAGTGGGAGTTTGTGCGCGAAGTGGCGGAGCAGGCCGATTGCCTGTTGTTGCTCGACGTAAATAATGTGTATGTGAGCGCGTTTAATCATGAATTCGATCCGCTCGAGTATTTGCGCAATATACCGGTACAGCGTGTGCGCCAAATTCATTTGGCCGGACATCTCAATCGCGGCGATTATTTAATCGATACCCACGATCATCCGGTTGTGGCGCCGGTGTGGGAGCTTTACGCCGAAGCGCTGCGCTTATTCGGTCCGGTCGCGACGATGATCGAACGCGACGACAATATTCCGCCATTGGCTGAATTGTTGGTTGAGCTGCAGCAGGCGCGTGCAATTGGCGCTAACGTTTTGCAGCACGCCAATGATTCGTTACTGAATAAAAACTCGGTCCACACAAATAGTTCGGCACCAAATAATTCACAGTCACTGAATGCTGCGCCGCTACAGAAAAATACGGCAGGTTTGCGCGCATGACCGCTACGCTGAAACAGATACAACAAACATTGCAGAATTATTTGCTCGATCCGCAAAGTCTACCAAGCGACTTGGTGGTTGAAACCGAAAAAGTAACGAAGGTTACCCGACTCGGTATTTATGGCAATGCCTATCGCGTGCGAATAGTTGAAGCGCTTGCGGCCGATTATCAGTCGTTGAAAATTTATCTCGGCGATGATGCGTTCGCTGAATTGATTATTGCGTACATCGAGGTGCATCCATCGCATTATTTTTCGATGCGCTGGGTGGGTAGCGATCTTTGCGAATTTATTCGAACCACGCCGCCATATTGCGAACATTTGGATTTGTATGAATTGGCGCACTTCGAGTGGACGCTGTGTCATGCCTTCGATGCAGTGCAAAAGAAGTTATTGTCAGCCAACTATTTTGCGGCGCTGTTGCCGGAGCAGTGGACGGATTTGCTGTTGGAATTTGCACCGTCGTTACAGATCATTGCGTTGAGTACGAATACGCCGCAGTTGTGGCGCGCGCTAAACGCCGATGAAAACCCGCCGGCGGTAGTTGCGCAGGATATCGCTCAGCCATGGCTTGTTTGGCGTCAGCAATTGAAATTAATGTTTCGGCCGGCTACGCCTTTGGAAGTGACAGCGCTCGCACACTTTCAACAGGGTTATTCGTTCAGTGCGGTGTGCGAATTGTTGTCTAATTATTTGCCGGAGCAGCAAGTGCCCGCGCAGGCGGTTGGGCTATTACAGCAATGGCTACAAGATGAGTTAATCGTTGCAGCATGACTTTCCCGCAGAATTTTTCGCTCGATGCCATTGGTGTTGTCCATTCTCCATTTAAGGAAAAGTTTGGTATTCCGCGTCAACCTGGCTTGGCGCAGACGCCGGCAGTTATTGAATTATTGCCGCCCTATGCGGTGGCCGACGCGGTGAAAGGACTCGATACGTTTTCGCATATTTGGATTACGTTTATTTTTCACGGTATATCGACACAGGAATGGAAACCGTTGGTGCGTCCACCGCGCTTGGGCGGCAATGAAAAAATTGGTGTATTCGCGACGCGCTCGACGCATCGTCCTAATCCCATCGGGTTGTCGGTGGTGCGATTGGAGAAAATTGAAATTGCGCAGGGCGTGAAATTATATATTCGCGGAGCGGATTTACTCGACGGCACGCCCGTACTCGATATCAAACCGTATTTACCGTATGCCGATGTTATTGCAGATGCGCGCGCCGGATTTGCACAAAAGCTGCCTGAGCGTTTGCGCGTGCGCTGGCATTCCTCTGCGCGCGATGTAGCGCAGGATATTTCTACTGACTCCTGCGCGATGATAGAAGACGTACTGGCATTCGATCCGCGCCCGGCGTATCAAGATGAGCCGCTGCGCATCTACGGAATGCATATCGATAAATACAATGTGCGATTTCGTATCGATGAACACGGTGTCGAAATTGTCGGCATCGAAGCAGTAATTAGCGAGATTCGTTAGGCAATGCTAGTGAATAGGGGTGCGCTGCTGTTTGTGCTGGGCATAAATAATCAGAGCGACTAACGCGGCGGCTAAAATTGTAGAGGAGCCAATCGTGCCGAAGTTAAGTCCGCCTTTATCGTGAGATTTTGTCAGCACATCACCTAAGGTTGCGCCGAAGGGTCGAGTCAACACGAAAGCTGTCCAGAATAAAAACACAGTGGAAATTTTCGTCCACCACTTCGCCAAAATAATTACTGTCAGTAATGAGCCAATTAGCAGCGCACCGCCGGCGAAACCTAAACCGGAATTGTCCGCTAGAAAATCGCCTAACGCTGTGCCGAGCGTATTTGAAAATAAAATAGCGGTCCAATAAAAAAGTTCGCCTTTTGTACTTTTAATATTATCGACCGCTAGCGAGCGTTCGCTAAAACGCCAACACGAAAAAATAACGGCGAGAATAACGATCAGAATTAACGAACCCTTTGCATAACCCAAACCCAATGTTCGATCCATGAAATCCGACATAGTCGTACCCGCGGTGCTGGTCGATAAAATGACCAGCCAGTAAAGAAGCGGGCGATAGCTTTTCGATAATAATTGCAAGATGACAGTTACAAAAAACAATCCGACCAGTATGAACGAGCTAGTGGCGTAGCCGAGATTGAATGTCATCGACATCAAATCTCCTGCGGTTTCGCCTAGCGTAGTGGCGAATATTTTCATCGCCCAAAACAGCAGCGTGATTTCGGGTAGTTTCTTAAAAGACATTCGGCTATTTAAAATCGCTTGATCTGGCCTTTCATCATCGGTCAGCAAGCTTACGGGGCGCTTACGGGTTTTTTTTAGTGGCCCGATCAAAGGAAGGCATTTAATTTTTATCCTTAAATCGTTTTTCGGCATCGACCAAATGGCTCACTAAAATATGCGACACGATGTTGATGCCAATGCCGCCAAACATGGCCGGCAATAGATACAGCGCCAGCGATACTTCGGAAACAAAAATGGCGTCGTCGGCCAGAGATGAAGTGCGCTTTGCCAGTGCCGCCAAGCTTTGCAATAAATACACATCAATCCCCGCAATGGCAACCAGCGTGAAGCCAAATAGCAAAACGGTAACGCGCGATATTGCCCGCTTAATTAGCAGGGTGCCGTACATGCAAAACGGCAGCACGATCGAAAATACAATTAATAGCCAGAAGCGGATTTCGGTGAAAACGGTTGTGCTTAAAACTTGGTTCACGTGTTGTCATCCCGATTGATAGCTACTCGTTGAGAGCTAGATTTGCAAAAACGACTTCACCTTACTCATTGTTTCCGAGATTGGTCGCGGCGGTTTGAATATTGTAGAGCTGCAGCATTTGGCTGATGTACTCGATGAAGTCATTGTCGGTTGATTCGATCAGCATCCTTCTCTCCTGAGTGGTTCGACTATTTCGAGTCTCAATTTTAGCGAAATGTCGCGGTGGGAAATTATTCGTTTCTGCTGCTGAAAGATAAATTAATTTTCGGGTGAAATTAACAGCGTCGCGATTTTGAATGATCAATGAAAATCGCGCGAGGCCAATTCCATATCGGTCAGATAGCGGCTGCAATCGATCAATTCGCCTGCCGTCACGTGCACGACGCCCTGGCTCGATTCGACCACGCCTTTCACCATCATCACGCGCGCTTTCAACAAGGCCTCGCGATAACGTTGCTGAATCGGTTCGCGCACGATGACATTGGTGTTGCCGGTTTCGTCTTCCAGCGTGATAAAAATCAGATTGCTTTCGGTGCCGGGGCGCTGACGCCCGGTCACCAGTCCGGCCACGCGCACGAAACGGTTGGGCATTTCGCCCAGCTCGGCATAACGCCGGCATTGTCGGAATAATTCGTGGCGTTCGCGCAACCATGCCATCGGATGACGTTTCAGACTCAGCCGCAGGCTGTTGTAATCGGCGACGATATCTTGAATTTCGCTCGGTGCGTTCAGCTGCACCTGATCGTCGTAATTGTTTTCGTGTGTTAGCAGCGGCGCGCCGGCCTTGATCGCGCGCGCCTGCCAATGCGCTTGATGGCGGTGACCGCTGAGCGCGCGCAGCGCATCGCCGGCAATCAGGCCCGCCAGCTGCGCTGCATTCAAGCCTGTGCGTTTTTGCAAATCGCCCATATCGGCGAACGGTTTTTTCATGCGCTCGGCAACAATCAGTTGCGCCGCTGTGTCGCCCAAACCTTTGACGATGCGAAAACCGAGACGAATCGCGCTGACACCGCACGCATCTTTTTCGATGACGTGATCGAACGCGCTGCTATTGATAGCGACCGGATGCACGACCACGCTGTGGCGGCGCGCATCCTGAATTAATTGCGACGGCGAATAGAAACCCATCGGCTGACTGTTCATCAACGCGCAGCAGAATTCGGCGGGATAATAATTTTTCAGATATGCGGATATGTACACCAGCAGCGCAAAACTGGCAGCGTGTGATTCGGGAAAACCGTACGCGCCGAAACCTTTCATTTGCTCGAACAGACTTTCCGCGAACTCCAGCGCATGGCCGCGCAATAACATGCCGTCGATCAGTTTCTGGCGGAAGGTCATCAGATTGCCGTTCTTGCCCCACGTCGCCATCGCGCGCCGTAGGCGATCGGCATCGCCGCCGGAAAATCCTGCGGCATCCATCGCCAGTTTGATCACCTGCTCCTGAAAAATCGGCACGCCATAGGTGCGTTTGACGATGGGCCAGATCACCGGATGAATATCCGGCATCGGCTCCAATCCCTGCCGGCGGCGCAGGTACGGGTGCACCATGTTGCCCTGAATCGGTCCGGGCCGGACGATCGCGACCTGCACCACCAGATCGTAATATTCCTTCGGTTTCAGGCGCGGCAGCATCGACATTTGCGCACGCGATTCCACCTGAAATACACCGACGCTGTCGGCGCGCTGCAGCATTGCGTAAGTCGCCTCGTCGCCCTGCGGAATATCCGCCATCGTCAGCATTTTTTCCGGCGGCGAAATCAGCGCCAGGCATTTGCGAATCGCGGTGAGCATGCCGAGCGCGAGTACATCGATCTTCATCAGGCCGACGGCTTCGAGATCTTCCTTGTCCCATTGAATAACGGTGCGATCCTTCATCGATGCGTTTTCGACCGGCACCAGCTCGCTCAAAATACTTTTGGTGATGACGAAGCCGCCGACATGCTGCGACAAATGCCGGGGAAAACCGCGCAACTGATGCACCAGCGTGAAAAACAATTGCACCATGTGCGCTTCGCCGGAAAAGCCCAGCTCGCGAAAGCGCTCCTGTAAATCGTTTGGGCTGTCCCACCACGCCAGCGATTTGCTTAAGTGATCGACATAGGGCGCGTCGAATCCCAGCGCCTTGCCGACATCGCGAATCGCACTGCGGCTGCGATAGCAGATCACGGTCGCCGCCAGCGCGGCGCGCTCGCGTGTGTATTTTTTGTAGATGTACTGAATGATTTCTTCGCGACGCTCGTGCTCGAAATCGACATCGATATCGGGCGGCTCTTTGCGCTCTTCGGAAATAAACCGCTCGAACAATAACTGCGCATTGTCGGGCGACACTTCGGTAATGCCGAGGCAATAACACACCACCGAATTCGCCGCCGATCCCCGGCCCTGACACAGAATGCCGCGATCGCGTGCAACGTTGACGATGTCGAACACCGTCAAAAAATAATATTCGTATTCGAGCCGGTGAATCAGCGCCAGCTCGACGCCGATGCGTTGTTGAATATCGAGCGGCACGCCCTGCGGCCAGCGTTTTTTAGCGCCGAGATTGACTTGAAACGCCAGATATTCCGGCGCGCCGTAACCGGGCGGAATCACCTCGGGCGGGTATTCGTATTTCAGTTCGTCGAGCGAAAAACGACAGCGCCGCGCGATGTGCGTGCTCTCTTGCAGCATCGCCTGCGGATACAGCGATTGCAGCGTTTCGATCGAGCGTAGATAGCGCTCGCCATTGCCGGCGCGGCGAAAGCCGAGCTGTTCGATGGGCGTGACGTGTTGAATCGCCACCACCGTATCGAGCAGCATTTTGCGTGCGGGGTGATGCATGGCCGCGTCGCCGCACGCCACCATCGGAATCTGCCAGCGCAGCGCCAACTGATATACCGCGTGGTAGCGTTCGGACTCATCGCCCAGCAGCAAATTGCTGAAGCCGAGCCAGAGCCGATCCGAAAATCCGCGCTGCAGAATGTCGGCGTAGTAATCGTTACCGGCGCAATCGTGCTGCACTTTCCAGATCAGCAAATTGGTTTTCAGATTGTGTTCGAGATCGGCCAGATGCAATTCGTACTCGCCTTTCGGCGCGCGCCGCCGCGCGAAAGTAATCAGCGCCGACAGTTCGCTGTAAGCGGTGCGATCGGTGGCCAGCGCGACCACCTTAATGCCTTCCTTCAATTGAAATTCGGCGCCGATGATCAGCGGCAGGCCGCACTCCTTTGCCGCGACATGCGCTTTGACGACACCGGCCAGCGAGCACTCGTCGGTGATGGCGAGCGCGGTGTAGCCCAGTTCGCGCGCCTGCAATACCAGCTCCTGCGGGTAAGAAGCGCCGCGCAGAAAGCTGAAATTACTGATGCAGTGCAGTTCGGCGTACATGGCTTCACGCAAACCAGCCGTGCAGGAACCAGCGGTATTGCAGCGGCTGCAACGGTTCGCTCGCCGCCACAGCGGACGTTGCGCCATCTTCGGACGAGGCCTGTTCGGATGCAGTAAACGAATCGAGCAGCGGCAAAAAGAATTCGCGATACACCCAGCACAGCCGGTCGTCGTGCGTGCGTGCGACAAAATAATCGCGCACCTGGTAGTCGCGGCTTGCGCCCTCGGCCTGCCACCAGTGATTATCGACGCGCTCGGGGCCGCGTAATAACGTCAGTGCGGTTTTCCATAACGGCAGGCCATCGCGCTCGCGCAGCGGCTGCGGTTGCGGCAATAACCAGAGCGGTCGCGGGCCGCCACCGCGCACTGCGGGCCGCTTTGCGGTGGGATGATCGGCAACTTGCCAACTGCGCTCCGGCCACAGCGATTCGCAGGGTTCGATACGTTGTAGTGCATCGCTGCCCAGGCGCGCGCGCAGGCGATCAAATAGCGCGTGTCCGGCCTCGTCCTGTTCGCGCGCATCGGGAAACAATTGCGTACTGGCCGGCGCCGCTTCGAAAAAATCCTCGCTGTGCAAACTGAGGCTGAACACAGACTCCTTCAAGACGACTTGATCGAGCTTGATACGGCTCAATTCCAGCAGGGCCGGCAAATCGTTTTGCGTGCGCGACAGCTCGATCACAATGTCGGCCTGCACGGCGTGCGCATCGTACAAACGCCAGCGCAACACGTGACAGAGCAACTGGCGCGCGCGCAGGTAATCGCACAGGCGCTGCAACAGCCGCTTCATCGGAAACCGCAGCATCTGCCGCTGTGGCACGCCATCGAGAAAGGTCAGCCCCTGACGGAATACCGGTGCCGGCCGGAAAAAATCCTGCAGATCGGCGCTGTCGCCCCACAGCTGTTGCAGGTAATTCACCACGTCGGCGCCAAAGCGTTTACCCACAGCCGCATACGGCAGGGCCTGCACCGCGCCGAGTGTGGCGAGCCCCATCTGCTGCAGCGCGGCGCGATCATTCGCCGCTATCTGCAGGTCGTCGATCGGCACCGCCGCCAGCTGTGTGTATAGCGCTTCGATATGCAGGCGCTCGTCGATCAGGGCCGGCAAATGTGGACGACGCGCCAGCAGCCACGCCGCTTTCGGCGTATGCGCGACGCCGGACAACACTGCGTGGCCGCGTTCTTCCAGCGCGCTCTGCAACAACGCCAGCAGCGGACTCAGGCCGCGATAAAAAAGGCGGCAACTGCCGATTTCCAGCAACAAACTGTTGCCGGCCGCAGCGGTCACCATCGGCGTGAAGCCGTAGGCGAGGCAGGCCAGGTTTTGCAGTAATTCCGCCTCGCGTTGTGGCTCCCGTTCGAGCATCAGTAGATCGGCGTAGAGCGAACTTGCGGTGGAAACGGCGAGACCTGGTTCGAGGTTGTCGCGATTGCTGCACCATACGCGGCGCTGCTCGATCGCTATGGCCGGGCGTGCCGGATCGCGTTCGAACACGGCCAGCGCCAGTTGCGAAAAATGCAGGCACAGCCAGACCGGCTCGGGCGACGCCGATGAGTCAGTGCGTGGCATGGCGTTCGGTGCGTACGGAAAAACGGCGCGGCAACGGCCGGCGGTTGGCAATCGGCTCGATAAGTCGGCGCGGCGTGGCAATCGCGTCGAACGCGTCTTCCTCTGCGGTGAGGTGCGCGCCCACCAGCGTCGCGCATTCGGACAAGGGCATCTGCGCATCGAACACTAGCGAGCGGGGCAACTGCACTTGCTGACCCGCAATGCCGCCGCGCTGTTTCAATATCTGCACCGAAAGTTGTCGATCGGCGACACCGAGTTGCAGTCGCAACGCTGCCGGCGATGTGTGCGCCGCATTGCCGGTACCGCGAAACAGAAAGGCGAAGCTCTGCTGCGCGCCGGCGGCGACCTGCAATTTACGCAGCTCGGCATAGCGCAATGGCTGGCTCGGCCAGTACAACACCGCACCGACAGCGGCGCAGCGCAGCGCCTGCTCGCACGCCCACAGTTGCTGTTTTGGCTCGGTGCGGACGATCAACAACGATTCGGGCCCTATGCCGGCCCGCGCCAGCGCCGGCGCATAAGGCACGAACGGAGGATTGATCCAGACCTGCGACAGCTGCTCGCGACTCAGCGCCGATAATGCGGGCAGCAACAGCTCCAGCTCGCCGATGCCTGGCCGGTCGAGCAACAGTTCGGTCAGCGCTGCGCGCGGCCAGCCGCCGTACAACGCGCGATCCAGCTCGCGAAAACCCGTAGCTATACCGCCGCTGGAGCGATAATCGCGCGAGCGCCAGAGATCCGGGCGCTGCAAGAGGCGTTGTAGGGAGGGGTTCATTGATAGATCGCTAACTGTGTTTATATACAGTCTATCGGCGAAAGTGAAAGTTGGCCAGACATCCTCATCATTGCGCTACCTCTTGTTCCTCCCGACAGCGCTAAAGCTTTTGCGGTAGGCTAAATGACGTTTGGATGCTCAGGGCGCTGCTATGAACAACGATGACAATAACAAGGGTGCGAAAGACACCGGTGAGAAAAGCAATGGTGAAAGAAATAAGACGTCGTGGTGGCAAACCCTGCCGGGTATTTTGACGGCGGCGGCCGGTATCATTACGGCAGTGACCGGATTAATTATTGCGCTCAACCAAGTTGGCATTTTTGATGGCAATAAAGCGGCGCAAAATCGCGCCGAATCGGGAACAGCAAGTAGCGTCGGCAGCTCGCCGGTATTTGAAGGGCCCTCGTCACACGAAGCGTCTCCCGAAACTCCACCTGAAAGTAATGCCGGTCTCGCCGCCGCTGCTGAGTTACCGGTAGCGGCAAATCAGACCGCGTCGATTAATTTATTGTCGATGGAAAATGGTGGGCAACTTATCGTCGCACCGAACCAGGAGTGGAGCGTGACTAACGATGGCAAGGAAGATAATTACCGCGAAGTCAAAGTCGGCGAGGAGGCGGTATTCGCTTTTAAAGATGAGCGCGCAGCCACCTTCGATCGCTTCGATATGTTGATTCCAAAGAGCGGCCGCAATCCGAAGGAGTTTGAATTATTCGCCGGCAGCGAATCGCCGACCGGTGAGTTTCATTCGATTGGAACTTTTCATCCGCAAAATATTCGACTAATGAAAACAGAAGGCTGGCAGACGTTTAAATTTGCGCCAGTGACGGCGACCTACCTAAAAATAAAACTGCGTTCGAATTATGAAGATGTAGTTTGGCTCGATCTGTATGAGTTTCGCTTGCAGGGTCAACTCAGCGCTGCGTCGGCACACTGATTTTTAAATTTTATAAAATGGTTCGCAGAAATTGAGACGAAAAAAAACCGGGGCTACCTTGCGATAGCTCCGGCTAAAAAAATTAAAATTACTTAACGGCTACTACTTTTTTCACCGAGCTATCGAGCGCGCTGCTGTCGATATAACCGATCAGTGTTTTGTCTTTGGCCACGGCTTCTTTCACCTGCGAATCGTCGCCCACGGCTTTCGGCGGCTGACCTTTACCGGTGAAGACGATACGCGACCAATGCGCGTTTAATTGCGACGCATTTTTACCAGCCGCTTTTTCATAAAACGTATCGCGCGAAGCGGAACCGCTTTCCTGATCGACAGCTTTCAGCGCCACGCCGCCGATAGTCGGCGATTTGCCTAAGAAGAAATCGCCGGCCTCCGCTTGCGTAGCGGTAACGCTCACCGATGGATTAACAATAACAACAACATCGGCGAGTGCTGACAATGGCAGCAGGCACGCAGTAATCATTGCGGTATGAGAAAACAATTTACGAATCATCATTTCACCTTTTTAAAAAATAAGTTTCAGTTGTGAAATGCGATTAGAAAATCGCATCAAAGCCCAACGACATAACTGTTGCGCCATCTTTATCCAGACCCTGTGCCGTATCCGTTGCCAAGCGACCGAAAGGGACAGCAGCTAAACCACTTGCGCCGAGCGTGCCGTTGAAGTGGTCGTATTTGGTCGCTTCGCCTTTCAGTACAACTTTTTCATTCAGGTTGTAGCGCAGGCCGATACCGGTCGATTGCACGTGCTGTTTTGGGTTTACGCCTATCATATCTGCGTCGTTAACCGAATAGGCTTTGGCCCAGGTTGCGTACGGCATAAATTCGCCGATCTGATAACCGAGCGTGGTGTAGAAACCATCGGTATCCGGCGTCAATTTGTCGAGATCGCCGCTCACGCGCACTTGCTTGCCTTCAACCAGCGCGAACAACGCACCATTGTCGTAACGCACTGCAGCGGAAAAATAATTGATATTGCCTTTAAACGCGGCGAGTGTGGGGTCGAGCGTCAAGCCTTCAGCGTGTGTTGCGCTGGCACGCAAAGTCCACGCATCGTTATTAAGGGTCACGCCGGCGCCAGTGCCGTAACTGGAGTGCAAGCTATAGCCGCTGTTATCACCGCCCAGATCGCCGAAGAAAACCTGCAGCGTGTTATTCCAGCCGCCGAAATTGAAGCTTTGCAGCACATCAACACCCTGATATTCGATAGCGTCGACGCCATACATTTCGATCGGCGGGCGCACCCAGGGGTAGGTGTAACCGACATCGATCGAATCGGCGTACAGATAATTCGGCACTACCATGCGGCCAGCGCGAATTTTAGTGCTGTCCGTCAATTTGTAACCCAAAAATGCCCACGGTGCTTTCAGGTCGTAATTATTTTTGCCAGCCGATTGCAATTGCACGACGGCGTTCACTCTATCGGTCAGCTGATAATCGAATTGCACCGCAGCCACGGTGTCGGATTTAAAGTTGATCTGATTGTCGACGCCTGAGCCCAACGTCAATGCGCGATCAGTTGCTTTAACGCCATACACCGACATGTACCCGTTGATTTTTAATTTATCGCGCTCTGCGTCCAAAGTGCGTTTAACCGAATCGACACGGCTCGCGCTTTTCTTTTCGACGTTAACAATTTCTTCATGCAATTTTGCGGCTTCATCGCTGCTTACGCCGGCAGCGGCTTGCGGTTTTTGCGTCTCGAGTTGTTGTACTTTGTTACGCAGTGCGGTGATTTCAGCTTGATCCGCTTTGCGTTGAGCTTCGAGGTGGTCCAAACGTTTAAGAATGGCCGCGTCATCCGCTGCAAATGCGGATGGCATGGTGCCTGCGCAAGCGCTGGCAATCAGCAGTGACAAAAGCTTCATTTTCATTGTGTAGTGCTCCAGGTGTTGTGAATCAAAAAATGTAAATAACGATTAAATAACTAAGGGATGAAAAGATAAAACTTCAAATAAATAGGCAGAAAAAACTTACAAAGCTACACGCGAAATTGCGCGGAAACATCGCGCAGGCGCGCTACGAAATCGCGCAGTTGTTCGCTGAGTTGATTGACTTCGCGCGTGCTATTAGCGACGGCGTTGGCGGATTCGCTCATTGCACCGATACTTTGCTGAATCGATTTGGTGACGTGATCCTGCTCTTCGGTGGCGGCGGCAATTTGATGGCTCATGCCATCGATGGAGGCAACGCGATCGGAGATTGCGGTCAATGTGTTGCCGGCTTCGGCGGCTTGATCGACGCTGATGCGCGCGCGATCCTGGCTTTGCGTCATCACGGCAACAGCCGCTTTTGACGCTTCGCGTAAATTCTGAATGACCTGTTGAATTTCCTGCGTCGATTGTTGCGTGCGCGATGCCAGCGTGCGCACTTCATCAGCGACCACGGCAAAACCACGGCCTTGTTCACCGGCACGCGCCGCCTCGATGGCTGCATTCAATGCGAGCAAATTGGTTTGTTCGGCAATATTTTTAATCACGTCGAGAATCACGCCGACGTTGTCCGCATCTTTTTGCAAACGTCCAATTACTGCGGCGGCTTCGGTAATATCTTCGGCCAGGCTATTGATTGAAGTTACCGCGTCGGACACTTTCTCGGTGCCGCGTTTTGCTTCTTTATCGGTATCGCGTGTTGCGGAAGCTGTAGCTGCAGCGTTTTCTGCAATTTCGCCAACACTTAAAATTAATTCGCCCATCGCCGACATTAATGCGTTGGTGGAAAATTGTTGCTCGCTGGAATTGTGCGCGGAAATTTCCGCGACTTCGTGCAAACGTTTTCCCGCCTGCGCCAGCGGATCGGTAACTGCAACCACGCCGGAAACGGCACGATGCAATTTCTCAACGAATAAATTAAACCAGCGCACCAGCTCGCCGATTTCGTCATCGCCTTGCTCGTGTACACGCACAGTCAAATCGCCATTGCCCTGGGCAATTTGGCGCAGCGAATCGGAAACTTTTTTAACGCTGTGCGTCAACGCCACGCTAATGCCGATGCTTATACCCAATAAGGTAATCACCAGCAGAATACCCAGGCCGGTGCCGACATAAATAGCGCGGCGTGCAGCGTTGTTCGAGTTTTCTATTACTTCGCTAAAATGAGTATCGGCGAAGTTTTTCTGTGCGGCTAATTGCTGTTTTAATTCATCGAAATGATCTTGTTTTAATTTCGCTTTTTTGGCGACATCGGTGCTGGCATTGCCGGCAATCAAATCCTGCGCAAGCTGCGAGGATTCTTTAAAGTATTCGCGCAATGCCGGATCGAGATCGGCCGTGGATTTTGCATTCGCATCTGCAACAGATGCTGCACTAGTGGCGGCCACTTTAATGGCGGCAAAATTAGCCAAAATAGATGCTTCGGATTTTGCGGCGGAATCGACCAGCTCTTTATCGCCAGTTGCTACGGCGACGCTGAAAAGGTTTTCCATTTGCTCCAGCAAATCGAGATTGCGTGCGGTGAGATTAACCAGCGGTGCTGCCGAATCGCGAATACTATCGACGCGCTGAATATTATTCAGGCTTGTGTTAATTACAAATGCCAGAAAAACTCCGAAACCGATTAATGCTACCAGCGGCGAAATGGCTAATTTGTATTTGATCGATAAGTTGCGAAGCATATGTAATTAATTTAATCCACAAAGGCGCGTTCTATTTTTTGCATTGCGCTAATAACGCGTAGTGCGTTGTGTACGTATTTGTCTGCAGCTTGGGGAGTATAGGTGGAGTTTCAAAAATATCTAACGCAATGGATTAGCGGCGGTGTGTGGAATATACGTATCAGCAATAGACAGTCGACTTTGATATGCGATGCGCGCGTAAAACTATAAATGGAAATTGTTGTAAATTTGCTTGAAACGCCCGCCTGACGCATCATGCAGCTGAATTTATCGGTGTAATTCATATGCGTTATTTATTGGCTTTGGATCAAGGCACTACTAGTTCACGTGCAATTATTTTCGATAGCGAAGGTAATATTCATTGCACCACGCAGACAGAATATCGTCAGATCTATCCGCAATCGGGATGGGTTGAGCACGATGCGCTGGAAATTTGGCGCACGCAACTCGCAGTCGCGCAACAGGCATTACAACAAACAGGAATTAATCCGCGTGATATTGCCGCTATAGGTATCGCCAATCAGCGCGAAACCACATTGATCTGGGATCGTGCGACAGGCATGCCGATCAGCAATGCAATCGTGTGGCAGGATCGGCGTACGGCTGCGATATGCGAGCAGTTAAAACAAAATGGACATACGGATTTATTTCGCAGTCGCACCGGTTTATTAATCGATCCGTATTTTGCCGGCACCAAGTTGGTTTGGCTGCTGGAAAATATTCCCGGTGCGAAAGCGCGCGCAAAAGCCGGTGAGCTTGCATTCGGCACTATTGATACGTGGCTGTTGTGGCAATTAACCAACGGTGCTGTGCATGTCACCGATGTCACCAACGCATCGCGCACCTTGTTGTTCGACATTCATCGCAATTGTTGGGATGACGAATTACTCGCGTTGCTCGATATCCCCGCTTCTTTATTACCGACGGTAAAACCATCGAGCGGTGAATTCGGTTATGCCGCCGCGGAGTTTTTCGGTACGCCTATTTTAATCGGCGGTATTGCCGGCGATCAGCAGGCGGCATTATTCGGGCAAGCATGTCACTCGCCCGGCATGGTTAAAAATACGTACGGCACCGGTTGCTTTATGTTGATGCAAACGGGCGAACGCGCGTGCGTATCCACTAATGGATTATTGACTACCAGTGCCGCACAAATTAATTCAACACCGCGCTATGCATTGGAAGGAAGCGTGTTTGTCGGCGGCGCAGTCGTGCAATGGTTGCGCGATGGACTTGGCATTATCAAAGCATCGTCCGATGTAGAAGCATTGGCGACATCGGTGCCCGACAGCGGCGGTGTTTATTTTGTGCCGGCGTTTACCGGTTTGGGTTCGCCGTATTGGGACCCGCATGCGCGCGGCGGTATTTTCGGTTTATCGCGCGGCTCAACGCAGGCGCACATTGCGCGTGCAGCGGTTGAATCGATTGCGTATCAATGCGCGGAATTATTGTTAGCCATGCAAAGCGATGCGAATACGCCGATTACCGAATTGCGCGTTGATGGCGGTGCCTGCGCAAATAATTTGTTGATGCAGTTTCAGGCCGATTTACTCGGCGTGCGCGTTATTCGACCGCGGGTGATCGAAACCACGGCAATAGGCGCGGCTTATTTAGCAGGTCTAACGGTTGGGGTATGGCGCGATACCGATGAGATTGCGCAGCAGTGGCAAATCGATCGCGTGTTCGAGCCGAACTTATCGCGCGCGAATGCCGAACAAAAATTGCAACAGTGGCGACAGGCCGTGGCACGGGTGCGTAGTTAAAAAAATCGCCGGTCGCATTGCGTGCCGGCGATTGATTGTTTTTTAAAGAGTGGGATTAAAACCGAGCGGGATTAACAACGAATGTGATTAACGTCGCATACGTTTGAAATCGAATGCCGCGAATTATTGCGGGACTAGATGTTCAGTATCTTGACCATCTGCACTTTGATAATCGGCGGAAGCAAAACTTACTGCTGCATTAGTGGTAATTCTGTAGCGCTCGTGAGTGGTCTGCGTCAGCGTGTGTGAAGCGTCGTAATCTTTTTCGGTAATATCGTAAATGACACTGGTGTCCGAATCCGGGCTGATTACGTACGTTAAAACGCTGCTGCCAACTACTAACGATTTTGATTGATCGGAATAAACAGTAGAAGTCGACAGCGAGCCGGAGTCATTCACATGCGCGGCAGTCGGTAGCGGCGTGTAGGAGTTCACTACGGTGTAGGTGCCGTCGTCTTCATCGACCGAGCCCAGATCTTTGTAATTGGAATCGACAAACATTCTAACGACCGAGTTCAGCGGTGCAGTGCCGCCATTGGCGCTTACGGTGCCGCTGATGGTGGTCGTGTTCATCATTGCCGTTTGATTTTCAAACGAAGCAGCCACCGCTGCTGCAACGGTCAGCGTGCCGTTGCCGCTGAAATTCACGCCGCCGGTTTTCCCCGATACGTTGAAGCTTAATTGAAAGCCATTGGTTACTTGGTTGGCATACGCCTGCGCGATCGGGAAGGTGGCGGTCACGGGTTGTTGCGTTACAGGCGGTGGCGTGGAGCTGGAACCACCACCACCACCGCCACAGGCGGCAAGTGCGACGGACAAACTAACGGTTGTGAAGTAAGCGGGTAGGCGTGCGATGCACATGGCAATATCCTTTTGATTTTGAGTTATGGTTGTTTCCACACCGCGAATTTATTCGGTACGGATGAGCTTCGGGAAAAGCGGGCGCAATGCTTCCATAAAGCCTTTGCTCCGTCAATTGGCTCTATTTGTCGTTTTTCGCGCTGCAAGGTCGCGGAATATTTAGTCACTGACGATGTCCGAGAGGCATATCGATAAACTGTAATTTTTTTGAAAATCTATTTTTGTTCGCGCCTGTGCTTGCCGACCTGGTAGCGTAATTTCCCACCAGAGATAGAGCGGGCCTTGAGAGAAAAAGGAGCAGTAAATGCGCATTGGTGTGGTATTTCCGCAAACAGAAATTGGCGCCGATCCGATTGCCATCCGCGATTTTGCGCAAGCGGCCGAGGCAAATAATTTTGATTTTATCGCCGCGTACGATCACATCGTCGGCGCCAGCGCAGCCGCTTACGATAAACAGCGGTTGCAGGGGCCGTATCGCGAACGGCATATGTTTCATGAGCCATTGGTATTGTTCGGCTATCTCGCCGGCGTTACGCAGCGGATCGAACTCGTCACCGGCATTTTAATTTTGCCGCAACGGCAAACGGTATTAGTGGCGAAACAGGCGGCGCAGGTCGATGTACTCAGCGGCGGGCGTTTGCGGTTGGGTGTGGGCAGCGGTTGGAACGATGTCGAATACACTGCGCTCGGCGTGCCATTCGCGCAGCGCGGCAAACGGCTTGAGCAACAGGTGAAATTATTGCGCGAGTTGTGGACGCAGCCGCTAGTGGAATTCAACGGCGAATTCGATGTCGTACCGAACGCGGGACTGAATCCATTGCCGATTCAACAGCCGATTCCGATCTGGTTTGGCGGCAGCGATCCACGTGTAATTAAACGCGTCGGTGAAATCGGCGATGGTTGGATGCCGCTGTTCAAGCAATTCGAGCCGGGTATGTCGCGCGCGCTAAGTGCCGAATTACCGCCAGCCGATTTATTCGAGCAAATGCGCGAGCATGCGCGCACGGCCGGTCGCGATGCTTCTACCATCGGTATTGAATGCAGGCTCAGTTTCAGTCGGCAGACGGAAGATGATTGGCAGCGCACCGGCGATATATTCAGCAAGGCTGGCGCCACGCATCTGGCGCTGGTGACGATGAATGCAGGGCTTAGCAGCCCGGATCAACATATTGCTGCCATGGTGCGTATGCGCGCGGCGCTGAATTAACCACGCCGTATATTCGAGCGTTTTAATGACAGTCTAATTAACCAGTGAATACGGGTTGTTTCAGTTTCCAGTATTTAGCTTTTAATCTGCAAAACCCGTATTTTTTTATCAATTAAATTTCGAAGTTGTAATGCTGAAAACATTGACATCGCAGCGACGCATCGCTAGGTTAAGGCGCTGTCTTAGCGTGCCAATGCGTGAACAAATCCTTTCCATCCCCAGTGGTTGACCGGCAGTGAAATTTGCCGAGATGTCGCCGCTTTTTTCAACGAATCGGACCCATGCCATGACCTCAGTAGCAGCCTATGCAGCCCAATCCGCCACCGCAAAATTGGCGCCGTTTAAAATCGATCGCCGCGAACCAACCCCGCACGACGTCAATATCGACATTTTGTATTGCGGTGTTTGCCACAGCGATATTCACATGTCGCGCAACGAGTGGGGATTTTCGTTATTCCCAATCGTGCCGGGCCACGAAATTGTTGGCCGCGTAAAAAGTGTCGGATCGAAAGTGACGCTGCACAAAGTCGGCGATCTGGTCGCGGTCGGCTGTCTGGTCGATTCGTGTCAACAGTGCGGCTCGTGTCACGACCATCTCGAACAATATTGCGAAGGTGGCATGGTCGGCACTTACGGCTCGCGCGATCCGAAGCACAATAACGATCTGACCTTCGGCGGCTATTCCGAAGAGGTCGTCGTCGATGAAAAATTCGTGCTGCGCGTACCGACTAATCTCGATGTAAAAGCAACCGCGCCGCTATTGTGTGCAGGCATTACCACGTGGTCGCCGCTGCGGCATTGGAAGGTCGGCCCCGGCCAAACCGTCGGTGTGATTGGCCTCGGTGGTCTCGGCCATATGGGCGTTAAATTCGCGCATGCACTCGGCGCCAAAGTGGTGATGATCACCACGTCACCGAGCAAAGCAGACGATGCACGCGCGCTCGGTGCCGACGAAGTATTGATTTCATCCGATCCTGAAGCGATGAAAAATGCGGCTGGCAAATTTCACTTTTTGTTAAACACCATTCCGGTCGGTCACGATATCAATCCGTATGTTTCACTGCTAAAACGCGACGGCACCATGTGCATCGTCGGTGCGCTCGATCCATTAAAAGGCGCCATCAATACCGGCGCGTTGGTCGTGGGACGCCGCAGTGTGGCCGGCTCGATTATCGGCGGCATTAAAGAAACGCAGGAAATGCTCGATTTCTGCGGCGAACACAACATTGTGTCGGATGTGGAATTAGTGAATATCGAAAATATTAATACCGCCTATGACCGCATGTTGAAAAGCGATGTGAAATACCGTTTCGTTATCGACAATGCTTCGTTGAAAAAGTAAATTTTTAAATCGTGCGCGGAAGATTTTATTCCGCGCACACAAATAAATATCGCACTAACAATAACAACGTGTAGCAGTCGATTTTTTTCGACATCGTCGAAAAAAGGCGCGCATGTAATTTATTGCGTGTGCGCATTAGAACTCGTCTTCACGCATAACCAACGTCTCGGAGGGCCATCACTATGCGTCCAAAAATTAAATTGTTATTTGTCTACCGCGATGGCGTCGCGGATGCGGCATTCGATGCCGCACTCACTCGCCAAACAGTGCGACTGCAACAACACTTCGAGGGGCGGCTCGAATTTTGTCGCGCCTACCGTGTGCGCGATGAAGAATTAAAACACGTTGCCGCCGGCGCTTTCGATGAAGGCCGACCGTTCGATGCAATGCTGGAAATCGTCGGCGACAATATCGATTTCAACAAGCTAGTAGGTTTGTGTGAAGGCCTGGGGCAGCGTCTACAAACGCTGATCGAACCGGAAGCATCGGCGGCGCTCGCCGGCAGCGAGCATATTATTTTGCCGGGCGACGGTCCCTTGTTGGTGCTGATTGCCAATCGACGTTTACCGAATTACACACACGCGGGCTTTCTTAAATATTGGATCGAATATCACGGCCCGTTTGCGCGCGAGCACACGCCGCCCGACGCCGGTTTGTTCTATCGGCAATTTCATACCGATGAAGACGCGACGCGAAAATTACTGCACGCCACCGGTTTCGGCGTCAGTGATTTCGACGGTGCCGCCGAATGCTATTACGCGAGTGCCGAAAGCGTGCGCAAATTAATGGGCGATACCGCAACAGTCGATCAGGCGACGGTTGACGAGAAAAAATTCGTCGATCACGAGCGCTGTGTCACTACGGTATTTACCATCGCGCCGGACAGCACCAGTCAGCGTGTTGCTTAATGTTTGCAGAAATTGTTTTCAAAAAAATCAAAAATGGATTGAAAGAAATTAACAACAGATTGAAAAATATCAATAACACATTGAGTTACTAATAATAGAGAGAGCGAACATGGCTGGACGATTTGAAAATAAAGTAGTGCTGGTGACAGCTGGCGCAATGGGTATCGGCGGCGCAACGGCAGAAGCATTTGCTCGCGAAGGCGCGCGCGTAATGGTGGCGGATATCAATACGACAGCCGGCGAGGCGATGGTTGAAAAGCTGCGCAGTAGCGGCGCGCAGGCACATTTCCAACATGTCGATGCCACCAACGAAGAAGCTATTCAGCGTGTGGTGCGATTGACGGTTGAAACCTTCGGCGGTTTGCATATCGCGGCGAATATTGTCGGCGATGCGCATCGCGACGCGGCCGGCCCCGAGTTTCATCTGCAGAGTTTGCAGAGTTGGGATCACACCGTCGCGGTCAGCATGACCAGCGTGTTTCTGTCGATGAAACACGAAATCGCTTACATGATCGAAAACGGCGGCGGCGCGATCTGCAATGTCACCTCGCTCGCCGGTATGTTGCATGTGCCGGAATCGGGTATTGCTTACGGCGCTGCAAAAGCCGGTGTAATTCGCATGACGAAATTCGCCGCAGTGAATTATGCCGAACGCGGCGTGCGCGTAAATTGCATTGCACCCGGCGTGACGCCGACGGCAGGCTATGAAAAAGCCGGCCCGGAAATGGCGAAAATGGTCATCGATCATTTGCTGAAAAATCACGCGATAAAACGCACGATCACCACGGCCGAGCAAGCCGACGCGGTATTGTTTTTATGCTCGAACGATGCAGCGATGGTGACTGGCCATGTATTGCCGGTCGATGGCGGTTGGACTGCGCGCTGTTGATTGATTGCTAATTCAACGCGTGAGGATTTAAAAATCTCCGCGTTGAATTATCGACTCAATCGTAAGAATCCGTTTGGCCAGATTATGCTTGAGCGATTTGTTCGGCGATGTTCCACAAATAGAACTACCTATTACGAACTTCAATAACTGTATCAGGTGCGTTTTCCCATTTGATAGGCTGTATTCCAACTCGGCAGCCTGCGACAGAATTATTTCTGTATGAGTTTAGCCCTGAAACGACATTTCCCTTAAACCATATAACGGTATATTCACAAATACCAATTGCAACAGTTGTTCCATATTGCCAAGCCTCTTGTGACTCTTTGAACTGTCTATCGTCTGGCATTCCAAGAATACTTGTGACCTTTTCCTTTGAGTCGCTTGGAGATATTTGTATAGTTTTGTTCTTCAAGGTACTACATGAAACAACCATAAAAAGATTAGAAGAATTAATGCTCGATAAATTTTCATAATATTTATATACCTTCGGGCAATTGTTTAGCGGTGACTGTGAGCGGAGTGAACGAGCTTGAACACTTTGTTAGGCATTGCTCACCGTCTTTGCTACTACGAACCCGTGAAATCCAATTGCGGATTCTATTTGCCATGCTCTGTAAGAGTTCACTTTGAGCTTTGCGCCATAATCTTTGACGTTAGTTTCCCAGTGCTTTAACCCATACAAGCCACTCCACTCTTGCAAGCTATTTGCGAATTCTGCGAGAAATTCATGAATTGTCACTTCGTAGATGTCGGTAATGATTGCATTTGAGGTGTGTGCGAAATTATAGGCAGCTGCGTCAGAAAAAATTATGCGCGAATAATCTGTTTCCTGCCCCCGGATAACCATAGACAAGGTGGAGCGTAATCGTTTCTCCTCTATCAGAGAATTCGTATTTATCCAGATGGTAATCGTGATAGCGCATTTGAACGATTGAGTTCACAGGCATGCGCGAATTTTGCGTATGTCCTGTGAAACGATTTGTTCGACACGGTGCCAATGCCGCAGGAAACTGTAGCTTTTCGGTTTCCTGCTTTCAGATATTTAGGCACCGGAACTAAACGGACGGCAACCAAGAAGGAGATGCGGCGAGGAG
>JAQGNY010000028.1 GCA_028293825.1 Verrucomicrobiaceae bacterium
CCGAAAATAGCGTGGATTCCCGCCGATAATTATTTTCAGGGTCAGCCTTACGCATTAAATACGCGCGTCGCATTGCAGAACATGATGTCCGAGGCGGCCGAGCTGGGTTTGGGTTTTAATCTCGGCATCGAATGCGAAATATTTTTACTGAAACAAAATGCCGATGGCTCGCTGGCCGTACCAAATCCTGACGATAAGCTGGCTAAGCCGTGTTACGACGTGCGCGGTTTTGTCGATAGTTTCAGTTGGCTCGATAAAGTGGCGACGTGCATTAACGATCTCGGCTGGGATTTATATTCGTTCGATCACGAAGATGCGAACGGTCAGTACGAATTCGATTTTAATTATGCCGACGCATTGACTACCTGCGATCGGCTGACATTTTTTCGGTTTATGGCCAAGCATTACGCGAAGGAAGAAGGTTTGTTGGCGACGATGATGCCGAAACCATTCGCCGATAAAACTGGCAACGGCGCGCATTTCAATATGTCGCTGTACGACATTAATACCGGCGCAAATTTATTTGCCTGCGATCCGATAGACGATCCGCGCGGTATCGGTTTGACGCCGCTCGGCTATCAATTTATCGGCGGTATTCTCAAGCACGGGCGCGCGCTGTGTGCGGCGTTCGCACCGACAGTGAATAGTTACAAGCGTTTGGTGCGGCGTGGCGCCATGAGTTATTTCTCGTGGGCGCCGGTATTTAATTCATACGGTTCCAATAACCGGACTAATTCGGTACGTGTTCCCGCTGGCGGCGGCCGTTGCGAATCGCGTAATGCCGATGGCGCGGTCAATCCGTACCTCGCGGCCACGCTCGCGCTTGCAGCGGGTTTGGAAGGTATTCGCGAAGGGCTCGATCCCGGCGCGCCGAACGAAGATAACTTGTATGAAATAGGTGACGCGGAGCGCCGCGATCGCGGTATCGAATTTTTACCGCAAACCTTGCAGGAAGCCATTGCTGCATTCGCCGACGATCCGCTGGTGGAAAAAACACTCGGCAAAGAATTACGCGATGAATTTATCAAATACAAAACGCAGGAGTGGGAGGCCTACCATTTGAGTGTCAGCCAATGGGAAATCGAGCGTTACAGCTATATGTTTTAACGCGGGATAAATAGCAACGCATAATGAAGCGTTTATTTGCCAATTAAGAAATTTTGCATTGTTTACAAGCTGGCATCGTTTCAGAAATAGGAATGAGGATTTAGGGAGAATATATGGCGTCGAATAAAGCAACGGTCAGCCGCATCAGCGTTTCACTGCCTGAAGATTTGCTGATCGAATTGGACGCGATGGTGGTCGGTCGCGGTTTTGAAAGTCGCTCGCAGGCGATCAGCGATATGATCAATCAGCAGTTGGTCGAACATAAACGCGAAATGGGCGATGAAGTGATGGCCGGCACTATCACATTGTTGTACGACCATTCGACGCGTGGCCTGCAAAAACAATTAGCCGATTTGCAGCATCAATATATCGATGAAGTGATCAGCTCGCTGCATGTGCATTTAATGCATCATCAAACGATGGAAGTTATTTTGGTGCAGGGGCCGGTGCTGAAGCTGCAAATGGTCGCCGACGAAATGATTACGTTGCGCGGTGTCATCACCGGCCGTATGCAATTGATGGCTGCTGTGATTCCGCCGTTACATGCGCCCAAAAATAAACGCGGATAATTTTTTTGTTGTCACCCATCTATTTTTGTTTTTTCCAATCTCTGCGCCTTCATTGCTGCTTCAATAATTAAAGTTTCGATGCAGCGACTGCTTAGTCGGCGATGTCCGTCTGGGTATTGTTAACGCGTCTTGCGGTGTCACTTCTCGTCGTCACTTTGTTATATTCCTGCCCCGCGTTTAATAATTTTAAAAGTAGAGGTAGATATGGCTCGCGACGTGATTGTAATTACCGGATTGGGCGGCATGGGTAGCGCGTGCGCACGCAGACTCGGTGCTGGACATAAATTATTGTTGGCGGATATCGACGCAGAGAGTTTGCATAAAACTGCCGAGGTGTTGCGCGACGACGGCTTCGACGTGGAAGCACATGTGGTCGATGTCGCCGATGTAGATGCCATCACTGTATTTGCGCAACGCGCCGCTGCCTTGGGCTTTGTGCGCGCGATCGTACATACGGCAGGTTTATCGCCATTGATGGCGAATGCAGCGCGGATTTATGCAGTGGATTTGGTCGGCACAGCGAATGTGTTAGACGCATTTTCCAACGTGGTTGGCAGTGGCAGCGTTGCGGTGATGATCGCCAGTATTGCGAGTTTTGTATATCCGCGCGATGCCGATCTGGAAATGAAATTAGCGACATTACCGGCCACGCAATTGTGTGATTTGGCGCTTGCGCACAATGCCGACGATCCGAATATGGCCTACGCCCTCGCAAAACGCGGCAATCAATTGCGCGTGGAAGAGACGGCGATAACATGGGGTCAGCGCGGTGCGCGCGTGATATCGATAAGCCCTGGTCTTGTTTCAACGCCGATGGGGCGCTTGGAGCAGCAGGGCGAGCATGTGGCTGCATTGTTAAAACTGACGCCGCTGCAACGGATCGCCACTGCCGAAGATATTGCGGCGACGGTGCAGTGGTTGATTGATCCTGCCGCGAATTACATTAATGGCGCCGATATACGTATCGATGGCGGCTTGGTTGCGGCGATGCGCAGTAGCGGTATGGTCCAGCGGTAAAAGTTGATATTGCGCGCGTCGATTTATTTAATTTCGAACGAATACAATAAATCGAGCGCGTCCTCGATACCGCTAATGGTTTCGATCATTAATCGTGGTGTCAGGCGATATTGAAAGCTGATGCTGTTGCTCTGTTGACCGATACCGCGCCCGTAACGCACCGATAAATCCTGACCGAGTTGGCCGCTGATTTCCGCCTCAGTATTACCGCTGCTGTCTTCGCTGGTGCCTAGCTGCAAATCGCTGATGCCGAATTTGCCGGCGAGTTTTCCTGCCGTGCCTTCGCTGCCGGCAAGACCTAACGATAACAATGCGCCGCTCGCCGAATATTGATTGGTGGTGGTGCCGGTATTGGTCGTAGGTTTGCGCCCGGTCAGCAAGTAATACGCGATATCGGAATCGGCCAGCGACGGCTCCGAAAATAATAAGGCTTCCGGTGTTTTCAGCGAGCCGATAACGCGCAGTCCGACTACATCGGTTACACCGATTGGCATTTCGCGCACGGCTTCTAAATTTAAATCGGGATTATCGGGTGGACCATAGAAAATAAAACTGCCTTTGCGAATACTTAAGCGTTGGCCGTAAGCGCGATAGCGACCGCGCGGTACGCGGACTTCGCCATTCATCTGCAACGCATCGCCGGGCGCTTTGGTGATTTGCAAACGGCCGCTTAAATTGACGTCGGCGCCGAAGCCTGCGAAATGAAATTGATCGCCGAGATTGAGCGCGAGTTCAGCCCATAATTTTGTCGCATCGGTATCGGGCAATTGTCCGACGATTTGTTGATCCTGCGATACATCGACGGTATCGGGTGGCAATTGTTTCAGCGTGATTTCCGCGCTGGCGATATCGACAAAACCTTTGACGTGAATTTCACGCGGCTGCGCGGTCAGATCGATATGCGGTGAAAAAACCACGGTGCTGTTGGGCAGCGGCATCGCACTTAAGCCGCCGGCGACCAATGCCAATTGCGCGCGCCAATTTTCGCCAGTGCCTTCCCAATTAATGTTGCCATCGATATCGCCGCCGCCCTGACCGAGTACAAACCAGCCGCCGAGTTTGGCGCTGTTATTGTCGAAGGTGAGATCGGCGTGAATATCGTGAAACGGCGCGCCGAGCGGAGCCCAGCTGGCCGCGCCGTTTTGCAGCAATAATTGGCCGTGCAACTGCGGTGCGCTGGCATTGCCGGCGATGCGAATATCGCCGTTAATTTCTCCGCTCAATGCATCGAGTCCTTGCACCAACCAGGCGAAACCGGCGATCTGAATTTTATCGAGTGCGACATGGCCATCAAGCGCGCGCGTATTGCGTGGATCGAGAACATTCAGCTGCACATTGACGCTACCCAGCGTCGGTGACTGCGCGCTGGCACTCATCGCCGCGCGTTGCTCATCGAGTTTTGCATCGATGGTGACGGCATTAATTTCCGCTGTTTGATTGCCGGTCTGCGTCGCCCATTCCCATTTCGTAGTCGCGATGGTCACGTTGGCATTTGCACGCAGCGGCGTGACGCTTTCCAATTGCACGCGCAGCGACGCACGCGCATCGTTTTGCAATTTCAATTCTTCCGGAAACCATACGCTGAGCCAGCGCAATGGCAATGCATTGCCGTGCGCAGAGAGAGGTTGTAATTTGCCGTGGTCATAGCGCAGCGGTTTATCGAGACAAAGCTCGGTATCCGTCGCGCGTAGACAGAGCGGTTTTATGTCGGCGTCGGCGACATCGGTATGTGCCGGCGTGGTGGCGGTGGCGACAGTTGATTCCAATTGCAGATGCGCATTGACTGCGGCGGTGTTGCGCCAATTTTCGTCGATCGAGCGCATATGCACGCTGCCGGAGAGATCTGGGCAATCGATTTGCCAATCGAGAAAGTTTTTCGCCGTGCGTGTGTTGCACTGCAGCTGCAGTCGATGCGCACTTTGATGGGCATTCAGCGTTAATTGTTGCTGCTCACGCTTGCCGCTGATCGCAACTGTTAGATCGATCGGCTTTTGTGCGGCGATAACGACATCCTGCAAATTGATGTTCGCAGTGCTCGCATCGATGCCCAGGCGTTGCAAGGTGATGTCGCCGCTGCTGCGCGCGAGGGTAGTGTCGTTGTAATGCAGTTGTGTGCCGAGCCATTTGCCCTGCAGATTCGGTTGCGGCAAATCGCCGGTAACTAATAAGTTCGCGGTCAATTTGCCGCCGAGCGACGGTTGAATGCGACCGAGATTGCCGGCGGTCAGATCGAGTTGCAGTTGATTCTGCGTGCCGAATTTTCCGGCGGCGGAAACTTTATTCGGACCGCTAGCCAGTTCCATTTTTTTCAGCAGCCACTGCGCGCCATCGGCGCTGCCGAGATCCAATTGTCCGCTGATAATATCGCTGCCGATTTTGCCGCGAATATCCGGCAGCTGCAGCGCCAGCGACCATTGCGGAGCGGACCAGCTGCCTTCCAATTTAATTGTGCTCGATACATCGCCGCGTTGATCGGTGAGCCAGGGTGTAAGTGCAATCGTCGTTGCAGCGCCATTACAGAGCGCGTGCAATGGTTCGTTCAGTGTGGCATCGCAATTTAATTGCAGGTTGCCGCCATTTAAACTCCAGCGCATAGCAGTTTGTAACTGATCGGGTTGCCATTGTGCCGTCGCAGTAAGTTGCGTGACACTGTAATGCGGTTCTTCGATGGCTGTTTCGAGTGCCGCATCGATTCGGGTTAAATCACCGCGAGCATTTAATTTTGCTGTGTTGAATTTTATGTCGCCGCTTGGCAATGGCTGCACAATCGGTTGCGTTAATACGGCGTTGATTTCGAGCGGGAGATGCGGGTCGAGCGTCGCCAGTTTTATCTCGCTGCTCAATGCATACGGTTGCGGCGTGGTGGCGTGAATAAGCAGATGGCGCAAATCGCCACCGGTTGTTAAGGCGATCGGTGTCGGCCATTGTGGCAGCGTCAGTTCGCCCTTCAATTGCAGCGGATAATCGCCACGAAAGCCGAGTTCGCCGCTGCTGTGCAATTGCAGTTGATTCCAGCCGAAGCGCAAATCGCGCGCATTTAATGTCGTGCCGCTCCAGCGAATACCGGCGCTGATTTTATCTAACACAACGCTGCTGTCGCGATTGACGATCTGCAATTGCTGCAGCGCGAATTGCGGTGCCGACAAAGTTATTGGCAACAAAAGTGGCGGCAGTTTTACTGGATCGTTATTGCTTTCGCCTTTCGGCTCGATGCGCAATTCACTGGCGTGAAATATCGATAGATTAATTTCGCTGTGCAATAGACTTTGCCAGCGCAATTGCAGCGTCAGATCGCTGATGCGTAAATCGATAGTGTCGTCGCGCCATTGCAGCGTATCGATATGTAAGCCGTGCAGCCAATCGCCGCGCGTATTCTCGAACGTTAATTGCGGCAAATAATTCTGCGTTAATTGCAGCGACCACTGCGTCCCGCGCGGGCTACCCAGCATCGCGATAATTGCGCTCAAGATAATCAGCGCAATGACGACTAAGGCGGCGACAGTAATTAATAGAATACGGCGCGGCGTCATAGCGGCGGTCCGATAAATATGTGAATACGAAAACCTTTTACTTCGTCGTTTATCGGCACGGCGAAGTCGACGCGAATTTGTCCCACCGGCGAAAGCCAGCGTGCACCGATGCCGACGCTTTTATGCCACGGTTCGTTGCCGTCGTTATAGGCGCGGCCGATATCGGAAAAGAACGCGGCGCGCCAGCGCTCGGCAACTTTGATGCTGTATTCGACACTGCCGGCATTTAAAAAACGTCCGCCGATTAATTGGCCGTTGGCATCTTTGGTGGCGAGCGATTCAAAATCGTAACCGCGTACCGTTTGATCGCCGCCGGTGAAAAAGCGTTGCGAGGAGGGAATATCTTCGATGCTGCCGGTATTGATCGCACCGAATTCGACGCGTGCAATCAGCAGCTGTTGACCGAATGTATTGAAGATTTGTTTGTAGCCGATATCGGTGCGCAAAAAGCTGGCGTCGGCGCCGAGCGATGGTGTCGAACCGAGTACATCGAGCCATGCTTTGCGGCCTGATAAGGGATCGACGCCTTCGGGCAATACGATTTGCGTCAAATTAAAATCCGGCGCGATGTAGGCGACCAATTTGCGCGGTTCGTTACCTTGCTGATAGCTCTCGTTGTAAAACGTCGCGCCGTAATTGGCGACCCAGGTTTGATCGTAGCGATCGCTGAAGAAAAAACCGAGCGTGCCAATGGTGCTCGATGTGTCCTGTACTAACTTGCGCTCCCAACTCGTCGTTAAATTTAAGCTTTCATCGAGCGGCTTGCGCAGCGGAATGTGATATTCGAATGCAAGCGTTTGTGTCGGCTGCGATATCGATAATTCGGTAGTGAGTTTGTGTCCCTGCGTATTGACGAATGGGCGTTCCCAGCGAAATTTCGCACGCGGCCCGGTGTCGGTACCGTAACCTGCCCCGACAGAAAATTGGTGACGCGGTGCATCGCTCAGATGTACTGCGATCGCGAAAGTATGGCCGTCCACCTTGCTGGTGCGCACATCGATTTCGCGAAAATACCGACTCTGCTGCAAATTGCGCTGCAGTTTCGTCAGCGTTGTTTTCGAGTAATAACTACCGGGTTCGATGGGCGATAAACGCTGTAATAAATTTTGATCGAGTTTGCTGCCTTCAAATGTCGGCGCGGAAAAGCGATAACGCTGACCGCCTTCGATTTTTAATATCGGTGTCGCGCGGTGTTGCTGTACATCGACGAGCAAACGGCTCTCGGCATAGAACGCGTCGAGAAAACCATTGGCCTGACACGCTTCCAATAATTCGCGTTTGAATTTTTCGTATACGGAGTGATCGACGACCTGCGTGGAATGAAACGGCGCTGCTTCCATTAATTGGCGCGCTGGTTTTAATACCGAGGCTTCGCCTGCAATCGAAATTTGGGCGGCGTTCCAGAGCGTCGGTTCGCCGGCATTGACGACGATATGCAATGTGTCTTTTTCCACGCTGTAACGGAAGGTCGCTTCGTAGTAGCCGAGCGCTTGCGTTGCATCGCGGATAGAGTCGGTTATTTTTTGTTTTAGCAGGCGTGGGCGTTGTTGTTCGGCTTCGGATATTTCGCCGATGTGATTGCGAATATTGTCGGTGAGCGCGTCGTTGACGCCTTCGATCTCGATATTTTTCTGCGCGAACGCGGCGCTGCAAAACAGCAGCACAAGGCACGAAAGGACTCTGCGCAGCATGGCTAAGTACTTATAGATGCGTGGCAGCGGGTGTCGATATCTGGCTTAACGATTTTATTAGAAGTTGCAGCCGCATAATTTCATCCCAAAACAATAGACGCGCTGTGTCGCCGCGAGATGCCGCAGTTTAGAGGAAGAGTTATCAGCGCGGATAGATCGCGCCGAGCACGCGATAATTAATTGCGCCGGTGGCGGCAGGTTCGTTGCCGGGTTTGCCGTGCAGTGTTTGCTGTGCGAGCCACGCGAACGCCGCGGCTTCGACCCATTCCGGCGCGATGCCAAGTTGTGCCGTGGTGGCTACTGTACGCGGAAATAAAAGCGCTTCAAGACGCGTCATAAGTTGCTTGTTATATGCGCCGCCGCCGCAGATAAATACTTCCGCAACGGGGAACGGCAGCGCCGCAATGCCGTCGGCAATAGTTTGTGCGGTCAATTCCAGCAAGGTCGCCTGTACATCTTCGGTCGGCCAATGGCTGCCCGCGAGTTGACGATCAAGCCAGTCGAGAGGAAAGTATTCGCGGCCGGTGCTCTTCGGCATCGGAAGAGCAAAGTAGGGATCGCGCAGTAGTTTGCTCAGCAGATCGGGAATGATTTTGCCGCTCGCGGCCCATGCGCCGTTGCCGTCGAATGACAAATGATGATGGCGATAAATCCAGTTATCCAACAGCGTATTACCGGGGCCGGTATCGAAGCCGATGGTGTGTCGGTTCTGTGCGAGTCCGCTGATATTGGCGATGCCACCGATATTTACAATTGCGCGCGCGGAGCTGTTAACCGCGCTGAAAACTGCGCGATGAAATGCGGGCACCAGCGGCGCGCCTTGCCCGCCAGCGGCGATATCGCGGCGGCGAAAATCAGCGATGGTAGTGATGTTGGTGGCTTCGACGATGCTGGTGGGATCGCCGATTTGAAGCGTAAAAGAATGATCTGCCGTAGCGCTGGAGATAGGTGGCCGGTGGCGAACGGTTTGTCCGTGGCTGCCGATAGCGCGTACGTTTTCGGGGTCCACATGTGCCGCTGCGAGTAGTTGATTGACCGCTTTGCCTAATTCAATGCCGAGCCAGCGATCGGCGCGGCCGAGGCGTTCGATTTCATCTGCGCCAGGTTGGCAGAGTGCTAATAATTCGGTGTGTAGTTCTGGAGGAAAAGCGAAGGTGTTGGCGGCGATCAGTCGAGGTTGATCGGTCAAGTCGATCAAGACGGCGTCAATGCCGTCGAGACTGGTGCCAGACATCAGGCCGACGTAAAGCTCGCCGGTCTGACTCATCGATTAAAGGCTTTTGTGCTGATTGTCTGAGGAAGTAGCATCTTGCCGAGCTAGTTTGCTTTCGTTTGCATAGGCTGCGAATTGGTTCTGCAAAGCATGGACCTGATCGCCGAAGCGGCGCTGCTCGCTGGAGGCGATCCGCTCAGCCTGTGGCAGTTTGCCCGCGATTTTGGCTGGATTGGTGTGAACGCCATTGACTAGGAATTCGTAATGCAGATGCGGACCGGTAGCCCAGCCAGTAGAGCCCACGGCGCCGATAACTTGATGTTGCTTCACGCGATCGCCGGCTTTAACTGTGCGTTTGCTCAGATGCAAGTATTTGGTCGAATACGTGCCGTTGTGTTGAACCACAACATAATTGCCCATCGAATCGCTAAACGCGGATTGCAACACACGGCCATCGCCAGCTGCGTAAACCGGAGTGCCGGTCGGTGCTGCGTAATCGATGCCGCGATGCGGGCGGGCGGTATTAAACAGAGGATGAACGCGGCTCAAGCTAAACGGCGAGCTGATGCGAATGAAGTCGAGCGGAGCGCGCATGAATGTTTTGCGCATGCTGACGCCATCCGCGGAAAAGTAGCCCACTTCGCCATTGGCATAAACATAACGAAACGCGGAGTGAGTATCGCCCTGATTGGTGAACGAAGCGGCGAGAATGGGTCCATTGCCGACTTTTTTGCCGTCAAGATAGTACTGATCGTAGAGCACCACGAATTGATCGCTGGGGCGAAGATCCAGCACGAAGTCGATTTCGCCGCCAAAAACTTCTGCCAATTGCAGAATCATGGCGTCGCTCAGGCCGGCATCCAGGCCTGACTTATAGAAGGAGGAGGTAATGTGGCCGCTGGCTAATTGATGGCGGACTTCTGGCTCGCGACTGATTTTTTCGGCGACAAAGCTATTTTCGTCGCGATTGTAATGTGTGCTTTTAAGTTGGCTTTCGTCGTAGCGCAACGCTTGGAGTTGGCCATTCTTGTCGAGCTGGAAAGCGACTTTCTGGCCAGGAAATATATGCGTCAGGCTTTTTGCTTCTGGGCCGGATTGAAGTACGTCATTCATATCCGTTGCGGACAAGCCAGCGCGGTCGAATAACTTGGCGAGGTTATCGCCTTTGCGCACAGTAAGCTCTTGCCAGGTATCTTCAGGAGCTTGGCTGGCGCCGACATTCAATGTCGGTTCATTAAGTGACGTGGTGGTTAAACCGGTTAACGCCATCTGCGGATTGAGGTCGATATCGGTACCGATTATTGGCATTGAACGAAGGTTGGCCTGAACCTGACCGCTGGGTAATAGCAATGCAAAAAAGACCAAGGCTAACGCGGTGGTCACCAGGACCATATGCATTCGCGGTAGATCTTGTGCTGCAGCTTTTATTTTTTTAATCAATTGAAGGTGCTTGTTCGCCATTAATCGGTTCTTCAGTTCGGGGTCAATAAGACCGGAAAAAAGATGTGCCGCAAAAATCAACACAAAAATGTTGGCCCTAATCCGCGCCGAAAAGCAGGGGAGGCGGACTAAACTGCGGGAACTTGCAATTAAATAAGTTTGATGTAAGGTGCGCCACTTGCTGGCACTCAATGTACAGTTTGCCTGGAATCTCCGTTACGTCAACCCTTAAATCGCCGAAGATGCCGGTTCGATCACGTCGCCGGATGGCGCGGCGCACAAATTTCGAAATCCCGACATGACCCAAAACCAAGTTGATTTGCTGTCTGATTTACACGCGCGCGGCCTAGTTGCGCAGGTGACCGGCGATGGCGCCCTGGAAACTCATCTGCGCTCCGGTGCTCGCACTCTTTATAGTGGATTCGATCCCACTGCCGACAGTCTGCACATCGGCCATCTAGTGCCATTGTTGGCTTTGCGCCGATTTCAGTTGGCGGGACACCGCCCCATTGCTCTGGTGGGTGGTGCAACAGGACTAATCGGCGACCCTAGTTTTAAGGCGCAGGAGCGCAAACTCAGTACGCCCGATATCGTGGCGGGCTGGGTAGATAAGCTGAAAGCACAGGTCGAGCGCTTTGTCGACTTTGACAGCTCGGCCGCTGGTGCGTTGGTCGTCAATAATCTTGATTGGATGGGCCAGTTTTCCGCGCTCGATTTTTTGCGGGATGTCGGTAAGCACTTTTCCGTAAATACCATGATTCATAAAGAGTCGGTACGGCAGCGTCTGGATCGTGACGGCGAGGGCATTTCTTTCACCGAGTTCAGCTACATGCTGCTGCAGTCGTATGACTTCGCGGAGCTGAACCGGCGCCATGGTTGCACGTTGCAAATCGGCGGTTCGGATCAGTGGGGCAATATTGTTGGCGGTATCGATCTTTCACGCCGCCTCAATGCTGAACAAGTTTTTGGTCTGACAGTGCCTCTTGTTACTAAAGCGGATGGTGCGAAGTTCGGTAAAACCGAATCTGGCACTATCTGGTTGGATCCCGCTAAGACCTCACCCTATGCGTTTTACCAATTCTGGATTAATACTGCAGACGCGGACGTTTATAAATTCCTTCGCTATTTCACGTTCCTCGATTTGAGTCGAATTGAAGAGATAGAGGCTGCTGATAAATTGGCGGCAGGCCGGCCTGAAGCCCAGTCCATCCTCGCTGCAGATGTAACCGCGTTGGTGCATGGCAATGAAGGCTTGGCGGCAGCGCAAAGGATTACTCAGGCGTTATTTAGTGGTGAGCTGGCTGCCTTATCGGGAGACGATTTACTCCAACTCCGTTTGGATGGGTTGCCGGCCTCATCCATTAGTCGCTCGCAGCTGGCTGGGTTACCTCTAACCCAATTATTCAGTGATTGTGGGTTGGCTGCTTCGGGCAAGCAGGTAAAGGATGCGCTCAGCTCGCGTGCTGCATTCTTGAATGGGCGGGTGTTGAGTTCGGAAGACAATATGAACGCTGCTGCCGGTTTTGCTGCGGAAAACGCGCTCCATAATCGTTTTTTCATCGTGCGGTTAGGTAAAAAGAAGTACCACTTGTTCGAAGTTGCTGAATAAATAAGCGGTTCGTAAATAGTTTATGTGAGGCGTTAGAATTCTATTGACGCACGTTTTGATATCCCTATAATGCGGCCCTCGTTGAGGCGTCGGCCGATACGAAAAGCGGTCGGTAAAAGAAGTTGAAAATACCGGTTGCGAAGTGAGGCAGGTGCCAATATAATGCGCCTCCTCGCAAAGCAGGGTGACTTGCAGCGAACTGAATCCTCAGCGATTCGGAGTTATTTAACAAGACGATCAGGCAATTTGTGTGGGCATTTGTGGTTAGGTGATCGCAATGAAGATCATCAGAGACAAGTGACCGTGATTTAGAAATAAGCCACGTAACAAGTTTCTGAGCCAAGTTTTGAGGTTCTTTTAAAACCTCGCAAGAGATTAAACTGAAGAGTTTGATCATGGCTCAGATTGAACGCTGGCGGCAGGCCTAACACATGCAAGTCGAGCGCTTCTAGGTTGCTAGTGGAGCGGCGAACGGGTGAGTAACGCGTAGGAATCTGCCTGGTAGTGGGGGACAACGTTCCGAAAGGGACGCTAATACCGCATACGCCCTACGGGGGAAAGGGGGGGATCTTCGGACCTCTCGCTATCAGATGAGCCTGCGTCGGATTAGCTAGTTGGCGGGGTAAAGGCCCACCAAGGCGACGATCCGTAGCTGGTCTGAGAGGATGATCAGCCACACCGGAACTGAGACACGGTCCGGACTCCTACGGGAGGCAGCAGTGGGGAATATTGGACAATGGGGGCAACCCTGATCCAGCCATGCCGCGTGTGTGAAGAAGGCCTTCGGGTTGTAAAGCACTTTAAGGGGGGAGGAAAGTTCCAAAGCGAATACCTTTGGGAATTGACGTTACCCCCAGAATAAGCACCGGCTAACTTCGTGCCAGCAGCCGCGGTAATACGAGGGGTGCAAGCGTTAATCGGAATTACTGGGCGTAAAGCGCGCGTAGGCGGCTAGATAAGTCGATTGTGAAAGCCCCGGGCTCAACCTGGGAATTGCAGTCGAGACTGTTTGGCTAGAGTGTGGGAGAGGGTGGTGGAATTCCCGGTGTAGCGGTGAAATGCGTAGATATCGGGAGGAACATCAGTGGCGAAGGCGACCACCTGGCCCAACACTGACGCTGAGGTGCGAAAGCGTGGGTAGCAAACAGGATTAGATACCCTGGTAGTCCACGCCGTAAACGATGTCGACTAGCCGTTGGAGACCTTAGAGTCTTTAGTGGCGCAGCTAACGCATTAAGTCGACCGCCTGGGGAGTACGGCCGCAAGGTTAAAACTCAAATGAATTGACGGGGGCCCGCACAAGCGGTGGAGCATGTGGTTTAATTCGATGCAACGCGAAGAACCTTACCGCCCCTTGACATCCTGGGAACTCGCTAGAGATAGCTTGGTGCCGAAAGGAGCTCAGAGACAGGTGCTGCATGGCTGTCGTCAGCTCGTGTCGTGAGATGTTGGGTTAAGTCCCGTAACGAGCGCAACCCTTGTCCTTAGTTGCCAGCACGTAATGGTGGGAACTCTAAGGAGACTGCCGGTGACAAACCGGAGGAAGGTGGGGACGACGTCAAGTCATCATGGCCCTCACGGGGCGGGCTACACACGTGCTACAATGGCCGGTACAAACGGTTGCGAGCCCGCGAGGGGGAGCCAATCCGAGAAAACCGGTCGTAGTCCGGATTGGAGTCTGCAACTCGACTCCATGAAGTCGGAATCGCTAGTAATCGCAGATCAGCATGCTGCGGTGAATACGTTCCCGGGCCTTGTACACACCGCCCGTCACACCATGGGAGTCTGTTGCACCAGAAGTAGCTAGCTTAACCGAAAGGAGGGCGGTTACCACGGTGTGGCCGATGACTGGGGTGAAGTCGTAACAAGGTAACCGTAGGGGAACCTGCGGTTGGATCACCTCCTTAATCGACGTGCGACCCTGGTCGCAAGTGTCCACAACAAATTGCCTGATCACGTGATTGAAGCGACAGAAAAACGGAGCGCTTCCTTTTAGTTAAGTCGAAAGACGGCTGAATGGACGCGCCCGAGCGGGTCAGCAGGCCCGATCATTATTGGGTCTGTAGCTCAGGTGGTTAGAGCGCACCCCTGATAAGGGTGAGGTCGGTGGTTCGAGTCCACCCAGACCCACCAGAATTCCTCAAACCTTCGTTGCAGTGACGCTCGCATAGGCAGCTATGCTTCGCGGCCCTGCACCTCGCCTTGAGAAATTTTGGCGTGCTGAATGAGTTCCCGAGTTCGAAAGAAGGGGCCATAGCTCAGCTGGGAGAGCGCCTGCCTTGCACGCAGGAGGTCAACGGTTCGATCCCGTTTGGCTCCACCATTTACCAAGTGTGTAAGCAAAATATCTGTCGCCGAAAGTCGAAGCAAGCTTTTTGCTCATAGTTACTTTATGAGGTTAGAAATCTTGCTTCGGGTTTTAACAATCCGAATGCTCTTTAACAAGGTGGATAAACTGAAAGTCTAATGCAACTGTAATGCTCAAGCGCACTACAGATCCGGCGAAAAGACAATACGAGCTTAGTCGCGCGTGTTGTCTCATTATGTCTCTTGATCAAGGTCGTGCAGTTAACGACTGGATTATATGGTCAAGCGAATAAGCGCATACGGTGGATGCCTTGGCAGCTAGAGGCGATGAAGGACGTTGGAGCCTGCGAAATGCTTCGGGGAGTCGGCAACCAGACTGTGATCCGAAGATGTCCGAATGGGGAAACCCACTTACCATAAGGTAGGTATCGTGCACTGAATACATAGGTGTACGAGGCGAACCCGGGGAACTGAAACATCTCAGTACCCGGAGGAAAAGAAATCAACCGAGATTCCCTAAGTAGCGGCGAGCGAACGGGGATTAGCCCTTAAGCAGCATTGAGGTTAGTAGAACGCTCTGGAAAGTGCGGCCGTAGTGGGTGATAGCCCCGTATACGAAAACCTCTTTACTGTGAAAACGAGTAGGACGGGACACGTGACATCCTGTCTGAACATGGGGGGACCATCCTCCAAGGCTAAATACTCCTAGCTGACCGATAGTGAACCAGTACCGTGAGGGAAAGGCGAAAAGAACCCCTGTTAGGGGAGTGAAATAGAACCTGAAACCAGCAGCTTACAAACGGTCGGAGGCCTATGCCCTTTTTAAGGGAATGGCTAACGGCGTGCCTTTTGCATGATGAGCCAGCGAGTTAAGTTAAATGGCAAGGTTAAGGGACATCCGTTCCGGAGCCGAAGCGAAAGCGAGTGTTAAAAGCGCGATATCAGTCCAGTGCGTGCGGCCCGAAACCCCGTGATCTACCCGTGGGCAGGTTGAACGACCCGTAAAAGGGTCGGGAGGACCGAAGCCGTGATCGTTGAAAAGATCTGGCATGACCTGCGGGGAGGAGTGAAAGTCTAATCTAACGTGGAGATATCTGGTTCTCTTCGAATTTCATTTAGGGGCAGCCTCAATTAATACCCTATGGGGGTAGAGCTACTGACAGAGGATGCGGGGCTACCCGCCTACGCACCTCTACTAAACTCCGAATACCATAGGGCC
>JAQGNY010000007.1 GCA_028293825.1 Verrucomicrobiaceae bacterium
GTGTCATTGATGGCGGAAGATAAAAACCCAGCGCAGCCGTTGACGATGACATTAATGGCTGGCCCCATTGATACGCGCGTGAGTCCATCGGTGGTCAATGATCTTGCCACCAGTCGCGATATCAAATGGTTTCGCGAAAACGTGATTACGTATGTGCCGTTTCGTTACAAAGGTCGCATGCGCAAAGTCTATCCAGGCTTTTTACAAATTAGTGCATTCATGACGATGAATATTGGCCGCCATGTGCATTCGCTGACGGAAATGTACGCCAACGAAGTGCGTCGTGATTTCGATAAGGCCAACAACACGCGTGAGTTCTACGAAGAATATTTTGCGATGATGGATATTTCGGCGGAATTTTATTTGCAGACGGTGCAAAAAGTTTTTATCGAACATCATTTGCCGCTCGGAATTATGGAGCATCGCGGTCGTCTGGTTAATCCGGGAAAAATTAAACGTACTGCGCTATTCACGATTGAGGGCGAGCAGGACGATATTTGCTCTGCAGGTCAAACGCTTGCGGCACAGGATTTATGCACGGGAATTCCGCCGTTTAAGCGCAAGCATCATGTGCAAACGGGTGTCGGGCACTACGGTGTATTCGCCGGTCGACGTTGGGATAAAGAGATTTATCCGCTGTGCCGCGACTTTATTCATATGTACGATAAATAAATTGCTGCTTTACTAGAAAGTATTCGGGTGGAAAAAACCGCAACGCGCAAACGTTGCGGTTTTTTTATTGCCGTATTTAGCCCGCCGCGCTGCGGATTGGTGTTGGCGCCACCACTGCAGCGGGTGCTTCAGTGGGAATTCCTTCGATCGGGCATTCTGGTGTTCCGGCCGCAGGACGCGTTAACGCTTCCACGTCCAACCGTGTTGCCTCCGGATCGGTAATCCATTTTTTGTAGAAATCAAAAGGACACTCAGCGACACCGCGCGCATCCTCGCCGGAATTAATTTTTCCGGTGTAACCGCGATGCAGCAATTTATATAAATGATTTTCCGATTGCATATTTTTGCGCGCATCGCGAATCAAAAATTTAGATATCGCTGCGTATTGAATGCCGTTTTCTTCTTCACCGCATTCGCCCAGCGTGCGTCCATCAAATCCAATAATGGCGGAGTGGCCGAAGTACGAATACACGCCGTCGAAACCTGCCGCATTGGCAACAGCGACGTAGGTGTTGTTCGCCCACGCCATCGATTTGGCCATCAGAATTTGTTGCTCTTTGGCCGGATACATATAGCCCTGGCAACGCACAATTAATTCGGCACCTTTCATGGCGCAATCGCGCCAGATTTCCGGATAGTTGCCGTCGTCGCAAATAATTAAACTGACTTTTAATCCTTTCGGGCCGTCCGATACATAGGTGCAGTTGCCCGGATACCATCCTTCGATGGGCACCCACGGCATAATTTTTCGATATTTTTGTACGATTTCGCCCTGATCGTTCATCAGGATTAATGTGTTGTAAGGCACTTTGTGCGGGTGTTCTTCGTGGCGTTCGCCAGTGAGAGAAAATACGCCCCACACTTTTGCTTTGCGGCAGGCCTCGGCAAAAATATCGGTTTCTTCACCGGGAATGGTTGCCGCCGTGTCGAACATTTCCTTGGTGTCGTACATGATGCCGTGCGTGCTGTACTCGGGAAATATCACCAAATCCATGCCGGGCAATCCGGTTTTCATACCGACAATCATGTCGGCAATTTTGCGCGCGTTAGCGAGAACTTCGGCTTTGTTATGAAGACGCGGCATCTTGTAATTGACGACCGCAATTCCGACTGAATCTTTACTGCTGGAAATATCACCGTGCATCATGATTCGACCCCTGACTGAAAGTGGATACCTGAATGTGTTGGATACAAAGTGCAATCGAGCGGATTCGATAGAACGTGAATTCCGAACGCTGAGTTTCGGTATTCGCTGTATGCGATTCAATCTGGTATCAATTAATTTCGTTTTGCCCCATTTATTTAGGTGCGTGTCGGGTCGATTGTTTTACGAAAGGGGGAATAAAATTAAATGGCAAGGTTAAAAATGAAGGCGAGTGGAAAACAGAAAAGAAAAATAAAAGAGAGAAAAATAAAACGGCGCCCGCAAAAAGAATTTGTTAACGCGTATTTTTAGCGCGCTCAAGTTCTTCCTGTGCGCGTTCAACTGCGGCTTGCAAGTCGTTGATACGCTCGATGCGTTGTGTAGAGGGTCCCACGCCGCCATTTTTTTTGCCGGCAAAATCGCCCGATTGAGTTTCCGTACCGGCTGCCAAGGCTTGTTGCGCAGACTTCAGTGCAGCTTCGGCTTCGGCAATTTTACTGCTGCGGCTTTCGCCGGTATTCCCACTGGAATTACCGGTCCCGGAATTTTGTGAAGTCGGGTAAGGGTTTTTCTGTTGGTTGGGATCGGCGGGGATGATGTTTTGATTGGGATCAATTGTCATCTCGACTGTTTTTGCTTTTTTCGCCGGTGTAGTGGGTGGATGCTCCGAATACGAAGTGCCATCTTTGTCGGTCGATTTATAAACGGTTTGCGCCCACGACGATGTCGTCACCGCGATTGTCATCAGGGCGAGCGTGAAGGCGAACGGCTTAGCGATAAGCAAGTATTTACGCAGTTTGTTTCGCATCGCATCGTCTCGCTATGTTTATAAGAATGAGCGGTTAAAAATTAGCACTGTGGCGCCAATTTTCACAGAACTAGTTTTCGTCATTGCAGCGCATTCAATGCTCATTCAACGTTGAAAGTTAGCCGCTTGATTAGTTGCCCGCCGGGAGTGAGTACATCCACGGTCCATTGGCCTGTGGAACCCGCTGGGAAGTTTTGTTTGCGCGACCAAGTGCGCCAGCCCGATTTGCGCGCGCCGTGAATTTCTGCGGCAATTCTTTCCTGCGTAGCACCGTGCCGCCATTCAAAAATAACTGACTGCGCCACGCCCATCGGTGCACGAATCGATACGAATGCGACCACGCCCTGCTGCAAATCAGACGCGCGAACCGTTTGCACCGGCGCACCCGGCGTGAGTTCGTGAATGGTCTGCGTGATAGTAGCTTCGCGCACCGACAGCCCGGCAGCGGGAATGTTGTCGCGTAGCATCCAGACTAGAAACGGGACCAGCAAACAACTGCCGGCCCAAATGATGCGGCGGCGAAAATCCGGCAGCAGCGGCAGGCTGCGCGGCATGGTGATTAACAGCCAGGCCACCACGAATATCAGTGCATATGGAAGCGCGCGCTCCAATGGCACATGAATCACCATCGGCAGCACCACCAGCGCGGCTAGCCAGCTGCAATAGCTGTGAAAGGCGAGGCTGAGTATCGGGCGCCCCGCCACATGGCGGTTGTAGAGCGGATCGATAGTGCTGATAAGCGCTGCGATAATGGCGATCACCGCAAACAGAATTTGCCCGACATGCAGTTGGGTGGCGCCAAGAATTAGCGGCAGCGAAAAAAACAGCAATTCTTGCTGCACCGACTGGCCGATAAAGTTGAGCGCTAAATCGGTCAGATTGCCCGGCATTTTATTCTGCAGATATTTACGCAGATAAGGTTCGGCGAGCAGCCACGGCCAGCCGATAAACGCGAGCAGAGCCAACATGCGCGCGAAGTCTTCGCCGCGTCGCATCAATAAAAACGATGCCCAACCCCAGCCAAAGCTGAGCAGAGGCAGTAACCAGGGCACACTATCGAGCGCCGCGGCCAGTGCAGCGATGCGCGTTTTCAAACGCGCCAAAGGAGCAGCGGCGATGGGCGGTTCGGCGGGTGAGTTCACGGCGATTACGTCTTAAATTCGAGTCGTGGATTATCGCCCGCTTTACCAATCGCGTCAGCTTTGTCGCTTATTTTGCGCGGTAGTACGCAGATGTCAGCGTAAGTTGTCCGGCGCTGAGTTTGAGTGTTTGCAAATCGACGGGGATGAAAACTGGTTACGATGCGAAAGGTTCTTAATTGGCATCGTTAGTGCTAAACATCGACAGTGCTAAGCCAAGCCTGCGATGTATCGCGCTTTATAAGAACGGCATTTTTCGACTACTAGAGCCACTAGAGCCACTATTTTTCGGCGTATTTGGCTGTGCGTTTCTCTGCGTAAAGCACAGACGCTTTGCCAAACCAATTCGCTGTTCCCGTGTGATTAGCTGATTAAATTCAGCTACCATCGCGCGCCCATTTATCTCCCATTCGTCAGGCTGAAGTTTGCATGCAAGGATCGTTAAAAAGAGCACCCGTTCAAATGGATAGCGGTATTTCATTGCGGTGGCGGCGGGTTGGTTTTGCATTCCTCGTGGCATGCAGCTCACTGGCACTGTTGGCATTGATGGCTGCAGTATTGTTTGTCGACGGTATTGATCCGCTCGGTTGCGCGATGCTCGTATTATTTGCATTGACACTACCCTGGACCACGGTGGGGTTTTGGAACGCGGCGATCGGGTTCTTCCTGATGACCTTCGCGCGTGACCCCGCCGCGCTGGTCGCGCCCTTCAAGCGGCGCTTGCATAACTGCGATCCGATCGTTAGCTCAACCGCGTTGCTGATCTGTATTCGCAACGAGGATGCAAGCCGGCTGCGCCGCAACTTGGAATGGATGCTCGACAAGTTGGTCGCCAGCGGCGAGTCGCGCGGGTTTCATCTTTACATTCTTAGCGATAGCGACCAGCTCGAACGCATCGCGCAGGAGCAGCAAGTCGCCGCGGCGATGGCCGAGAAGTTTGGTGCTGCGCTAGCGATCGCCTATCGCCGCCGCGACAACGCCAGCGGCTTTAAAGCCGGCAATATTCGCGACTTTTGCGAGCGCTGGGGCCAGCAGCATGAGTTCGCCATCGTGCTCGATGCCGATAGCGTCATGACGGCAGACGCGATGCTGCGACTGGTGCGCGCGATGCAGGCTGAGCCGCAAATCGGCATTCTGCAAACGCTCGTCACCGGTCTGCCCAGCGCCAGTCCGTTTGCGCGCGTGTTCCAATTTGGTATGCGTCTCGGCATGCGCTCCTACACGCTTGGCGCGGCCAGCTGGCAGGGCGACTGCGGGCCGTACTGGGGTCACAACGCGATCCTGCGGCTGGCGCCGTTTATCGAACATTGCGAATTGCCGCTGCTGCCGGAGAAGCACCCGTTGGGCACACATGTGCTCAGCCATGATCAGTTGGAGGCGGTATTGATGCGCCGCGCCGGTTATGAGGTGCGGGTATTGCCGGACGAGGAGGGCAGTTGGGAAGAGAATCCGCCAACGCTGCTGGAGTTTATTCGGCGCGATCTGCGCTGGTGTCAGGGCAATATGCAGTACTTCCACTTCTTGCGGATGCCCGGCTTACTGCCGGTGAGTCGTTGTCAGCTCGGGCTTGCCATTGCGATGTACCTCGGCTCGCCAGCATGGCTGACTTTTATGCTGCTGGGTCTGATCCGCAACCAACCTATTCGCGCCGATCTCGGCCTGCTTTTGCTCTCAGTGACACTGGTTATGAGCCTGGCGCCTAAGCTTGCTACCTTGGTCGATGTGTTGCTGCGCAGCAGGCTGCGGCGCGCTTATGGCGGACCGTTGCGACTCTTCGTAAGTGCTGCAATGGAGTTCGTTTTCTCGATGCTAGTAGGGCCGATCTCCGCCGTAGCCGTATCGATCTTTCTGCTGGGCTTGCCGTTCGGTCGGCAGATTGGCTGGACCTCGCAGCAGCGCGATGCCGAAGGCGTGCCGATTATCGCCGCTGCAGCGAAACTGTGGCCCCAGACTGTGTTTGGTATCGCGCTGGGCGCCTGCTTTTGGCAGGTCGCGCCGGACGCCTGGTGGTTGTGGGGACCGTTCACGTTGGGGTTGGCGGCCGCGATTCCAATCGCGGTCGCGACCGCGCATCCGCGCTTCGGGCAGCTGCTGGCGGCCGCCGGTATTTGCCGGATTCCCGAGGAAGCGCAGCGCGATACCAAGCCGGAAGTCACAGCGGTTATGTTTTCGCCATTCGTATCCGCGACACCGGCGGAATGAGGTACGCCGTTTTTGCGTTGCTGCTGAGCGGCGCCAGTTTTGCCGGCGCGGCTGTCGATGTGGACTTCGTCAATGCCAGCAAGGCCACGCGTTGCGCTGAGGAAGACAATGTCTACGTAAAGCTATTTGGCGATGGCATCAAGTCGTTTCATATTAGGGCGGAACACCCGGTCTATATCGGCAGCATCGCCGCTGACAGCACAGCTCCTGATTTCACCCATTGCGACATGTCGCATGATGCAAGCTTTCCATTTACGCCGCGTACGGTGACGCTGTACGAAGACGCTAACATCCGGTTGGTCGGCCATACCTATGCCACGTTTTGGCGACCGGACGTGGTGGATTTTCGCGTCGGTGCGCGCAGTGAGCCCGGTTTGCATCTGGTGCAATTGCTGCGGCGGCGCGCGCAGGGCGATGTCGAAATGCTGGTCGTGTATCCGGCCGATGGTTATTGGCGCGCCAAGCCACTGCCACCAGCGGGATTGCCGGATACCGCTTACGGCAGCTCATTCCTGTTTGGGCCGATTGAAGAGGGCATACGTCCATTCGTCGCGATTCGACGTATTACGTTCGAGCCGAGCACGCTGACATTCCGGCTCGAATTCAAGAATGAAGCGCGCGGCATTCTCGCGGTATCCTCTGCGACCAGCGTCGGCTTGGATCTTAGCGTTGCGATAGAGCCAGCGCTCGCCGCCGACCGTCCGTTTGCGGCGTTGCGTTCGATGTTCGTCGGGCCGGAACAGGCGGATGTAGCGGTGGCCAATTGGCCCGAGCAAAGCGCAAATCGGCGCTCGTCTATTCTCGAATTCAGCGGCGCTCGTGCACCGTTAGCGCGGTTCGAGCGAGTACTGCCATCGCACCATAATTTGAGCGCTCCCGATGTTATTTTCGACCAATTCGCCACTGAGTAACCCCACGATAAGTGCGAGCGAACCACCGATTGAATCGTCACGGCTGACTGAGATGCCGGTGGACGAAGCGCAATGGCAGGCGTTGCTGGCAGCGCGCGCAGACGACGCGCCGCCTGTGGGCATAGACACTCATCTGATCGATTTATATTGGCCGCTGTTTGTTGCGGGTCGCACCGGTTCAATCGCGGTGGGGCATTTAGCGCAGAGCCTTGATGGCCGCATTGCCACCACCAGCGGCGTGTCGCGCTGGTTGAGCGGCGACGCCGATCTGATTCATACACACCGCATGCGCGCTATCGCTGATGCCGTATTGGTCGGTGCCAATACGGTATTGCATGACGATCCGCAGCTCACCGTGCGCCGCTGTGTCGGTGCTAATCCGTGGCGCGTAGTGATTGACCCAGAGCGTCGGCTCGATGGCAGCCAGCGGGTTTTTCATGACGAGGACACTCCAACGCTGTTACTGGCAGCCAGCGATCGGGCTGACGTCGGTGAAACAGTCGGTCGGGCCGAGGTGATTCCCATAGCCCGCAACGCAGCTGGGCTCGATCCCCACGAAATTCGCCGCGTTCTTGCCCAACGCGGTTTGAATTGGCTATTTGTCGAAGGCGGTGGCGTCACTGTTTCGCGCTTCCTCGCGGCCGGGGCGCTCGACCGTCTGCAGATCACCATCGCGCCGGTCATTCTCGGTTCGGGTCGGCCCAGCGTGTTGTTACCGGAAATAGCCGATCTCACCGCCAGCTTACGACCGCGCACGCGGCGCTTTGATTTGGGCGACGACATCCTAATCGAGTGTGATTTTTCACGATGAGCACAACACCCGACTCTATTTCGGCCAGCGCATTCTGGATCGCCGAACCCGGCCGCGGTGAGGTTCGTATGAGTGCGTTACGTGCGCCGAAGGCTGATGAAGTACTGGTGCGAACATTGCGCTCCGGTATCAGTCGCGGCACTGAAAGTCTGGTGTTTAACGGCTTAGTGCCGGCCAGTCAGCGAACAATCATGCGCTGTCCCTTTCAAGAGGGTGATTTCCCTGGTCCGGTTAAATATGGTTATGGGTCGGTCGGTCGCGTCGAAGTAGGCCCGGCTGCGTTGATCGGACAGCGCGTGTTCTGTCTGTACCCACATCAAACACTTTATGTAGTTCCGGTCGATGCGGTCGCGCCGTTGCCTGACGCGTTGCCCGACGCGCGGGGTGTACTCGCCGCCAACATGGAAACGGCCATTAACGGCCTCTGGGACGCTGCGCCGCGCTTGGGCGATCGCATTGCCGTAATCGGCGCCGGTGTGGTCGGCTGCATCATTGCCGCGTTGGCGTCGCGAATTCCTGGCGTACGCGTCGAGTTGATCGATACGGACCCGCGCCGCGCCGCGATTGCTGCCGCCTTGGGTTGTAGTTTTGCGGTGCCGGCCGATGCGGCCGGCGATGCAGATTTAGTCATTCATACCAGCGGCAATCCGGCCGGGCTGGCAACGGCGTTAAGCCTGGCTGGTTTTGAGGCGACAGTACTCGAAATGAGTTGGTACGGCGATCGCAGTGTACCTGCGCCATTGGGTGAGGCATTTCATTCGCGCCGCCTGACTTTACGATCCTCGCAGGTGGGCGCCGTCGCCACCGCGCAGCGCGCGCGCTGGAGTTATCGCCGCCGTATGGCGCTCGCACTCGATTTGCTCTGTGACCCCATCTTCGATGCCTTGCTCACTGGCGAAAGCGCATTTGCCGATTTGCCGGCGACCCTCGCCAAACTTGCCAGCACTCCCGATGGCGCGCTCTGCCACGTCATTGCCTATCCCATTGTTTGTCCGATCACTTAATCCTTGAAAATCAGGAAGTTTGCCCATGTATAGCCTTGCCGTTTCCGATCACATCATGATTGCGCACAGCTTCGTCGGCGCGATTTTCGGCCCCGCCCAACAGATGCATGGCGCTACTTACGGCGTCGAGGTCGAATTTCGGCGCCAGCAGCTCGACGCCGACGGGTTAGTTTGCGACATCGGTCTGGCGGCGCAGACTCTGCGCGAAATACTGGCGCAGCTGAACTTCAAGAATCTGGATGAGCTGCCGGAGTTTCGCGGCAAAAATACGACCACAGAATTCATGGCAGGCGAGATTTTTCGGCGCTTGCAGGTACGAGTTGCCGCTGGCGCGGTCGGTCCTGGCACCGCCGAAGCGCTCCTCAGCATGCGCGTGGTTTTGCGCGAGTCGCCGACAGCTTGGGCAAGCTTCGAAGATTCGTTGCAATGAACCTGAAATCTAACAGGTGAGAGCTGCGCTAATGAAGCTGACATTTCTGGTGCCCGGCGCACTGAATCAACTCACCGGCGGCTATGTCTTCGATCGTAAAGTGGTTGAGTGTTTACGCGCTTTGGGTCGCGGGGTGGATGTCATCGAACTGTCCGGTCGCTACCCCGCTGCAGACAATCTTGCCTGCACAGCAGCGCAAAACGCGCTCGCCAGTCTGCCGAGTGGGAGCCCTGTGGTAATTGACGGTCTTGCGCTTCCTGCATTCGATGCTTGTTTAGATATTGAGTCCAAACGGCTGAATATCATTGGTTTTATTCACCATCCTTTGTTTCTCGAAACAGGATTAAGTGCGGCCGATGCAAGCAGTTATGCCGAGCTTGAAGCTCGACTCTGGCGGTTGCTGCGCGGCATTATTTGCCCGAGCGCCCACACCTCTAAGGCGGTGATTGCCGCAGGTGTAAGCTCCGTTCGCGTTGCGATTTCGCCACCAGGAACCGGTAAGGTCGTCCGCGCTAGCGAGCGGCGCTCATCCACCCAGCTGCAATTACTCGCGGTCGGTACCGTGACGCAGCGTAAAGGTCATTTGCTGTTGATCGAGGCTCTGGCTGGCTTGCGCGACGAACTGGAAAATATCGATTGGAAATTGACCTGTATCGGCAGCGTGGAGCGCGACCCGGTTGCAGCCAATGCCGCGCGGGAAGCGATAGCAGCCAATCAACTTGAGGATAGGGTTTTGCTCGCTGGCGAGCAGCCCCAAGAGTTTTTGACGAACACGTATGAGAGGGCCGACATCTTCGTGCTGCCGTCATACCACGAGGGTTACGGCATGGTTTTTACCGAGGCAATGGCGCATGGGTTACCGATTATTTCGACCACAGCCGGCGCGATCCCGGACACTGTTCCCGCCGCTGCAGCGCTATTGGTCGAGCCGGGCGACGCGGGTGCATTGCGCGACGCATTGCGCAGCGTGATGATCGACGGTGAATTGCGCGCGCGACTGGCTGCCGGCGCCAGACAAGCCGCAGCCGAACTTCCAGATTGGGACGCTGCCGTTCTTAATTGGTCGCATGCGCTTGATCGGTTGCTCGCCGCATGAGTGGTTTTGCGGCGGATTGGTTGAAACAGCGCGCGCCTTTTGACTTGGCGGCGCGCAGCACAGAGTTGGCGCTCGGTTTTCGTGCCGCGTTACGTCGCGATCGGGGCGACGCATCGTCAAGCGTGCGCATCATTGATCTGGCCGCTGGCACCGGCGCCAATTTTCGCGCGCTGGCGCCGTTGCTTGGCGGCGACCAGGACTGGTTGCTAGTCGATTACGATCCGCTGTTGATTGCGGCGCAAACGGGCGAAATTAACGTCTGGGCGCAGCAGCACGGTTGGTGTTGCTCTGCAATGGCCGATGGTGTTTTGGTCGAGTCGGAAGGTAGTCAATGGCGCGTGCGTTCACAACAGCTTGATTTAGCGCAGTCTCTGGAGCGGCTTGATTTAGAGGCGTGCGCTGGCGTAACCACGACAGCATTTCTCGATCTGGTTTCGGCGGCATGGCTGGACAAGCTGGCGGCGTTGTTGGCGCATTTCAATCTACCTTTGCTGGCGACGTTAAGCGTTGATGGGCGGCGCGAATGGCAGCCGTCTGCCGTATCCGATATGCATATTCAGCAAGCATTTTTGCGCCATCAGGCCGGCGATAAAGGCTTTGGTATAGCGCTCGGCGAACAGGCTACGCCCTACTTAAAGCGTTGTCTCACGGCACATGAATATCGAACGGTAAGTGCTCACAGTGACTGGAAAATTGGCGCCGATCACGCCGTAATGCTGCTGCAAATGGCGCGCGAAGCCGCGATCATCACGCAGGAAGTCCATCCCGAAGCTTCGATCGAAACGATGCAATGGTTGGCGCAGCGTACCGCGCAAATTTCAGCGCGCGCACTCACGCTGCAGGTCGGTCATGTGGATTTGCTCGCGGTGCCGGCTTCGTCGGCGACCGTTACTTAATCTTCGCTTGAGAGGCATTAAATCAGCGTTGCCGAGAAGAGGCGATTGCGCTTAAAATGCGAACAATTCTTATTTAGGCTCGCTGGTGCTCGGCACCTTCGTGGATTAACGCGATCATGCCGGACCCATCTTTTGCTGCTCAGCAAGAACTTCACGCGCTTTACGCAAGCCATCACAGCTGGTTGCGCGATTGGCTGCGCAAAAAGCTGGGTAATTCAGCCGATGCCGCCGACCTCGCGCACGATACGTTTATCCGCCTTATGGTCGGACGCGATCTCACCGCCATTAATGAGCCGCGCGCCTATCTGACACGCGTCGCCAAAGGCATTCTGATCAACTGGTATCAGCGTCAGGCGCTGGAGCGTGCCTATCTCGACGCGCTCGCAGTGCTGCCCGAACAAAAGGCGCCGTCGCCGGAGCAACATCACCTAATTCTCGAAACGCTGCATGAAATCGACACTTTGCTGGATCGGTTGCCGAGGCCGGTCAAACGCGCATTTTTGCTGTCGCAAATCGAAGGCATGAAATACGACGCCATCGCCACTGAGCTCGGCGTGTCATTAATTACCGTCAAGCGCTACATGAAGCAGGCATTTTTGCAGTGTCTGACCTTGATGGAGGTGCAGGTATGAAAGCCATGGCGCCGATCGATCCACGTATTCTCGACCAAGCGGCGGACTGGTTGATGCAATTGCATGGGAATGCTGCCAGCGATACCGATCGTGAGGCTTGCGCACGCTGGCGCCAGCTCAGCCCCGAACACGCCCGCGCCTGGGCGCGCGCGGAAATGCTGATGAATAAACTTGGCGGTTTGCCGCCGTTGCTGGCAATGCCGTCGCTGGATCGACCATCCAATCCGGCGCGGCGCGCGGCCATCGGTAAGCTCGCGCTGCTGTTGGCTGTCACGCCTATTGGTTTTGCCGGCTGGCGTTTGATTGAAGTTCAGGACTGGACGGCGGATCACCGCACTGCGGTCGGCCAGCGTCGCGAGCTGGCACTGGCCGATGGCACGCAGCTTCATCTCAATACTGCATCTGCGGTCGACATTCGTTTTGATGCCGAGCAGCGGCTGATCTATTTGCGCGAAGGCGAAATTCTGATTCGCACCGCACCCGATACAGCTACGACGTACCGACCGCTTCGTGTGCAGACTGCGCAGGGGCGGCTGGAAGCGCTCGGTACTTTTTTCAGTGTGCGGCAGGAAGCGGGGCGGTCGCATCTTGCAGTGATCGAAGGTGCGGTGCGAATCGAACCGCGCGATTCGATCGCCAGCCAGGAAATTATTCGCGCCGGCCAACAAGGCTTTTTCTCCGCCCATTCGATAGCGCCGATTACGGCAGGGAATGAAACCGATCTGGCCTGGACGGAGGGCATGTTGATGGCAGACAACATGCGTCTGGGAGATTTTGTAACCGAGCTGGCGCGCTACCGTGGCGGTTTCATGCGTTGCGATCCGGCGGTGGCTGATATTCGTGTCTCCGGCGCCTTTCCACTTTCGGATACCGACCGCGCGCTGACCATGCTGGTGGCGACGTATCCAGTAACCGCGACGACACGCCTGCGCGGTTACTGGGTAACGATCTGTGGAATAACGCGACGCTAGGTCTGCGCTCGTAAAAATAATTGCCTGAGGGTGATACTTTTTTACGTCTCGGCTGGCAACAAGGCAACTACTGATTTTGCCTCGTTAACAGGATCTCCAGCCATGACCTCAACCAATTTCTTCGCGCAGTCTCGCTCCTCCGAGCGCCGTCTCGTACGATCCATTCGCATTGTTTTGCTTAGCGCCACACTCGCCGCCACCGCCGTCGTCGCGCAGGCCCAGGAGCAATCGCTGGAAGCGGTTGCTCTCAAGGCTTACAACATTCCTGCCGGGCCGTTGGGTCGGACCCTGGCGACGTTTGCAATCGATGCCGGTATTGCGCTGTCGTTCGAACCAGCATTGACGAACGGTCGCACCAGTGCCGCGTTGACTGGAAACTATTCCGTGGCCGATGCCATCTCGCGTTTGCTCGCGGGGACTGGCCTCGAACTGGCCGCACGCGGCGACGGCACTTACACATTGCGGCAATTGCCTGCGAATGCGGAGTCTGCGACAACGCTGCGTACCGTCAATGTGAAATCGCAACCGGAAACCGCGATCGGGCCGGTATCGGGCTACGTCGCCAAACGCAGTGCGACCGGCACCAAGACCGACACGCCGCTGCTCGAAACGCCGCAGTCGATTTCCGTGGTGACGCACGATCGTATGGTCGCGCAAGCCGTTACCACCACCGAGCAGGCGCTGCGCTACACGGCCGGCGTGTTGACCGAAGTCACCGGTTACGATCTGCGTTATCAGTCGCTGATGGTTCGTGGATTCTCGCCGACTATTTATCGCGATGGTCTGCGCACGTTCGCGTCCGGTTCCTACGGCGATTGGCAGGCCGATCCGCAGGGGTTGGAGCGAATCGAAGTGCTGAAAGGACCGGCGTCGGTTCTGTACGGGCAGGGCTCGCCGGGCGGGCTGGTCAACCAAGTTGCCAAGCGGCCGACAGCGACGCCGGTACAGGAAGTGGGTTTGTCGGTCGGCAATAACGATCGTTATCAAGGCATGCTGGATGTCGGCGGCCAGGTCGATGCTGACGGTAAGTGGTTGGTTCGGTTGAACGGTTTGGCGCGCAATAGCCAGACGCAAACCGATTACAGCAAGGACAATCGTTTGTTTATAGCGCCGGCGGTAACGTGGCGCCCGTCCGAGCAGACCGAGCTGACCGTGTTGGTCGATGTCACGCAGGATCGCGTCACGCCGAAAAGCTGGTGGCCCGACAAAGCCTTGATCGACCACAATCCGAACGGTCGCATTCCGGTCAGCCGTTTTGCCGGCGAACCGGGCTTCGATCACTACGACCGCGACATGACCTCGGCCGCCTATCTGTTCGAGCACAACTTCAATGAGGATTGGACCTTTCGCCAGAACGCGCGCTACTCGGATTTCAAACTCGACTATCAGCACGTATACGGCGATAGCTGGATCGACGACCGCACCATCGCGCGCGGTGCGCTCATTTCGCGCACCAAAGGCTATGCGTTCACCCTCGACAATCAGGCGGAAACGCACTGGTCTATCGGCGGCATCGACAACCGCGTGCTGGTCGGCGTCGATTTGCAGCGCTTCTTCGGCTACGAAGATTTAGGTTTTGGCGAGGCGCCGACGCTCGACGTCTATGCGCCGGTGTATGGCGCCGCGTTCGATGCGCCGGAAACCTCGCGCAGCAAAAGCGAACTGCGCCAGCTCGGTTTTTACGCGCAGGACCAGATTCATATCGAGCAGTGGGTAGTCAGTCTCGGCGTGCGCCACGACCGCGCGCATACCAAAAATTGGGACGACACATTTGCGCTGACGCAGGACGATAGCAAAGCGACTTACAGCGTCGGCGTGGTTCGTCTATTCGACAGCGGACTGGCGCCTTATCTGAGCTATTCGACGTCGTTTGAACCCAATGTCTTTGCCACCGCTTACGATGGCTCTGATCTCGGTCGACCGTTGCAGCCGCAAACCGGGCATCAACTCGAGCTGGGCGTCAAATACCAACCGGCTGGCTCGCAAAGCTTAATCACGGCGTCGGTGTTCGATCTGCGCAAACGCAACGTCACCACGGACGATCTCGATCACCCGGGTTACAGCGTGCAAACCGGCGAAGTGCGCTCGTTGGGATTGGAGTTGGAAGGCGCGGCTTCGCTGACTAATCGACTTGACTTGATCGCCAGTTACACCTGGCTCGATGCGGAAGTGACGCGCAGCAACGATCCGGATGAGTTGCATCAGCAGCCGGTGCAGACCGCGAAAAATACCGCGAAATTGTGGCTGGATTATCGACTCGACGGTGCTGCGTTAAACGGCTGGAGTGTCGGCGGGGGGGGGCGCTATGTGGATAAGGTCGCGGCGGATACTGGTAACACCTATTTCAATCCTGCTTACACGCTGATCGACGCGGCGATTCATTACCAGACCGGACCGGTGACTCTGGCACTCAATGCAGCCAATCTGTTCGACAAGGTTTATTACGCCAACCGCGCGCAGTTTTATGGGCAGGGCAGAACCGTACAACTGAGTGCGCTGTATCGTTGGTGAGGGAATGAGCTGGCGCGTGCTGCGGTCGAGCCCTTGCGTCGCCGACATTGTTTTATTAAAATGAGAACAATTCTTATCTGCATTTGAGGCGCCGCCTCGAGAGATTCGAGGCGAGCCATGTCTTCCGTCGATCCTGCCCAGCATTCTGCAATCCAGACGCTTTACAGCGACCATCACGGCTGGCTACAGAGTTGGCTGCGGCGCAAATTAGGCAATGCGTTCGACGCCGCCGATGTGGCGCAGGATGTTTTCATCAAGTTGTTGTCGCGACAAACGCGTGTCGATGCCCGCGCGCCGCGTGCCTATCTCAGCACCATCGCGCGTGGTTTGGTGATCGACCACTGGCGGCGGCGCGAACTGGAGCAGGCGTGGCTGGAAACACTGGCACATTTGCCCGCGCCGGAAGTGCCATCGCCGGAGAGCCGATTAGTGTTTCTGGAAGCGTTGGTCGCCATTGACAAAGTGCTTGACGAATTAAAACCCGCCGTGCGTCAGGCATTTCTGTGTGCGCAGCCTGAAGGGCTTACCTGTCCACAAATTGCCGTGCGACTTGGCGTTTCGCTCGCCACGGTCGAGCGCTATATCGCGACGGCGCTGCGTCATTGCTACGCGCTGCGTTTTGGTGGCGACGTGTGAGCGACGCGAAGGCAATTCTTTTCGATGGAAACTCAATTCCCGCTGATGTTGTCGATCAAGCCGTCGATTGGGCGGTAAAGCTCAATTTCAATGCGGCCTCTGCCTCGCATCGCGACGCATTTAGCGAATGGCTGAAGGCCAGTGCAATCAACGCGGAAGCTTGGCGAAGGGTGCAGGCGCTGCAAAGCGACTTCGCCAAAGTGCCGCCGCGACTGGCCATCGACGCCTTGCAAAACGCCGCTTTGAATCGCTCCGACGCCACTTTGAGCCGGCGGCGCGCGCTGCAAATGCTTGGACTTGTCGGCGTCGCGGCGGCAGCCGGTTGGGGCGCGTGTCGGCAAGCGCCGTGGCAGCGTCTGCTCGCCGATGTCAGCACACGGGTTGGGGAGCAGCGCCGTGTTCGGCTTGATGACGGTACTGAGCTGGTTCTTAACACCGACAGTGCGATCAGCGCCGACTTGCGCGGCGAGCGGCGGCTCATCGCGGTGCGGCGTGGCGAAATTCAGGTGACCACCGGTGCTGACAATCACGCATCCGCTAGCAGGCCATTTTGGCTGAGCACACCGTTCGAGGCCGAGCGCTCGCTGCTCGCCGCGCTCGTGCATCACTACGACGAGCTAATCGACTACGTGCGGCGCCACTTTGGCGACCGCGGTTTCGCGCGCGATATCGTCCATGACGTCTGCGTGCAAATCATGGAGCGCACCGAGCAAACCGGCGTACGGATTCCGTTGGCGTTGCTGCGGCGTATTTCGCACGATAAGGCGGTCGACCGTTGCCGTGGCGAGGCCACGCGACGGCGTTGGATCGATGTGGTCGATACGCTGCCGGATGCCGTTTGTCCCAGCTCGGATCTATTGCGCGGCCTGACTGCCGAGCAGGAACTCGAACTGCTCACTCGCGCTATCGAAGCGCTGCCGCTGCGGCGGCGTCAGGTTTTTATCCTGAATAAAATTCACCAGCTGCCGCAGGCCGACGTGGCGGCGCGACTCGGCATTTCAGTAAAAATGGTCGAGAAGCAACTGCGCTTGGCGATGCTGCATTGCCGCGAGAGTTTCGAGGGTGAGGAGCTCGGTTATGTCCGATTCGCGAAATAACAATTTCGATTCGCTCGTATTCGACAGCGACGTAGCTGACGCGGAGCAGGTTTTATCGCGCCATCGCACCGTGCTGCAAGGGCGCTTTCCGCTCGAAGACATCCACGGATTAGCCATAGTGCACCGACGGGTTCGCGCACGTCGCTCGAAACGTGCGGCCATCGCGATAGCGTTATTACTAGTCGTTGCCGGCGTATTGCGCTTCGATCCGACGTACCGCACAGAACATTTCGCCACGGCAATTGGCGAGCGCCGCGAGGTGGCGCTCAGCGATGGCAGTCACATCACGCTTAACACGAATACCGCGCTCGATTTGGAGTGGCACCTGCGCACGCGGCGCGTGCTGCTTGCGACCGGGCAAGTACTGTTCGATGTCGAGCACGCGCGCTATCGGCCGTTTCTGGTCGCAGCCGGCAGCACACAGATACGAGTAGTCGGCACCGCATTCGATGTGCGGCGCGAGCATGACGATGTAACTGTCACTGTGCTGCGCGGCAAGGTGGCGGTGCGCAATGCCAACGGCGACGAAGCGCTGCTGACGATCGGGCAGCGCGCGCTCAGCAATTCGACAGGACTCGGTTCGACGCAAACCGTTGATAGCGCCGTCACCACATTGTGGCGCGATGGGAAATTGGTCTTCGACCGCACGCCGTTGCGCGAAGCACTGGCGGAAATACAGCGCTATTCCCGCGAGCCGATTGTGCTCGGCGCTGACCTGAGCCTGGCCGAACAGAGGGTCTCTGGCGTCTTTGCCATCGATAACGCCAGCGCGGTTCTCGATCTGCTCCCACAGATTTTGCCGGTTGCGCTTGTGCATCTGGCTGGCGGTGGCGTACGCGTGGATTCCGCACCGTCGGCAAAACCTGCGCAATTAAAACCGGTACATCGATAAGCGCTTTCGTTGAATTGCTGCGCGAAAAAATAATGACGCGGGCGGGTAGGGTTTACGCCACCGCCATACGGCAACCCCATTGAGTTCATTATTTTTTGGGGAAAGCCACCGTGCAGCATTCAATTTTTAACGCCAGCCGCCTGCGACCACTCGCCGCTGCGATCGCCTTGTTAACGTCGTTGAGCATTCACGCGCAGACCGCGCCGGTCAGCGTCGATCTGCCGGCAGAATCTTTAGATAAAGCGCTCAATCAATTGGCGCGACAGGCCGGCGTGCAAATTATTTTCGCGAGCGGCATTGCCTCGGATAAATCCGCCCCGGCGTTGAAAGGCAATTTCACTGTTGGTGAAGCGTTAAATCGGCTGCTTAGCGCTAGCGGCCTCAGCGCGCAGGTGCAGGATGGCAAAACCTTCACCGTAGTTCCGCAACCGCGCGACGACAGCGGCACACTGCTCAAGCCGGTACAGGTAAAAGCCGACAACCTTTAGAAGGCGATGCCAGCGCCGGTTATCGCGCGGAGACAACCAGAGGCATCGGACCGTGGGGTCAGCGTTCGTTGCAGGACACGCCGTATTCGATGACGGTGATTACCTCGAGCCTGATTGAAAATACCGTCGCCGGCGATATGGATCAAATCTACAAAATTAATCCGCTCACTCAGAACAGCGCGCCATCGACGGTATACGACACACCGTATGCGGTGATACGCGGATTTCACACGCAGCAGGGTATTGTCGACGGCGTGCGTCTGTCTTCTGCGCTGTATGGCATCAGCATGGAAGAAATGGAGCGTGTCGAAATTATTAATGGCCTGTCCGGATTTTTGTACGGCGCAGGCAATGTCGGCGGCACTACCAATTTCGTATTGAAGCGGCCCACCGAAAAACGGGTAACGAATGTCACGCTGGGCAATTACGGTGGCGATCAATATTTCGCGCATGTCGATCTCGGCGGCCCGATCGATAGCGACGGCAAATTCGGTTATCGCTTCAATGCGGCGTATCAGGACGGCGATACCGAAAAGGACAATCAGCATTTGAAAAAGTCGCTGATCAGCGGCGCATTCGATTGGCATGTCACGGACGATTTTTTGTTGCAGCTGGAAGCGGGCCATCGCGACTATCAATTGGATGGCGCCGATTCGCGGTTTTATTTCACCGGCATCAAGCGGCCGTCGTCTTACGATAACGACAAAACGCATACGCCGACTTGGTCGTATAACGATGTCAAAACCGATCGCTACGGTGTGAACGGGCAGTGGACCATCAACGAACACTTAACTGCTCGCGCGGCGTATTTATATAAGCAAGACGATCGTGAAAGCATTTATACCTACCCGCTGCTGCAAAGTAACAACACGTTCAATGTCGGTGTTTCAAATGTGGCTCCGAACCAAATGACCGCGCAAGGTGCGTACGGTTATCTCGATACGAACTTCCACACATTCGGTATTCAGCACACGCTGACCGTCGGCATATCGGGCGATAAATACGAAGTGCGCCAACACGGCGACAGCTCCAGCTACGTGGTTTTTTCGGGCTACGATTTACGTGGCATTGCATCGTTGCAACAGCCGGTGACGCCGCCGATCGGCACGAAACCGTTGTACACCGCCAGCAAGGCGGAGAATCGAAATATCGTTGTCGGCGATGACATTTCTTTCGGTGAACACTGGTCGGCGCTGATTGGTTTCAATCGTTCGACGCTCGAAAATAAAAGTATTAACGCCAGCGGAGTAACGACGGCGGATTACGACAAATCCGATATCACACCGACGCTGTCGATTATTTATAAGCCCGTCGAAAATCTCAGTGTTTACGCGAGCTACATGGAAGCGATGGAGCAGGGCACCATCGTCGGCAGCACCTATAAAAATAGGGACGAAGTGCTCGACCCAATGATCAGCAAACAATACGAAATCGGCGCGAAAGGATCGCTCGGCAATGTGGCGCTGACCAGCGCGTTATTCTGCATCGAAAAAGCCAATCAATATTCCGATGACGGCACACCGACCGGCACCTACGTGCAGGATGGCTTGCAGGTACATGAAGGCATTGAATTAACCGCGACCGGAAAGCTGAGCGACAACCTGACCATCGTCGCTGGCGGCGTATGGATGGATCTCACCATCAAGAAAAGTAATAACCCAGCGCTCGAAGGAAAAATGCCCAGCGGTGTCGCGGATAAAATGGCGAAGCTTTATGCCGAATACAGTGTGCCCGGCGTGAATGGCCTGACCTTGTCCGGCGGTGCGTTTTATACCGGCAGTTATTACGGCGATGGTTTGAACACGGACGACATCAAGGACTTTGTCGTCGGTGATATCGGCGCGCGCTACGCCACCAAAATCTATAACACGCCGGCCACGGTGCGGTTGAATGTGACCAATATTGCCAATGTCGACTATTGGGCGACGAATTATTCGCTGGGAATTCCGCGCACGGTAGCATTGTCGATTGGTATGAGTTTCTAACTAAACGCATCGAGGAAAATAAGGTCGCAGCTGCTGCCTTATTTTTTTTCAAATTTTTTTCAAAAAAAGTGAGGGGATTTGAATTTTCGTGCGGCCTACCAGGGAAGCGTTAAAACTTACCTGGCGAGAAAGCTAATCATGTCTCCGAATTATTTTCATAACGGTGTTGCTCATGGCGCCACTGTTTCAGCGGTAGAAATTAAACCAAACCCATTTAAAGCGAAGGCGATGACTCAGGTTTTGCGCAACGTTGCGGCATATGCCGCGTTGGGGGTGATGCTGTATCCGACATTGGCGAGTGCGCAAAATAGCGCCGCGCAAGACGCGACCGAAACAAAAAATTTTGCGATTGCGGCAGGGCCACTCGATGTCGCGCTGGACCGATTTGCTAGAACGGCGGGCGTTAATTTCTCATACGACGCCGCGCTGATCAGCGGTATCACGACTAAAGGATTGAACGGTACACATTCGGTTGAAGACGGATTAAATAGGCTGCTCGCCGACACCGGCATCGAAGCTGCTCTGCAACCGGGCGGTGGGTTTGTTTTGCGCAAGGCAATTCCGCGCGCCAATAACGGCCCGGCGTTAACGCTTGGCGTCGTGAAGGTTAGTGATAGCTTAGAGCGCGAAACGGCCACCGGTCCGATGCGTGGTTATGTCGCCAAACGCAGCGCGACCGGCACAAAAACGGACACGCCAATTATCGAAACGCCGCAGTCGATTTCAGTGGTTGGCGCGCAGCAGATCACGATGCAGGGCGCACAGACAGTTAACGACGCGCTGAAATATACCGCCGGCGTGACCAGTATTGTCGATACGACGCAGGACAGTATTTATTTGCGCGGCTCAGCAATTAGGCTAAGTAGCGGCTTTTATTCAGCTATTCATAAATCTATTTCACATTGTGAAGATTGATAAATCTACGTTTGTGATTGACTGATGAGATTGATTCTTATTTAATGCATCTCTCGCTGGAGTCAGCCATGCATTGACAGCCAGATCCCTCAGCGATTAAACCCGCGAACTCCCGAGGGACTCATCATGCTTATCGACACACTCAAAACCAACCGCAATCTCTCTCAAGCCGTGCCCACACTGAAATCGACCAAGTCAGTATCGCTGGCGTATCGCGGCGCGGTGCTGTCGCGAATTTTGGCGGGTGTATTTGGCGGTTATGCGCTGGCGTCAGTTCTGTCTGCGTTATTGGCGACGACATTACCGCTGTCGCGTATCGATGCCGTGCTGACGGCCACGCTATCGGCCTTCTTCGTGTTTGCATTGGCCGTAATGTGGACATTTGCCGCGCGAACAGCCGCGCATGCTTGGATCGGATTGTTAGCGCCGACCGCAGCGATGGCTTGTTGGATATTTCCGCCCGCGTGGATCGTCAGTCTATGAAAGAGGGTTTTCGACCAGCGATGGCGTGGCTGCATACCTGGGGCGGCTTGGTTTTTACGTGGCTGCTATTCGCGATTTTTTTTGCAGGCACGCTGTCGTTTTACCGCGAGGAAATTACGCTGTGGATGCAACCGGAGCTTCATAGAGTTCAATCGAGCGTCGATCAATTCGATGGTGTCGCTTTTGCGTTAAAAGAACTACAGCAACGAGCGCCCGACGCAAAACGGTGGTCGATTAATTTTCCCGACGCGCGCGACGCTACGATTTCCATTTCCTGGACGAAAGACGGTCGTTTCGATCGCAATGCTACAGCGGTAATCGATCCAAATAACGGCGCTGTGTTAAATCCGCGCGCGACATTGGGCGGAACATTTTTTCGCAGCTTTCACTACTCATTGATGGCCGGTCCGCTCGGTGTTTGGATTGTCGGCGCCGCCACAATGATGATGTTGGTGGCGCTGATTACCGGCGTGATTATTCACAAAAAAATATTCAAGGATTTTTTTACTTTTCGCCCGCAAAAATCGCCGGGACGCAGTTGGCTCGACGCGCATAACGTCAGCGGTGTAATGTCGTTGCCATTTCATTTGATGATTACCTACACCGGCTTGGTGACATTAATGTTTACCTTCGTGCCGGCGGCGGCAACTATCGCTTATCAGGGCGATCAGGCTTTGTTTCTTAAAGAGGCGTTTTCCCGCAAAGAAGCGCCTGCCGCAAGCGGCCAGCCGGCTGCATTAACGGATTTACTCCCGCTATTAATTAAAACGCGCACCCACTGGCACGGCGCCGAAATTGGTGGCGTGACGATTAATAATCCCGGTGATACAGTCGCCGTTATCGATATCACCCGAAAACGCGGCGCGACATTGGCCGCTCGCGCCGAGCCTGTTCTTCGTTTCGATGGCGTCAGCGGCCAGCAATTAAATGAATTCACAAACGACAGCGTTGCGAAATCGACCTACGGTGTTTTTTACGGTTTACATGTCGCTTGGTACGCGGGATTTTTTTTGCGCGCGCTGTCGTTTGTGATGGGAATAACCGGTTGCGTAATGATCGCGAGTGGCGCGGTGCTGTGGACAGTGAAGCGTCGCGATAAACACACTGGCGATAGTAGTGCGACGGGTTACCGTTTTGTCGAAGCATTCAATGTCGCCGGTATTGCAGGGTTGATGGTGGCGAGCGCCATTTATTTTTGGGCCAATCGATTGCTGCCGGTGAATTTGCAGGAACGTATCGATTGGGAAATGCGTTGTCTATTTATCGCTTGGTTACTAACGCTCGCGCATGCAATTTTGCGCGACAAACCCACTGCTGCATGGCGTGACCAATTTTGGTTAGCCGGATTCCTCATCGCATTATTGCCGGTACTTAATGCCGTAACAGGTGGTCTGTCGTTATTCGAAGCCATGCTGCAAAATCATTGGCGACTTGCCGGTGTCGATTTATCCACGATGCCGCTGGCTGCTGTTTTAGCGTGGACCGGATGGAGGATTGGCCTACCGAAAAAAACTACCAGCGCGAAGCGAAATTCGAAATCGCGGATAGTCGATCTCGAAGAACTTGAGGAGGCTGCGTAATGTTGCTGGTAATAATGCTGTGTTACGCGAGTTTTATTGCGCTATGTTTAGCAATGCCAAAACATTATCGCGATTTTTTTAAATCGAATGCAGCGCCACATCAACTACTGCGTTTATTCCGTGTATTGGGTTGGTCTGGATTACTGGCGGCCTTTTTTGCAGCAATCCACTCAAGTGGCTGGCAGATCGGTCCAGTACTCTGGATTGCATCGATGTCAGTCAGTGCCGTCACCTGGGTGTTTATGTTGCCATTTTTACGGCGCCACATATGACACCTTAATTGTTTGTGTGCACACAATTATCCGCAAAGTGCCTCTCTAATTAATGCTTATGTCTTATCCATATCTTATATAACTAATAAAATTTACTTTCCATTTATTTTTCTATGTCGGTTTGTTTCTGGGCAGTGAAAAACTTCTTCGCTACTTATTCGCTTTATTTTTATGTTTCTTTTTATTTCCTCAATTGCACAAGCGCCGTTCTTTTTTTATGACACCTTTTTTAAAACGTGTAATTAGTTGTTCCTGAAGCTCAATTTTATATTCTTGGCTTAAAAATAAGGTTGAATTATGAGTAGCCGTTGAGGGTGGCTATTTATTTGTCAGTCCAATGTCAGGAGATAAGACGTTTTATGGGTTTGTTACTTTTTGTAACCGCAATATTTTTTCCGATTGAATTATCTTCATATCACTAGGTCGAATTTTCAGTGCAACGAATGCGCATTGCCTTATTTTAAGTGGCTTCTTATAGAAAGCTTTTAAATTCTAAGTAGTTTGCTGTTAAGCATCTCGTCGCGCGATTCGCGTATAGCTAATTATTTATATTTTAAAAGTTTGAATTTGTGTGAAAGCAGTGGGTATAAACAACGGTGTGCGATTTATTGTTGAGTTTTATATTTCGCGCTGAAGTAGCTGTAGTTGAAGAGAAATTGAGGAAAAGTAGATGAATCATTTTTCGGCAAAACCGTTATCGGTTATTCATACTGAAATTTCGCTGGCCCGGCCCGCGCCGACGGTTCAGCCGCAAATTACACTCGATTCGCCGGCGAGCACATTGTTTACTGATTTCACTAAGACTCAGGCGGTCTCTGTTCTAGCCACCACACAAATCGATGACGCGCTGCAGCAAATGATTGTGGTTGGTGTGCGTTTGTTATTTGTCACCGATCGTGAGTTTAAATTGTTGGGATTGGTTACTTCATACGATATTGCCGGCGAAAAACCGCTGCTTTATATGCAGTCGCGCGATGCGCATTTTAATTCTGAGGCGCGTGCCTCGATTCAAGTGCAGCACATCATGCAGCCGATATCGGCATGGCGGACATTGGATTTTCATGCGATTGAACGCGCCAAAGTAGGCGATATTGTTGAAACGTTTAAATCGGCTGGGTTGCGCCATCTGGTGATTTTGCAGCAAGGTGTCACTGATGATGGTGTCGATGAGACAGCGGTGCGCGGTCTATTTTCCGCGAGACAATTTGAGCGCGCATTGCGTATCAATTTCGATACTTTGCAGCGCCCCAACACTTTCGCTGAGTTGGAGCGCACGCTGGATCATCCCACGCAGTCGCCGTTATTTGAATCGAATCCGTTTCATACCCTGTCGAAAAGCGGGCATAAGTGGGGCTGAGCAATTAGTTGCAGTTGACGTAAAAACGCCGCAATTTTCTGCGGCGTTTTTTATGAAATGCTGGTTGCCTACTCGTCGCGATGTTTACTTAGTTCATGCCGCAGCGTCGTAATCTGCTGTTTCAATGTATCGACTTGATCCATTAATTCCAGGCTCAACGCTAAACCCGGTAGATTTAATTCAAGATCGCGACGCAAACGTTGCGCCCGGTACAAGCGAATCAATGCATCCAGATTAAACTGCCAGGAATGTTGTGCGTGCACGGCATGCGATTCCGCCGTCAATGATTGTGTCACTGGAGCGACGATGCCGTATTCAACCATCTCCACAATTATTTCGGTTTTAACCCCGCAGCGCTCGCAGATTTCACTGAGAGAAAATAGGGCGGCGGTGTGTTCGATATCTGCGATATGAATAGTGGGCGTCGACATATTTATTCCCCCAACGTTGCGCGTGGGTTAAATGTTGATTCTTGTTCAGCAAGCTGGCGGTACAGTGATTCGGCTGCTTCGCTATGTTCCTTGGGCAAGGTGACACGCAAGATAACCAGTTGATCGCCCGGGCTTGCGCTCGACAAGCCTTTGCCTTTAATTCTCAATTTGTCGCCGCTATTCGATCCTTTTGGAATTTTCAAATTAACTTTTCCACTCAGGGTCGGTACTTCAATCGTCGCGCCCAATGCAGCTTCCCAAGGGCTAATCGGCAACGTGAGCACAATATTTTTTCCGTCGACTGTAAAATGAGGATGCGGCGCAAATTCGATTTCTAAAAATAGATCGCCTGCTTCGGCGCCACCAATTCCCGGCGCGCCTTGTCCCGCCAAACGAATGCGTTGGCCGGGAGTTACACCAGCGGGGATTTTAATATTCAGCGTTTTATCGACATGGCTTACTAAGCCGGATGTATCAGATTGAGGGACGCGTAGCGTAATTTGTTGTTGGCCACCGCGTTGAGCTTCTTCTAACAGCAGCGCCATCTTGTAATGCAAATCTTCACCGCGTACGCGAAAGCGTTCGTTGCTCTGTCTACGATTTCCCCCGGCATTACCAAAAATAGATTCAAAAAAATCGCTGAAATGTTCCGAGTTCGGCCCGGTGTTACCCGCGTCGGAAAAGTCGGCTGCAGATTTCCAACCAGGCGGCGGGCGAAACCCGCCATCGGCCTGCTGCGCGCCTAGTTTGCGCAATTGATCATATTCACTGCGCTTGGTTTCATCTTTTAATACTTCGTATGCTTCGCCGAGCTCTTTGAATTTATGCTCGGCGTTTTCTTCTTTACTAACATCGGGGTGGTATTTTCTGGCGAGCTTTCGATAGCTGGTTTTTATGGCGCTCGCATCGGCCGTTTCAGTCACCCCAAGAATTTTGTAATAGTCTTTAAATTCCATCGAGCTTATTTCTCCGTGTCGGCCTTGGAATTAAAACCACGTAACCTCAGATTTAAAACCGAGTAACTGGGAATTAAAACTATTCAATCAACGTCGATTGCCAAACAAACTCAGTAGATTAATAAAAATATTAATGAAATCCAGATACAAAGTCAGTGCACCGAATATCGCAACCTTGCCGTTTGTCTCACGGTCTTCCGAGCGTTGGTAGTAGAGCTGTTTAAGCTTCTGCGTGTCATAAGCGGTAAGCCCGACGAATACTAAAACGCCGATGGCGGACAGCGTAAATTGCAGCGCAGAACTTTTAAGAAATATATTTACTACCGACGCAATGATCAGGCCGACTAATCCCATCATCAGAAACGATCCCCAGCTGGTGAGATCTTTTTTCGTACTGTAGCCGTACAAGCTCATACTGCCGAAGAGCCCGGCGGTGATAAAAAATATTCGCGCGATGCTGGTGCCGGTATAAATAATAAAAAGCACCGAGAGCGACATTCCCATTAGTACCGCGTACGTCCAAAAGCTAGCTTGCACAGCGGCGAGACTCATGCGCTGCATGCCAAAGCTAAGCCACAGCACCAGGCCGAGCGGCGCCAGAGTCACGAGCCATCCGAGCGGTTTCATCCCAACGATGGCCTCGCCTTGCATCGCGTAAATCGCGTTCAAGAAAGCGGGGGAGTTCGCGGCCAACATAGCAACTACGCCAGTGATAACTAAAGCGCCTGCCATGTAGCTGTAAATTTTGGCGAGGTACGCGCGCAGGCCGGCATCGTCGGTTGGTGAACGACTATTTGAGTAAGAGTCCCGTGGGGATGGCATTTGAATGGGCATAACATTCTCCAGATTAGCGGGTGAGTCGAACGGTTAAGCGCTCAATTAGCCTCAGCATCATCGCTGATGCGATCAAACTTGGGTGACAAATCTAATTCTTCAAGCGGAATGTGGATTTTTTCTGACTACTTTCGGACCGCTTTCGTAATAGCAAGAATGCGCTCCGACTGGCGCGAACTATAGATAGGACAGGGTGGCGGGGGATCTGTTCCTTGTTTGCCGATGTTGGGGTGCACTGCTGGTGCGGTAGTTCCGCACAGACTTATGGATGAGAGTCAGGTAGTGTGGCGCTCGGCACGCTGATTTTTGACCATGGGGGTTATGCAGTTGGATTGGAGCATGGTTGAAGATAATTGGGAGCACTTTCACGATAAAGTGAGGGGGCGCTGGAGCAAGCTCACCAGCGATAGGTTGCGCACTATTGCAGGTAATCGAGCTCAATTGGTGAGCAAAATTCAGGAGGTGTACGGCATCTCCGAGCAGCTGGCCGAACGTCAAGTTCAGGAATTTGAGTTACGTAATTACGATTATCGGCCATGGACATCGTCATGCAGTAAATGGCGGTCGGTGTAAATCGATTCGGGGCGGGTGAAATACCACAGCTCAGTTCTTAATCTATTTGAATTCTCTGCGTGTAAATTCCGTTTATATAGTGTGATGTCCTCGTTGGTGGGAACGTAATGTGGCGACTCTCCGTACGAGATGTCGATTTTGTTTACGCTTCCATACGCGCGTATTTTTGTCTAAGTATTACCCAATAAAATATTGCCTTTTTTAGGCTAAAATTAGCTTGAATTCGAGCAAGGCATTTTTTTCAATTTCGATTGAACTCCATTTTGTTTTTTTAAAGGAAAGATTCAACTTTCCTATGTACGCTGTCGCACAGACTGCATGCTCGCGAAGTTGGAAGATCAAAACTAAATTTAGAGAAACTTTTATGCAAAAAAAATGGTCGGCAATATTGTTCGTTATCGCGGCGTTGCTAATGTCCGCTATGAGTCGCGCCGATATCACTGATGGTCAATCGCGTCCGGTTACTTTCATTACTGACTCGTTGATCACTACCAAAATTAAAACAAAATTGGCTGCCGATTATCTCGTAAGCGCGATGCGTCTTTCTGTCTATACCGAAAACGATGGCGTTGTGTGGCTGAAAGGCGTGGCCTCTACGCAAGTTGAAGCTGATCGTGCGGTTGCCATTGCGCGTTCTATTTCCGGCGTTAGCGAAGTCAACAGCGAAATAAAAGTTCATCGCGATAAATAAGATCGGCTATTTATTTAGTCGCTGCAACAACGATCAAGCCGCAGAGCACGCGATCAAGTGAATGCGGCGTATGAATCGTTACTTAGATCAAAATCGCTTTCGGCTCTACATATTCCTCTAAACCGTAGACGCCATATTCTCTGCCGATGCCCGATTGTTTAAAGCCGCCGAATGGCGCCAGCGGATCGTGCTGCGCTGCATTAATCATGACCCGGCCGGCGATAATTTGCGCGGCGACACGATTAGCCCGCTCGATATTTGCAGAGCTCACATAGGCTTGTAATCCGTAGCTTGTGTCGTTCGCAATAGCGATGGCTTCTGCTTCTGTTTTGTACGTCAGTATCGATAAGACCGGGCCGAATATTTCTTCGCGCGCAATGCGCATATTATTGGTGACGTTAAAAAATACCGTGGGTTTTATGAAGTTGCCACTTTCTAACCCAGCAGGTTGACCATTACCGCCGATTAATAACTTCGCACCTTCCTCGATGCCCAGTTTGATGTATTGCTGAACGCGCTCATATTGTTTCTTGCTAACCATCGGGCCAATAGCAGTATCTGCGCTACGCGGATCGCCAACAGCGATTTTCTCAACAGCTGCCTTTATTAGTAGTTTAATTTCTTCCAAGCGACTTTCAGGCACGAGTAGTCGTGTGCCGGCAACGCAAGCCTGTCCACTATTCATGAAGGCTACCTGTAGTGCCAGTGGAATTGCTTTTGTTAAATCGGCATCGTCCAAAATAATATTGGGTGATTTTCCACCGAGCTCCAGTGTAATTCGCTTCAACGTTGCGGCGGCGTCACGGGCAATCGTTTTTCCGGCTACGGTGGAACCGGTGAACGAAATTTTTGCGATGTCAGGATGACGCGTTAATTCCGCGCCGACTACATCACCGCGCCCGTTAACGATATTAAATATGCCGGCGGGCAACTGAGCTTCGTGTAGACATTCGAGTAACAGTTGCGTTTGCAGCGCGCTCATTTCACTGGGTTTTATTACTGCGGTGCAACCCGCTGCAATGGCTGTCGCCAATTTGCTGCAGATGAAAGATACGTTAGCGTTCCACGGCGTGATAATACCGGCAACCCCCAGCGGTTCAAGCGTAACTCTGGACTTTCCTATATGCCGGGTGAATTCGAAATCCTGTAGGACATCTTTCGCGTGTAGAAAACTATTCGCAGCCATTTGCATCGACGCTTTGGCAAATTGTAGCGGTGCGCCGTATTCCTCGATCATCACTGCAATAAGCGCATCGATTTTAGGCGCGACCGCATCATGCAAGCGCTGCAATATATCGCTGCGCTCTTGTTTGCTCGATATCGAAAAAGTTTGGAATGCTGTTTTTGCACTGGCAATGGCGTGGCGTGCATCTTCTGCATCGCCAAGCGTTGCGCGGCCGATTGTTTCGTTAGTCGAAGGATTAATAAGGTCGAATTTTTCGCTGCCATGGGGCGTGACGAATTGGCCATTGATATAAATTCTATCGATAGTTTTCATACTATCTCCACGATTAATTTTCGCTAAAATTTTTCAACTGTTGAATTGAGTGTCATTGTTTTTACGTCTTTAAGCGGTGGGGCGCCAAATAACCTGCGGTATTCGCGAGTGAACTGTGAGTGGCTGGCATAGCCGACTTGATAGGCCGCTGTCGATGCGTCGACACCGCCGGCTAATAGCAAGCGTCGCGCCTCTTGCAGACGTAGTTGCTTTTGATATTGCAGCGGCCCCATTGTCGTTACCGCTTTGAATTTATGCTGCAGGCTCGAAATACTCATATTTACGGATTTTGCCAGCAGCTCGATTTTTATCGGCCGCTTGAAATTTTCTTTAATCCAGTGAATCGCTTTGCCAATCCCAATATTTTGGTGCTCGAATAAAATATTTTGATAAAATAGATGACCGTCTTCTCCAGTTAACAGACGGTAGATAATTTCGCGTTTTAATGCCGAGCCAAGAAATGCGGCTTCATGCGGTTTATCGAGCGTCTTCAGCAGTTTTAAAATAACGTCCCGCAGCTCGGGATCGGACGTGCGCACAAACGCGCCGGCGACGGGTTTTTTGTTTTCGTAAATATTAATTTTCGCATCGATAACTACCGCAGCGATTTCTTTTGGATCGAGGTCGATACGTACGCCGAGGTAGGGCGCTGATTTCGATGCGCCCACAATTTGGCCGGAGGTCGGCATATCGATGGTCGCCAACGAATAGTCGCCAGCACCGTATTGAATAATGTCGCTGCCGAGATGCAATTTTTTTCGGCCTTGCGCAATCATGCAAAATGACGGCGTCAAAATTCCCTGGTTGAGCAGTGTCGGCTTGCTGGAGCGTATAAAAGAAAGGAATGGAATAATTGTCGGCGCGCTGCCATCGGTTTGAATGCGTTTATTGGCGATCGCCAAAATTTGATCGAGACTGCTATTGCCATCGGTTAAATGTATTTGCTTCGATGCCAAACGATTTTCTTGTTTGGTTTTAATGGCGTTCATACGGTCACCTCGGCGATCACTATATCCAACCGTTAAAAAACATACTGACAGGATCGTGCAATGTTTTTGCCTAATCCTGCAATAGTGTTACTGTCCGGCTCTATAGAATTTTGCGAGAGATTTAAACGCAGGTGACGTTGTTGAAATGGAGTGGAACATTTGGTGCGAGCACAGCAAGCACGATGATTCGGATTAATCGTTGTGGTGCGGGCGTGTCATTACACGCTGCCATATCAATAGTGGCAGGCGCAGTACGAATCCGATAAATAGGCGCGAATGCATCCAGCTGAGCAAAAGGTTGTCACGTAGATAATTGAAATGCGAAACACCGCCGTCCTCGGCGCGTAAATATTTCACCGGCGCCGGCAGATTAATCGGACGGATGTTTTTCCAGCATAAACGCACAGCCGCTTCGGGGTCGAAATCGAAACGGCGCATCCAGCGATTGTTTTGCATAATCGCGCGCAACGGTTCAATCGGGTAAATCCGAAAGCCAAATAACGAATCGCCGATGCCGAGCCACAGTGTTTCAACATTCGCCCACAGATTGGAAATGCGCCGACCCTGCACGCGCAGACTGGGCGCGGAGGTGTCGAATTGCGGTAAGCCCAGCACCATGCAGTGCGGGTTTTGTTGCGATGCCTGCATAAATTTGGCGATGCAGTCGGCCGGATGCTGGCCGTCCGAATCCATCGTCAACACATGGGTGAAGCCTTCTTGGCGTGCGACATTAAGTCCGTGTAAAACCGCCGCGCCCTTGCCGCAATTACTCGGCAGCACCATAACGAGCAAATCGGGGTCGCTCGCGGCCAACGTCTGTAAACCTTCCGCGGTACCATCGGTGCTGCCATCGACGACCACCCACACCGGCGCCCAGTTTTGCCGCGCGGCCTGGACCGTCGCATAAACCTGCGGGCCGGGATTAAAGCTGGGAATTAACACCAAATGAGTGAATGAGCGCTCAGGCATACGGCGAGCGCTCGCGAAACTCCAGCGCGGGAATTGCCTCGATTGGCGAGGCGTTGGGCGGTTGCATATCTGCTTGCGCGACGGCACCGCGCAAATAGGTTTCGACCTCGGTCGTGAACCCTTTGACATCCGCTTGTGGCGCGCTGAAACGCTTGCCGAGTCGAATGCGATACGTCATCGGCATCGGCGGACATTTAAATAGCGGCCAGCCTTTGCCGAGAAAGGCGGTATCGGTTTCGATCAGCAGCGTCTGCACCGGCACTTGCGCCCGTTTTGCCAGCAAGCCGATGCTGGGTTTGCACGGATTCAACGGCGGCAGCACCGTGCGTGTGCCCTCGGGAAATATCAGCAGAAAACTGCCTTGTTCGAGCGCCTGGGTTGCCTGTCGAATCATGCTGAGCGGCGGATCGTTGCGAATGTAACGCGCCAGCCGCGCACCACCGCCAAGAAAGATATTGTCCATCAGCCCGGATTTCATGATGCAGGCGACATCGGGGAATTTCGAGATCACCATTACCGCATCGAGTAGCGAGGGGTGGTTAGGCGCCAAAATGAGGCCCTGCTTTTCATCGCGCAGAGCGTCGAGCTCCGATAGATCAAAGCGACAAGCGCCGATGCAGCGCAGAAAAATAAGATAGGACTGAAAGCCGCGCATCGCGGCCCAGCGTCCGAGTGGGTGACCCCAGCGCGCCGGCAAAAGCGGATGCAACACAATTGCGGGCAATCCCCACAACAAGCAGATCAGGCCGAGATAGCCGAGCCCGGCATAAAGCCTGCAATATTCAGAGAAGCGACGGAGCATCGTTGATCGGTAAGATTTCATGAGTGAGGCGCAATCGTCGCGTTATTCATTGGTGGGCACGCGTGTTGAAGACTCGGCAATTATCCAGGCGACTGCGATGCCGGCGGCGACATAGTGCTGACTGTCGACCAGTGGACTGTCGTTAAAAACTGCTCCATTCAATGAGTCGTAACGCACGAAACCACCAATCCAGTATGTGGGAAATCGTTTGGAAATAGCCGCGAGCACTTGCCAGCCGGCATATCCACCGGGCGCATCATACGCGCTGCGTGTTGCAGTCGCGTAACGGTCCTGCACCGAATAAAAATAGGCGTGCTGCTGTTTTGAGCCAAACACCGGACCTGCGAGCAGGCCGATATTCCAGCCGTGCGCCATGTGCGGATCGATCAAGTCTAGATTCAGGCGCGGCGTGAATTGCCAGCCGACCGATTGCGGCTGCGCTTCGGCAGTGAACGCGTAGCGGGCCGGCAATCGCAAATCCAACTGCCGATGCCGATCATCCGACCGCCACAATGTGATATCCAGCGACGGTCCGATCTCTAGCGTTGGTTTCAAGTCCGGCATATTTTCCCGTACTTTTATGTCGTCGCTATCGACCGGAATCGAAGCGCTGGTGCTGACGGTTAGATTGATGCGATCGCTGTCGAAAAATACGCCGCGAATGCCGTCGCGATCCGCTTTCAAAAAATCGCCGCGATAAATTAAATACGGTGCCGGCAACAGCATATTGCGCTGTGACGACGAGCCTCGATAAGCGGGAAAGCTCACGCCCCCAACGCCCAGTCCGAATTCCCACAATGGCTTTTCGGTTCCGCCATTTTCTTCAGCCGCTGAAGATGCAGTGTGCGCACTGATTACGGTGCACAGACAAAGAGTGGCGAACGGTACCGTGAGTGGTGCCGAAATTTTGCTCCGAGCTTTAATCATGAGATATCCATTAAGTGGCCGCCGCTGGCTTCGATTTCGACCATCAAGTCGGCGCGACAAATATCGGCTTGTAAGTAAACGGCACGCGGCGCGGTGCCGAGCCAGCCGCGCAAAATTGCTTGCACACGCGAAAAATCGTCGGCATCGCGTAAGTAAACGCGATAAAACAAATCGGCACGAGTGAACCGGGTTCGCTGAGTCGATTTGTTAGTCTCGTCGAGCACGGCATCGATATTCAGCAGTAATTCTTCGGTTTGTGCCATCACGTCGCCGACATGCAATGTGCGATGCCCGACAATACTCGCGGTGCCCGAAATGAAAACGATTTCCTGTTCATCCAACTCGATCAAACTGGCGCGCGAAAAAATCGGACTGCGTGGTCCGTATTCGCTCGGGTAACGGTACGCGCTGAGTTGTCGCGGGTTTTCGATGGCGATCGGCGCGTTGCGGCCGGCCAGAAAATAAATACTCAGCGATCCGTTTGCACCCACTGCGCTTGCAGCCGGCACATTGCCTTCGGTTGCGCGTCCGCTGTTGTCGAACGCAGCACTGCGCTCGATATTGAATTGACGATACCGCTCGATGCCATCGCTGTGCAGATTGATCTGCGGAATAAAATTCCAAACGCGCCATAAATGCCGAAAGGATAGGCGCGCCAATAATTCAAAAATCTGACGATAGGCTGACGCGGTCGCTTTTTGCAAAGCGGTGCTTGTTGCATCGGTTACAAAATCGGTTTCAGCGAGGGTAATACTGCCGAATAAGACATCGTCGTCATGTCGATAATTAAGGGCTTCAAACTGCCCGCTCGTAGTTTTTTTATCCGTTCGCCACACTTCGAAAAAATTGTTTTGCGATGGAATTGCAATAGTTTCAATTGTGATAGCTGCTACGTCATTAAATGAAGAGGCGCCGAAAGCGATAGTGCCCAACCGATCGTCGCGCGACGAATCGAGCAGTGCGTTGGGTTTATTGAGGGGGATGTGGTTGAGTTCGAGCATGCGGCAAATTATAGCTAAGTTGCGGCAGCTGCTGTGAGACGGCGCGCGCGAACTCGACGTGAGGCCCAAATTGCGCACTCTCCCTTGGACAGCTATCGTGAATGTAATAGAATTCGCCCCTAAATTTTCGGTAAGGTTTGCGCTTTATATGTCCGATACATCTGCGTCCAATACATCTGGGTTGGTGCACGAAGCGACGCCCGAGTTTCTCCATGAGATCGCCGCGATGATCGTATCGTCGTTGAATCTGGAGGTTACTGCCGAATCGATCGAGCCGAATGCGCCGCTGTATGGCGAGGGTTTGGGTCTTGATTCAATCGATATTCTCGAAGTGGCGCTGGTGATTTCGAAGCAATACGGTCTGCAATTGCGCGCTGACAGTGACGATAACACGCAAATTTTTCGTTCTCTGCGCAGTCTGGCGGAGCACGTTGCCGCCTTTCGGAAAAAATGACCGGCCGCGCGTCAGCCATAGCTCGTGCGTTAGCAGCCGTTCTCATCGTTATCGTTTATGCCGTGCTGGCGCATACGTTTTCCACGACATCGCACGTTGCAATCGCTTTGTTGCCGCTCGCGTTAGCTCCTTTATTTATCGCGTTGCTGTTGCGCCTGTCGCGCTCCGGGAAATGGCTGTTGCTTGCCGTTATTACTGCGATTGCGTTGACGTTATCTTTTCCAAATTCGCGCGATTTTTTTTCACACAACTTAGCCTGGGTTTATTTTGCGCAGGACAGCGCGCTTAATCTAATGCTTGGTTTTTTATTCGGACGCACGTTGATAAAGGGCCGAATACCATTGTGTTCGCTTATCGCCGCCAGTTTGCAGCGCGATCCCACCGCACATTTATTGCAATACACGCGACGAGTCACTATCGCCTGGACAATTTTTTTTGCATCGATGGTGATTGTTTCCACGCTGCTATTTTTCAGCGCTGACCGAGTAATCTGGTCTAGCTTTGCGAATTTATGGTACTGGCCGTTGCTGATCTCGATGTTTGCGCTCGAATATTGCGCGCGCTTATTAATCTTGCCGCGCGCCGAACGTGCCGGTTTTTTTGCGACGATAAATGGCTTTCGCGATGCGGTCGCCGCTAAATCTAGCAGTGATGGAATCAACCTGTGAATACGTTGTTGCCGCTAATAATGCATTCGGATTTGCAGTCGCCGGTCGCGTATCGCGGCGACCGCGTCATTCGCGTCACTGATTTTCTCGCCGATGTTGTGCAACTGACGGCACTATTACCAGCCGCTTCCCACATATTAAATGTCTGCAGCGATCGCTATCGTTTTTGCGTCGGTTTAGCCGCGGCAATGTGCGCAGGCAAAATCAGCTTATTGCCGTCGACGCATACGCCCGAAGCGGTACGCCAGCTATGCGAATTCGCGCCCGATGTTTTTTGTCTGACGGATTTCGACGCGGGCATTAATTTGCCCACGCTGAATTATCCCGCCGATGTTGCCTCTGCTAATGCGCATAAAATAATTGCCGACCAAATCATTCCAGCATTTTCAGCGACGCAATTGGTCGCGTATGTTTTTACATCGGGCTCGACCGGTACGCCGGTAGCGCATCCTAAAACCTGGGGCGCACTGGTCGGCAGCGTGCGCGCCGAAGCCACGCGCTTCGGCATGCTCGATGGTCGGCGTTACACCTTAGTCGGCACCGTGCCAGCGCAACATATGTATGGTTTCGAATCGACTGTATTGCTCGCGTTGCAAAGTGGCGCCGCATTTTGGGCGGGCAAACCTTTTTTTGCCGCCGATATTGCCGCTGCATTGAATGCGGTGCCGGCGCCGCGTTTATTAGTATCGACGCCATTTCATCTGCGCGCAGTCATCGATACCGATGTCGAATTTCCGCCCATCGAAAAAGTAATTTCCGCTACTGCTCCTCTAACACAAGCGCTTGCAAGCGAGATCGAAATATTTTGCGCGGCGCCGTTGCTGGAAATTTACGGCAGCACCGAATCGGGACAAATTGCGAGTCGCCGCTCCGTGCATGAAACGCAGTGGCAGTTGCTCGACGGTTTCGCGCTGGATCAACGCGGGGAAACGACTTACGCGCGCAGTGCTAATTTCGGCGTGGACGCTGCATTCAGCGATGGTGTTGCGCTCGGCGATATCATTGAAAAAACCGACACCAATCAGTTTGTGCTGCACGGCCGTCGCGGTGATCTGATTAATATTGCCGGTAAACGCACAGCATTAGGGTTTTTAAATCATCAATTGCTATCGATCAGCGGTGTGCGCGACGGCGTATTTTTTTTGCCGCTATCCGATAGCGGTGAAGATGTTACGCGTCTGGTCGCTTTTGTCGTTGCACCCGATTTAAGCATTGCTGAAATCACGCAGGCATTGCGCGAACGCGTTGATCCATTATTTCTACCGCGCCCGCTATACCTTGTGGAAAAATTACCCCGCAACGCCGCCGGCAAGTTGCCCAACAAAGAATTGCTCGGATTGCTCGCGCAATTGCGCGAGCAGCGGCAGGAAAAATAATGCACGAACACACGCTTGAATTATTTGCGCACGCCGATCACCCGGCGTTTGCGGGGCATTTCCCCGGCATGCCGATTGTGCCGGGTGTGGTGTTGCTCGACTGGGCAGTAGCAGCGATCGAAGCCGCGCAAGGTCGCGCATTATTTCCGGGTCAACTAAGTGTTGCGAAATTTTTAATGCCGGTACCACCGGGCGCGCAATTGTTTCTGCACTATCGAATCGACGCCACGAATAAAATTACGTTTCGTATCGAATTTGAAACCCGTTTAGTGGCCAGTGGAGTTTTTCTTTCGCATAACACGGTATCGAAATTACCACCTGCACCCGAGCAAAGCGCATGACTGCAATTCAGCGCAAAAAACGGGCTGCAGCGGAATGGGCCACACAGCGCGAGCGCAGCAGCGTATTTATGCTGAGGCTAATGACATGGATTTCGTTGCGCATGGGGCGTCCGTTAGCGCGTGTTGTTTTGCACGGCATCGCATTGTATTTTTATTCGTTTGCACCTGCTGCACGACGTGCTTCCTACGCTTATCTACAGCGTGCACTCGGACGTAAACCCAATTGGCGCGATTGCTATAAACATTTTTTTACCTTTGCCGCGACGATTCACGACCGCGTGTATTTGCTGAATCAACGCTTCGATTTATTTTCGATTACCGTGCATGGCGAAGTCGAGCTGCAGGCCATTTTGAAACAAGGCAACGGCATATTTTTGCTGGGCGCACATTTCGGCAGTTTTGAAATAGTCCATGCGCTCGGTCAGCAGCAACCGGGCCTGCGCATGGCACTGGCTATGTTCGAAGACAACGCACGCAAAATTACCGCGGCGTTGGAAGCAATCAATCCCGCGATGCGACAGGAAATTATCCCACTCGGCCACATCGACACTATGTTGCAAGTGCAGGATCGTTTGTCGAGCGGTGCATTGATCGGCATGCTGGCTGATAGATCGCTGCAACAGGATGCGGCGCTGACGCTCGATTTTCTCGGCGCTTCCGCGCAATTCCCACTCAGCTCCATGCGCTTGGCGGCAGTGCTGCGGCAGCGTGTATTTTTTATGAGTGGCGAATATCTTGGCGGCAATCGTTACGAAATTCATTTCGAGCCAATTGCGGATTTCTCCGAAATTGCGCGCGGCAAACGCGAGCAAGCGGTAGCGTTAGCCGTTACCGAGTTCAGCCGTCGGCTTGAGCAGCATTGTCGCAGTGAGCCTTACAACTGGTTTAATTTTTTCGATTTTTGGAAAACCGCACGGCTTGCGAGCGCAGTGGATCAGAAGCCCTCATGAAGTTACTGAATTTTCGTGTGCAACTCGCGGTTTGTTTTTTTTGCATCATGTGCAGCTGCTCGGCGTCTGCGGCGGAGTGGACCGTTGAGCAATTAATGCAGGCGCTCGCCAGCCATCATTCGGGCCGGGCGACATTCACCGAAACCACTTATCTGGCGATGCTGAAACGACCGGTTGAATCATCCGGTGAGTTGTCGTTTACAGCGCCAGACTATTTGCAAAAAACTACGCTCGTGCCAAAGCGCGAAGTGCTTAATCTACGCGGCGATGAAATAAGCATCGAGCGCAAAGGCCGCAAGCATGTATTGCGTTTGAGCGACTATCCGCAAATTGCCGCATTCGTCGACAGTATTCGCGGCACGCTTGTGGGCGATCACGCCGTGCTGGCTAATGCCTATCGGATGACGTTGGCGGGCAGCGAAAATAATTGGCAGCTGGTATTAATTCCAAATGCGAATGCAGCGAACGGCGTTCGCCAAATTGCGATTACCGGCGCGGCTGGCAGCGTGGCGAGTATTGAAATTATGCAAACCGATGGCGACCACTCGGTGATGCGTATTGAAAATTTACAGCTCGATGGCAGCAATGCGGTTGAGCATGCGCCATGAAAAATAAATGGCCGTTGCTGATATGGGTGCTGCTGCTAATTGGCGCCGCCATCGTTATCGGTAAAACGCGATTCACTGCGGATTTTTCCGCATTTCTGCCGGCGGCACCGACGCCGGCGCAACAACTACTAGTCGATCAGTTACAAAACGGTGTGGTGTCGCGTTTAGTGTTAATGAGCGTGACCGGCGGTTCTGCCGAGGAGCGCAGCATGGTATCGCAGCAACTCGCTGCGAAATTGCGCAGCAGCGAAATGTTTGTCGCCACCAATAATGGCGAGCCGGTTTCTCAGCAGCGCGATCAGCAATTTTTATTTGATCATCGCTATGTGTTAAGTCCAGCTATTTCTGCTGAACATTTCAGCGTGGCAGGTTTGCAAACAGCCATTGGCGATACCGTCGATATGCTGGCATCGCCCGCTGGTTTGGCAATGAAGGGCTGGGTGGAGCGCGATCCCACCGGTGAAGTGATGCAATTGCTCGAGCAGTGGAATCCCGCACAAGCGCCGACAAAATATAATGGTGTGTGGGTTTCCCGCGATGGACAGCGCGCAGTATTGGTCGCGCAAACGCAAGCTTCGGGCGCGGATACCGATGCGCAGCAAGCGGTGATCGTTGCGATCAATGCAGCTTTTGATGCTGTGCAAAGCGCGTTACCAGAAATGGGAAAAAATTTGCATCTGCAAATGAGCGGCCCCGGTGTGTTCGCGGTGCAGGCGCGCGAATCGATTCGCACCCAATCTGAGCGCTTGGCGTCGCTCAGTCTGATTTTAATTATTGGTTTTCTATTGGTGGTCTACCGTTCGCTGCGGTTGTTATTGCTGGGCTTGTTGCCAGTGGCGGCGGGAATTGCAGTGAGCATTGCGGCCGTGTCGTTACGGTTTGGGTCGGTACATGGACTTACGCTGGCATTTGGCACTACGTTGATTGGCGAAGCAGTCGATTACGCGATTTATTTTTTCGTGCAGGCGCAGGGTGCGACGCGGGCGAATTGGCGCAGCGAATTTTGGCCGACGATTCGTCTCGGCGTGATCATTTCGGTATGCGGTTTTGCGACGCTGATGTTTTCGGGTTTTCCCGGTTTGGCGCAGCTCGGTTTGTACTCGATGGCCGGATTAATTACTGCCGCGCTGACTGCGCGTTACGTGTTGCCACTGGTGACGCCAACAACAATGGCGACGCCAATCGCGCAGCGTTTGGGCAATAAACTGATTATATTGCTGGCCTATCGGCGCTCGTCCTGGCGCGGCATAGTCATTGTGTTAGCGATTGTCGCGGGCGTCATTGTGGTCCGTCATGGCGATTCGTTGTGGAATGAATCGTTGAGTGCGTTAAGCCCGGTGCCGATGTCGGCGCAGGCGTTGGATGAACAGCTACGTACTGATCTCGGTGCGCCCGATGTGCGCTATATGCTGACGCTTGCCGGCGCCGATAAAGAAACTGTTCTACGCAATGCGGAGCGTGCGACGCAGGTTTTGCAAACGCTGCTCGATGATGGCGCGATTGCCGGGTTCGACAGCGCCAGTCGTTATCTGCCGAGCAACGCGTTGCAGTTGTCGCGACAGGCGGCATTGCCCGATACGGACGCGTTGCGTGTGCGATTAACTGCAGCGCTGCGCGAATTACCGCTCGACGCGGATAAGTTGCAGGAATTTATTGCGGCTGTAGCAGCGGCAAAAAAAAGCCCGCTTTTGCAACGCAGCGATCTCGACGGGACCAGTTTTGCGTTGGCGGCGGATTCGTTGCTGGTTGCGCGCAATGGTCAGTGGTATGCGTTGTTACCGCTGCAAGCGAATAACGGAGCGGAAATTCCTGCTGCAAAAATTCGCGCCGCATTGGCTACGGTTGCGATCGACGACGCCGTGTTGATCGATATCACCAGTGAAACGGCGCAGCTGTATGCCAGCTATTTTCGCGAAGCATTGCATTTATCGTTGGCGGGGCTCGCCGTGATTTGCTGCGTCATCGCGTTGAGTCTGCGTTCTGTGCAGCGCTTTATCGCCGTGTTGGTGCCGCTTTCGGTAGCCGTGGTGGTGGTGATGGCGGCATTCGTGCTGCTCGAACAGCGACTCAATCTATTGCATTTAATTGGGTTGTTTTTAATTGTCGCGGTCGGCTCCAATTACGCATTATTTTTTGCGCGCGGCGAACTGCAACCGCAGACGGTCGCATCGTTGTTGGTGGCGAATACCACCACGGTGATCGGCTTCGGGTTACTGGCATTTTCAACGGTGCCGGTGCTGCAGGCGATTGGCACCACCGTCGGCCCTGGTGCGGTATTGGCGCTAATTTTTTCAGCGGTGTGGTCGGCACCTGCCACGCGCAGTAATTTTTCGGAGCGCTGATATGCAACGCTGGCGTCCGAGTTTTTTTCTAAAACTATCGATGGTGTTGCATGGCGCGGCACTGCTCAGTTTTATTGTGGCGCCTGCGCAATGGCGAATCGGCTTGATCGCCATCGTCTGCAATCATTTGTTAATTACCGCAATCGGTTTATGGCCGCGCAGTAATTGGCTCGGCTCGAATTGGACACGCTTGCCGCCGGCAGCTGCGGCGCGTAATGAAATTGCCATTACCATCGACGATGGCCCCGACCCGGACGTGACACCGCAGGTGCTCGACATTCTTGAACAGCACGGTACCGTCGCAACTTTTTTTTGTATCGGCGAGCGCGCGCAGCGCTATCCCGAGTTGTGTCGCGATATTGCACGTCGCGGTCATGCGCTGGAAAACCATTCGCAGTTGCATCGTCATAATTTTTCGCTGCGCGGTTACACAGTACTGCGCCGTGAAATCGACACCGCACAGCGCACGTTGGAAAATATTTGCGGTGAGCGGCCGCAATTTTTTCGCGCTCCGGCAGGACTGCGCAATCCATTTCTCGATCCGGTATTGAAACATTGCGGGTTGCAATTGGCGGCGTGGACGCGACGCGGTTTCGATACGCGCCAACGTGATGCACAGAAAGTATTGAAAAGCCTGACCCATGAACTCGCAGCCGGCGATATTTTGTTACTGCACGACGGCCACGCTGCACGCGACGAAAATAATCGTGCAGTTATCGTGACGGTACTGCCGGAATTATTGCAGGCGATTCGCGCGGCTGGGTTGATCGCGGTGACCTTGCGCGCGGCTAAAGTGACGCATTGAATGTTTGGAGCGTGGCCGGTTTTTTTTAATTCGCCGCGCCTGTTTAATCCATAGGCTTGGCAGCGACGTAAGATCGGAGTCTGATAGCATGTATTTTTTAGCGGTGCATAGGTAACGATGAATCCTTTGCAGTTGAGTTATTTCACCTTGACTACTTGTCTCGGCGCGGGGCTCGAAGCCAATCTCGATGCATTGCGTGAGCAGCGTTCGGGACTGGCGCCGTGTGCGTTTGAAACGGTGCAACTCGATACGTCGGTCGGCGCTGTAGCTGATCTCGATGCGGTGGTACTGCGCGCGGATCTGGCCGCATTTAATTGTCGCAACAACCGGCTCGCGCAACATGCGCTGGAGCAAGATAGTTTTGCGCAACAGGTTGAGACTGCGTTGACGCATTACGATGCGGCTCGCGTCGGTGTATTTATCGGTACCAGCACGGCCGGCATTCTCGAAACGGAAATTGCCTATCGCAGCCGCGATGCGCAAACGGGCGCGTTGCTTAATCCACCGCAATATCGCTACACCCACAATCCGTATTCGATTGCCGATTTCGTCCGCCGTTATTTTTATTTGCAGGGTCCCGCATTTACCGTGTCGACGGCATGTTCATCGAGCGCGAAAGTTTTCGGTTCGGCACAGCGCATGATTGCTGCCGGATTAATCGACGCGGCGATTGTCGGTGGTGTCGATACGTTGTGTTTAACCACACTCTACGGTTTTTCATCGTTGCAATTAACATCATCGCAACCGTGTCGGCCATTCGATAGCGAGCGCGATGGCATTTCGGTGGGCGAGGGCGCCTCATTCGTTCTGTTAGAGCCGCAAACTGCGGTCGCAAGCGATTCGATTTTATTACTCGGCGTCGGTGAGTCCAGCGACGCCTACCATATGTCGTCGCCACATCCCGATGGGCGCGGCGCATTGCAGGCGATGCAAGCGGCACTGCAGCAAGCGCAGTTAACTCCGGCAGCCATCGATTATATTAATTTGCACGGCACTGCGACGCCGAATAACGACAGCGCTGAAGGGCGCGCGGTGAATACATTATTCGGCGCGCAGGTAGCCGCCAGTTCAACCAAAGGCGCTACCGGTCATACCTTGGGCGCAGCCGGTGGCATCGAAGCAGTGATTGCGGCGCTGGCGCTCACGAACGATTTAATTCCCGCCGGCGTAAATACCACGCATCTCGATCCGCAATTGGCGATTGATTACGTTTTACAAAATCGCCAGCAAACGCTGCGTTACGTGTTATCGAATTCATTCGGATTTGGCGGCACCAATTGCAGTTTAATTTTAGGACGGCAGCCCGCGTGATCAACTCAACCGCATCCGCGCCAATTGCAGCCTGGATCGAAGGCATCGGCATCCTCGGCCCCGGTATTTCTTCATGGCCGCAGTTGCAGGCTTTATTCACTGCGCAAGAAAATTATGCCTCCGCTAAAACAGTGGTGCCCGTTGCGGAGTTATTACCGCCGGCTGAACGCCGTCGCGCAGTGCAAATGGTGCGATTAACTTTGGCGGCGGGTTTGGAGGCGGTGACGCATTCGCGTTTAAACGCCGCTGCGCTGCCTTCAATATTCAGTTCTTCCAGCGGCGACAGCCAAAACATGCATGCGATTTGTGAAACGCTGGCATCGAGCGAGCGTGAAATTTCGCCTACGCGCTTTCACAACTCCGTCCACAACGCGGCCTCTGGCTATTGGAGTATCGCCACCGGGTCCACTGCAGCTTCGACGGCGTTGTGCGCATTCGACGGTAGTTTCGGCGCGGCATTATTGGAAGGACTCGGTTGGCTCGCCACCGAAAAAACGCCGATTCTACTGGTGGTTTACGATCTCGATTATCCCGAACCATTACGCTCCTTGCGTCCTGTGCCCGATGCCTTTTGTGCGGCATTTGTATTGGCGCCGCAGCGCAGTGAAAATTCATTGGCGAGTATCACTGCACACTTGGCGGTCGATGTTTCGGCAAATAAATTACACGTGCCTGAGTTGGACAATTTACGCAAAACAATTCCCGCCGCACGTTGTTTACCGCTGCTCGATGCGCTGGCGAATTCGCGTTCGGAGAGCGTTGTGCTCGAATATATCGAGCAGAGCTCACTGATTGTGGACGTGCAAATATGCCGCTAGCCGATCGCGATTGGATTGCAGCGCGCATCCCGCATCGCGGCACGATGTGTTTACTCGACACTGCGCGCAGCGCGGACGCGCAACACGCGTTGTGCACCGCGAGCAGTCATCGCAGTGCGGATAATCCGCTGCGTGTAAATGGTCGCCTCGGTGTAATTTGCGCGATTGAATACGCGGCGCAGGCCATCGCCGTGCACAACGCATTACTTGAGGCGACGGCACAACCGGGCGTTACCCCAGCGCAACCGGCTGCGGGTTATCTGGCGAGCGCGCGCGCCGTCGAATTTTTTGTGAAGTATCTCGACGACATCGCTACCGATCTGGATATTGAAGTGGTGCGTTTATCCGGCGACGGCAATTCGGTTTTATATCGGTTCGAGTTGCGCGCCTATGACAAAGTGTTAGCCAGCGGGCGTGTGACTGTCGTCCTCGATGCAACGGCGTTGATAGTGCCGGCGGCGAAATTAACCACGGAAAAATCACAGTGAAGCGCGCACTGGTAACAGGTGGCAGCGGCGGCATCGGCGCAGCAATTTGTCGACAGCTGGCGCGCGATAAATTTTTTGTATTCGTGCATGCCAATAGCAATATCGAAACGGCTCGAAAAATTGTCGATGAAATTATCGCCGCCGGCGGCAGCGCGCGCGCGATTCAATTCGATATCACGCAGCGCGACAGCACTGAAACGGTGTTGAATGAATTGCTTGAAGAGGCGCCGATACAAGTCATCGTGAACAATGCCGGTGTGACCGCCGATACGGTATTTCCAGCGATGTCGGCCGCGCAATGGCATCGCGTTATCGACGTCTCGCTGCATGGTTTTTTTCACGTCACTCATCCGTTATTGATGCCCATGCTGCGCACCCGCTGGGGTCGGATTATCAATATCACTTCGGTCGCGGCGCAGATCGGCAATCGCGGTCAGGTTAATTACGCGGCAGCGAAGGGCGCCCTGCAATCGGCAACAAAAGCGCTGGCACTGGAAGTGGCCAGTCGCGGTGTGACCGTCAATGCGGTGGCACCGGGAATTATCGAATCGGCGATGACCGAATCTGTTTTTGACGAGGGTTTTATCGCACGCGTGGTGCCGTTGCAGCGCAGCGGCAGGCCCCAAGAAGTAGCCGCGCTGGTTGCATTTTTAGCGTCCGATCAAGCGGGTTATATCACCGGGCAAACCATATCAATCAATGGCGGCATGGCCTGATTTGGTTCGATGATTGATTCGTCGAGTAATGGCGAACTAAAAAATAATAAACGTCCTAGCGCTCGTAACATTTACAGTGGTTTTGTGCATTTGCGCCGAGAGATTTAAATCGCTACTCCCTCTTTTTACTACATGTACCCATCGCATACCTTTAAATTTTGTTCCAATCTAACATCTGACGCCTTTTCTACAGCTTTCCTGCGCCAGTTCATCTTCTTCTTGTTCAAATTACAAAGGCATCAATGATGCATTAAGTTGAGGCATTGAGTTAATGCACGCAATTTTTTGCTCTTTCCGCACGATTAATCTGTGCACCGAGAACGAATTTTATGAATGAGTAGATGTTATGGAAGCTTCGTTAGATCGGTATGTGCAAAAACGAAATTTCAACGCGACGCCCGAGCCTAAGGGTAGGCATGCAAAAAAGGCAAAAGGTGCGTTAGGTTTCGTCATCCAAAAACATGCGGCAAGTCATCTTCATTATGATTTTCGGCTGGAGTTAGATGGCACCTTAAAAAGTTGGGCCATTCCAAAAGGCCCCAGCTTGGACCCGAAAGACAAACGGCTTGCCGTGCACGTGGAAGATCATCCGCTCGATTACGCCGATTTTGAAGGCACCATTCCTTCTGGCAATTACGGTGCAGGTACAGTAATTGTTTGGGATCGCGGCGAGTGGATACCGGTTGGCGATCCTTCAGCAGGTTACGACAGCGGCAAATTAAAATTCGAGCTGCGCGGCACCAAATTGCAGGGCAGTTGGACTTTAGTAAAAACACATTCCCGCGATGGCGCCAATAAAAATGGATGGTTACTTATTAAGGAGCGCGACGACGCGGCGCGATCAATCGCCGAATTAAATATCGTTGAGGTAATGCCAGATAGTGTGATCGGCGGAGAATCAGGCAAGGTTTGGCGTTCCAGCCGCGCAACCAAAAGAAGTGCAGCGGTTAAACCGCAAGCTAAAAGCCCGGCGCTTAAATCTGTCGATGCGGAAAATCCATCCTCTAGTACGTTAAAAAAATCTTCAAAAAAATCACGTTCTACTAAAGCTAATTATGTAGCACGTCTTGATTCAATGCCGAAATCAGCCATTGCAGCGCCTCTGCCATTAACCTTGGCGCCGCAGTTGGCGATGCTGGTCGACAGCGTGCCGCGTGGCGGCGAATGGAGTTATGAATTAAAGCTCGATGGTTATCGTTTGCTGGCTCGTATAGATAATGGTGAGGTGCATTTATTTACTCGCAACGGCAATGACTGGACCAACAAGCTTAAACATATCGCGAAAGCGTTGCGTGCGGCCGATATTCAAAGCGGCTGGTTAGATGGCGAAATTTTGATGTTCGACGAAAAAAATCAGCCGAGCTTCCAGGCACTGCAAAATGCGTTTGAAAATGCCAGCACCGAAGCCATTCAATATTTTGTATTTGATGTGCCGTATTTAAATGGCATCGATCTGCGCGCATCGCGCCTTGACGAGCGCCGTGAAATTTTAAAGAACGCCCTCAATGATATCTCCGCACCAATTGTGTTTAGTGAAACGCTGGAAATGCCGGCGGCGGATTTATTTAAACATGCCTGTGCGTTACAACTAGAAGGATTAATCGGCAAACGTAAAAGCTCGCCGTATCAGTCGGCGCGTTCACGCGATTGGATCAAATTAAAATGCTTACAACGGCAGGAGTTTGTGATCGGCGGTTATACCGATTCGAAACGACCGACTGCCGATAGTTTCGGCGCGTTGCTGTTAGGTGTGCATGAGTCTAATGGTGCGTTGCGCTATGTCGGTCGCGTTGGAACGGGATTTTCCGATAGTAGTTTGCAGAATATTTTTAAAAAAATGAAACCCCTGCTACGTGACGAAATGCCTTTCGACATTTTCGAGGGCGACAAGCCCACCCGTGCGATGCATTGGATTGCACCAAAATTAGTGGCTGAAGTAGCTTTCTCTGCATGGACTACGGGCGGTTTAATTCGTCACTCAAGCTTTCAGGGTTTGCGCGCGGATAAATTGGCGGAATCTGTAACCGCAGAAAAAGCCGTGGCGTCTTCATTAGCGAAAACGTCGTTGGAGCTGTCTCCAAGTAAAAATAAAACCAAAAAAAAGCAGGAAAAAGAAATTGCCGAGCAAGACGTTTTTGTCAAACGGACTTCTTCCGCGAGGAAAGATAGCGCCACTTCGCTCGCGGCAAAATCATCGACTTCAATTACACATGGCGATCGCGCTATCGATCCAAAGTCAGGTACCACCAAGCAAGAACTGGTCGATTTCTATTTGCAAATAGCACCGCATTTACTGCCGCATTTGCAAGATAGGCCAGTGTCCTTGGTGCGGGCGCCAGCGGGCATCGATGGGCAATTATTTTTCCAAAAGCATTTGGAAGGTGGACGCTTTGCACCCGCACAAAAAATTAAGATTGAAGAAATTGATGTGAAGTTTTTCCCAGAGCATCCGCCGCTAATTACTGTCAATTCGGAATCCGCGCTGGCGGCTTGTTTGCAAATGAATACGCTTGAATTTCATACCTGGAATACCATTGTCAATGATGGTGAACATCCGGACCGAATGATTTTTGATTTAGACCCCGGTGAAGGGGTGAGTTGGAAGCAGATACAAGATGCAGCGCAACTACTGAAAGCTATGCTTGATCAATTGACGTTAACCAGTTTTTTGAAAACCAGCGGCGGTAAAGGACTACATGTGGTAGTTCCATTGAAGCCCGTATTGGGCTGGGATGTAGTAAAAGAGTTCTCCGCTGAGATCGTGCGCCACCTCGCCAAAACCTTGCCGATGTTATTTGTAGCCAAGAGCGGACCGCGCAATCGCGTCGGTCGAATTTTTATCGACTATTTGCGCAATGGACGCGGTGCCACAACAGCCACCGCATTCAGTGTGCGTGCACGCCCCGGTTTGGGTGTATCGATGCCGATTGCCTGGGATGAGTTAACGGATGTCCGTGGTGGTGACCATTGGAATATCGGTAACGCTGTTGAACGAGCGAAAAAGTCTCACAAAAAAATGTGGAGCGGTTATGCAAAAGCAGCGCAGTCCTTAGCGGGCGCGATGAATATTTTAGGTTTCAAGCCGCCCATTAAATAGAAACTAATCCGAAAATGTTGTCGGTATTTGCAATAAGTTGAAATGAGTGATTTTTTTAAAAAGCGGAAAGGAGAGCAGCATGAACGAAAATATACGCGTTAATAACGGCACTCCAATTGAAGGAGCGCGCATTAATTTTTCCGAACAGTCCGATATCGATTATTGGACGAAGAAGCTGGGAGTTAGCGAGCACGATTTACGTTCCGCCGCGCAAGCGGTTGGCTCATCTGTAGATAAGGTAGCGGCGAAGCTCAAACGTTAGTCACATATGTCAATGTATTGAGGTGGAAGCGGGCGTAGTTACGCAGGTGCCCGGCAACGCTCACCATTAACTTTTTCGAACAGAAAGAATTAATGGTGAGTGTTTTGTTATTTATCTAACATTAAAAATTAGCAGCATGCCTTGGAATAACTACACGAAAAGAAGTACGGCCGTCACGTGAATGAACGTCCACTGTACCTTTGTGCGCGAGTACCACCTGCTGCACAATAAATAAACCTAGTCCAAGCCCGCCGTTGTGCCCGTTATTCGGAGCGTTGGTAGCTGGATGATCATTTTTGCGTAAATCGCCACGTCGAAATGGATCGAATATATGCGGCAAAATGTGTGTGGGTATGCAGCCAGCATTCGCGATGGTAAAAATAATGGCATCTGCATTAGTGCCATCGATATGAATCTGCACCGATGCACTGTCTTCACTGTGCTGTAGCGCATTGCCGATTAAATTTGACGCCACTTGGGTTAAGCGGTTTGGGTCCCAGTTACCGCATAGGTCACCCTGTTCGAATAGTTCGACAGTGCGGTCGGGAAATGAATTTTTATATTCGCGCAGCACGTGCGCGATTAGCGCGCCAATATTGCTTTCTTCGCGTTTCACGATAATGCCGCCGCCGACGCGGGCACGGGCAAGATCCAACATATCGTCAACCAAACGACTCATCCATTTGCCGCTCGATATCAGATGGGTAGCAGTGCTCTGCACGAATGCCTCATTGGAAAAGCGCTGCAAACCTTCAGCAGCGAGCATTATCGATTGCAGTGGATTGCGCAGATCATGGCCCAAAATCGCCATAAACATTTCGTTCAGACGCAGAGTTTCGCTGCGCTCTCGCAGCTCGTGCGCCAACTGTTGTTTCTGGCGATAGAGCTGAAAGAAAATATCGGCCTTGCTGGTGAGTACATGGGGCTCAATGGGTTTGTAGAGAAAATCCACGGCGCCGGCATCGTAGCCTTTAAATAATCGATGCTGATCGCGCGCGCCGGCAGTTACAAATATAAGTGGAATATGACGCGTGCGTTCGCTGCCACGAATTAATTCGGCCAACTCGAAACCGTCCATGTTCGGCATTTGTACGTCGAGAATGGCGAGCGCCATGTCGTGATTTAGCAGCAGCTCCAATGCCTCAGCACCCGAGCGCGCTTGAAATAATTCTACGTCGTCGCGACGCAGCAACGCCGATAGCGCGAGCAAATTCTCTTCAAGGTCATCCACCAGAAGACATTTCACACGAATCTGCATACTGCGTTCACCTATTTGCAGTGCATCGGCGATGCACTCGTTTTGAAAGAAAATTTCATTCCGATTAGAACCCATTTTTCAAATCGGTAAAAAATTTTACGATATCCACCAGCGGTAAAACAAAATCGGGTGTGCAGCGTTTCAAGGCTGCTGCCGGCATTACCGACATTTGCGCGGTATCGGGTTGCTGCACGATGGTGACACCGCCGGCGTTTTTTACCGCAGCCAAGCCGGCCGCGCCATCTTCGTTGCCGCCGGTTAAAATAATTCCGAGCAGACGATTTTGATAAATATCGGCGGCGGACTCGAATAAGCAATCGATAGCGGGCCGCGAATAATGCACGGGCTCGTCGCACGACAGTGCCAGGCGCGGCCCTTTATCCAGTAATAAATGATAATCGGGTGGCGCAATATACACGGTGCCATTTTCCACCGGTTCTTTGTCCTGCGCTTCGCGCACTGGCAACACGCACTTGTAGTTGAACAATTCCACCAAGCCACTGGGTCGATCGCGCGGTACGTGCAGCACAATAAAAATGGAAACTCGCATTGTTTCGGTTAATGCAGGCAGCAACGCGGAAATTGCTTCTACACCACCCGATGACGCGCCGATAACAATTGCATCAATCGATCTACGCAATAAATCAGCGGCCATTTAGATGCTGCCTCGCTTTTGAAAAATTTTGTTTTCGCGCGCCACTTCAATGAAGTCGTCCGCATGCGCGGAAAAGCGCACCGATTCTTTCGCGCCTAAACCGAGAAACCCTTTGCGACATAGCGCGCCCTCAAATAATCCCAACGCGCGATCCTGCAATTCGCGATTGAAATAGATCAATACATTGCGGCATGAAACCAATTGCACTTCCGAAAAAACGCTGTCGGTGGCGAGGCTGTGATCCGAAAACACAATATGCTCTTTCAGGGTGCGATCGAAAACTACTTTGCCGTACGCGGCCGTGTAGTAATCCGATAGCGAGGTTTTGCTGCCGGATAAACGGTGGTTGTCAGTGAAGCCGGCGATACGGTCGACATCGTAAATACCTGTTTCGGCCATTTCGAGCGCGCGTACATTGATATCGGTCGCGTAAATTTGTGTGCGTTCCAATAAGTTTTCTTCGCGTAATAAAATCGCCAGCGAAAAAGCTTCTTCGCCGGTGCTGCAACCAGCTACCCAAATTTTTAGCGAGGGATAAGTGCGCAGTAGCGGAATTACCTGTTCGCGCAGTGCCCGAAAATAACCGGGATCACGGAACATTTCGCTGACTTGCACCGTGAGGAAATCGAGCAGCATTGGAAATGTCGCCGGTTCATGCAGCACGCGATCTTGCAATTGCGACAGCGTGGAACAGTCGAAGCGCAACATTGCCGTGCGTAACCGCCGCTTTAACGAAGCCATCGCATATTCGCGAAAATCGTAATGATATTTGCGATAGATGGCGTCGATCAGCAGCTCAATTTCCATTTCGAAATCAGCGCTATTCATTTTCAATATTCTCTACTGCTGCGGAATGGCTCTAACACATCAAATTAACTCTTAACCTGCTAATACATTAAGTTAATTTGCAACGTACTAAAAATTAGAGCTTCGGCATCCAAACCCGCATTAGCGATAAAAGTTTTTCGACATCCAGCGGTTTGGCAATGTAATCGTTTGCGCCGGCGGCAAGGCTTTTTTCACGGTCGTCCTGCATCGCTTTGGCGGTCAGTGCAATAATCGGCAGGTTTTTCCATTCCGAGCGTTTGCGTATTTCGCGCATTGCTGTGAGCCCGTCCATTTCCGGCATCATTAAATCCATTAACACCAGATCGATAACTTCAGCTTGGCCGATATTGCGCGCCAGCGCATCAAGAGCCTCGCGACCATTACGGGCAATTTCCAGTTTGGCGCCTTTTGGTTCAAGGATGCTCGACAGCGCAAAAATATTGCGCGCGTCGTCTTCGACGATAAGAATTTTACGACCTTCGAAAATACTTTCGCGATTGCGCGCGGCCTTCAACATTTTTTGGCGCTCGACCGGCAATTGCGATTCGACTTGATGCAGGAACAGGGTGACCTCATCGAGCAGACGTTCGGGTGAACGCGCGTCTTTAATAATGATGGATTTTGAGAAACGCCGTAAACCCAGTTCTTCATCCCGAGTCAACGAGCGCCCGGTATAAACAATTACCGGCGGAAACGACACGTCGTTTTGTTCGGCCATTTTTTCTAATAATTCGTAGCCACTCAGATCCGGCAAATTCAAATCCATCACCACGCAATCGAAAGTGGTGAGCTGCAATTGGCTGAGCGCTTCGCCGGCAGTTTCGACATCCGTAATTTGCACATCCTTGCTGCCGAGTAAATGTTTGATACTTTCACGCTGACGCGGATCGTCTTCGACAATTAATACGCGGCGTAAGCTTTGCGAAAACTTTGCTTCCAGGCGTCGAAATGCTTCGACCAACAATTCGCGCTTCACCGGTTTTAACGCATAGCCAATTGCACCGCGCTCCAATGCCTCCTGCGAGTAATCCGCCACGGAGACAATATGTACTGGAATATGCCGCGTTTGCGGGTCGTGTTTCAATCGATCTAAAACATCAAGGCCGAGTTGATCGGGAAGATTCATATCCAAAACAATTGCACTGGGGTGATAGGTTGCGGCGGCGAGTAGACCTTCCTCGGCCGAGTGCGTAATAACGCATTGAAAGCCAAGTTCGTGCGCCAAGTCGCGCAGAATTCCAGCGAACGCGGCGTCGTCTTCAATCGCCAGAATTAATCGCGATTGCGCGGTTAAATGATCGCGATCATCTTCAAGCGCGATCGGCGTTAACGGCCTTGGATTTGGCGCAGTCTGCGAGCGCCACTGATTATCATTGGTTGCGGACAATTGAGCGGGTGGATAACTCGGCGCAACGGTAGCGCTTTGATCGCCGCCGCTTAACGCAACTGGCTGCATGCCGCTGTTATCGGTGTAAACCAGCGGCAATGTCAGCGTAAAAATACTGCCTTGGCCCGGAATCGATTGCACGGTGATATCGCCGCCGAGCAAGCGTGCGAGATCGCGCGAAATCGACAAGCCTAAACCGGTACCGCCGTATTTACGATGCGTGCTGCCATCGGCCTGACGAAATGCCTCGAAAATAATATTTTGTTGATGTTCGGGAATGCCGATGCCGGTATCGCGAATGGCGAATGCCACGGTCTGCGGTTGTTCGCAATACACGCGCAATGCTACTTCACCTTTCTCAGTAAATTTCAGCGCATTCGACAGCAGATTTTTTAATATTTGCCCGAGTCGCTGCGGATCAGTTTCGATTTGTTGCGGCGCGCTTTCTTCGATCTGAATATTGAGCGCGATGCGTTTCTGCTGCGCCTGTGGCTGGAACGATTTAATCAGCGCGTCGAGCGATTTAGCGACGGAAACATTGGCCGGCTCGACATCGACTTTGCCCGCCTCAATTTTCGACAAATCTAAAATGTCGTTAATTAATACCAGCAAGTCGTTGCCGGCGGACGAAATCGTCTGCGCAAATTTCACTTGTTCGGCGGTTAAGTTTTCTTCTTTATTGTCGGCTAGCAACTTCGCCAAAATTAAGGTCGAGTTTAATGGCGTGCGCAATTCGTGACTCATGTTCGCCAGGAATTCGCTTTTGAACTGGTTGGTACGTTCCAGCTCGGCGGCTTTGTCCGACAGAACAACCTGCGCTTTAGATAATTTTTCTTTTTGATGTTCAAGTAATTGCGTCTGCTCTTCGAGATGCGCGTTGGTTTGCTCAAGCTCGGCTTGTTGCGCTTCGAGTTCGGCCTGCGATTCGCGCAGTACACGGCTTTGTTCTTCCAGTTCTTCGTTGCTGACGCGTAATTCTTCCTGCTGCGTTTGCAGCTCCTCAGCCTGCCGTTGCGTTTCTTCCAATAACTCTTCAAGTCGCGAGCGGTCTTTCGATGCGCGCACGGCGACGCCAAGCGATTCCGATACGCGCGCAAATAATTCGCGCTCAACGGCACCGATGCTGTGAAAGAAACCTAATTCGATGACCGCGTGAACGACGCCGTCGACAATGGCGGGCGCCAATAGCAATGAGCGCGGCGCGGCGCGGCCGAGACTCGATGTAACGAAGAGATAATCATCCGGAATATTTTCGATATGCAGCGCGTGTTTTTCTTTTACCACTTGCCCGAGCAAACCATCGCCCGGCCGTAGTACGTGACTGTCGGCGCCTGCCGGCAACGCATATCCGGCAAAACAGCGAAATTTGTTACCGCCTTCCGCGATATAAACTGAACCTACTTGCGCGTTCAAATAATCCGATAAAAATCCCAGAATATTTTCGCCGAGCTGTTCTAGCGGCTGATCGCCTTGAATGCATTCAGCCAAACCGGCTTGACCCGCGCGCACCCACGCCGTTGCTTGCGCGTTGCGATAATCGCGCGATGTCATCGTCGCGGCGATGGCAATCAACACCAGCAGCAAAGCAGAACCGCCGGTTGAGATAAAAACAGAAAGCGTTGTCGCCGCTTGCCATTCTTGTTGACGAGTAGTGAGCAGATGCCGCTCTTCGGCGTCCATCTCGAGCAGCAGAGCGCGAAACCGCGCCATGGCTTCTTTGCCGCGATCGGTACGCACAATCGCTAACGCATCATCGGTGGCGCCAGTGCGTCGCAGTTCAATGGTCTCGGCAAGCTCCGCCATTTTTTCGGCAACAGTGCGTCTGATAGAAGCCAGGCGGCGTTGCTGTTCGGTATTGTCGCTAGTTAATTTTGCGATGCTATCTAATTTGATGGGCAGCGCGGCTTTCGCATTTTCGTAGGGCTCTAAATAGCGCTCGGCGCCAGTCAGTAAAAAACCGCGTTGCCCTGTTTCCGCATCGGTCAATGCAGAGCTCAATGCCTGAAGGTCATCTCTCACCGCAAATGTATGCGTCATCCGCTCGGCGGCGGTTTGGCGGCTTTCGGAAGCATTGTAGGAAAAGAAGGCGACCAAAATGACGGCTACGATTGCAGCAACGAAACCGACCATCGCTTTCGGTGGCAGCGGCATACCGGAATTGGCTCTGGCAGTGAAGCTCGTACGTTCATCGAATTTAGCGCGGCGAGCGTTCATGGAATATATATCCGATCAGTGCTAGGAAAAAAGTTAATCACATTATCCCTCACGGCGAGATTTCCGAATTGATTGCGGTGGTACTCACCACCAAGGCTGCGTGTTACAGCTATTTATTTGCGCCGTTTTCAATCTTGAGTCGCTATATTAAATCAAATGCAGCGGCGATTATCTTGATGTGAATATCGACCGCCCATCATAGTGCGCTAGCCAATTTGGCCGCAATGGATGGAGTGTGTCGCGGGGCAATAAAATCAAATAAAATGAGGAGAAGGGCAGTCTATTCACGCTAAATGTCAGCGCACAAAAAGACGCCCCCGCGAGCTTGCTGTTGCAAGCCACACGGAGGCGTGAGGACGTACTTTTTAATCTTTACCTTTTTACAATATTCGAGCTTTTTAAAAGGCCTGTTCACAGTAACTACTAGTGCGCTACAAGTTTCTGCTTCAGCTCGGCTTTAAGCTGCTGTAATTCATCACCGAGAGCCACTATGTCGAGGTCGCTCTTTTTTACTTCGGGAAACATTTCTTTTTCTTCTTCCTTGACGTGATGACTTACGTATTCCTGCAGCACTTTTACTTTCGCATCGTAGAATTCAGAATCCGGCGCTTCTTTTTGAATCTGCGCAATCAGCCACTTCAACGATGCGTGTTCGACTGCCGCTTCATTCACCAGATCCGTTCCATCGCCGAGCGCTTCTTTCACTTTCGGATAAAACGCTTGTTCTTCGATGGCGGCGTGTACCGTTAATTCGTCGCAAATGTTTTTTGCGATCGCAACTTTTTTTGCTGATTTTTTTGATTTCTCATATTGCTCAAATAAATCTTCCACCAGACGATGATCCGCTTTCAGCAATGCGATCGCGTCATGGGGCGCCTTTGTAGTGGCGGTCTTAGCTGTGGTCTTGCTGTCGGTTTTGCTGGCTGAACGTGGAGTTGTCATGTTTATTTCCTCTAAGGTTTAAATTTTTTTGTGTTGCGCTAGATGCTTGTGGCTCTAGATAAATAGCAATGGCTATGCCATAGCGTATGACCCCGCGCGGGACTAGCATCGCCGCGAACACCTTTCACAAAAAATAATTTTTTCCAAAAGGCCAATGGGTATTCCCTGTAAAAAGTGCGGGACTACAACGTAAGCATGGAAAAAGTGCAGGCAAAAATCTCTATTTAGTTACCGAGAGAAGAAAGGGCTTGATGTAGCGCGGTGTTGTTATGGCTATTCGTCTAAATTAATATTCAATTTAAAAATTAGTTAGGTGGCAAAGCAATTGCGTGGCAACATTTGATTTCACAGGAATTAATTTATATACCAAATTGAATGTTCGCTAAAAAAAGGCTCTTCAGTGATTAACAGTGGCGATACTTTCGATGCGGATGAATTAGTGCCGTTGCCAAGTGATGCAGCAATGCGCGTTGCCGAAGACAACCCAAATGAAGCCGATGAAGCTGGCATAAAGAAAAGAAAAGCTTCTGATAATTCTCCTTCGTTTAAAAAACACCAATCTTGGATAAAAAAAATAGGGCCCGGATTAATCACTGGCGCTGCGGACGACGACCCCAGCGGTATTGCGACCTATTCGCAGGCAGGAGTGTAATTTGGCTTCAACACGGTGTGGACGCTTTTTCTGACGTATCCGTTAATGGTGGGAATTCAGATTATCAGTGCGCGAATTGGTCGTGTCAGCGGGCAGGGCTTGGCCGGTAATATTCGCGAATATTATCCAAGATGGCTGCTGTACACGCTGGTGGCGCTGCTAGTCATTGCGAACACGATTAACATCGCCGCGGATATTGCAGCGATGGGCGACGCCATTACATTGCTGGCCGGTGGTTCGACCCGGATTTATGCATTGTTTCTTGGCGTTATTTCGTTGGCTCTGCAAATTTTGATTCCCTACAACCGCTATGTACGCGTATTGAAATGGCTAACGCTTGCTTTGCTGACATACATAGCGACTGCGTTTGTCGTTACCGTGCCATGGCTTCAAGTAATGCAAAGTACTGTGCTGCCAGAATGGTCATGGAGGCCTGCGTATATCACTACCATCGTCGCTATTTTTGGCACCACCATTAGTCCGTATTTATTCTTCTGGCAGGCTTCGCAAGAGGTTGAAGAATTAACCGCGCGTGGGCAAAAGCCGCTACGCGAAACTCCTACTAAAATGCCCAGCACCTTCCGTCGCATTAAAATCGATACATTAATTGGAATGGGCTTTTCCAATCTCGTTGCCTTTTTTATTATGCTGACCGCCGCGGTAACATTGCGCACGCACGGTATCCATGAAATTAATTCTTCCGCCGATGCCGCAGAAGCATTGCGGCCAATCGCGGGCCAGTTGGCATTCTGGTTATTTAGCTTAGGGATCATCGGTACCGGGTTACTTGCGGTGCCAGTATTAGCCGGGTCGGCGGCCTACGCGATGGCGGGTGCGTTTAACTGGCGCAGCAGTCTTGAAGATAAATTCGAAACGGCACGGCCGTTTTATTTGATCATCGCGTTGGCAACCTTAATTGGTACGGCATTGTGTTTCACGCCGATCAATCCGATTAAGGCGTTGTATTGGAGCGCGGTAATCAATGGCGTAATTTCGGTGCCGATCATGGCCGTAATGATGTCGATGGCTTCACGCAAAGAAATCATGGGCCAGTTCGTTATCGGAAATCGATTAAAAACATTGGGTTGGTTGTGCACTGGCGCAATGACCGTTGCCGTCATCGCAATGTTTTGTTTTCAATGATTTTTTTTTTTAAGACACGCTGGCGCAGCGATATCAGGAAGGAGGAGTATTTGAATTAAATGTTATGGATAGATTGAAGGTTTTTTATTTATAGCGCGGTACAGCTAACCATTACTGCATGTGCCGCGCCTATGTTTCAATCTTATGATGCAATAGAGTCGGTTAACGCTTGTGCGAACACCAGTTGATTGCCGTCGGGATCTTTAACGATGACGGTTTTGACCAGCGGACTGTCATTTTCCCAGCCTGGTGAAATTGCTTTAGCGCTTAATTCGAAAACTTCATCGTCAAGGCTCTCCACGCAAAGCGTCACTGATGATGAGCCGGCACGATCTCGATCCTGAAATATTTGAATCCATCCACCGTTGGGAAATTTCCATTCCGCCACTTCCGGCATCGGGCGCGAATCGGCAGCGCGATTGAATAATTGCTGATACCAAACAAGGGCGGAGTCGAGGTCGTTGACTGCTATTCCTGCGAGGGCGTTGTTAATGGCCATATACATCTCCCACTGTATTAATTATCTACGGCGCAATCTCTTCATTGTTCTCTTAGGTTTTGCTTCGGGGTTCTGTCTTTTACTTAGACGCTGCTTTACGTTTTGGCACCGGTTTTTTACTCTTAGTTGCGGATTTTTTTGACGGCGCTTTCAGTTTTTCATTTTCATTTGATTTAATGGATTTTGTCGGTTTTTTAGCGGCTTTACGCTGAGGTTTTTCTTTACTCGATTTTCCATTTCCACTCTGCAAGCTCTTTTTAAGCAATGCCATAAAATCTACAACATTGGTCGCAGCTTCGGTAGGTTCATCGGCATCTTCATCTTCATGAATAAGACCTTTTTTGCTGGCGAGTTGCTTTTCCACTAGCTCGGACAATCGCTGACGATGATCGTCGATGTAACTTTCTGGATTCCAAGGCACGCTCATGGTATCGATTAGCTGTGTCGCCATATCGATTTCTGCCTTGGTAATTCTAAATTTTTTCAAATCAGTTTCGGGAAATTCAAACTCGTCAGGCGAAACTACTTCCTGTGCAAAGCGCAATAAGTTCAGCACTAACATGCGGTCGATGGCCAACACCGCGCACAAATAACGGCGCGTGCGAATAATGACGTGGCCGATGCCGACACGTTGTGTGTTCTGCAGAATTTCGCGTAATAAGACGTAGCCTTTCTCCGCTTTTTTACCTGGCAATAAATAATAAGGTTTTTCGAAATAAAGCGGGGTGATCGAATCTCGTTCGACAAACGCCGCGATTTCAATTGTTTCCTTACCTTCCGGTGCCGCTTTCGCTATTTCTTCTTTGCTGAGTACGACGTAATTGCCTTTCTCATACTCAAACGCCTGCACGATATTTTTCCACGGCACTTCTTCGCCAGTTTCAGAGTTGACGCGCTCGTATCGGATGGGCTTATTCGTGCGGCTGTCGATCATGCGAAAGTGCAAATCGACGCGTTTTTCAGCAGATTGCAAGCTCACCGGAACATTCAACAAACCGAACGATATAATTCCATTCCAGATAGGGCGCGCCATAACTATTTTCTCTTCTAATCAATAGCTCTTCTAGCCTGTGTTCTAACCACTAAGCTTCAGCACTGCTGGTAATATCGTCAGCGCCGGCTTCTTTAAATATATCTTTGGCGCGACTGCGCTCCTTGCTGTCTTCGGTGTGAACCGAAATCAAAATGTTGCCGGAGCGAATTTTTTCTTCGTAGCGTTTTGCTTCGAATTCTGGGATGCCCAGACCCACTAAGCCGCCGAGCACTCCGCCTGTTGCTCCACCGATAGCAGCGCCGCTAAGTGCCGCGACAATTGGACCCGCTGCGATAAATGGGCCCACGCCTGGAATGGCAATCGCCCCAATACCTGCAACCCAACCGAGAATTGCGCCGATACCCATGCCAGCAACACCGCCGGTCGCTGCGCCTTCCGGTGCTTTAGTGTTGTGCTCATGTGCGAAATCATGTGTGCCCTGCTTATCTGGGAACAACACGGAAATGTCATTATTCGAGAAGCCGCCAACGCGCAATGTTTCAACGATCGACTCGGCTTGTTGAACGGATTTTGCGATGCAATATACGGAGCGTTTCATGGTGGTTCTCCTAAAAAATCGTGTGTGCGTTCAGTTTTTGATTATTTAATTAAATTAGCTCGCAGTAGTTCCAAATCGCTCAACTAACCTTTGATACTGATTTGGTTTTCCACGCGCGTAACACCGGGCGTAGCCTTCGCTACTTTTTCGATGTGACCTTTTTCTGCCGCGCTATCGACCGGCCCGCGTAAAGTCACTACACCACTGCGCACAATTACTTTGATGTTTTGCGCATTGGTGGACAAATTGCTGTCACCCGTGAGTGAGCTGCGTACGGCTGCAACAATTTTCAAATCGGCTGGATCATTAGATTGATCGAGTGGTGTCAATGCCGACGTATCGTGCGCATTGCGTTTAGTGTTATCAGCATCGGGATCGGTTGCCGCGTGCGTTAATGACGCAGGAACTGCGATAGCCGAAAGCAGCAAATAGAAATAACCGCTGCGCAGTATTCGATTTCTGCGGCTGCGTATAACTCGCATTTTTGATTTATTCATTTTTAAAATCCTCAGTGTGCGATCGTGTGCTTCACGGTAAATTGTTCGGCACATTCTTGAGAGCAAGCGCTATGCCACACTAAGGCTCTATTGAAGAGGGTTGATTTTGTTGGGGATTTGGCGGGAATTAATTGTGAAAAATATGCAAAATTAAATATGTGCAGAAAAAATTCGCGGAAGTTTGAAATAATTGCGGCGCAATTTTTTAGAAAGAAATGCTGAAGATGGATATTAATGAAGGAAGGTATTAATAAAGTAAGTCACTTCGGAAGCTAGCTTAGGATTACTCAAGCATTCCACCGTATTGAAACGGATCGTAACGCGATTCGAGCATTACGATCCATGCCGTGGAGCAGACGCTAGGCAGCGGATTGGCGAACCAGCCGAATGGAATCAAATAGCGTTTACTGGCGTAGAGAAATGAATACGGCGAGGCTATGTTTAGCTGATTGTAGTTAGAGGGCTTGTCGGGAAAATTGGTTTTCAAATAATTATCGGCACGCAAGTTTTGTACGCCGATTAGCATTGACTGCTCGTCGCTTGTTATCGACGCGATATATTTTTTTGTTTCGGCGTAGTGAGGCGAGCTTTGCGGGATCGTTTGATAGTACGCAAGCATGCTGCGCAGCATATTAATCGCACCCGCTGTCCATTCCGCGGACATGATTCCCTGGCGATAGTGCTGTGTAGCATCGATACCGTTGCCATCGACATTGGAGTAACCCACGCCCCAAAGCGTTTTTTCCAAGCCATAGCCGCCCCATGCTTTCAATTGCTGCCAATTTTTATAGGCAGCCCCAAAGCCAAACCATGCATCGATTTGTTGAGCGCCCAGTACGGCAATGCCCCAGGTATTTACATCAACCGCTTTCGTTGCAGTACTCGCAATCCACGGGCTTTTACCGGCTGGATCATTTGCCAACCCGCCTTGAACAAACTCACCGTTTTGCCACGCGGCGTTTTTAAAAAAATAGAGCAAGCCCGCAGTCGATCTATTCGGCGCTAATTTACCGCCATTAATCATGGTGTTGATTAAATGCAGCACATCATTAATTGCGGCTCTGTCGACACCGGTTAATTTTATATCGTGCGCAAGTTCAGCCGTTAATGTCGCGTGTAGAATTTTTAAACCTGCGTACAGAGAAAAATTATTTTCGACGGCGACTTCGTGAGGATTTACCAACTCATCGCCTTGGTTTCGAACTGTTCCCGCCGGCGCGTAGTAGACAGCCCCGAGCGCTGATTGCATTGCTGCAAAGGTCGGCAATATCGCTAGTGCGTTTTGCACGGCTAGATCCTGATAAGGAACAAAATCAGATTTTTTTTCGATCACGTGGTGAATATAGGCCGCTTGTAACGGCCCGATTAAAAACGCCCAGGCATTTTCGCCGGTGATTGGCTTCCAGTCGGTCCAAGTGACTTTGCCGGGCTGATATGCAGAGTTGAGTGCTGGCAGATCCTTAGCGGTAATCCATGCGGCATAGGGCGAACCGAACAGCGGATCGGTCGACAACCAATCGCGCGCCACTGTGCGAAAAGTAAAAGCTTGTTGCGGATCGGAAATTACCTGCCGATTGTAAATAAATACATTGCCGGCGGTGGTCGCACGATTTTGATTAGCGGCGGGATGACTGGCATTGCCGTTGTAACCTTCGCGCAATAATAGATTCTGATTGCTGATTAGTGCGTACGCGTCTTGGTTATTTGGCAGTGGTAATCGAGTGCTTGCGTGGCCGAGCATTACCGCAATTTGCCACGTGGCCGCATCGTAAATATTGGTACCGTTATGGGTATTGACGCGCTCGGTTTGCAGATCGCCGGCCGCACTTTTTTGCGGAGTGAGCGCATAAGTTTGCGCATTATAAATATCAAGCACGGTGCAATCATTGCCCTGCAAGTGACAGACATAGTCGCCCCAATACGCCGGCGTATCGACGAAACTCAGCGGTAATCGTAGCCCTGCTAGTTTGCCTGCGGTCGCAGTGTAAAGCGCGCCGCCGGTGCTGTCGCGCTCAGTGACGAGAAAGCGATAACTGCCGGCCAGATCGGTCTGCATACTCCGAGCACCCTGCGCCGGCTGCACCATCAATAGTGTTGTCGATACTATCGCGGGCAACCACAGCGCTTTAAACAAATAGCGGTGTGTAATTTTTTTCACAAGATCGCCTAATTAAATCCTTCCGAGAGGTCGAACCATTCGCAGTCCTCTTCTATAAGCCCAGCGCATGATTTATTAGCTTCTCTCCGCTTGGATAGCTTAAAGGGAATTATGAAGTGGGTAGGAGGGCGAGATTCACTGCCGACAATTTAGTGCGGTTAAGTCAAAGCGGTCAATGAGGCGCGGGCAGTGAAGGCCTTGGGCGGGATGACGATACTTTTTGATCGAGTATCAGAACGAGTAAAAATTGATCGAAAGATAGGCCACTCTGACTCTTTACATTCCGGCACTTAGGTTGCATGTTGATTTACGGTATTAACAGGGCGGTGTTATGGTTTCGAGCGAACACAATCATCAAGAAGCGGCGCAACAAGATCTCATATTTCTGTTTGACGTCGATAATACGCTGCTCGACAACGACAGCGTGTTGCGCGAATGGCATGCACATATCGAACAGAAAATCGGCCCCGAGAATGCAAAGCGCTATTGGGATATCCATAACGAATTGCGCGATAGTCTCGGCTATGTCGATTATTTAGGTGCGCTGCAGCGGTTCCGCTTGGAACGGTTGGACGCCCCTGCGGTGTTATGGCTATCGACCTATCTGCTCAACTATCCATTGTCGAAGCATTTATTTAATGACGCACTCGCGGTGCTGCAACACTGCCGAGGTTTTGGCGAAACCGCGATTCTTTCCGATGGTGATGCTGTCTTGCAGCCGCACAAAATTCAAAGCACGGGATTATTGGCGGCAGTAGAGGGGCGCGTCCTGATTTATGTGCACAAGGAGCGGATGCTCGACGAAATGCAGCAGCATTTTCCTGCACGTCACTATGTGATGGTCGACGACAAACCGAATATTTTGGCGGCGATGAAGCAGGTGCTGGGTTCGCGCTTGACCACGGTTTTTCCGCAGCAGGGTCATTATGCGCTCGACCCTGCTAATGTTTCTGCCTATCCTAACGCCGATATTACCGTGGCTAATATTGGCGATTTGCTGCAGTACGATAAAGCGGCATTTTTAAACGCAGCGCAGACGCAATAATTCGAAAGACACAGTTTGAAATCAATCGCGCGAATTAAATTTCGATAACACTCAAAGATCAATTTTTATTTTTGTAATAATTTTTTATCACGATGCAAGCGAAAACTTAGAGGCCAATGTATGTCGTCGTCCCCAACCGTTAATCCCCTTGCCGGTAAATTGCTCCCTCAGGAGTTATTAGTCGATATAGCGAAATTAAACGCAGCCTATTTCGATCGCCCAGATATAGATGCAGTCGAACAGCGCGTCGCTTTCGGCACTTCGGGCCATCGCGGGTCTGCATTTAGTAAAACATTTAATGAATGGCATGTGTTGGCAACTAGCCAAGCGGTTTGCGAACACCGGCAACAGCAGAATATCGATGGTCCATTATTTCTCGGTATCGATACTCACGCATTATCGGCACCGGCGTTGATGAGCACGCTTGAGGTGCTGGCAGCGAATAAAGTGGAAGTAATGATTGCGGAGCGCGATGAATTCACGCCGACGCCGGCAATTTCGCACGCCATCCTTACTTATAATCGCGGCCGCGTTAAAGGGCTTTCCGATGGCATAGTGATTACGCCATCGCATAATCCGCCGTCCGATGGCGGTTATAAATACAATCCGCCGAATGGCGGTCCCGCCGATCAAAGCATTACCAGTTGGATCGAGGCGCGCGCGAATGAATTACTGCGCGAGCAATTGCGCGGCGTTAAGCGTATTTCATTCGAGCAGGCGTTAGCGGCAGCAACGACCCATCGCCACGATTATTTAAATACCTATGTCGCCGATCTCGGTAATGTGATCGATATGAATTTAATTCGCGATTCGAAAGTGCGCATCGGTGTTGATCCGCTCGGTGGCGCCGGTGTGCGTTACTGGGATGCCATTGGCGCGCATTACGGCCTCAATTTAACCGTGGTGAATTCGACGGTCGACCCAACGTTCGCTTTTATGACGGCGGATTGGGACGGGAAAATTCGTATGGACCCGTCCTCCAGTTTCGCCATGCAGAAATTAATTAGTTTGAAAGATGGTTTCGATATAGCTGTTGCCTGCGATGCCGATCACGATCGCCACGGCATTGTGGCGCCTAGCGTCGGATTATTGCCGTCGAATAATTATCTGGCTGTTGCCATCGATTATTTATTTCAGCATCGTCCGCAATGGCGCGCGAATGCGGCGATCGGAAAAACCGTGGTCAGCAGCCAAATCATCGATCGTGTTGCCGCCAAACTCGGGCGCAAAATTTATGAAGTGCCGGTCGGCTTTAAATGGTTTGTCGATGGCTTGCTCGATGGCTCGTTGGGATTCGGCGGTGAAGAAAGTGCCGGCGCATCGTTTCAACGTTTCGACGGTTCCGTATGGACCACCGATAAAGATGGATTTACGCCGGCATTGTTAGCGGCGGAAATGACCGCGCGCAATGGTCGTGATCCCGGCGAAAGTTATCGTGAATTAACTCGCGCATTGGGTGAGCCGCACTCCGATCGTGTTGAAGCAGCGGCATCGCCCCCACAGAAAAAGAAATTATCCAAATTGGCGCCCGAGCAAATTACCAGCACTGAGCTCGCCGGTGAAAAAATCGAAAGCATTCTCAGCCACGCACCGGGTAATGGTGCTGCTATCGGCGGTTTGAAAATCGTTAGCGCTAATGGTTGGTTTGCGGCGCGGCCTTCCGGTACTGAAAGCATTTATAAAATTTATGCCGAAAGTTTTCACAGCGATGAACATTTGCAGCGAATCATTGCCGAAGCTCAGGCTATTGTCGACGCGGCTATCGCCGATTAAAAATAAACTTACGTTTAATTTTTTTAGGAAGCGCTTTAAGACCCAGTGAAATCATTCTTTGCAAAGTGCCGGGGCGATGTGCGCCTTGGCACGCTATGAGGGAGAGATGAACCATGAATACAGGTGCGCTCACACCCGAATTATTAAAGAATATCGATGCCTATTGGCGCGCGGCCAATTATTTGTCGGTCGCGCAAATTTACCTCGCCGACAACCCATTGCTAAAAAGACCGCTGGCGCTGACTGATGTAAAACGGATGGTGTTGGGGCATTGGGGTACTACGCCCGGACAAAATTTTGTTTACGCGCATTTGAATCGAGTTATTAAAAAATTTGATCTCAATATGATTTATATTTCCGGTCCAGGCCACGGCGGTCCGGCAGTTGTCAGCAATACCTATCTTGAAGGTACTTACACCGAAGTTTATCCGCACATCACGCAAGATGAAGCCGGACTGCAAAAACTATTTAAACAATTTTCATTTCCCGGTGGCATCCCCAGTCACGCATCACCCGAATGCCCCGGCTCGATTCACGAAGGTGGTGAGCTAGGATATTCGCTCAGCCACGCGTTTGGCGCTGTTTTCGATAACCCCGAATTAATCGTTGCTTGCGTGGTTGGCGATGGCGAAGCAGAAACCGGTCCGCTCGCGACGGCGTGGCACTCGAATAAATTTTTAAATCCCATTACCGATGGCGCCGTGTTACCGATTCTGCATTTGAACGGCTACAAGATTGCGAATCCGACAATTTTCGCGCGCATCAGCCACGACGAATTACAGCAATTATTTTACGGCTATGGCTGGACGCCTTTTTTTGTCGAGGGCGATGATCCGACATTAATGCATGAAGCAATGGCGGCGACGCTAGATACTGTAATCGGGCAAATAAAAAATATTCAGCAACAGGCGCGAGCACAGAGCAATGTGCAAATTAATCAACGACCATTTTGGCCACTGATTATCTTAAAATCCCCCAAAGGTTGGACCGGACCCAAAGAAGTCGATGGTCTGCCGAATGAAGGTACATTCCGTTCGCATCAAGTACCGCTAACAAACTTCGCAAAAAAACCGGAACATTTGCAGCAGCTCGAAAGCTGGTTGAAAAGCTATCGTCCTGAAGAGTTGTTCGATGGCACTGGTCGGTTGAAAACGGAGTTATCCGCGTTGGCGCCGCGCGGCGAGCGACGTATGGGCGCGAATCCGCATGCCAACGGCGGTTTGTTGTTACGCGATTTACCGATGCCTGATTTTCGCGAATACGCAGTCGATGTGCCACAGCCAGGCACACTCGGCATTGGCGATACGCATGTGTTGGGGCGCTTTCTGCGCGATATCGTCAAGCTCAATGCACCGCAAAATAATTTTCGTTTATTCGGACCTGATGAAACATTGTCGAACGGGTTGGAGGCCGTGTTCGAAGTGACCAATCGTCAATGGGAGGGCGCCACCGAAAGCAATGATGAATTTCTTGCGCCGGCTGGTCGTGTGATGGAAGTGTTGAGCGAGCATCAATGCGAAGGCTGGCTCGAAGGTTATTTACTGACCGGGCGACACGGTTTATTTAATTGTTATGAAGCGTTTATTCATATCGTCGATTCGATGTTTAACCAGCATGCGAAGTGGTTGAAAGTCACTGCGCATTTACCGTGGCGAAAGAAAATCGCCTCGCTAAATTATTTATTGGCATCGCATGTATGGCGTCAGGATCACAATGGTTTTACGCATCAAGATCCTGGTTTTATCGATCATGTCGCAAATAAGAAAGCAGAGATTGTACGAATTTATTTGCCGCCTGACGCGAACTGTTTACTGTCGGTGATGGATCATTGCTTGCGTAGCCGTCATTACATCAATGTGGTTATTGCCGGCAAACATCCAGCGCCGCAGTGGTTGCCGATGGATGCAGCGGCAAATCATTGTCGCGAGGGTATTGGCATCTGGCATTGGGCCGGCAGCGGGGGCGATGACGAGCCGGATGTGGTGATGGCATGCGCGGGCGATGTGCCGACCTTGGAAACGCTAGCCGCCGTTTCTATTTTGCGTGAGCATTTGCCGGATTTAAAAATTCGCGTCGTCAATGTTGTCGACTTAATGAAATTGCAACCGGATACCGAACACCCGCACGGTTTAAACAGCGCCGATTTCAACGAATTATTCACCATTGGCAAGCCGGTTATTTTTGCTTTTCATGGTTATCCGTCGCTGATCCATAAATTAACGTATCGCCGCGCTAATCATCACAATTTGCATGTGCGTGGTTACAAAGAGGAGGGCACGATAACCACCGCTTTCGATATGACGGTATTAAATGATCTGGATCGTTTTCATCTGGTGATCGATACCATCGATCGTTTACCGCAAACCGGCGAAGACGGCGCTGCGCTCAAACAAAAGCTTGAAGAAAAACTTATCGAGCACAAGCGCTATATTCGGGAGTACGGCGAGGACATGCCGGAAATTCGCAATTGGATGTGGCGCTAAACAAAGTGCGTGCTAAGTGAATCTTGCTTTGAGCGCACTGTGAATAATTTATGGATGAATTAACGCAGCCCTAGTTTTTTCAATAATCGAAAAAAATTACTGCGATCCATGCCGGCCGCTCGCGCTGCAGCGGCTAAATTATCGTGGTTATTTTGTAGTTGTCGTTGCAGCCACATTTTTTGAAATTCAAGCAGTGCTTCCGGCAATGTGGCTGCCGTTGAATTTATAAAAGGTAGTGCTTCGTCTTTAGATTCATTCAGCGCGCGCGTTAAGCCGAGATGCGTAGTTTCAATCGTAACCCAACGTTGCGTGCGCCCTTGGTCGGCTGCCGCCAGTAACGCAGCGCGGCTCATCACATGTTCGAGCTCGCGTACATTACCAGGCCATTCATAATCGAGCAGCGCCTGTTTTGCGGCGGCAGACAAACGAATATTGCGAATATTCAAACGCTGTTGATCGCGCTCGAGAAAATAGCCGGCGAGTGTGAGCACATCGCGACCGCGTTCGCGCAATGGCGGCACGGTAATCGGAAATACACTGAGTCGATGATACAAATCGGCGCGGAAACGGCCGGCGGCAACTTCCAATTTTAAATCGCGATTGGTGGCGGCAATAATGCGGACGTCGACATGCGCCTGTCGGTCGCTGCCGATGCGTTGAATTTCGCCGCTTTGCAAAACACGTAATAATTTAGCTTGAATCGATAGCGGCAATTCGCCGACTTCATCCAATAATAAAGTGCCGCCATCGGCTAATTCGAATTTACCGGCACGGTCGCTGACTGCGCCGGTGAACGATCCGCGTTTGTGGCCGAACAATTCACTCTCGGCCAATGTTTCCGGCAGCGCCGCGCAATTAACGTGAATTAACGTTTTTTTTGCGCGCGCCGATTGGCGATGCAATTGCTGCGCTACTAATTCTTTACCGACCCCGGTTTCGCCGAGAATTAATACCAATAAATCCGAACCCGCTACCGTTTCGATATTGCGCCGCAACGTTTGTATCGCCGCACTTTTTCCGACTAGCTCCTGCGTGTCGCGTTCGGCCAATAGTAATTGATTGAATTGATGTTCGCGATCCACTTCCGCACGCAGGCCATCAATGGTTTGCGCGGTTTTAACGGATGCTTCGGTTAAACGAATAAATGTGCGCAGCGCAATCGGATCGATGCGATCGAACGTGCCCGGTTGCAACGCGTCCAGCGTCAACACGCCCCACGCTTGGTTGTCGATAAATAACGCCGCACCCATGCAGTCGTGCACGGGCAAATTATCGGGCGTGCCTTCGACCAGGCCATCATACGGATCGGGCAGGTCGGCATCGTTGAAACGCACCGGCTCACGGCTTAATAAAATACGCGCCAAACGCGGCTGCTCCGCGACCACGAAGCGCCGTCCCAAGGTGTCTTCACTCAAGCCGCTTACCGCCATCGGCTGCAATACCGTGTCGCGCAATTGCAGTAAGGCTGCGGCATCGCACGGGAATATCTGGCGCAATGCGGTAAGCAAGCGCTGATAGCGCTCTTCCGGCGCAAGCACTTGGGCGAGGTCGGTGACGATATTAATTACCGCCTGATTGAAGGCTTCTTGAGTTTGCGCGGACGTTGTCATAAAAACCTGTGCGTTGTTATTTGGACAACAGTCTACCAGCTGTCATTTTGACAACGCTATGTTTAAGTGTTTGAAATGACTCAAGTGCGGAGGCGGCATACTTATTGGAGTAATCCTGTTGTGATAACGAACCATGTAAGCGACGAACTTTCGAATTAAATCAGAGGACAGGCACGATGCTATCCACTCAGACAATCATTTTAGTAAAAGCGACAGTGCCGGTGCTACAGCAATACGGCGAGCAAATCACCACGCATTTTTATCAGAAATTATTTAGCGATTATCCGGCGACGAGAGTGTATTTCAATCAGGCGCATCAAGCTGCCGGTACCCAGCCGCGTGCACTGGCGAACAGTATTTTGGCGTATGCCGCGAATATCGATCGGCTCGCCGCGCTGAAAGACGCGTTGCCTGCGATTATTCAAAAACATGTGTCGCTGGATATTCGTCCCGAACATTATCCGATTGTCGGCAGGTGTTTACTGAGCGCCATTAAAGATGTGTTAGGCGACGCCGCGACCGATGAAATCATTGCTGCATGGGGCGAGGCTTATCAGCAACTCGCGGCGATTTTGATCGGCGCGGAAGAACAAATTTATCGCGATAGAGCAGCGCTTACCGGTGGCTGGCGCGGACCGCGCGCATTTCGGGTCGCGCGTAAGGAAATCGAAAGCAGCGTCATCACCTCGTTTTATTTCGAGCCGGTCGATGGCGGCCAATTGATGACGTTTGCTGCCGGTCAATTTATTAGTATTTTGCTGACCGTTGATGGGCAAGCGTTGCGGCGCAACTATTCATTGTCGGACGCGCCCGACAAAGCGTATTACCGCATCAGCGTTAAGCGCGAGCCGAATGGCGTCGCTTCGAATTATTTACATGATTACGTCAATGTCGGCGACACGGTCGAGTTGCTCGCGCCCAGCGGTGAATTTGTTTTGACCGAAGCAACGCGGCCGTTGGTATTGCTCAGCGGCGGTGTCGGAATCACTCCGGCAATCAGTATGTTGAATGCGGTGGCGGCGAGTGGGCGTCAAATCGAATTTATTCATGCGGCGATTAACGGCAAGGTGCATGCGTTTCGCGAACATGTAGAGGCGATTGCGCAGCAATATCCGAATGTGCGTCCGTATTTTGTCTACAACGATGCCGCCGCAGACGATGCGCCGCATGCGCATGGTTTTGTGACGCAGGAAATTTTAGGTGCGCGACTGCCGGCGAATCGCGATGTCGATTTATATTTCCTCGGTCCGAAACCATTTATGCGTGCAATGTTTCAATCGTCGAAACAATTGGGTATTCCACCGCAACAAATTAAATATGAATTTTTCGGACCGCTCGAAGATTTGAATGTAGCTGCGTAGAAATGTAATCGATTTTTTTCGAGAAAGACAATCAGTGATGGTTGTCTTTTTTATTTTCTATCAATGTGTTGTATTTGATTATGCTTGCTGAATTGTTTACTGCATCGATGCAAAAATTGTGATCCAATTTATCTACAAATCTTTTATTTGTTTGCCTTTACCCGAGCGATGGCGCTCGCGCAAATCACTTTCGATATAGCGGTCGGTGGTTTGCATCGACGAGTGACCGGCATCGTCGCGCACGTGCTCGCGTGGTCTGGTTTTTACATCTTCAGAAATGCCGGTATGGCGTAACCAGTGGACGGTAGCTGCGCGCAATTCGGCCGCGTCGTCGCCCATGCCGTCGGCTACCATGCGTTCAAAAGCGGCGTCGAAACAGTGCTGAACGATAGTACGAATATGCCGCGTGCTGGTGACCGGACCCTTGCCTAAGTTTTTTTGTACCAACGGCGTTTGTTCATCCTGCGTGGGCAATGGCGACAAGCCGAGATGATGTCGATAACGGCGCAACGCTTTAAGCATTTCATCGCTCACCGTTACCGTGCGGCTTTTATTGCCTTTACCGGTAACGTGAAACCACCAATTGCCATCCATGTCTTTACGAAAGTGCCCCATCGCCGGTGTAGAGCGCTCATCGGAAACCAATTCCGAAATACGTAAGTACATCGCAAACAAACAATTCATGATAAATAGGGTGCGCTCGTGCGCTTCGGGCGTCGCATTCGCCATCATCTCCGCTGTTTCGATTACGTAATCCCATTGTAGATTGCTCACGCGCCGCACGATATCGCGGTTCTGGTTGCGCTGAATGAATTTACTTTTCTGCCGCATCAGCGCAACAGGATTGGATGCCACGACAGTTTCCTGCAATAGGAAATCATAGAACGAAGACAGCGCGGTAAACGTTGCCTTAACCGCCGCTTGCGATGGCATAAATTGTTTGGTATCCGCCATTTTGCCGCTGCGAAACTGCGATTTTGGAATCGAGGCGACAAAAGGCCGCCATTCGCTGTTGGGACCGCGCGCACCGTTGCTGTCGATAAAACGCGGCACATTCTTGGTACCGATCCAGGTCAGCGGCGGGTTTTGACAAAAGCGAATAAATGCTTCGATATCTTCGCGCTTAAGCTCGGCGATGGAAAGTTCTTGAATGTGCCAAGACCACTGCAATAAACGCTCAAGCTCGCGCCGGTAAGCGTTAAATGTTGCAGTACTACCGTTGTAGCTGTAGAGGAATTTCAGCGCGAATTCATAATCGCGCTCCGCGCCATTGATCGTTATATGAGCCGGCAACTGGAATGCATCGGTCTCAGGCTTGAGCTGAAATGGATTACCGATATATTCGAGGTTATCGAAAATAGGAATTGGCGCTGAGCGTAAGGCTGCGTTCATAGATTGATCGAGAGCTGCTTTCGGAAGGCGTAACTATAACGTTTGCAAGGTGAAATTCCCAAATCAATGCAAATAGAGGCCGCAAAAATTCAGCTCTTTGTGCTGCTGATTTTGCTGAGTTATAAGCCCCCGGTTTGAGCGATTCCAGTAAATCTAGGTGGCGTTAGAAAACTAAAATGATTGGGATTCCGATGGTTGAACTTTTCATCTAACTCCATTTGAATTCTTTTTTCATACAGGCAAGCGTTAAGTTCAATAAGACACAGACAAGAAATGCGTTAAGCCGGCGAATTGAATTTAACACAAATAGTTATTCTCTAATCGGCAGTGGGTTCATCATTTTCTGTTGGCGTAGGATTTGGTCCCGCACCCGGGGTGCTGGAAAATCCCGGTGATTGTTTATGGCGCTGCGGCTCAAAATCAGCCTCGCCAGGGATTGCCGGTCCTGGTGGAGAGCTATTCGCACGCTCATTTTTTTCAACGGTGTGATCTTTAAAGACATCGCGTTTTGAATCGCTCATCATCGTATCCTCCTAATTGACAGCGCTGAAGGATTCATACTAAAAACCTCCTCAGCGCTTTCTTTTCATTTAGCAGTTTTCTTCAGTAGAAATTGCCAATCTATTTATGTTTTATCGACATTCGCTTCGCGATCCCAAAACCGCAATTGTCGACACGCGGTAATAAATTTTTTCGCACCGGCGGCATTGCTCAATTCGATACAGCCTGCATCGAGCACGTCCGCGATGCCAGTAGCAACGAACAGCGGTTTTGCTGCGGCAGTAAAACCAATAATTTTGCAATGGGCGAAAGCATCGGCCACAAAATCTTTAGTCGTGGCATCACCATCTAACGCGGCGACTCCTTCGGCAGATACCAGCAATACCACCGCATCGAAAACCACCGATGGTCCGCCGCCAATTTTTTCATCGCCTTTTATCAGCATGCCTTTGCTGTCTTTAACACCGCCCACGGTCGGCGCAATGACTTTTATTAATGCACCTTCTGCAGTTGCCGCGGCTTTTAATGCGCTGAATAAAGCGGCGTCCGCGCCCTCTGTCACCAGCACCCCGATTTTGCGACCTTTAAAGTTTTTTGGGCCATTTTTTAAAATGCTGAGGGCGGCGGATTCCGGCAAATCCTGTCTGGTTGCCATCGCCGCTACTGACGGTGCAGGTAAGTTCGGCAGACCTAATCCGAGCGCGACGCGCTCCGCCAATTCTTTATCTACATTCAGTAAATTGGCAATTACCCGCTCACGAATTGGTGGGTGTTCAACTTTGCTGAGTTCAAATGTGAATGCATCGGCGATGTGTTTTTGTTCGATTGGCAACTGACTAATGTAGAACTGCCGCGCCTGGCTGTAATGATCGGCAAAAGTTTCCGAACGCACGCGCCCTTTGTTATCGGCAATAGGTTCGGGAAAGCTGGTGAAGCCTTTCTGCGCATCTTCACGCGGGCCACCATCAACGCCGCGACTGTTCGGTTCGTAATTAACGCGACCCGTTGGATTCTTCATTGCCATATGTCCGTCTTGTTGGAAATGATGCATTGGACATTTCGGTGCGTTAATCGGCAGTTGCGTGAAATTCGGGCTGCCCAATCTCTTTAATTGCGTATCCAGATAGGAAAAATTTCTGCCCTGCAGCAATGGATCATTGGAATGATCGATACCCGGAACGATGTTCTGCGTGCAGAAGGCGACTTGTTCGGTCTCCGCAAAAAAATTATCGACTGCGCGATTCAATACTAATTTTCCGATGCGGCGCACTGGGATTTCTTCTTCGGGAATTAATTTTGTGGCATCGAGTATATCGAATGCGAATTTTTCCGCGAAGTCGTCATCGAATAATTGCACGCCCAATTCCCATTCGGGATAATCGCCGCTGCCGATAGCATCCCACAAATCGCGACGGTGAAAATCAGGATCGGCACCGTTAATTTTTAAAGCTTCATTCCACAATACCGATTGCAGTCCTTGCAGGGGTTTCCAGTGAAATTTAACAAAAGTAGATTTACCTTGAGCGTTCACTAAACGGAATGTGTGTACGCCAAAGCCTTCCATAAATCGAAACGAACGCGGAATTGCACGATCCGACATCGCCCACATCAACATATGTGCGCTTTCCGGCGTCAACGAGACAAAGTCCCAAAAATTATCGTGCGCGGTTTGTGCTTGCGGAAAACCGCGATCGGGTTCTTCCTTGGCGGCATGAATCAGATCGGGAAATTTAATGGCATCTTGAATAAAGAAAACCGGAATATTATTCCCCACCAAATCCCAATTGCCTTCCTTTGTATAGAACTTGGTGGCGAATCCGCGCACATCGCGCGCCAAATCGACCGAGCCTTTGCTGCCGGCAACGGTTGAGAAGCGGACGAATACTGGCGTCTGTTCACCTTTACGCTGAAAAATATCGGCGCGCGAAATATCGGCGAGTGAGCCATAGTTTTTGAAATAACCATGGGCGCCAAATCCACGCGCATGCACAACGCGTTCTGGAATACGCTCATGATCGAAATGGAATATTTTTTCTCGCAGCACGTGATCTTCTAAAAGACCTGGCCCGCGCGCACCTGCACGCAGTGAGTTTTGATCATCTGCGATCGGGCTACCTTGCGCGGTAGTTAATACATCAATGCCGTCACCGGCCTGTTGATGTAACTCACCACCTTTACCTACGTAAGAGTTTTTTGGCGCGCCCGAACTATTTTTCTTAGCCATGATCATCTCCTAGAAAATAATTAATAAGTTATGCCCATCAGATGTTCTTGCAACCGAATAAGCACAATTTGCAGCGGTGGTGGAAGTATTTAAATAATCATTGGCTCATATTTGTTAACCGCGATTGCAATATTTCATTAGAAATCACGACTGAGGAATGCATGGGTAAGAACCTGAAAAACAAAAAATTTCTGAAGATAACGGTGATTTTTAAATAGAAAGTACTGTTAAAAATAATCGCAATTTTTTCAAAACTTATAACTAATCCGTAAAAAATGCTTAATTTTTTAAACAAAAATCTTTTACGTAATTGCCCGAATTATTGCAGAGCAGATTTCATACCAGGGTGAGTGATAATAGCGATAATTCAGAATAAAAAATCTGAAGCGGGAGCGAGTAGGGTTCGTGGGATATTAGTGATTACAATTGAAGAAATTACAGTTAGGCGACACCGCATAACATTGAAGGAGGGGACGTGCTTGATAAAATAAGAGGGACAAAAAAGAGGAGCCGCCTTGAACCATAAACAAGACGACTCCTGAATGAACGTACTTAACAGAAACATGATTTTGCGGCGTGTCACATTTTTACTAAAAGCGATATTCACACGGGAGATAGAATCGCGAGATGTATAAAAATACGTTGCTATTGTGCTAACTTCGTGAGGATTTTTGATATGCGCTTACAGGCCATTTTCTTGCGTTTTCAGTCACTGGTGCACGGTGGTGTGCGACTGTAAATCTTGGCGCGGACTGGTTCCGGCATGCCGCTTGTAAAAGTGACTGAAGTAGGCCGCACTTTTAAAGCCGAGTGCATAGGCTATTTCTGAAATCGATTTTTCGGAGTAGTTCAAATTGGCGCGCGCCTCATGCATTAGTCGTTCATGCAGCAGCGTTTTTGGAAATTTGCCGGTGACGTGTTTACAGGCAAATAAAAGCCGTCGCGGCGTGACACCAAGTTGTCGGCAGTATTGATTGATATTCCAATGGCTGTTTAGCTTTTTTTCCACCAATTGCCGAAACGTAAGTACCAGATTGCAATCCGCTGCGTGCGGGGACATGTCGCATTCATCGTGCTGCTTTTGCTGATCTGAAGTGGTTGCGGATACAGCAACGTTGGCTGCCGAAAACAGCACTACTAATAGGTAGCCGAGAATAACGGCATCGCAGCCGATACCAAACCGTTCACTGGCGAGTAATAACTCATGCATTATTTTTTCGCGGGTGTTGAGCTGCGCGGCGCCTGTCATCTTGGTGCGCAACAATACCGTGTAATACTGCTGCCAGAATTCGCTGTGCGGTTTTGCCAAATCGGGAAAGCAAGGAATTACACGCACGCTCAGAAACTCTTCGAGCACGGCAAACCAAATGCCATCTGCATTCTCCGCAAAATACAGTTCGCACTTGATTTGCGCCGGAATTGAAACCACCGTGCCGGCTAACAGTTCTTGGTTGATTCCGTCAAAAGTTGCAGCGGCGTCGCCGGCTAAGACAAACAGATATTGCCGATAGTTGGCGCTGGCCAAGAGGGCTACATGGGTGTCGGGCCGATAGTCGGATAGCCGTTCGAAGAGTATTTCTGGCAGAGAGGAATGTTTCGACACGTGTGTATCCTCGCCAGCATTTCTTCTTCATGCTGAAGTTATGCTTGGCGTTCGTTCTTATTGTTTAGTTGCCTTATCCTGGCTCGAAAGCACGTTCCGTCGGGTGAGAACCTGTTCTATTGATACTTATTTTTTTAGGTCTACCTTTTCAGATTTTTATTTTTAGATTTTTCAATCTTTTATTTGCTGCTTGTTTTCGCAATCAGCTTCATAACGAATCTGCTCAGGCGCGATCATCACAGGCGCAGTGTGATAGTACCTGAGCAAAAGATAAATACACTTCCGCACAGTTTTCTTTCATTTTTAATCAGGGTTTGCTGTGTCCTAATGACGATCGATGCTCGCCTGAAGTTGATGTTTTTACGACTTAGCACATTCGTTATATGCGATTTGAGACCAAATACTTGCGATTCGAGGCCGCCAGACTGTAGCGCAGAAAAAGTTGCAGTAGGATTGCTGCGCACTTAATAAGTAATTATCACGCCTAAAAGTTAAAGCGGTACTCAATGCTTTTTATAAAAGCCGCATGTGTTTATTTTAAATGTAGGTGTATTTATCTTGAAAAGAGACGCGTGAGAGAGGATAAGAGAAAAAATCCGTTGGCTCATGCTAGCTTCGGGCTTTAAAAATTGCGTGAGTTGAGTTAATGAAATAATGCGTAGGGTTAATAAAGGTAGTGAGTTGATTAATAAAAATAACGCACTGGATTAAGAAAATAGTTTTTTTGGTTTTAAGAAGATAAAAATAATGGAGCGTTCAACCGGTCTGAGGATTCAATTGCTAATGCGTTGGTAGTCGTTAGTCGAACATGTTTGGCCCAAAGAAAATAATCATAATTTTGGAGGTCTACAATGCACTCATTCCATAAAAGTCTTATTTCTATTTCCGTGCTGGCGACTACGTCGCTAGCATTTACACCGAGCGTTCATGCGCAGGCGCAGCCTGCAGATACACGCGTGAAAATCGATGAGGTGCAAGTCACCGCCCGTCGTGAAGCAGAGAGTATTCAGTCGGTACCGGTATCGGTGGTCGCATTCGGTGAAGAAGCGTTGCGGCAGAAAAACATCACCAATGCTGAAGATATTCAAACCATAACACCCGGTGTATTTCTCAGCGGCTCCGGCGGTCGGCAGAACACTATTTATTCCATACGCGGACAATCAAAAGCGTTATCGGGCCCGAGCTCACCTGCGGTTATCCCGTATTTTGCCGAGGTGCCGGAAATTAACTTCGGCAGCGCGGTAACCGAATATGACTTGGCGTCGGTGCAGGTATTAAAAGGCCCGCAAGGTACATTGTTCGGTCGCAATACACTCGGCGGCGCCGTTTTATACACGCCGAATGCGCCGAGCTATAAATTCGGTGGCGATCTTTCTGTCTCGGTCGGCAACTACAACAATCGCGAATTTAAAGGCGCGGTGAACGTACCGATTATCGACGATAAACTGGCGATCCGATTGGCAGGCGATGTGCAGCGTCGCGATGGTTGGGCAAAAGATGTCGGTACCGGAAAAGATTTGGAAAATATCGACACGAAAGCAGTGCGTCTTTCGGTGTTGTGGGACCCGGTTGAAGGCATTTCGAATTTGCTGATCGCCGATTACTACAAAGCCAAAGACAACGGCTTCGAATCGTATCTGCGCTCGTTCGATCCCACTGCGCTGGTGCCATCGTTGTTTGGCGTCGGCTCCGGACTTGCCGCAGGCTACGCGACACAGCAATCGTTGGGTTTGTACAAAGTTAAATACAGCGTGCCGCAATTTACCAAAAATGAGCGCTCGGGTATCACCGATAAATTGTCGATTCAATTAACCCCAGGTTACGAGGTCATTAATATTTTTGGCTATCGCAACTCCAGCCTGAAATACAACACCAACGTCGACGGTATCGGCAATATTCAAACCGTAGCTGCGGATGCGTTGCTGAATAATCCTGCCGTTGGCGCTCCCGGCTTAGTGCCAGATGGTATCCCGGTTAAATTTTTGCTCGGCGATCTGTACGACAACACCCATCAATATTCGGATGAATTGCAACTGCGCGGGCTGTCCTTCGACGATAAGCTCGATTGGTTGGTCGGCGCGTTTTATCTGAAATCCAAGCCATCCGGTGTCGGCGGTAATTTGGTTTCCTTTACTGCCCCAGTTGACCCCGCCGATGCGGCCGGCGCTGTTGCCAATGGGATATCCGGCTATAACTTCACCACGCAAACCAGTAAAGCGGGTTTCTTCAACGGCAAATATGACCTCGGTCAATTTGCGCCGGGTGTGAAATTTAACGCCGGTATGCGTTACACCAAAGATGAAACGGAATCGTGTACGGGCTCGGCGCCGTATTCCGGGCTTTACGATTTAGGCGATTGCAACGATGGCGTGGGTCTCGCCAACGCGGCGACGATCAAATCCAAGTCTAATTCCACGACGTGGAACGTTGGTTTCGATTGGCAAATCGATCCGGATTTGTTCACTTACATCACGGCGCGTAAAGGCTATCGAGCAGGTGGTGCGAACGGTCCGACTTTGGCGCCCGGCCCATTGGCGAAATATCAAACCTTTAAACCCGATACCGTCACCGATGTTGAAGTTGGTATTCGTTCCGACCTGCACTTTGGCGATGCGCTGCTGCGTTCGAATGTTTCGGTATTCAGTGGTTGGTATGAAGATGTGCAAGTCGTGTTGTCGGGTATCACCGGATTTAGCCCGGGACCTGCAGGCGGCACCATGTTGATCAATGCTGGTAAAACTCGCGTGCAGGGCGTCGATTTTGCCTTCACGCTCGCGCCAGACGAGCATTGGACGTTTGATTTCGGCGGTTCATTCTTGCGTCTGGATACATTGGACTACAGCGTCGATCCGCTGTTACAAGTTTATGTCGGCAGCACTACCGAATTACCGTTCAATCTGGCAGCTAAGAAATCGTTTACCAGTGCAGTGCGTTATGAATTTCCAGTACCGCGCAACATGGGCGAAATGGCGTTTAACCTGAACTATTATTTCAACGGTGAAATGCCTGTCAGTACGCAAATGATTCCGGCCTACGGCATTTTTAACGGCCGCATCGATTGGACGCACGTGGCGCAAACTGGATTCGATCTGAGCTTGTTCGCGAAAAACCTCGGCGATAAAAAATATCTGTCGGGTGGCGTAGCAGCCAGTCCGACGTTAGGTATCGAGACTGCTTTGGTCGGTGCTCCACGCATTTACGGAGTGGAAGCTCGCTATCGTTTTTGATCGTCTGTAATGTTGTTAGATTTGTGAAAGAAAAAAGAAGCCGCGAAATATGCAGGAACATATTTCGCGGTTTTTTTTACTTTGATCTGATTGTTTTCAGTTTTTAAAACTTCGGCTAATCTCCCGGCTATTCTTGTCTCCCAACCTTCTCAATTATTCATTCTTCATACATATATCCCATCATGTTCGAATTAAATCTTGTGCGATGCGTGCGGGCTAAACGCCGGTCGATGGGAATCGCTGAAGCAATGCAGGGTGTTCTCTTCAAATTCCCTGATACGATGTGCCCCGTAAACTCAGGCGCGTTCTGTGGCGGTGTAATTCACGGCTAAGCTCATCTTATTCAACCGATTGTATATTTCGCTTAATTTCGTCAGTTTCAGTGGTGAGGAAAAAACCATGCATGTACTACATTGGCTTTTAACAGGCCTTGTCGCCGGTCTGTTCGCTCGCGTGCTCACTGGCGCACGGATGAGTCTTGGCGCTGAGCTCGCGTTGGGCAGTATTGGTGGCCTCGCCACCGGAACCTTGATGCGCTATATCGGCATCACCAGCCCAGGGACGGGCGGTGTCATTCATATTTTGATCGCGCTGGTCGGGGCCATTGGAACTATCGTCGCAATGCATGTTGTGCTGCGACTGAGCAATCGTGCCGGTCGATTTATCGCCGCGTCGATTAAGCCAGCCGGGGTCGAATCGAAATTAGCGACACTGGGTGAACGCGAACGCCGTGTGTTCGAGAAGTTTTTAAGCGGCGAAATTGTTGCGCGCGATGCCACTGTCGAACAGCAGGAACAAACAACACTGGGCCAACGTGCAGCAGATCGTATCGCGGGGTTTGGTGGCAGCTGGGCATTTATGGGTCTATTCGCAGCCATTTTATTCGCGTGGATGCGTTACAACAGTGAGGCGACAGATCCTTTCGATCCTTACCCGTTCATTCTGCTTAATTTAGTCTTGTCATGCATCGCCGCGGCGCAAGCGCCCATTATTTTGATGAGTCAGAATCGACAATCGGAAAAAGATCGCTTACACGCGCGGCTGGATTACGAAGTCAATTTGAAAGCGGAAGTCGAAATTCTCGCGCTGCACGATAAGCTTGATGAGTTGCGTGATCGCGAATGGCACAAGGAGTTATTGGATATGCAGCGCCGGCAAATAGCCTTGTTAGAGAAGTTGGAAAAGACGAAGTCGTAAGCAGCGAAACCGATACCTTCGCCATCGCAAAATGAATTTAAATATTTCAAATCCTGGACGGCGCAAATTGAAATAATTTTGCTAATGCGCGGTTTGCTCGGCTTCGCCAGGTTGAGCACTTGCCACCCGATTTCGCCACGTTTCTGCTGTCTGGGGTTTGATGAACAAAAGAAAAATGGAAGGATGAGCCACTTTGATGGCATGTTCCAGCCGATTGATGCAGCGTTCGATATCCGTCGTGGTTAATGCATCTTCAAACTCAGCACTTAGCGCTGCCACGATTTGTTGTGGCGCAACATGCACAGTTAAAACACCGTTCGCATAACGAATCGCCGGGTCAGCAGCCGCGATGGTAAGAATGTCGCGGCGTACGGCCGGCGAAGCCGCCTCACCAATTAATAGCTCTTTGATTTCTCGCGCCATTAATAGCGAAGACAGTGCGAGCACGACTGCAATTCCAATCGATGCAATGCCATCCCACTGTGGTTGGTGTAATAGATGCGATGCGGTAATTCCAATCAGCGCGATAAATAAACCTATCAGTGCGGCGCTGTCCTCAAATAACACCGTAAAAGTGCTGGGATCTTTACTGCGCTGGAAGGCATCAAAAAAGTTTTGGTCGCCCTGGCCTTCACGAAATGCGCGCAGCGATACCCACCATGATGAACCTTCGAATACGATAGAAATTGCTAGGACGATGTAATTAATTAAAGGGCGCTGCATCGGTTCAGGGTTTTGAATATGAGAAATTCCTTCGTAAGCCGAGACACCGGCGCCCAACGCCAACACTAAAAGCGCGACGATAAAACTCCAGAAATAAAGCTCGCGGCCATAGCCAAACGGATGATCTTCATCAGGTGCTTTTTTTGCGCGCGCAATACCGTACAGCAATAACAGCTCATTGACGGTATCGACCAGTGAATGAACACCTTCGCTTAGCATGACCGAGCTGCCAGTCACTACCGCTGCAATAAATTTGGTAATAGCCACGCCGAAATTGCCTGCCAACGCGGCGTAAATTGCAATTTTGGCGGACGATTTTGAAACCGACATTGATTAAATTCCCCAGTAAATCAATTAAGCGCGCTATTGAAAATTCGTCGACGGATAACTTTTCCGGCTAATCAGCCGACCGATAATACGCTCGTAGATTGTGGGCTCATCGGTACAGGCTTAATGGATGGTGCTTTATAGATAGAAAGCTTACACGCTTATGCATGCACGCCGTCCGTTTACCGCAGCAATAAAAATTCACATCCTCTAACGCAAACAACACCAAGCGCTAAAGAGCTAGACGAGGTGCTAGCTGTTAAGAAAATTTCGCGAAGGAGTTTGACTGCTCAACGCGACACGACGGGATGGGACGGGCGACAGGTCTAAATAAAATTACGGAATACCAAAATAGCTGCGAGCAAATTTTGTGAAAAAAATACGCCTATTTCGGCAAATTATTCATCAATTATTTTTCAGTCAACGAATCTAACGGCCGGCTTTACAGCCGTAGCGGCGGGCGTGTCGCCGCCGCGCGAGCGTTCAGATTGCTATGGCTTGTAGCTTGCATAATCAGCCTAATCAGCCAATTGGCAGCACCTAATTTGTATCTTGCTTGAACTACGCAATCGATTGCATTTCCATTCAAAGAAGATTCGGTAATTGCTCGCGGGGATTTAATGTCATGAAAAAATTCTTAACCACTATGTTTTTCGGCAGCTGTTTGATGCTGACATTTGTCGGTGTAAGCCGCGCTGATGCATTGCCGGAGAGCGCGGGCATTGGCCCAAATCCGCAATTGCCGGAGCCGCAATCCAACTTGTTGCCGACGATGAATATCGCACCGGCAAAACCTTGGCCGGAGGGAACGACACCAACCGCCGCAGCTGGATTAAAAGTATCTGCATACGCGACCGGGCTTGATCATCCACGTTGGATTTATGTGTTGCCGAATGGCGATGTGTTAATCGCTGAATCGAATGCGCCAGCGGTGCATGATTCCGAAGGCGGGATTAAAAACACGATCCAAAAAATCGTAATGAAAAAAGCCGGTGCGGGCGTGCCGAGTGCGGATCGAATTACGTTGCTGCGCGATATCGATGAACGCGGTGTCGCGAAAACGCGCACCACATTTTTACAAGGGTTGCATTCGCCATTCGGTATGGCGTTGGTCGGAAATTATTTTTATGTTGCGAATACCGATGCCATCATCCGCTTTCCTTACATTGCAGGGGCAACGCAAATTACCGAGCCAGGAACTAAGTTGATTGATTTGCCCGCCGGGGCAATAAATCATCATTGGACAAAAAATTTAATTGCCAGCCGCGATGGTTCCGAGCTTTACGTCACCGTTGGTTCGAACAGTAATGCAGCGGAAAACGGAATTGAAGCTGAAGCCGATCGGGCGGCAATTCACGTCATCGATTTAAAAACGGGTAAATCACGGCTCTTTGCAACGGGGTTACGCAATGCCAATGGTATGGGCTTTCAACCACCGACCGGTGCGTTATGGACCACAGTGAATGAGCGCGATGAATTGGGTAACGATCTGGTTCCAGACTATATGACGTCAGTTAAAGACGGAGGCTTTTACGGCTGGCCGTACAGTTATTACGGATCGCATATCGATGATCGAGTGAAACCGCAAAAGCCGGAGCTCGTCGCAACAGCAATAAAACCCGATTACGCGCTGGGCTCTCATACGGCTTCGTTAGGTCTTACTTTTTATGACGCTGATTTATTGCCGAAGCAATATAAGAACGGCGTTTTCATCGGCCAGCACGGGTCATGGAATCGCAAACCGCACAGCGGTTATAAAGTGATATTTATTCCGTTCGCAGACGGCAAACCATCTGGTCAGCCGCAGGATGTATTAACGGGATTTCTCAGCGCCGATGGCGATGCGTATGGCCGACCTGTCGGTGTCGCAGTCGACGGTAAGGGAGCGCTTCTGGTCGCGGATGATGTGGGAAATATTATTTGGCGCGTCACGCCAAAATAGCTGTACGGATGTAATTATGACGAATGGTAAAAGTAAGAATAAAAATGAGGTTCGCGTCAGAAAAGCGCGAACCCCAGCGCTGAATAACGAGCTAACTGCGCACGATGCCATGCGCGCCGTGATGCTTGAATGCCTACTGCATTTGCAGAGCAATGTAATCGGTGTAATGGAAAGTGCGCGTGAAGAACCGGTGCATCAGGCGCGAGTAGCGCTACGAAGAATTCGGTCCGCGCAAAAAGCTTTCGCAAAGATTGCTCCCGAACAGGAGTCGAAATCAATAAACGGCGATATTCTCTGGTTGGCAAAATTGTTGGGCGATGTACGCGATATCGATGTTTTTTTAATTAAAACTCTGCCTACATTTGAGGCTGATATTGCGGGAAGCGAACCGGCTAATTTCAGCCGTTTAAAACAATCGGCCGAGCAACGCCGTGAAGTATCCCGCCAGAAATTGCGCGATGCATTGATTTCGCCGCGCTTTACTAATTTACAGCTACAGATAGTTAAATCGCTTGCACGCAACGAAGCGGTAAATTCTAAGTCTGAACAACTCATTGATTTCACCCGTCGTTCGCTGCGTAAGCGGTGGCGTCGGGTTGTCGAGTTAATCGCGCTCTGGGATTCGTTGGATCGTAGACAGCGGCATACTCTGCGTAAACGAGCCAAAAAACTGCGCTACGCTGTGGAATTCTTTTCATCGCTTTATAAAACAAAGTCGGTTAAAAAATTCACGCTTAAGCTTGAGCAAGTGCAGCAAGATTTAGGTAATTTAAATGACGCAGTGACGACGCAAGCGTTGATGAAGTCATTTGCTGATGACGATGTGCCCGTTGCGCAGCAGTCCGGTATTGTCATCGGTTGGATCTCGAAGAATGCCAATGAAGCAGAGCGGGATGTCGAAAAATCCATCGTGAAATTATGCGACGCGAAAAAGTTTTGGTAGTCTTCCCGTTAGCTGTTAAGTTTCCTACTGCGTAATGTGAATTCGATATACGGTCGCGCAGTAAACTATCTTTATTGATATTTTTTCAGCTAGCGGTTGAGCTTTCTGAGCTAACAATGGAAAAATCAGCACTAATTGTCGAGCGCGCATTCACGCAGTAAAACTCATCATCATATTCATCAAGGCCGCAAACATATCTTCATGCGCATCGCACTGTGTTTTCTATGTTCTGTCGCGCAAGTCGGCGTGGCGGACGAAGTATCTTCAACCTATCGATATACCGATGTCATCGTTGTTTCCGGTGTATATCACGCCCGTCGCGATTTCGATTTGCCGTTCGCTATCGATCGCATTGATGCTACGGCTATTCACGATGGCCAGGCCGGAATTAATTTATCGGAATCGCTAGCGCGTGTGCCCGGTATCGTCGTGCAGAATCGGCAAAACTACGCGCAGGATTTGCAGATTTCTTCGCGCGGATTTGGCGCGCGTGCAGCGTTCGGTGTGCGCGGAATTAAATTAATTGCCGATGGTATCCCCGCGAGCACACCGGACGGTCAGGGCCAAGCCGCAACATTTAATCTCGATGTTGCCGACCACATCGAAATGTTGCGCGGTCCGGCGGCGACGTTATACGGCAGCAATGCCGGCGGCGTGCTGCAATTATTTTCCCGCGATGGTGCTGGACCGTTGCGCGTAACGGTCGATGAAGCGCGCGGCAGCGACAATCTGAATAAATGGCAATTCAGTGCCGAAGGTGGCGCGGACAACATGGGATTGTTGTTGAACACATCGCGTCTCACCACCGATGGTTATCGCGATCACAGCGACGCACAACGCGATCAGACTTTTGCTAAATTCACATTCATTGCAGATGCGGATAGCCGCGCCAGTATTGTCTACAACGGGCTTGAACAAAATAATACCGACGATCCGCTTGGACAAACATGGGCTGGCTATCGCGCCAAGCCGCGCTCGGTGGTTGCTGCTGCGCTGATATACAACACGCGTAAAAGTATCGATCACCAACAGCTCGGTGCGAATTACGAACGCAACATCGGCGCCGGAACGATGCAGTTAACGCTTTACGGCGGTAAGCGCAACGTCCAGCAATTTCTGGCAATTCCAAAGGGCGTGCCGAGCAATGAAACCGGTGACGGTGGTGTGGTGGATTTCGAGCGCACATTTGGCGGCGCCGGTATGCGCTGGCTGCAATCGACACCTTTATTAAGCGGCGAATTGCATGGCACCGCCGGCGTTGATTTCAATCGCAGCAGCGACGATCGCCTAGGTTTTCAAAATTATGTCGGGCCGTCCCTTGGCGTAAAGGGCGCGTTGCGCCGCGACGAACGCGACAGCGCCAGCAGTCTCGAACCTTATTTACAAGCCGATTGGACTTTGCAGCGTTGGACATTTGCCGGCGGAATTCGGCGCAGTTGGTTTCGCAACGACGTTGACGATTTTTATTTAAGTAACGGTGATGACAGCGGTAGTGAGCGCGACAGTGCGACCACGGGTTCACTCGGTGTTAGCTACGCGTTAACGCCGGTAATAAATACGTATTTCAATATCGGTCGCGGCTACGAAACACCGACGCTAACCGAGCAAGCATATGCGCTCGGCGATGCACGCGGTTTCAATCGCGGTTTGCAAGGTGCGTCGAGCACGCAATTCGAAGGCGGCGCCAAGATGATTATCGGGCGCAATGCACGGATTAACCTCGCCGTTTTTCAAATCGATACCGACAATGAAATTGTGGTGGCAGCAGCCAGCGGTGGTCGCACCAGCTATCAAAATGCCGGCGCTACCCGAAGGCGCGGTGTTGAACTCGGCATCGACAGTCAATTCAACGAGAACTGGAGTGCGAGTTTTTCATACACGTATTTAAACGCGGTTTACGCCGACGCATTTACGGCGAGCTCGCGTTTAATCGATAGCGGAAATCGTTTGCCCGGTGTGCCGACCCAATCCGCTTTTGCAGAAATTGCGTGGCAGCCTCACGCGGGAATTAATACGGCATTCGAAGCAATTTATCGCGATACCGTCCAAGTCGAAGATGCCAATATCGCCAAGGCCGCACCGGCGTATACGGTGTTGGATTGGCGTGCGCACTGGACACAAAATCTCGGCCAATGGGTGCTGCAGCAGACGCTGCGCGTCGATAATTTATTTGATCGCCAATACGTCGGGTCGGTAATTGTTAACGATGCCAACGCGCGCTATTACGAAGCCGCACCGGGCCGTACGTGGTATGCCGCGTTGGGGGCGAGTTATCGGTTTAATTAAATCTTCAGTGCTAATCAGCGGCAATTTTATTAGCGGATCGACTCAATCTGATCGAGTGTGATGATAATTTTTTAGTCACTAATTATTGAGGAATTAATTGTTCGCTGGCCAAGCGCACGCTGAGTTCTTTCTGCAAATCATTTAAGTAATTTTTTAAGTAAATCTGCCATCGCTGTTACATCGACCGGTTTAGTGAGATGGGCAACAAATCCTGCTTTTAAGCTGCTGGTGCGATCGGTTTCTTGACCGTAGCCAGTTACGGCAATGAGTGGTGGCGGGTCGATTGTTTCGCGCGAAATACGTTTCGCCACTTCGATGCCGCTAATGTCGGGCAGACCGATGTCCATTAGTATCAGATCGGGTGTATCGGATTTAATGCGGTTGATGGCATCAGCGCCGCTATAGGCCACTTGCGTTTCAAAGCCGAGTACCTGCAGCAACAGCGCCATGGTATTTGCGGCATCTTCATTATCGTCGACGACCAAAATACGTTTTTTCTCGACGATATCGTTGGATTGTCTGACGCGCGGTGAGCGTTCCATTGGTGCATTAATTACCGGCAGAAAAATAATAAATTCGCTGCCGCTGGTGCCGGAGCTATACGCGGCGACTTCGCCGCCATGTAAGGCGACTAAATCATTCACCAAGCTGAGTCCTAAGCCGAGACCGCCTTGCGTGCGCGCGAGGTCCTGTTCGCCCTGTTCGAACAAACCAAAAATGGTGGAAAGCGAGGAGGGTGGAATACCAACACCGTTATCCTTTACCGAAATTTCGACCTTTTCTGATTGAAGCCGAATGGTCAAATCAATCGTACCGTGCTCGGGCGTGAATTTAATTGCATTGGTGAGTAAGTTCACGACGGTTTGGACAAGCCGTGTGCGATCGCCACTCACCCATATCGATGTCGCAGTGGGCGAGAAATTCAATGTATGCATTTTGCGGTGCGCGAGCGACTGCACTGTTTCAAGCGCTTCGACAGCGATGTCGTTTATTTTAATGGGCTTGCGGTCCAGAGTTATTTTGCCGCTTTTAATTCGGCTCACGTCGAGTAGATCATCGACAATTTGCGTCATATGGCCGACTTGTCGGCCGATGATGTCTTGCATTTGTTGAGCGCGATCTGACGTTGTTTTCTCCATGGATAAAACAGTCACGGCGTTTGAAATTGGCGCCAACGGATTGCGCAATTCATGGCCGAGCATGGCGAGAAATTTAGTAATTTGTCGGCCTTCGTCCTCAAGCAAAATAATTTTTCTTTTTTCCGTCAAGTCACGAGTGACTTTTGCGAAACCTCGATGAACGCCGGAAGCGTCGTACAGCGCAGTGATCACCACATTTGCCCAAAAGCGACTGCCGTCTTTGCGAATGCGCCAACCCTCGTCTTCAAAGCGACCTTCACGTTTGGCGATTTTCAATTCGAGGTCGGGCAGGCCGGCGGCTAATGCATCGGCGGGATAAAATACAGAAAAATGTTTTCCCAAAATTTCGGCTTCTTCGTAGCCTTTATTAAGTTTGGCACCGAGGTTCCAGCTGGCAATTCTTCCCTCGGGATCAAGCATGAAAATTGCGTAATCCTTGACGCCTTCCACCAATAAACGAAAGCGCTCTTCGCTTAAACGCAACAATTCTTCCTGGCGGCGGCGCTCGCTCAAATCGCGGGTGATTTTACTGAAGCCGATAAATTCGCCGGCCTCATTGCTGAGCCTGGTAATAATGATATTGGCCCAGAAGCGCGTTCCGTCTTTGCGAATGCGCCAGCCTTCATCTTCGAAGCGCCCAACCTCACGCGCGACGGCTAATTCATGATTGGGCCAGTTGCGTTCGTTGAGTTCGGCTGGATAAAACACGGAGAAATGCTTGCCGATAATTTCATGCGCTCTATAGCCTTTTATTTTTTCGGCGCCGATATTCCATGTTTGCACGAACCCCTGCGTGTCCAAAAAAAAGATGCCGTAATCGGCCACCGATTCGACCATCGATCGAAAATCGAGTTGAGACTTTCCCTGGGTTATCGGCAGGCGTGCGACAGGTTGGTGATCCGGACTTTTTTCTTTCATAGCTAAAAACTCGCAATGACGTTTTAGTGCAATATCGTCCGTGGTGTTGATCGCTCCTGACCGGTGAATTCGGTTTTGTGCGTTGCGGTTGGATGCCTGCAGCGCATTATCATTTTTCTTATAGTTTTGGCATAGCTACAATTCGTCCGGCTGGACTAGGTGCGCCCGCTTCAGCACTGAGATTTCATTGCTTAAATGCCGCAGTCGTCTGCAATAGAACCTATGCCACGGCAATTAGATAGATTTAGAAATTGCAGAATAAATGTAATGTGCCGTCTTTACTGGATAAGGCATCAGATTGTGCTGCACTCTATCTCTCGTATCGAGATCCATAATGCAGTGCCGATAAGCCCGATCCCCGGTAAAAAACTGACGACGGCGCGCAATTTGTCCGCATCAAGGTATCAATTAGCCATCGCTAACGTTTCATCTGCGCGTATTAGCTGCGTGATGGCACCTAAGCCTTTTATAATGCGCCGCTGAAAGTAGGGGAGAGCACCGCAGAGCTGCCGATGGCGAATACTTGGCAGCCGTTGCCTGCTTATCTCGCAAAATTTTTTGACAGTCTCATTCAAGACAATTTTCATTCACTACAAAGAGAAAATTAATATGAAAGCACTCTATCTAGAAACAGCGGGCGGCCCGGAAAGTGTGGCAGTTAGGGAAGTTGAGACGCCAACACCGAAAGCCGGTGAAGTGCGCGTTGCCATCAAGGCGGCATCGCTCAATCACCGCGAGTTGTGGATTCCGCGCGGCCAGTATCCGGGTATGGTGCTGCCCGCCACGCTCGGCTGCGACGGCGCAGGTGTTGTCGATATGCTGGGTGACGGTGTCACCGGCGCTAAAGTTGGCGACGAAGTTGTGCTTTACCCTGGTCTGAATTGGGGCCCAAGCCGCCGCACGCCTTCGAAAGAATTCGGTCTGCTCGGCATGCCGGGACCAGGCACCATAGCCGAGTACATCTGCGTACCTGTTGAAAACCTCGCGCCGAAACCCTCTTTTATGAGCTTCGAAGAAGCGGCAGCGGTTCCGCTGACCGGCCTGACTTCGTGGCGTTCGCTGATGTACAAAGGCGAGCTGCAACCGGGTGAAACGGTACTGATCATCGGTATCGGCGGCGGCGTGGCTACCTGGGGTCTGGCGTTTGCCGTGGCTCATGGCGCCAATGTTTATGTGACTGGCGAGAACGATCAAGTCATCGAAAACGCCATCAAAATGGGTGCGAAGGCAGGCTTGAACTTCAATGAGCCGGACTGGCGCAAGAAAGTTATGCCGATGACCGGCGGTGTTGACGTGGTAATCGACGGCGCGCCAAGCCCGAGCTTCGCCAACTACGTGCGCAGCATCAATCCAGGCGCACGCATCGTGATTTACGGATCGACGGCAGGCAACGAATTTAAAGTTAACGCCACCGATATCTTCTTGCGCAGCGCCACCGTACTGGGCAGCCAAGTTGGTGATCCGCAAGACTTCCGCGACATGCTCGCGTTTGTCGACAAGCACAAAATCAAAACCGTTATCGAGCGCACATTCCCATTAGCGGAAGCTAAAGAAGCGTTGCTGTATCTGCAAGACAAGCATCAGTTCGGCAAGGTCGTTGTAACAATCTAAGTAGCGATCTAATGAATTGGGTCTGCGGTATCGCGCCGTGCATTTCGATGCACGTCGTCACTGCCGCAGGCTTTCATTTTTCGTAAAACCATCGAACAAAATAGTTATTTAAGAATTACGACCTCAACGTCGTTCACGCCTCGTGTAAAACTCAAACGTTTAAATCCCAACCGCAGCGCCATTTGTTTCGAAGATTCTCGCGTGGATATGCGATGCGCATTTCTAGATTGATCGGCAACTGGATTGACGGCGGGATCGTCCGGAAATAAGTGCAGAAAAACTTTTTCGACGATGTCGATTTGCTGTTGGTTATCCGGCTGTTCTTCAACCTCTAAATCAAGACGGGCGCTAACACCATTTTTATGGGCAAAGTCGACCTGCATTGTCGTTGTCTGTTTCATTTCTTCGGTTATCCAGATCAGGTTTGCAGAATGTCGTCATGTGTGACGACCAAGCAAGACTGCATTTTTGCCAAGTATAAATCGCCACTTTTCAGCGAGTGCTGTTTGTTGTCTCCACGCCAGGTCCTTTTCACAATACTTTAGCCCTTTAGCTATAGCGTTTGCGGTTGTTGAGCGCTGCCTCAAGTCATAGTCTGATCCGAGTTTAATCATCCTTCGGAAGACAACAATGAGCGCAATTGACGAGATCAAATCGCTGGTCGGCAAACCCGATCCCTATCGAGACGCACCTTCGTATTTACGCGATCTGCAGTTGGAGGCCGTGCGCGAACGTTTCTTCGAAAAGCGCAGCCAGCTGAAGATCGTCGATCGCCGCGCCAGTGACGCCGGCATCGAGGAAATCCACACGCTCGACGATCTGGTGTCGCTGCTGTTCGTGCATACCAATTACAAAAGTTACCCGGAAAGCTTCGTCGATAAAGGCCAGTGGGCCAACATGAGCCTGTGGTTGCAGACGCTGACCAGCGCGCCGGTGACGAAAGTAAAAATGGACGGCGTCAAAGATGCCGACGAATGGCTGAACCGGTTGCGCGGCGCCGGCCACGAACTGTTCGCGTCCAGCGGTACATCGGGCAAATGCTCTTTTCTCGATCAAACTCCGGCCGATGTGACACTGGCGCTGAAAGCATACGAACAGGGCTTTCTGGCGCAATGGGCGCCGCTCAAACCGCAGCGCGACCGTACCTCTTTTGTGTTTTTCCCGCCGACCGGCGTGCATCGCCTGTGCGGGCCGAATCATCATTTCTGGACCAACTTCGTATCGCCGGCAGGCGAAGCGCATTTCGTCTCGGACGAACCGCTGCTGGCAGCGCCGGGAATTCGCGCCGGTCAATTGCGCCGCGCGCTTGCGGCCGGCACCGCGATGCCCGATGAGATCGCCGCCTTCGAAGCCGAAAATGCCACGCGCGCTCAAAAAATGGATGCCGCCGTCGCCGACTTTATGGATCAGATTTACGAGAACCGACATAACCCGCTAGCGTTCGGCGTGATGTGGCCGCAGGCGTTTCAAGTCGTACAAACGATGCGCGCACGCGGCGTGAAGGATGGGGATATGCACCCCGATACCGTGCTGTGCATGGGCGGTGGTGTCAAAGGCGTGAAATTGCCGGACGATTACAAGGAGCAGATTTACAGCTTCTTCGGCCTGAAATCGGACCGCTATTTCAACAGCTACGCGATGGTCGAGATGACCGGCCTCAGCCCGCTCCGCCACGATCTGAATGCCTATGCGATTCCGCCGTGGATCGTGCCGCTGGTGCTCGACAAAACCGGCGAAAAATTGCTGAACCCAGAGGACGGCAAAGGTCAGGTCGAAGGCCGTATGGCGCTGTTCGATCTGCTCACCGATGCGCGCTGGGGCGGTTTGATTTCGGGCGATAAAGTCGTGGTCGATTTCGATTCGGCCGACGGGTTCTCCGGTCCGCTGGTGCGCTCGATTGCGCGTTACCAGGATCTGGAAGAGGGCGAAGACAAGCTGACCTGCGCGGGCACTATCGACTCCTATGTACGCGGCGCGATAAATCTTTAAGTGCGCTATTCCCGCGAATCCGCAAGATGCGTTGCCGCAGATTTTGCGGCTTCGGCCAAGGCGCACTTTAAGGCCATCAACTTATTCGTGAGGACACGATCATGACCAGTCAGGCAAAAGCGGATCAATTAATCACGCGGCTTGAAGTGCCGCACTTCGTCAAAGGCGTCGTCAAATTGGGTGCTGAGGTCGAGCAGCGCTCGCGCGCGCAATCGACGCCGGTGTTCACGCCGAAAACCACGCTCGACGAAATGGTGTGGCGCCGCCACGAACCGACCCCGGCATTCAATACGCCGATTGCCGACATCATCGATTTTCTGGTCGAAGTGGGCGAGCGGCTCGATTTCGACAACAACCCGTACCTGCAGGAAGCGGTCGCCAATATGTCGCATTTCAGCTCGCTCGATCCGCGCGTACTGGAAAACGCCTACCGCGATATGCCGTTCATGTTCCGCCGCGAGGGCATCGTCGCCGAGATCGAGCAAACGCTCGGCAGTCTCGATGTGCTCGATGGCTGGGTCGCGCGCAATCCGTATCTGCCGAGCAGCCGCGTACGCGCAATTCCGCCGCGCATGGTGCATGTGCTGGCCGGCAATGCGCCGGTAGTGCCGCCGATCACCATCGTGCGCGGTGCTGTCACCAAGGGCGTGCATCTGCTGAAGTTGCCGTCCAACGACATGTTCACCACCACGGCTATTCTGCGCACGATGGCCGATGTCGACCCCAACCATCCAACCACACGCTCGTTCTCGGCGGTGTATTGGCGCGGCGGCGATGAAAAAATTGAATCGGCGATTTACCGCTCGCAATACTTCGACAAGATCGTGGTCTGGGGTGGCGAGGCGGCGGTGAAGCACGTCGTCAAATACACCGGCCCCGGTCTGGAGATGGTGTCGTTCGATCCGAAAGTGTCGGTGTCGATGATCGGCCGCGCGGTGTTCGAAAGCCCGGAAGTTTTGCGTGAGGTGGCGGCGAAAGCGGCGGCCGATGTGATTGGCTGGAATCAGGACGCGTGTTCGGCGTCGCGCTTTCAGTACGTTGAAGGCAGTACCGAAGAGGTCGACCAATACTGCGAAGAGCTGGTTAAGGCGATGGCGGTCGACACCCGCTACGGTCCCGGTAAGAGCAATCTGATTCCGCCGGCCGATCTGCGCGAACAGCTCGACATGCTGCAAAACCTCGAGCCGATCTACCGCGTGTTCGGCCGCTACGACGGCAACGGCATGGTGGTTCGTTCCGACGAGCCGGTGTCGTTCAGTCCGACCGGCAAACTGGTGAATGTGGTGCGCGTCGACAAGCTGGCCGACGCAGTACAGTTCATCACCGTCGCAACGCAGACCGTTGGCATTTATCCGAAGGCCGAGCGATTGGCGCTGCGCGACAGCCTTGCCAGTTGCGGTGCGCAACGGCTGGTCGAGATCGGCGACGTCAACGGCGGCGAAGGTTTCGGCGGCTCCCCGCACGATGCCGGCATGCCCGTCAATCGCTTCATGCGCTGGGTGGTGGAATCCGGCGATCACAGCTGAGTTGGTGCCGTAGTTGCTTTTGTCCTTGAAGCGAGGGACGTGAACATCGCGAGGTATAACAATAATGAACAGCTTTTCGGTAAGTGCGCACGCCTGGAAGTTAATGCTGGCGCTGCTGGCGGCGGAAATCCTATCTGCATTTGAGCTGTCGATGCTGTATGCGGCATTGCGTTCGATGATTGGCGATTTCGGCAATCCGACAGCGGTCGGCTGGGTGATGACCAGCTTTCTGCTGGCCAGCGCGGTTTCCGCCGCGATCTGCGGTCGCCTCGGCGATATGTTCGGGCGCCAGCGCGTGCTGCTGGTGGTGATCGTGTTCAGTATCGCCGGTTCGCTGGTGGCGGGTTTCGCCACGACCATCGGTATGGTTGTGCTCGGCCGCGTCATTCAGGGCACGGCGGGCGCCATCTTTCCGCTTTGTATCGGGCTGGTTCGCGAGAATGTGCGGGCGGAATCCGCACCGGTTTTTATCGGCACCTTGGCGGCGACGCTGACGGTGACGATGGGGCTGGGCACGCTGGTTGGCGGCGTTATTATCGACTACCTCAATTGGCACTGGATCTTCTTCGCCGGCGCCATTTCCGGCGTGGTGGCGCTATTTGCCATCACCTTTTGGCTGCCGGCCTCGCCGCGCAAACCTTATGACCGACGCACCAATCTGCTCGGCGGCGTGTTGTTCGCGCCCGGCATAGTCGCCGTGCTGCTCGGCATCAGTAAGGCGACAAGCTGGGGCTGGAGCGATCCGAAAACGCTGGGCTGCATTGCCGGCGGTGCTGCGCTGCTGGCGGCTTGGATCATAAGCGAGCTGCGCGCCGAGTCGCCGTTGCTCGATGTGCGTCTGCTCGCCAATCGACGCGTGTTGCTGGTGAATCTCGGCAGCGCGGTGCTCGGCATTACCTCATTTCAGTCGTTGCAGATATGGTCGATTCTGCTGCAGCAGCCGCCCTCGACCGGGATGGGTTTGGGTATTTCGGCCACGCTCGCGGGCGCGGTGTTGTTTCCGCAGACGTTGATCGCGTTGATCGGCGGGCCGTGCGCGGGCTGGTTGATTGCGCGTTATAGCGGCCGTATCTCGATGGCGCTGGGCGCCGGCGTGATGGTGTTGGCCTGGACTGCGCTGGCGCTAAAGCATGATGAACTGCTCTTTATTGTGGTGGGGCTGACTGTGCTGGGCTTCGGTATCTCGATGTTTTATTCCAGCGTGCCGATTGTGATTGCGCAATCAGTGCCGATCGAACGTACCAGTGAAACTAGCGGCATGATGATCGTGATTCGCTCTACTGCGATGGGAATCGGGGCGCAGGTAGTGGCTTCGTTGTTACATACCGCGCCTGGCCATGCCGCGGTTACCGGCGTGGCCAGTTATCCCGACCAGGCCGCTTATTTCCGCGTCTTTTTCTACGTAATCGCCGGCTCGCTGCTGATGATATTGATCGCTGTGTTGTTGCCGGGCGCCCGGAACGTCGTCACAGCAGCGGCTGCACCGAGCAAAGTTATGAGCGGAGTTCATTGAACATGGCCGAATACGATTTGATTATCCGCAATGGCACCGTCGTCGATGGCTCCGGCGTTGCTTCGCGGTGCGCGGATGTGGCCATCCGCGGCGACCGCATTGCCCTCATTGAACCGGCAATCACCGCGCGCGGGCACGAGGAAATCGACGCCACCGGTCATCTAGTCACGCCGGGTTTCGTCGATGTTCACACCCATTACGACGGTCAGGCGACCTGGGATTACCATCTGGCGCCGTCGTCGCAGCTGGGCGCCACCACCGTTGTTATCGGCAACTGCGGCGTCGGTTTTGCGCCGTGTCGCCCGCAGGACCGCGATGTATTGATCGGCTTGATGGAAGGTGTCGAGGACATTCCCGGCACCGCGCTGGCGGAAGGTTTGCCGTGGGATTGGGAAACCTTTGGCGACTATCTCGATGCGCTTGAGGGCAAACCGCGCGATATCGATATCGCCGCGCTTTACCCGCACGGCCCCCTGCGTGTCTATGTGATGGGGGAGCGCGCGGTCAACCGCGAGGCTGCCACCGCTGCCGACATCGCGGCGATGCAACGCGAACTAAAAGCCGGTCTGGATGCCGGCGCGGTCGGTTTTTCCACCTCGCGCACAATGATTCATCGCACCAACACTGGCGCCTTCACGCCGACTTATCAGGCCGCAAATAGCGAGCTGAAACAGCTCGGTGAAACGCTGGCGGCGGCGCCGGGAAAAGTGTTCCAAATGGTGTCGGACTTTATCGACGCCGACTATGAGTTCGAGATCGTCCGCCACGTCTGCGCTCGCACCGGCGCCAAAGGCACGTTCAGTCTGTTGCAGAGCGATAGCCGACCGACCATGTGGAGCGAACAGCTCGCGCGCGTCGATAAGGCACAGGCAGCTGGACTCGATATTCGCGCGCAGGTGCTGTCGCGACCGCTTGGGGTGTTGATGGGGCTGAACGCCTCGCTGACGCCTTTTTCGGCGCGCCCCACTTTTCGTGCGCTCGAAGGTTTGCCGCTACCGGAACGCGTCGCGCAATTACGCAAACCGGCGATCAAGGCCGCGATTCTCAACGAGCAGGATCACAACCCGCATGTGTTTTTGGAGGGACTGGGCGACAAGTTTGCCAGCATGTTTCCGTTGCGCGATCCGCTGGAATATATGCCACCGCGCGAGCAATCCGTCGCTGCGCTCGCCGAAAAAGCAGGGTTGACACCGGCCGAATGGCTTTACGACTGGTTGTTAACAAGCGATGGCAATACATTGATTTATATACCATCTATCAACTTCACCGAATCGATTCCAGAGATGCTGCTACACCCCTATACCGTATCGGCATTGGGCGATGGCGGCGCGCATGTGGGTTCGATCTGCGACGCCAGCGCCGGCATTTACCTGCTGACGAAATGGGTGCGCGAACGCAACGCCATCAGCATCGAGCAGGGCATTCACATGCTGACTCGGCAACCGGCGGAGCTGTATTCGCTGCTTGATCGCGGGCTGCTGGCGCCCGGCATGAAGGCCGATCTCAACATTATTGATTTCGATGGCCTGAAGATTTACTCGCCGCGCATCGTGCATGACCTGCCGGCCGGCGGCCGGCGTTTTTTGCAGGATGTCGATGGCTTGGCGGCGACGATTGTGTCTGGTGAAGTGATCTATCGCGACGGCGAGCCGACCAACGTTCTGCCGGGGCGGCTGGTGCGCGGTCAGCGCGTCGATCCGCGTGCGTTCCCGGAACAGAAGTTAATGAATAAAAGTTAATGTAAAAAATTGATTGGTTGTTTAATTGATTGTTTTTAAGGAAATTATTAGGAGAATTTATGTCGGATCTTTACCAGCGGTTACTTGACGATCCTACGGATTTTCACAATGCCGTCTACTGCGATGGCTTTAAGCTGACGCGGGCTCAAATCGACACCGTGCAGCTCGAAGGTGTGCGCAAACGCTTTGGCGAATTGCGTCCGCAGATCGCCATGCTCGACAAGCTCGCGACCGAACAGAGCGTCGCGGCTATCGACACCATCAACGACATCGTGCCGGTGTTATTTCCGCACACGTTTTATAAGTCGTACCCGCTGTCGTATCTGGAAAAAAGCCGCTTCGACAAACTGACGCGCTGGCTCAATGGGCTAACCACGGTCGATCTGAGCGGCGTCGATGCCAGCGGCGTCGAATTGATCGACGACTGGCTCGATCTGCTCGATCGCGAAACACCGCTGCTGGTGTCGCATACGTCCGGCACTACCGGCAAGTTGTCGTTCATTCCACGCACCAAGGCGCAGTGGCGGCAAACGGTGCTGCATTCCGGCCACATGTTGAGGCATTGGTGGGGCGAAAACTCCGGCCCTGACCTGCTCAATGAACATTACCCGCTGATCATTCCCGGCTATCGCTACGGCGGCAGCGCTACCCAGCGCGCCAACGATTTCATGATCGAGCTGTTCGCCGGCAGCGAAGACAACGCATTGTTCATGTATCCGAATGCGCGTTTTTCCGCTGATGTGGTGTCACTGGCCGGCCGACTGCGCACCGCCGAGGCGCGCGGCGAGCAGGGCATGTTGGAAATAGCGCCGGCGCTGCTGAACCGTCGCCAAGAATTGAGCGAGCTGGAAAAACGCCGCCCACAGGATTTGCAGAATTTCTTCGATACCGCGCGCACCAAGTTCGCCGGCAAGAATGTGTATATCGCCGGTGTGTGGACGCTGTTGTATGACTGGGCCGAAGCGGGACTCAAAGAAGGTCACGCCGGCATTTTCGGCAAGGACAGCGTGCTGTTCAGCGGCGGCGGCAAGAAAGGCAAAGCGCTACCCGACAATTATCGCGAGCAGATCAAGGAATTCCTCGGCTTCGACAACGCTTACGAGATGTATGCGATCAGCGAGCAAATGGGCTGGTCGATCATGTGCGAGCACGGTCATTACCACATCCCGCCGGTGATCGTGCCGTTCCTGCTCGATCCCGTCACTGGCAATCCGCTGCCGCGCGAGGACGGTGTGACCGGCCGGCTGGCGCTGCTCGATCTGATGCCGCAAAGCTATTGGGCGGGTTTGATTACCGGCGACGAAGTGACCTGGGGCGGTTGGCAAGAACCCTGTCCGTGCGGTCGCATCGGCACCTATTTGCACGATCAGATTCGCCGTTACAGCGACAAAGAGGGCGGCGACGACCGCATCGTTTGCGCCGGCGCGCCGGAAGCACACGACCAGGCGCTGGCTTTTTTGACCGAATTATCGATGTGACGTAGGTGCGCTGCTTGCCGCGCGCTTGTTTTGTTTCGGAAAAATTTGCGGCCTGAAAGGCGAGGGCGCAGCAATTCATTGCGCCACCATCGGCCCGACAGATAGGGCCAGATAACTATTTGCAGAGGTCTTTATGAGTAACAAACAGTACAACGTGCCGTTAATTATTCGCGGCCAAATCATCACAGATCCCGATTTCGAATTCGGCGGGCGCCGTGGCGGCGTAACGTTTCACACGCCCGACGTGGCTAAACATATCGGCCAATTAACGTTATCCGCGCCGTCAAAAATGGCGGATTTATACAGTCTCAGTCTCGATGAAATCCTCGATTTCCTGGCGGATCTTGGACAGCGCTTGCGCTTCGACAGCAATGCGCATCTGCGTGAAGCGTTCTCGCTGTCGTGCGTCACTTCGGGTTTGTCGGAAAGCATTCTGCGTTACCAATACGAAAATATTCCGTTCTTTTTCAGCCGCGATGAAATGGCGATGATGGTCGAGCGTTCATGCGGCGCCAATTATCTCGAAGGTTGGGTCGCGCAACCGGGCGGCATGCCCGGCGTGAGCGCACGGGTACGCGCATTCGGTTCGCGCGCGGTGCATGTGATTGCAGGCAATGCGCCGATCGTCAGCATTCTCACCGTTATTCGCAATGCATTTACACGCTCCGATTGCATCATCAAAACACCGTCGAACGATCCGCTTACCGCGACTGCGCTGGCGCGCACGATGATCGATATGGCGCCAGAGCATCCGTTGGTAAAACATTTGTCGGTAGCGTATTGGAAGGGCGGCGATACCACCGTCGAGCGCGCGATTTACGATCCGCGCAAAATCGAAAAAATTATTGCGTGGGGCGGTTTCGATTCGGTCAAACACGTCACGCAATATTTGCAGCCCGGCATCGATTTAATTACGCAGGATCCGAAATTATCCAGCACGATAATCGGCAAAGAAGCGTTCGCGGACGACACCACGCTGCGCTCGGTCGCAACGCGTCTGGCACTTGATGTTGGCGCGCAAAATCAGGAAGGTTGTGTCAACGCGCGCGTGATTTATGTTGAGTCCGGCACCGATGCCGCCGGTATCGAGCGCGCGAATAAATTGGGCAGTCTCACTTTCGATGCACTGCAAAAATTGCCACCGCATTTGAGCACACCGCACAAAGCGTTCGATATGAATTTGAAATCCGAAATCGATGGCGCGCGCATGAACGACGATGAATATCGCGTGTTCGGTGGACGCACTAACGAAGGTGCAATTATTGTTTCGCAGGACGATGCGCCGGTGGATTTTTCGCGGCAGCTTGGTTGTCGTGTCGGCAATATCGTGCCGCTGGACGATTTGCAAAACGCGATTCGCTCGGTCAACGCGTACACGCAAACCATCGGTATTTTTCCCGAAACATTAAAAGAAAAATTGCGCGATCAATTGGCGTTTCAAGGTGCGCAGCGGTTGGTATCGCTCGGCGGTGCCGCGACCGTGCAACACAATATGGAAAAGCAGGATGCGATCGAGCCGGTGCGGCGCATGGTGAAGTGGGTAACGGAAGAATACGCCGACGGCGCGTTATTCGAAGCAATCGCCGAGGCCAATCCCGATATCAAGGCAGTTGGCATGTAATAGACAATTGATAATTAAAAGCATGGTGGTTGCGGTAAAAAAATCGGCCGTGCAGTCATCGCCAATAATATGCGGTAAACAATCCTGTAATGCAGACAACATAACGAACAAATTGTCATTTTACTGATGACAAACAAAGTCGCTTGCGATCTTGGTACGTCCGCCAAATGATAGGCGCCGTCATTTTTGTTTCCGAGCGGATCGACTCGCACGCATGTTGCGAGCGCTGTGCTAATTTTCGAAACAACCGATAAAAACATAATGCAAAAGGATGCTGTCATGACTGCTCAAGCTGCTATTGACGTACCGGTTATTCCGCCGCTCGACCCGGCGCTGTTTGTCGATGTCGATTTATACAGCCAGGAAATTAAAGCCGACCCTTCGCCGTGGTTTTTGCAGTGGGCAGATAAGCCGCCGTTTTACGTGATGATTCACGGCCGTCCGAATGCAGTTATTTGTCGACACGAACAAGTGAAATGGGCGCTTAGCGATCACGAAACTATCAGTGCGATACCGCAGCCGGGTTGGGGCGCGGATTATCTCGACTATTTCAACGGACTGCCGGTTCTGCTGGAAGTCGATCCACCCGAGCACACGCGGCTGCGTCGTTTAATGCAGCCGGCATTTACGCCGCGTCGTGTTTCGCAATTTCAGTTGGGCATTAATCAGCAAGTCGCGGCATTGATTGAGACGCTCGCTGCGAAAAACGAATTCGACATGATGACCGAGTTCGCGCAGCCGCTGGTATATCGCTTGTTGCTCGGCACCGTGTTCGAGTTTCCCGAAAAAGATTGGTCGATTTTCACTAATCTTTCGCATGCGTTGGAATTGGTGGCGACAGTGCCACTTGGTGCGCCGAAACCGGCTGCCTATATGGAAGCGTTTAACGCCGGCATGAAATATTGCGGCGATCTGATCGAGCTGCGTCGCCGCGAGCCGAAAGACGATTTAATTAGCAGCATCGTCGCGCAACATGACGAAGGTGGCATTATCACTACCGAAGAATTATTCACCACGTTAATTCAGCTTTTTGCCGGCGGCCTCGGCACGGTGTCGGGCACGCTCGGTTTGAGTATGTTGCGGTTGTGTCGCCATCCCGATCAATTGAAACTGCTCCAGGACGATCCATCGCTTTTAAATAGTGCACTGGAAGAATGTTTGCGTATCGATTCGCTCGGCAATTTTCGCCATCGTCACGTGGCAAGAGATTGCGTTGTCGACGGCGTGCCAATTTATCGCGGCATGCTGGTGCATATGTCGATGGGCGCGGCGAATTACGATCCGGATTTTTATCCCGAGCCGAATAAATTCGATATCAAACGCAATCCACGCGACATCAGCACCTTCGGACATGGCCTGCATTTTTGTATCGGCAATGCCTTCGCACGTGCGGTATTGCGCGCCGGCATCGGCCAATTGGTGCAGCGTTTTCCAAATATTCGACTAGCCGATCCGTCGGAAAAAATAATTTATGGCGGTATGCCTACTGAGCGCATGCCATTGAATATTAAATTGCGCGTCGATTGATGCGCGCCTCTTACTGATATGAAGCGAAATAATGCCGAAAATTATTTATGAACTGAGCGATGGCTCCACCCGAACGATTGAAGCGAACGCTGGCGACAACGTGATGCAAGTGGCGATGAGTCACGATATCGCCGGAATTCTCGGGCGCTGCGGCGGTTTTTGTAATTGCGGCACCTGTCACGTCTATGTCGATGCGCAATGGGCCGATCAATTGCCGGAGCCGGCTTTCGATGAGGACGCTTTGCTGTCCGAGAGCGCGGCGGAGCGTCAACCCGGTAGTCGACTCGGCTGTCAGGTGATCGTGACCGAAGCGCTCGATGGTATTACGGTAACGATTCCGGAGCGGCAGGAGTTCGATTGAATCGCGCAGATTTTTAGTGAAGCATTGCAGTTAAACTTTTATTCGAAACGCAAAAAAATACCCGGTCTGTTCGCAGGCCGGGTATTTTTTTGACTTTAGTTTTTCGGTTTCAATATTTTATTTAATGCATTCGACGGTTTAACTTAATCGTCGAATGCATCATTTACCGGCAATACCCTTGTTGCTAGCAATAACGTTGTTACAAACAACAAAACTGTTACTAGTAATAAAACGGTTACCAACGGTATGTCGCCTCAACACCCCATGTGCGCGGATCGCCCTGCATCGCGGTGCTGACCGGGAAGCGTTCCAGCAATACGGTCGGCGACGCTAAATACTCTTCATCGAACGCATTTTTCACATACACCGCAATATCGAGCCCGGACTTGGCAATGCGATTCCAGTTCAACCGAAAATTAGCCAATGTATAACCCGGTAAATTTTCGCCGCCCTGGCCGCTGAACGGTGTGGTTTTGTAGTAATCGCCGTTAAAAATTAATTCGCCATCCATCGGTGTCACCGGCAATATCCAACTGAATGCAAACGTGCCGGAAAAATCGGCGCTGGGCAGCGTGATTTCTTTTTCCGACAGCGCCAGATTGGCCGAAGGCGACGTGACTTTATCGATATCCTGATCGATAAACGAAGTGGCGAGCGTTAATGTCAGGCTGGGAATCGGCACAACCGTGAGTTCGGTTTCCACGCCTTTGATGGTGATATCCGCTGCATTTACGCCGACCGACGAATTGGTCGGCAAATCCGGCGCGGCCGATGGAATACCTAAATTGGCACCGTTGATAAATTGCACCGCGCCTTTGTATTTGCTGATAAACGCGGCCACGTTGATACGGCCTTTTACATCGCCGACAAACCAATCGTTTTTAGCGCCGATTTCCCAGTCGGTAAGAATTTCCGGATCGACCGTTTGAAACGGACGCAGGTCGGGGCAGGTCACAGCCACGCCGCTGACATTGCAACCAGTGCCGCCAGTGGTGAACGCTGTTTCGAAAGCCGGTGTATTCACATTGACGCCGCGATAGCTGCGCCGATGCGTTACATACAGCAACGTGTCCGGTGTAATTTGCCAGTCGAGGCCTAACGTCCAGCTTTTTTCCGAGCCTTTATTTTTCAAAATACCAGTGCCGTCTGGCAGATCGCGTTCGGCAATCAAGCGACATTCGCTCGGGCTCATCAAATGGTCGGGATTGCCGCCGCCGCAGGCTTCGACTTCATCCCAGCTTTTGCGAATGCCCGCCGTCGCTTTCAAACCATCGACGGTCCAATCGGAAATATCCAGACCGAATTGCGCGAACACGGCCTTGTTGGTGTTTTCAACATTCGATGTGGTGTAGGAGGGAAGGGCAGATAAACCGACGTAGCGAAAACGATCAGTCTGACTGCCGTTGGGTTGCGCCGAATGATCGTTGTTGTAATAAAGGCCGGTAATCCAATCCAATTTGTCATCGTACGCGGTACCGAATAATTGCAGTTCGTCGGAAATGTATTTGCGCGACAGCTTCGAATACGCGTGATAAAAAATAAATGGATAGGTGGTTGCGCCGCGCGGCAATGCAATCGGTCCGGTGGCGGTGGTGTCGATAATGGTTTCGACATCGTGTTGACGCCAGCCGAAAATATTACGCAGCGTGGCGAAATCCATATCGATGGACGTATCGTTGGAAAGCCCTTTCGCGCGGCGATTGGCAAAACCCGCATCGGCCATATCGGTGTAAGCAGAATGAAAATTCGCTTGCGCGCCGTTCACATAACTTTGCACCTGCGTTGCCCACGATGTGCCGAAGGCGCCAATCAGCGGATTAAACGACGACGAATTAATACGAAATAAACTCAGCCCCGACGGTTTTTCTGCAGCGTTGAAATTATCCCAGACTAATGTGTTGTGCACGTTGTCGAACGGTTCCCACAGAATCGACAGGCGATAACTGTTTTGATGAATGTCGTCGAAATCCGGACCGCCGCTGAGGTTTTTCGTTAGACCATCTTGCCGACGCATTTGACCGGCAATTCGCAGCGCTAATTTGTTATCGATTAACGGCACGTTCACCGCACCTTCAAGCGTGCGCAAATCTTTCGTGCCGTAACCGCCGCGCACGTAACCGCTCCAATCGTAATTGGGCGCTTCCGGCGTTATCACCACGGCGCCGCCCAGTGCATTGCGTCCGAACAAAGTGCCCTGCGGTCCCTTCAATACTTGAATATTAGCGATGTCGTACGTGGGAATATTGCCGCCGGCAGCGGGCTGCGCGACATTGGCAAAATAGGTGACGACTGCGGGCATGCCATCGCCGAGCGGAATTTTGGAAAGTCCGCGCATCATGATGTTGTTGTTGGTTTTACCGCCTTCGCCACCGAAGCGAAAACCGGGTACGACAGTATTTAAATCCTGTACTTCACGAACATTGCGCTGTTCCAACGCTTCGGCGGATAGCGCTGACATCGATAGCGGTACAGCTTGTGCGCCCTCGTCGCGCTTACGCGCCGTAACGAATACTTCTTCAAGTCCATTTTGCGCAAACGCGGGCATGGCGATCGCCAGCGCGGTGAAACTAATACTCGACGATAAAGTCGCCGACTTATTGTTTTTATACATGGCATTCTCCCAGATTGAACGAAAGATGACGCAGTTATTATTGTTTGGGGTAGAGCACTTACAGCGCAGTTTTCTCCAAAGGTAAGTTGCAGCGATGCTAGGAGTACAACCGAAAACGGTAAAGAACGAATACCATTGTGTTGGGGACAAACTATCGACAAAGAGACATTAAGGAATTGTGTTAGATATGCGAGCACGCTGAGTGTTGATATCGTGTCGCACGTCCATTCGGCAGGCTGCATTGACTTGAACTTTCTATAAGAGCACCCTACGCCGACATCAAAAAAATAATTATTGCCCGTGATTTAAAAATTGCATTCGCAAAATATTGAGCAATAAAGCGCAAGTAGAATTTCATAATAAAAAATAATGTAGCGAAAGGTGCGCAATGATGAATTCACTCATTTCAAACACCACACAAACCACCGCAGTCGATGCGCGTTTCAGTCAGAGCCGTCCCTTTAGTGCGTCTTTTTTTGAGATTGACGGCGAAGTCGCGCTGCCGGATATGCGCATTGAAGTTCAGCATTACAGTTGGGAAAAACCGTGGCACGAGGTCACGTTCAAACCGCCGCTGTGTTATCTCGATTTAGCGTTAATTAAACGTCCGCCATCGATACGGGCATCGTTGAAATTAGGCGCGGCAGCAACGGCGCAGACTTCAGTTGGCGATTGTGTATTCGTGCCGGCTGGATCGGAGTTTTACTCGCGCATACCCGGCGGCAATCAGCGTGTATTAAGCTGCATGTTCGAGCCTGCGATGTTTGAACACTATCTCGATTTACAGTGGACGCAGCGCGATATGTCCGCCTGTTTCGATATTCGCAATTCAAATATTCGCGCCACGTTGCAGCGCCTTGCTGAAGAGGTATTGGCGCCAGGTTTCGCCAGCGAATTTCTGGTCGAAGTCACGATGCGTTCGTTGGTGATCGAATTGGTGCGACATTTTCGCGGCATCAATAACAATGTCGTTGACGGGGCGGGTAGTCAGTTGTCGGCCAAGCAGCTGCGCTTGATTACCGAGCGCGTGGAAAATCTACAAGACGCTGCGCCCAAATTGAACGAGCTGGCCGCATTGTGCGGTGTCACCAGTCGGCATTTAACCCGCGCCTATAAAAATACGACCGGCACAACACTCGGCGAGCGTATCGCAGGTGCTCGAATCCGACAGGCAAAGGATTTATTGTCGCGGCGCGATGTATTGATAAAAACTGTGGCGTATGACATCGGTTTTAAAAATCCGGCCGCATTCAGCGCTGCATTTCGTCGGGCCACCGGCTGGTCACCACAACAGTTTCGCAAAGAAGCGTTGGGGTTTATCGATTAGTAAAAATAACTGCATGCAGCATTTTTCTTCGCGATAGTGAGGATATTGCAAATTACATAGGCATTTAGCGTATTTTCAAATACACCGATATTCATAATTGCAGGTGTTTTTATAACTAATTGTTCTGCTTGCGCTTTCGGAAAAATAGCTGTACATAAAAACAGTACTGCCGCAGTTGCAGCGAGCTTCCGCCACATTGCCGAAATCTCGGGATTTTTGGAGCGCTCTGCATGTTGGTCAGCAACTATTCGTCCGTGTGGTAAGCCTAGTATTTTTTCAATGCTGTAAGCGTTTTCATCATCCAACGTAACAACGTTTCCATTGCGATGTTTACTGATCAGCTGAGGGGTCATCCCAATCAGTAAGGCAGCTTGCCGGTCGCTGGGTAGCTTCCTTTCAGAAATCACTCGATCGATCCATTCAATGCTTTTCATCGCTTAAAACTCGTTTTAGGGCCGTTTCCGACGAACGGTCTAATTATGGCCTATGTATCTTCTTGCGCAATGTCGTTTCTGACACTACTGTTGTGTTCGACGCAATATCGTTTGAAAAGCGACATGGAGCCGCCCTAATGATTCAGCAGTCCGAACACCAATTGCCCCTACCGCTTCAAGCTCCGATTCCTGAAAAACCGCTTTATCTCGATGACTTTTGGCGTGCAGCAATCGCGAAACGTGCTGCACGTCGTCAATCCGAGCAGCGGAAGGCGAGGGCAAAGTGATGGCAGTTCGTCAATACAGCGGAAAGCCGGGGGAGGGCATGGACATTCGTTATTCGCCCTACAACAGCCCCTTTACACCAAGCGAGCCGAAAGGCGTTTATTGGATCGGTCTCGAATTCAAAGATCAGCCGCATAGCGCACACGTGTGGGCATGGCTCCATCAGCAAAACCGCCGTGCGCTTTTTCGCGATATGACCCAAGAAGAAATCCACTTGAAAGCGTGTCGTGATTCGGCTGATGCATTTCGCCGGCCCTTTCTGTCGGTCTGCGGTTGCGCTTGGTGCAGAAATGCCGACGCGGTCGGAACCGGTTTTGAAGTGGCGGTCCCTGTAACACCGCCACTTAGTCCCATGGGTGGGACTTTTGGGAAAAATCGGGGTGTTGTTTAACCATGCTTTTGGATTGGTTAACAGCTCGTATCCCCGGCGAATTGCTGTCGTCAGAAGCCCGTCAAGCGTCCCGCTCTTTGGGTGATCGTGTTTGCTGTTATTGCCCAAAGTCAGGGGATGTTCGTTATGAAAGCTCTATGTGGGAAAGCGTCCGTAGTGACTCCCACCAGATTGCAAGTCGATTCACCAGCGATCTATGGGTTCAAGGTTCGCCCGCTCGCTGCTTCGGTGAAGGCGACGCGGTATTCGGCTCCGACGCTGCTGCCGCTCTTGATCTCTATGGATGCCTCCGGCGAATGGTTGACTATCTCAGCGCTCGTCTCGGCGTCGAGCTGCCTCCCGCGCATCTTTGGATTGTTTCCCGGATCGATGTCACCGGTAATTTGGAATTAGGTTCTCTCGCTGAAGTACGTCAATCGCTGGCCATTTTGCGCAACATTGAAGGCGGTCGCTATCGCGTCAGTCAGCAAGCTGGTGACACCGTGTACTGGTCACATCTCTCAAAAATGCGTAGCGGTAAAGCGTATGCAAAAGGTCCGCATCTGCGGCACCTCATGAAAAACCCGAAATACACCGGTTGTAGTTATTCGGCGCAAGACATCGAGCACGCAGACCGGTTGCTGCGTCTCGAATTAAAAATCGGTCGTGAATGGTTTTCTCGCAATAACTGGCGCGAGCTTTCCCCGTCGAGCATCCGCGACGAATGGGAAAAATACTTCGGTCGGATGATAGGAGGGGCCGAAATGGTCACCGATGACGATATTCAAAAACGCGTAATGGCGTGTGCAAAAACAGAAGGGCAGGGCCGTGCTGCATTCGGCTGCTGGGTAATGATTAAGGCAGAAGGTTGGGAGAGGGCGCGCGGATTTTTCGCGAAAACCAGTTGGTATCGCCATTTAGAAATATTGCGCGCTGCGGGTCTCCGTGACGCGGATATCAGCGCCGGTCAGGTGGTTCCACTGCGTCGGCGAATTTTAGAAGCGCAAATGGTAACAACGTGGGATCAACTGCGCGCCGCTTAACTCAACTGTTAGAGGAAATTAAAATGTTAGTAAAAGCACTAGTTCGTTCAATTTCTGAAAATTCTGATGCACAAAAGCCGCAAGCTATTGTGACGCTGGAAGTAGCAAACCCGCTCGAAATTATTCAAGTTCGTCTTTTCAAAAACTCGTATGCCGATGGGACCGTTTCTAATTTCAAACAAGTCATTGGTGCGGAAATGGATATTCCTTTACAAGCGGAAATTTACAACGGAAAAATTTCTTGGAATCTTCCGTTCGGCGAAAAACTGCAACTACCGGCTCGACCTGCAGCTAAAGCAGTCGCCTCGGCGTAGATCGGAAATCCGCGATGAATTACAGATCATTTTTCGAATGTGCGTCTTCCATAATCGCGCCGCAACGGAGCACGCGTCCGCAGGGCGCGCGCGCACACAGCGGTGTGAATTATGGAAATTAATCTTACCGACATTTGGAATTTGATTTTTTACGGCTTGCTGTTCGTCGCCTGGGCGATGGGCTTTAGCAAGGGGGGCCAACGATGAGCGCAATGGTTTCTTCTGACGATTTGCTGTTCGTAGTTGGTTCTCTTGTCACGATGTATCTGACAGGTTGGGCGTCGGGTTATGTCATTCAGATGTTTAAACGATTAATGGAGATGATTTAAATGAAAAACGTTTTTAAAAAAATCGGTTTCGGAATAATTTCCGCGGGGACTTTGGTCGCAGCATCAGCTAACGCTGCACTTCCTGCTGAAGCTACTGCTGCAATTACATCTGCAAGTACTACCATTACTGACGTGTCGGCTGCCGTTTGGCCTGCTATCGGTGCCGGCATTGTTGCGTTCTTGACGATTAAAATTATCAAGAAATTTGCTAACAAAATCGGCTGAGAGCGGGGGGCTTCGGCCCCTCTTTTTTTATGAAATTTTTCGTATTGTTCGTTAACAGCATGACTTCGTTTTTGACGTTCATCGGAAGGCGTTGGTGATGAGCAAGTTTCTTGTCGGCATTTTTTTGCTGGTGTTCTCGTATTGCTCTGCTGCTGCAAATAATGGATTTAACCTCGGTTCTAATGCGTTTGTTGCTGGCGCGTGTTATTCCAGTGGAACAGAGGCATGTAATGCGGGTATTTCTGTAGCTGCTGGGAGAAATTCTTATCAGACGCCAATTTATCGTGCGTTTAACTCTACTTTTTTGTGTGATTTAAAGCAGATTGGTGGCACTACGGTTGTGAGTTCTATATCCGGGCAGACGTGTGATTTGGTCTGCCCGTCAGGTCAGGGACGTGTGAATGGAGCGTGCGGCACTTGCCCTAGTGGTACTACGCAGCAAGCTGATGGATCGTGTGGCTGTCCTGCGGGTACACAATTGTTTAATGGCGCCTGTGTTTCTCCGTGTGTTAAAGATACTAGCGATACGGGTACGACAACTTGGGTGGGTGGCTCTGGTCACTCTACAGGCGCGTTTCCAGATCGTAATCAATGCATAAATCAGTGCAACGTTTTTATTGGCGCGACGTTGCCGATATTTCCTTCGGGAAGTAATTGTCAGTATTTCTCTGATACCGATAAATATTCTTGTGCGTATCGAGGGTGGGGTGATGGAACGCATTGCTCGACGTCTAGTTCTGCTGCTACACAACCAACGACGACGACACCTGTTGCCACCTCACCAACGACGACAACTACAACGACTACTAAAGATTCGAGTGGTAATACGACTGGCGGCGGCACTACCTCGAGCAAAACAACTACGACTGTAAATACCGATGGCAGCACAACCACAACGACTACGACGACTAATCCTGACGGAAGTACCACAATCGTCGCGACTCGGTCTGGCAGCTCTGGTAAAGGTGTTTCCGATGGCACTAGCGGCACTGGCACGTCAACAGGCACTGGTACAGGAACCGGCACGGGTTCATCGGGAACAGGCTTAGCAAATAAAGGCGACGATATGTCGGCCGGGCAGTGCGATCCGCGTAGCGCTGATTATCAGAAATGCGTTGGCTTGCTTAAAGATGCACCGAGCGATAAAGGGCAATCTTTTATCGACGCGCAGGCCGGGGTAATTACGCAGAAACTTACTGATCATGAAAACGAGCGCAAGGCTGATATTGATTCCGTTGCTGGTATTGATGTGCCGGGACCGGATAGCGTTTTCGGTTCGCTTATGTCAGTGCTGCCTCAATCGGTATCGTGTGCGCCGATAACATTAAATTTCCCCGGCCATCCCATGGTGATTCAGTGTGATCACTTTGAAACGTTTAAAGCAATTTTCGCGTGGTTTCTTTATGTCGCCACGTTTATTTATATTTTCCGTTTAGTTTCCCAACCGATTGAGGCTTGACTATGCCGTTAATTCTGGCTGGTATTGCATGGCTTGCTGAATTTTTAATGATTGCTGCTGCTGCCATTTTTTCATGGTTTATGCAGTATTTATCGAAGCGCTTGTTGTTGGTTGCATATGCAGTTGCAGCGATGCTTTCACTTACTGCAATTTTTTTTGTGACAGTTGGTGCTTTGTTAACAGGTTTAGAAAGTGTCGTACCGCCGTATTTCGTTGTTGCTCTTGGCTTGGTTGTTCCGTCGAACTTTACGTCGTGTGCTTCAGCTATTGGCGCTGCTCATTTAGCTCGGTGGATATACGCATGGAAGGTTCGAATTTTCATGATGAAGTCAGCTAACTAATGGCTTTTTATTTCGTCACTGGAAAATTAGGCAACGGTAAAACGCTGTCCTGCGTTGGCCGCATTCGCGATAAATTGCAAGCAGGTTGCATGATTGCGACTAATGTGAATATTGATCTGGTTGCGATGTGTGGTCGGCTTGCTAAAACGCCGCATATTATTCGAGTGCCAGATAAACCAACCGTCGAAGACTTAGAAAAAATAGGGAATGCCAATAGTAGTTACGACGAATCTAAAAACGGATTGCTAGTGCTCGATGAATGCGGGACTTGGTTTAATTCACGTAATTGGCAAGACAAATCGCGGCAAGCTGTAAATAACTGGTTTTTGCACGCGCGAAAACTAGGTTGGGATGTTCTGCTAATTGTTCAAGATATTTCTATCATTGATTCGCAAGCGCGTGACGCATTATCGGAGTTCACAGTATTTTGCCGCCGCCTCGATAATCTGCAAATTCCATTTATTGGCGGGCTGGTCAAAGCAGTTACTGGTGTTCGGTTGAAGCTCCCGCGCGTGCATATTGCCAAAGTAATTTACGGCACGTCCGAGACTGATTTGGTGTCTGATCGATGGGTGTATCGCGGCAATGATTTGTTCGCGTGTTATGACACAAAGCAGCTTTTTTTGACTGATTATTCGCATGGCGTTTATTCGTTGCTAACGCCGTGGCACATCAAAGGTCGATTCCAAAAACCGCGCGATTGGAGATTCTATATGCGCATCACGAAAATAGTTTGGAAGCGTTTCAAGTCGCCGATTGCATTCGGTACTGGTGCATTGCTTGGCTGTGCAATGTTTGGATCGGTAGCGTTCGGGATGGCCTATCGCGATGTGAAGGTTAAATCTGCGAAGCCTGTGAATGTTGCGGCGGCCGCACTGCAAAAAACGGAAGAAAAAGCAGCACCGTCCAACGGTTTTTTTGAGCGTCTTCAGAAAATGCGTATTGATTCGAGCATGCAAGTGAATGGCGTCTATCTGTATCGTTTTCGCGACGACAGTAACGGCAAAACGCCTGTGTATTACACCAGCGCTGAGCTGCTCGATGCTGGGGTCACGGTTATCCCTGCGACCGGTTGTAAGGCGTTTCTCAGTTTCGAAACTCGTGGTACACCGATTTATTGTCTTTGATTGTGCTGCATTGTCCATTCGATATTGGGCGGATTTGTCACTTCAGTTCGTCGATCTTCAATCGGTGGGGTGCTCTTAAAATATTCCAGCTTTTTAAGATCGGAATTCAGGCTGACGTTTAACAGTTTGACCTCAATCATGCTAAAGATCCCACCAATTATCCCTACCGTTAGCGCTAGTGCTAAACCGCCGAAATAAATGCCTTTAGCAATTTCTTGCCACTTGGTGCCGCTGGAAGATTGGTGCGTTTTTGGGGGCATCGTCGATAACCGATCCTCGATAGCTGCTTTCATGCAATTTTCCTTTTGTAATTTGATCTCTGACAACTCATCACTGATCAACCTAACGCGATACGTGTACTCGCGATTAATTCGGTTGAGCAATCGCCACAGCGACCGAGCGACGAACCGTAGGTGAGTTATGTCGAGGCTAGCCCCAACGGGGCGCAGTTGATCACGTGCTGGATTTGGCTTCGATAGCCACGTATTGCTTTCGATGTACGCGCATGAGCCGATGGTGCACGGTTTCGCCGAGTCCGCGTTCGAACTCAGCGAGTGCTTCTTTGGGGGTTGGTGCCTGGATGAAACCAAAAACTGCGAGGGGTTCGTCTGAATATCCGCTGGTCATTGCTATCAAGTAATGCTTAATCTCGATATCCCGCATCGTTCAATCCCAATTCATACCGCCGGACTGAAAATATAGCTGGTATCTAATTTGGTGCAAATTTCCTTAAACAATCGCTGTAAGGCTTTCCGGGCTTTTCTAAATACACCGATATTCATAAATATCGGTGTATTTGAAAGGATACCTAGGGCCCTGCAGCGTGCTTTTGGCGGCTCGTCTCGGTATTCAAATCTTCTGCTTCGATTACCCGCAGCTAACCCTGCGTATGTTTGCTGAACGGAGATTACCGGGTTCGACAAAGTCGACCATTAGATTATTCGGACCGAGGAATTTCGCCATAAACCGCTTGTTTACTTTTCTGGGCAATGGCAAAAAACACCTCACTGATCAAACAGCTCGCGCGCGTGCTCAATAGCCACCTGATTGGTTTTAGCCCACTCAGCAAGTACTTCCAGCAGCGGCTTGAGCGAATGACCGAGAGCCGTCAGTTCGTAGTCCACTCTTGGCGGAACCGTTGCAAACGCTGTGCGCCTCACCAACCCATCGCGCTCAAGTCCGCGTAACGTCAGCGTCAGCATGCGGTGAGATACGCCCGCAACGGCTCGCTGCAGCGCGTTGAAGCGCATAGGACCGTTCGATAAATTACCGACGACCATCACTGTCCACTTGTCGCCGACACGGTCAAGGATGTTGCCAAGGGCCTTGCAGGGTTTCGCATCGGGGCTGCTGGGGGCGTTAGTTTTAGCTGAAGACACAGTGATTTTCCTGATCCCATTACGAACAAAAACGTTCGCACGCACGCCAGTGAGCGTTCTTGCAATCTAGCGTGAGGTACAACAAATTACACGAACATTTTGTGCGTACCCAAGATTGGAGGTCGAATGAAAATCGGTGTCAGTGGTGCAAGCGGTCAGTTGGGTAAGGCCATCGTGGCAGAAATTGCGACTCGCGATGTGAGCGTGAAGTTGATCGGAATATCACGTACTCCCGGGTCACTTCCGAGTGGTGTTGAGAATCGGTTGGGTGACTACGATCATCCTGAAACGTTGACCGCTGCTTACGCAGGGCTCGACCGGTTGGTGATCATCCCGAGCGCGGATTTGCGCCCTGGTATCAGAGCGGTTCAGAACATCGCCGCGATCGATGCGGCAATCGCGGCAGGCGTGAAGCACATCGTATTTGTGTCAGTCGTGGGCACCCGCAAGCAGGAAGAGCCAGCCCTTGGCGCTCCGTTCTGGGTTGGCGAACAACATCTCATCAATACTGCACCGGCTTGGACCATTGTGCGCATGAGTTTTTACGCCGAGGCTTTTGCGCTGGAAGTTCAGATGTCGGCCGCCGCAGGTGTGCTCACCGGTCTGAGTGAAAATCGGGTGGCGTATGTATCGCGAGACGACCTCGCGGGCGCAGTCGCCGGCGTTCTGACTGGTGAAGGTCACATCGGCGCTATCTACTCGGCTACCGGCCCGAAGAGTCTTACCGGCGCGGAACGCGCGGCAGCTGCCACAAAGTTTATTGGCAAACCGTTCGGCTTCGTCGTCTTGACCGAAGCACAATTGCGCGGCGGCCTATTGCAGGCTGGTCTGCCGGCGAATGTCGTGAACGCGACCGCCAGCATCCAGGCTGATTTCGCCGCCGGCGCGTTCGATATTGTCACCGGTGATGTGGAACGTCTGTCCGGTCGGGCGCCCAAGAGTCTGGAAGACGTTCTTAATGCCCTTTCCGGCGCCGAGGGCTGAACGATGACCGCCTTGAAAATTGACCTTTACACCGAGATATCGTGTCCCTGGTGCATCATCGGTCAGCATCGGCTCGACAAGGTTTTAACGGAGAGTTTTCCCGGTCTTGCCGTCGACATCGAACACCATCCGGTGATTCTGACGGCTGACTGCCCGCCCGAGGGCACGCGCATCGCTGACCTGCTGAAGTCACGCCACGGCGTGACAGATCCTTCGGCGGCCTGGGCTCGCCCTCACGCCGAGGCGAGGGCATCGGGTTTGGATCTCGACCTGAGCCGTCAGCTGTTTGCCTATCCCACGCTGAACGCACATACATTGATCCGCTGGGCGCGCCCTCGCGGCACTCAACATGCATTGGCCAGTGCAATATCGAAGGCCTACTTCATGGATGCTCTCAATATCTCGAATTCCGAAGTGCTGGCCGATATCGCCTTACAGCATGGGTTCGAGCGAGACGAGGTGATCACCCTGCTGGCGGACGAAGAGGAGCGGGCGGAAACTCAGCATCGAGTAGTTCGGTCGGCTAAAGCTGGAGTGAAATCGGTGCCCCACTTCGTCTTCAATGGGCGAATTGCGATCAGCGGTGGGCGCAGCGAACGCGAGTTAACAGACGCTATCGCGTCGGCGCATACCTCGGAGTCCACAACTCCTCCATAACTATGGCAAAAGTTTGAATTAGTTCAGACGGAAAAAAGTCCTCGTTGCCGCGAACGGGGTCTTTCTTCTTTCATTGGCTAAATACCCTGCCGCTTTGATGAATTTGTATTATCAGTTAGGAGCTCATTAATGCTCCGGTTGACGCGTCGGAGCGGCTGAAGAAACGGGTGGGGAAATTAACTTTGTGATTTAGTCGGACGTCCATCTTCTGAACGTCCAATGCTATGACCTTTGCAAACAACTCCGGCCTAGGTGTCGGTTGTGTTCAATCCTGCAATCAGGTCGGCCATGTCCCGCACGTGGCAATGATGAGCCATCATGCCGCCGTCGATGATGATGGTTTGGCCATTGATATAGCGCGAGTCGTCCGAGGCAAGGAACGCGACCAGCGCCGCCGCATCGGCCGGCGTGCCGAGCTCGCCCATCGGCATATGCCGCGCGATCATGTCGAACAGCTTGCCCGCCACCGCACGGGTGTGCGGGGTCACTATCGGGCCCGGCGCGATGGCGTTGCAACGGATGCGATCTTTGCCGTGCTGGGTGGCAATGTATTGCGTCAGCGAAATAATTCCCGCTTTTGAAACGCCGTAGGCCACCCGCGAAATATCCGCTAACAGCCCAGAACCCGATGCACTGTTCACAATCGTGCCGCCACCTGCGCGGGCCATATGTGGAATCGCCAAGCGGCTGCAAAGCATGTAGCCGGTCAGGTTTACGTTGAGCGTGTGCTGCCAGACTTCCAACGGAATGTCGACGACATCCGAATCGGTTGCCATCGTGGCCTGGTCGGTCAACGCGGCATTGTTGAACAGAATGTCGAGCTGACCGAAGTGGGATACACCCGCGTCAATGGCCAGCTTCACGGACTTCTCGTTGCTAATGTCGATGGTGACGCCAATCGCCTGAGAGCCGATTTTCGCCGCCACACTCTGCGCGGCGTCGGCGTTGATATCCGCAATCACCACCCGCGCACCTTCGCTGACGAAGCGTTCAGCCGTGGCCGTGCCGATACCGCCGGCGCCACCGGTAATTAACGCAACCTTACCTTCGAGTCTTTGCACCGTTTGCTCCTAATTAGACAAATCGAATTGACTGAATTTTTAACGAGCCTGCACCGCCGGCGGCTGCGTATTAATCCTGCGCCACGGCTGCCAGCACTTGCTGGATGCGCAGATGCTCCGGAATGTTTTCGATACCGATCTGGCGATCGATTTCTTCCTGATACCAGTACAGCGCCTGCTCCTGATAACCCATTAACACGCCCTTCAACACACCGCTCTCCAGGTTCCGTTGCAGATCGCCGAACAAATGCAAATCTTCCCCCGCGATGGCGTGGACCTGCTTGTTCATGTCTGCCCAAAAAGGCGAATCGTCCACCCCGCTTTGGTTTTCCCAACCCATCAGCGTGAATTCCATAACCGAATTACCGAGGCTGGTCGGCCACCAGCTCTGCCAACCAAAGGCAACCGGATCGATGGCGATAAAGTTGTTGGGGAACATCGGCAGGCCAATGGTGTGATCCTTGAACAGCGCCGACGGGCCTTCCGGTATCTCAAGATCGGTACCGAATATCGTGCTGGCTCCGCGCTTGCGCGTGGCGAAGCGGGCGTGTCCGTGTTTGTAGAGAGAAATCAGAAAACTGCGGCTGTCGAGGAACGGCGCAATCGATTTGGCGTGAACGGTGTTGACGTGGTAAATCTCGAGGAAGTTGTCGTACGCCGCCTTCCAGTTGCAGCCCATCTCGATCGTGATGACGTCTTTAACGATCATCTTTTCGAGCGGAAAATCGCCGAGCTCGCGCTCAGTCGCGGCGAAATACTCAGTCAGCGGCAGCGCATTGTTGTCGAGGTTGACGAAGATCATGCCGCGCATCGTTTCGCAGCGCACTTGCACTAGTGGGCGCTCGGCCTTGTTGATACACGCAAAATTGCGCTCCTCGGGAACCCCAAGCAGTCTGCCATCCAGCCCGTAGCTCCAGCTGTGATACGGACAAATAAAGCGGCGGGTGGTGCCTTGCGAGGCAGTGACCAATGCCGCCCCGCGATGGCGACAAACGTTATGAAAGGCATGGATTTCGCCTTCTGAATCGCGGCTGATGATGATCGACAGGCCGAGGTGGCTGAACAGTTTGAACGAGCCCGGTTCGGGAATCTGGCTGACATGCCCGGCGTGCAACCATGTTCGGCGCCAGAAGTGCTTCATCTCTAAATCGTAAAACTGCGGATCGGTGTAGCGTCCAACCGGTACCTCCGGCAGCGCTGGAAAACTTTCGGGATACGTTTTCCGATTGACTTCCCGCTCGACGCCCTCATAAACCCGGGCTGTTCGCTCGTCTATCATATTGCTGCCTCCAGTGCGCGCTGAATAGGATGGACGAGCTAGCGCCGCCCTCCTATTTCAACAGTTGCCTTGCGCTTTAAACCGGTTTTCCGCCAGCAGCGCCATTATTTTTGTTGACCGTTTTACGTTGCGGCGAGAGCTCGTTCGTCGTTGCGCAATCTACTCAGAAATTCCTCCGTGACAGGCACTGGGCACACGCTGCCGATACCAAGCGCCTTAAGCCCGTGCCCCACGCCGAGCCACGTGCCGGACATCACAACGATGTCGCCGATTTCGGTATCGGTGAAGTTCGCGTGGATCCGCTCCCAAAAAGCGTCATCGCCGTTAATGCTCTCAACGTCATTGGCAAAGCGGTTGATGAACTCCAGCAGTATGCTTTCGCGCGCGGTGAAACCGGACCAGTCGTAGTTGAATTCGGCCGCATTGGTATACAGCTCCTCCTCGATCGGCTCGGCGGAAAAGTCCGGCCAATCGCGCCACATACGCAGGCTGTTGCAGATCGGACAACCCATCATCGCAGTCATCGGATAACGCATAACTTCGCGTTCGCGCGGCGACAAGGTGGTTTCGGGAGCGTCGTACATGATGCGGAAAATACGCTTGCGCGCATCGACCAGCATGGGTGTACCGAGATGATTGAGGATCACCTCAAGCGCTTCTTGGCCTTCCGGCACCGTGATTCGATAAGGCATGGTCTGTCTCCTCTCTAATATGGACCGCCTCAGGTTGAGACGGCTTTCAATACTGTATCGCTGTCGGTCGCGTCATGGCGTAGCAGTGATCTGCGGTCATAACGCCATCGGGATCATTGTCTGGTAATTGGTTTTGGTGCCGTCATCGGAGGTTTGGGAAAGACGACAAGCACAGCGACATCCGTGAGAGCAATGAGTGTCTGCTTAAACTGCGACGCTCCGCAATCCTAAATTGCCTCGTTCTTATTGTTTATAGAAGCCAAAATCTAATCCGATATTTCTACTGTAAGGACGACCGACACGGTTCGTCAAAGCGCAACGCTATCGCTGAAATACATGCCGATGTACCCGAAATACATAATGTCCAACGGACCTCTAATACGTTAAGAGCGGCCGAACATATTTAGATCGCAGAATAATCGAGGCAGTCGAGAGAATAACTGAGACATCGCAGTATGCGTCATGCAATTCTGCGGCATGCATTTTCACGGCTAGAGATAACCCCGCAAGCGTCGCCGCGAAATTCGGATCGGTTTAATAAATATTATTTTCTCAATGTTATTCACGTCACGACATGCGCTTCTTTTGCCGACAGCGGCTTCAGCTCGTGCGCGGCCAACACGGCGTAAACCACATTGCTTTGCGTATGATCTTTTGGATGCGCCGCAATTAAAATGCTGCCCGCTAGTATCCGTTGATGGTAATCGTCAGCGTGGTGCTCGGAAAAACCTGCGCCAACTAATGCGCCTAATAATCCGCCG
>JAQGNY010000010.1 GCA_028293825.1 Verrucomicrobiaceae bacterium
CAATTAGAGGCATTCTCTTCGGCTGACTCGCCTACACCCTTGACGGATAAACCTTCGAATAGAAAAACCACAATCAGCGATGATGATTTTGGTTTGTTCGAAAGCGACGATGGCGCGGTGTCGGAAGCCGACGATAGCTTTGGGTTTTTCGAGGAACCGATTCAAGCTCAAACCGACGATGCCAGCTTTGGTTTATTTGAAGATGCTCATTTAGATGTGTTGGAAAATAGCGACACGCAGTCGGAAAAAAATAATCACGTCGTTGCAACTACTCCTCCCACAATTGCGTCCATTAAATCGGCTTCCGCCGCAATTTCGTCGTCGCCGAAAATGGCTTCAAGCGAAGCGACATCGATTCGCGTCAGCGTCGAGAAGGCCGATCAGCTAATTAACATGGTCGGTGAATTGGTAATTACCCAGTCAATGTTGGCGCAGCTCACCACCGAGCTTGATCCCACGTTGCATGAAAAATTGCATGAAGCAATTAATCAGCTAGCGCGCAATACGCGCGATTTGCAAGAAACAGCAATGTCGATGCGGATGTTGCCGATCGGAAATATTTTCAGCCGCTTTCCTCGTGTCGTGCGCGATACCGCTGCGAAACTCGGTAAGCAGGTCGATTTAATTATTGAAGGCGAGGGCACCGAGCTCGATAAGGGATTAATTGAAAAATTAACCGATCCACTGACCCATCTGGTGCGCAATGCCATCGATCATGGCGTCGAGGTGCCAGCCATCCGAGAAAGCTCTGGCAAGGTTGCGCGCGGCAAAATTGTTCTGAAAGCGTTTCATCAGAGCGGAAATATTGTCATCGAAATTACCGATGATGGCCGCGGACTGGATCGTCCAAAAATATTATCGAAGGCGCGCGAACGCGGATTTAAAGTCAGCGACGAGATGACCGACGCGGAAGTATGGCAATTGATTTTCGAACCGGGATTTTCCACCGCGGATGCAGTGACCGATATTTCCGGTCGCGGTGTCGGCATGGATGTAGTGCGGCGTAATATTGTTGCGATGAATGGGCGCATCGAAATCGAATCGCATGCCGGGTTTGGTTCGCGTTTCACCGTGTGTCTACCACTGACGATGGCGATACTCGACGGCATGTCGGTATCGGTGAGCGGCGAAACTTATGTCGTGCCGTTAACCAATATTATCGAATCGGTACAACCCGATCCGGGCAGCATAAATATGATTGCGGAACACGGCCGCGTGATCCGCGTGCGCGGCGAATATATTCCGATCAGCCACCTTGGTACCCTGCTCGGCGAAGCGGTTTCAACCGCAAATAATGGGCAAAATAATATCGTGGTATTGCTCGAGTCCGAGGGCAAAAAATTCGCACTGCAAGTCGACGAGCTGGTGGGCGAAAGTCAGGTGGTGATTAAAAGCCTCGAAAGTAACTACAAGCGTGTGGCCGGGTTTTCTGGTGCCACCATTCTCGGCAATGGGCGTGTGGCGATGATTCTCGATGTCGATGCGCTACGCCGTATGAGTCAGCAATTTGGGTGAGGGAGCGATATGGAAAGTAATGCAATTGCGAGTGAGCGCCATGCGGCAGCCACACGCGAATTTTTAACTTTCGTATTGGGCGCTGAAGAATACGGCATCGATATTCTCTGCGTGCAGGAAATTCGCGGTTATGACGCCGTCACCAAAATCGCCAATGCGCCGGCCTTCATCAAAGGCGTTATCAATTTACGTGGCGCCATCGTACCCATCATCGATTTACGTTTGCGCTTTAATCTTGAACGCGTCGATTACAACGAATTTACCGTCGTCATTATTCTCAACGTTTTAAATCGCACGCTGGGCATCGTGGTCGATGGCGTCTCCGACGTCATTGCATTAGCGAGCGCGGATATTAAACCCGCACCCGATTTCAGTAGCACCTTTGATACGCAATATTTAATGGGACTTGGCACCGTGGACGATCGCATGCTGATTCTTGTCGATATAGAAAAGCTGTTGGGAAGTAAAACCATGCAGTTGCTTGGCGATAGTATCGAGTAGAGAAATTAATTCCACGTTTGCATGCTGGAGAAATCAAATGGCCGCTTTTAAATTACGAATTGTTCGCGCTGCCGAAACCCGTGGCATCGACGAAGTTCTTGCCGTGCTCAGCGCAATGGCCGAAGGCGATATGAGTCGTCGCGTGGAGGGTCATGATGCGCATCTGGCCGATATGAAGCGTCTGATTAATGCAATCGCCGATCGCATCACCGGCCTTAGCCAGGATGTTGCCACGATGTCTGCGCAACACGATGCCGGCGATATCGACGTGATAATCGATGAGCATAAATACAGAGGCATTTATCAACAGCTGGCGCGTGGCATTAATGTGATGGTGGCCGGTCACATCGCCGTAAAGAAAAAAGCCATGGCCGTTGTAAAAGCTTTTGGCGAAGGTGATTTTGATATGCCGCTGGAACAATTGCCGGGCAAGAAGGCGTTTATCAACGACACTATCGAAAAAGTGCGCGGCAATATTAAGAACTTTATAGCCGAAATGAAACATATGTCGACGGAGCACGATAAGGGCGATATCGATGTGGTTATTGACGCTGCTAAATTTAGCGGCGCCTATAAAGAGATGGCGATTAGCGTCAACGATATGGTGGCCAGCCACATCGCAGTGAAGAAAAAAGCGATGGCAGTAGTAGCGGCCTTTGGTGAAGGTAATTTCGAAATGCCGTTGGAGCAACTGCCCGGAAAAAAAGCATTTATCAACGATACGATTGAGAAAGTGCGCGGCAATATTAAAAAATTTATTGCCGATATGAAACATATGTCGACGGAGCACGATAAGGGCGATATCGATGTAATTATTGAGCCCGACAATTTCAACGGCGCCTATAAAGAAATGGCGGTCGGTATTAACGCGATGGTCGCAGGCCATATTGCCGTGAAGAAAAAGGCGATGGCCTGCGTCAAATCGTTTGGCGAAGGTGACTTCGACGCACCGCTGGAAAAATTCCCCGGTAAAAAAGCGTTCATCAACGACACCATTGAGCAGGTGCGCACGAATTTGCGCGCATTGATCGAAGACACCTCCATGCTCGCCGGTGCGGCGGCAGATGGCCGCATTGAAACGCGCGCCGATGCGAGCGTACATCTGGGCGATTTCCGAAAAATTATCGATGGCATCAATGTCACTTTGGAAACCATCGTGAAACCGATCGTGTCGGTTAAAAGTGCAATCGACGCGGTGTACTCGGCGGCCAGCGAGATTTCGTCGGGCAATGCCGATTTATCATCGCGCACTGAAGCGCAGGCCAGTTCACTCGAAGAAACCGCCGCGAGCATGGAGCAATTGACATCGACGGTTAAACAAAACTCGGACAACGCGAAACAGGCTAATCAATTGGCAGTGAGCGCATCTTCTATCGCGCAGAAAGGCGGTGAAGTGGTGGACGATGTAGTAGAGACAATGTCTGCAATTAATGATAGCTCGCGCAAAATTGCCGACATTATTTCGGTTATCGACGGCATCGCTTTTCAAACCAATATTCTCGCGTTAAATGCAGCGGTCGAAGCCGCGCGTGCGGGCGAGCAGGGTCGTGGTTTCGCTGTGGTCGCAGCAGAGGTGCGCAACTTGGCGCAGCGCTCGGCAGCGGCTGCGAAAGAAATTAAATCGTTGATTACCGACTCGGTTGAAAAGGTCGACAACGGCAACAAGCAAGTTGAGCTTGCCGGCTCCACCATGCAGGAAATCGTCAAGGCAATAAAACGGGTGGCGGATTTAATGGCGGAAATTTCCGCTGCATCGGATGAGCAAACCGCTGGCATCGAACAAGTAAATGTCGCGGTGACGCAAATGGATGAGATGACGCAACAAAACGCTGCCTTGGTGGAGCAGGCGGCGGCCGCGTCGGAGTCGCTGCGCGAGCAAACCGAAATGCTTACGCAATCGGTGTCGGTCTTTAAAATTGCCGGCAATGGCGCGGCGCCAAGAATTATTGCGCCGCGTGAAGTTAATCATCGGCCACGCCCATTTCCAAAATTGGGTGCACGCCCGACCTTTGCTAAGGCGCCCGCTAAATTACACGCTGAGGATGAATGGGACGAATTTTAATCGTCTTATTGATGTCATTTAATCGCTGGTAACGGAGTGCAGGCGCGTGAGCGATTTTAATCCCGATCGTGAGTTTTTATTTTCAAAAGCAGATTTTGACGAGGTGCGAAGTCTGCTGCGTCGGCGTGTCGGTATTGCGTTTAACGACAGTAAAAAAACCTTGGTGTATAGCCGATTGTCGCGGCGTTTACGCGCGTTGGGTCTCGCTAGTTTTCGCGATTACCTTAATTATTTACGCCATCACGATGAAGAATGGCAGCCATTTACCAACGCGCTGACTACTAATCTCACCGCATTTTTTCGCGAACAACATCACTTCGATATTCTCTCCGAGTATTTGCTGCAGTGCACCGAACGCCCAATTCGCATCTGGTGTGCGGCATCAAGTACCGGCGAAGAGCCTTATTCATTGGCAATTACCGCAGCGGAAGCTTTCGGCACACCGCACCCGCCGGTCGAGATCATTGCATCAGATGTCGACACGCGTGTGCTTGAGATTGCACGACACGGTCTGTACGAGGTACAGCGTATTGACGAAATTCCACTGCCGATAAAACGGCGCTGGTTTATGCGCGGCAAATTTACCAACGAAGGACTCGCGCGTATCTCGCCGAATATGCAGGCGCTAATTGATTTTCGTCATATCAATTTATTCGACAGTGATTGGGGCTTCGGGCAGCCGTTCGATGTGATTTTTTGCCGCAATGTCATGATCTATTTTGATAAGCCCACGCAGCTGCAATTGATTGCGCGCATGGTGCAGGCGTTAAAGCCGGGAGGATTATATTTTGCCGGCCACTCCGAAAGTTTTCAATTGGGCGATTCATTGCGACCGCTGGGGCGCACCGTCTATCGCGCAGGTACCGCGTCCGATCGAGCAGCATCGGCATGACGGCGCAATCGGACAGCGACCTCACGCCGAATCGTTACTTCGATCATAAATTTAATCGAGAGGCAGTGAAGATTTTGCCGGGCGAATATTTTGTGACGCCGCGGGATATGTTGATCGTGACGGTGCTCGGATCGTGCGTGTCGGTATGTTTGCGCGACAGCACTGCCGGCGTTGGCGGTATGAATCACTTTATGTTGCCGGGCGGTGGTAAGGATGCGGCCAATCCGATCAGCGGTTCTGCGCGGTATGGAACTTTCGCAATGGAGGTGCTGATTAACCAGCTGCTGAAATTGGGCGCACTGCGAAAACGTTTGCAGGCAAAAGTATTCGGTGGCGGCGCAGTGATAGAAAGTATGGTCACCACCAATATCGGCGAATGCAATGTCGATTTCGCTTTGGAGTACCTGCGCGTCGAAGGCATTTCCGTCATCGCCAATGACGTACTCGATATCTATCCGCGTAAAATTTATTTCTTTCCAAAAAGCGGGCGCGTGTTGATGAGGAAGATTAAAAGTATTCACAACGCGACGATTTTTGATCGCGAAGTGGAGTACAGCCGACGGATTCGCACCAGCTCTGTCGAAGGTGGCGTCGAATTATTTTCTTGAATATTGTCGTGTAGAAATTCGTACCAATTTTTCCGTTTAATTAGGTGCTGTGTTTTTTATTGCTGCACCCGTCGGTCGATGTAAATGCGGAGGCGTACCGTGACAATAAAAGTGCTTGTGGTAGACGATTCCGCATTGGTACGTAAGGTATTAACCGCGATTATCAATTCCAGTAACGATCTCGAGGTGGTGGGTGCGGCGCCCGACCCGTACGTTGCACGCGACATGATCAAGCAGCTTAATCCCGATGTGCTGACGCTGGATGTCGAAATGCCACGCATGGATGGTTTGGATTTTTTGGAAAAATTAATGCGATTGCGACCGATGCCGGTGGTGATGATTTCGTCGCTGACTGAACATGATTCAGATATTACTTTTCGCGCTTTGGAATTAGGCGCTGTTGATTTTGTTACCAAACCACGACTCGGCATTGTCGAAGGCTTGGAAGAATATACCGACGAGATCGCTGAAAAAATTCGGGCGGCGGCGAGTGCGCGCTTAAATGTTTCGAGACCTCGCTCTGTTGAGGCTACGCAGCAAATTAGAGAGCGTCTGCCGCTCGCATCCACCGAAAAAATAATTTGTATCGGCGCGTCGACCGGAGGTACCGAAGCGATTAAAACCGTGCTGCTGGGAATGCCGCCGGATTCGCCGGGCATTCTTATCACGCAGCATATGCCGAGCGGATTCACGCGCTCGTTTGCGGAGCGTTTAAATAAATTGACGCGCCTGACCGTAAAAGAAGCGCAGGGCAATGAACGTATTTTGCCAGGCCATGTTTTTATTGCCCCGGGCGATCAGCATCTTGAATTGCGTCGTTCCGGCGCGAATTACGTTACGGCGTTGTCGGCAGCGGCACCGGTGAATCGGCATCGCCCCTCAGTCGATGTGTTATTTGAATCGGCAGCCCGCAACGCTGGCAGTAACGCGCTGGGTGTAGTGTTAACCGGCATGGGTAAGGATGGTGCGCTGGGTTTGTTGCAGATGAAACAGAACGGCAGCTTCACGCTCGCGCAGGATGAAAATACCTGCGTGGTTTATGGCATGCCGCGCGAGGCATTTCAGATTGGTGCGGTGGACCGTGTGCTGCCGCTGAACGATATCGCCGATGTGTTGTTAGTTAAATTGCGCGAGAGTGCCAGAGGTGTGCGCGTTTGATCTGGCAAAAATTATTTATTGAGGTAAGGTTTTCTGGCTGCTGCAGGTGAAATGATTTCGTGTGCGAATAATTCTATGCATTACGCTGAATCGGATGCGGGCCAGCGATAGCGCAGCGAAATAGTATTTCCTGCGGAATTTGACGTAATCTCTTCGCACATCGCAGCGATCATGCGCAAACCGCGTCCGCTAAATTGTGTTTCGTCGGGCGCACGCGTTAACACTTCATCGATGTTGAAGCCGGGACCGCTATCCTCAAATGATAAATAGAAGCGGGCGATGCCTTTATTTATTTCGCAGCGCAGTGAAAATTTAATCGAGCCCTCAGTCAACTGCGTGAGCGCTTCTTCGCGCTGAACATAATATGTCAGCATGCCTTCGTCGGCTTCTTTCAGCGCGGAGTCTAGGCCGAGTAAGCCGTGGTCAAGCGCGTTTACAAAGAGCTCGTTAATCATTACGGATAAATCGGCACGAGCTGCCAGAATCAATGGGTTTGGCGGAAAATTGCTGAGTATTAAATCGAGCGGTAACTCTGCTTTGAATTGCGCCGCGGTAAATGTCATTTCCGTCTGCCACTGAAAGCCATCCCATTCGGCGTAGGTTTTTTCCAGGCCACTTCCGTCAAAATCACTGAGGCCGATATAAGTCGTCGTGTCGAAACAAAAAATCGTGGCGTCGTCGCTGAGTAATTCGCTGCCGGCGAATTGATACAGCGAATTCACCACGTGCGCGATTAATGCTTCGCCCTGTTTGCCGCTGTGCGTTAGCGTTTGCAGTAATCGTTCTTCGCCGTACATGTCGCCGTCAGCAGCGGCGGTTTCGGTGATGCCATCGGTGTAACACACCAGTTGATCGCCGCGCTGTAAATGCAGCGCCTCGGAGCGCTCGTCGAATTCATTATTGGGCAATGCGCCGAGCGCCATATGTGCAGACGGCAGCACTGTTTTAATCGCGCCATTTGCATCGAGCACCAGCAGTGGCGGCATTCCGCCCGACCAGATTTGCAAGCGCTGGCCGTTATCCATCACCGAAATTAATACCGCCGCGCACAATAAATAATCCGGCATGCGTTTGCGAAACACGCTGTTAATTTCGCGCACGATGTCGTTAACGCCAAAACCGCGTTGCGTCATGGCGAAAAATATTTCCGCGACGGGCATTGTGCCTAACGCTGCCGATAAGCCGTGGCCGGTGATATCGGCGATGAGTACATTGAAGCCTTCGCCGGGCCGCGCCATGACCAACGCTAAATCGCCATTGAACGAACTGAATGGCGAAGCAAACGTATAGATGCCCGGTGTGCGCGGTAATGTTTTTGAGCTAATGCGTGAGAACACATCGGCGGCGATGAGATGCTCCAGATCGATTTGCGCACGATAGAGTTCAAGTTGCGTCAGTTGCGTTTCGATTTGTTTGTAGAGTGCACGTGTGCGGCGATGCGCGATTAATTTTGCCAGCAGTACCGACTGGCTGAACGGTTTAATAACGACGTCGTCGCCGTGATCCAACAGCTCGACCAGCACCTGTGTTTCGCTGGTGTCGCTTAAAAATAAAATCGGAATATGGCGTTGAGTAAATTCACTGCGAATTTTTTTCGCTAGTTGAATGCCATCTTGATTGCCAGCGCCATGCGCAAGCACTGCCATGCCGATGCTTTCTTCATCCATCAGTACTTGGAATGCTTCGGTTTCGGAATCGGCGAAATACACTTCGCCGCCAATTTCGTCAGAGGCAGAAAAAAATAGCAGTCGAATTTCAGCCTCGGAATCGACGACTAAAATATCCATCGCTAAAGGTGATTAGGGCGAAGGGGAAATTTGAAAGGTTTTATCGAAGCGGGCAATTTCAAGAATTTTGCGCACATTGCTATTGGCGTTGGAAAGACACAATTTGGTATCGGTGCCAAAGTGGTTGCGCATCGACAGCAGCATGCCCAACGCGGCGCTATCTATGTATTCAACCGCACCCAGGTCCACATCCACTGATGTTGGCTTATCGGAAAATTGTTTATAGGCCGCAGAAAAATCTTTATAGAGTTGAAAGGTGAAGCGGCCAGCGATCCGCAGCGAAAGATGATGGTCGTCGAGATCCGCTTTAATCGAGTTCATGATGGCACCGCAGAGTATTTTTGGTGAAATCAGTGTAGACGCTGGTTTTGTAGGGATCAAAGCGCAGCGCTGACAAAATGCTTAAATTATCGAGTTAATTCAATGCGCGCTTTAATCCGGTGCGCGTAATGACAAATGCGCTTTTGTCGACCAGACTTCTTGCGTCATTTTCTCCGTTGCGATGTTCCGTTATGCCCAAGGAATCGATCGCGGTTCAGCGATTACAACCTGGTCTTTATATCGAGCTGCCTCTGAAATGGAACGAGCATCCGTTCCTTATGGCGAAATTTCGGCTTAAAGATGACGGACAGATCAGCATCATTCGGCAGCTCGGCTTAAAAGAGGTTTGGTATTACCCGGAAAAGTCGCAGGGTGAGCCGAAGCCGGAAGCCGTGGAGGATTCGTCGGACGCTGCGAATGAGTTGGATGCAACCCCGGAAGAAGTTAAATCGCAGTGGGAAAAAAAAGAAGAGCTGGCGGCGACATTGCGACGGCGTCGGCAGCAGATTCAGCAGGTCGAAGGCCAGTACAACGACACCGTCGATGACGTAAAAGCGCTGATGAGCAAAATGGGTAGCGCGCCGGTGCAGGCGATGAACGAGGCGACCAAAGTGGTGGGCGCCATCGTCGCAACGCTGTCTGCCGACAAGGAGGTATTGGTGCAATTGATGAACGCCAATAACCTCGACGATAGTTTGTATTTTCACGTACTTAATGTGTCGGTGCTGGCTTTGCTTGTCGCCAAGGAAATTGGTATCGAGGATAAAGAACAATTGATGGCGCTCGGTTTGGCGGCGTTATTACACGATATCGGTCATGTGAAATTGCCGTCGCAGTTGTTGCGAAAAACAACGCCACTTAACAAACCTGAATTCGAGTTGTACATGCGCCATGTGCGCTTCGCGACCGAAATGATTGCGCAGCACGCCAAGTTGAAGCTCACGATCAAACCGTTGCTGCTGACGCTGATAGATCAGCATCATGTGTTCCTCGATGGCAGTGGTTACCCCGCCACTATCGCTCCGGACAAGGTGCATCAACTCAGCAAGGTGCTTGCGATCGTTAATTATTACGACGAGCTGTGCAATCATAACGATCCGTTGCAGAGCTTGACACCGCATGAAGCGTTGAGCGCGATGTTTTCGAAACAATCGGCGAAATTTGATAAACAGATTTTGCAGGCACTGGTAAAAATGCTAGGTATTTATCCGCCGGGCACGGTAGTGCAATTGTCCGATGAATCATTCGCGATGGTGATTTATTTAAATCGCAAAGAATTATTGCGGCCCGGCGTGATGATGTATTCAGCGGAAGTGCCAAAGCAGGAAGCGGTAATTATCGATTTGGCCGATCAGAGCGAATTAACCATTCGCAAAAGTTTGCGACCGGCGCAATTAAGTGCAGAGGTATTTGAGTATTTAAGCCCACGTCAACGCGTGAGTTATTTTTTCGCGTTGAAAGAGGGCGACAAATAAAAATTACAATGATGCTTTTGGTTACAGCCAGCTGCTCAATTACAGCCAGCCTTTGCGCTTGAAATACCAATACGGCGCAATGCCGGATAGCACCATCAGTACTACCGCCATCGGGTAACCGAGTTCCCAATTCAGCTCCGGCATGATCTGAAAATTCATCCCGTACATGCTCGCCACCAATGTCGGTGGTAAAAAAACCACGGCGGCAATCGAGAAAATTTTAATGATTTGGTTTTGTTCGATATTAATAAAACCCTGCGCGGCATCCATCAGGAAGTTTATTTTTTCAAACAGAAACGCGGTGTGTGACATCAATGTTTCGATATCGCGGAAAATTTCGCGACACGTGTCTTGTTGCTCGGGATAGCTGCGAATGTGACGTTGTAGAAATGAAATCGAGCGCTGCGTATCCATCAAGCACAGACGAATTTTTCCGTTGCTGTCTTCGAGCTTGGCAAGGTTGTCGATCGCGTCTTCCAATTCGCCGCTGACTTCTTCCAGCACCATGAAGCTGACATTTTCCAGGCGGCGGTGAATATCCTCGAGCGAGTCGGCGAGGTTTTCCACTTTCTGTTCGAGCAGTGCCAGCATGATATCGAGTGAGTTTTTCGCCTCGACCCAACCGCGATGCGCGCGCATGCGCAGCAATCGAAAGTCCGGCAGTTCGGTATCGCGAAACGTCAGCAATTGGCGATCGTTAAGAATGAACGCGACCGAATCCGTTTTGTGGCGGCCTTCGCTTTGATACAGAAACAACGAGTGCACGTGAATGCCTGCGCTGTCGATGAAGTAGCGCGCGGATGCTTCGATCTCTTCCATTTCGTCGGGATCGGGCAACGGTGCCTTGTGCACGGTTTCGATTAACGCGCGCTCTTCGGCGGTGGGGTCGGTGACATCGACCCAGCTGGCTTCGGCAATTGGGATCGGTTCGCGCCCTGGGCCGGAGCGCATTTCTTTAAGGGTCATGTCGACGATGTTGAATATGTGCAGCATTGACGACGTCTCGCTGGCTGGATTTATGGGCCGGAATGCAATCCGGCGCGGATGGTATAGGCAGTGTCGCGTGATCGCAACCATCCCTCGGCGTATTTCAACTGCGCCAGTCTATCCCACACTATAGGTGACGAATGTGCGGACGACAGCTTTTCGCGGTGCGTTTGGGTGGACACTGCGACGGGCCTTCGCGTAGAATGCGCGTCCGCGATACACGGTGGAATAATTCTTAAAAAAGCGAGATGGGGCAACAACTTCATCTCGCTTTTTTACAAATGACACTTGGCTTTCTGTGAACGTGTTTTTACACGCGCTAAGTGCTTCCGCCTCCATCTTCAATTGTTTAGCCAGTCCTTCGAGGAGGTTCGTTTGATCGTCCCAGCCCTGCTCGCCCTAGAAGATGGCAGCCTGTTTCGGGGTACTGCTATCGGTGCCGAAGGCTTATCCAGCGGCGAAGTGGTATTCAACACCGCGATGACTGGCTATCAGGAGATCCTCACCGATCCCTCATACGCCCAGCAGATAGTGACGTTGACCTATCCGCATATCGGCAACACCGGCACCAACAGCGAAGACGAGGAAGCCCCGCAAATTTGGGCGACCGGTCTGATCATTCGCGATTTGCCATTGGTAGCCAGCAATTTTCGCAATCAACAATCGCTCGACGATTATCTGCGCGCGCGCAATATCATGGGCATTGCCGATATCGACACGCGGCGCCTGACGCGCATCCTGCGCGACAAGGGCGCTCAGAACGGCTGCATTATGGCCGGCACCGTCGACGACGAAACCGCACTTGCCGCCGCGCGCGCCTTTCCCGGTCTCAAGGGCATGGACCTCGCCAAAATCGTATCGACCAAGACGAGTTATCCGTGGACGCAGGGCAGCTGGGCGCTGGGCGAGGGTTTTCGCGAATTCACTGCTACCGAATTGCCGCTGCATGTCGTCGCGTACGATTACGGCGTCAAGCGCAATATCCTGCGGATGTTGGCCGATCGCGGTTGCCGCTTGACTGTGGTCCCCGCGCAAACGTCCGCCGCCGACGTGCTCGCGCTGCAGCCGGATGGGATTTTCCTGTCCAATGGCCCTGGCGATCCCGAGCCCTGCGATTACGCAATCAAAGCTATTGCCGAGTTTCTCGAAACCGATATTCCGGTGTTCGGCATCTGTCTCGGACATCAATTGCTTGGTCTTGCCAGCGGCGCGAAAACACTGAAGATGAAGTTCGGTCACCACGGCGCGAATCATCCGGTACAGAATCTCGATAACGGCAGTGTGCTGATCACCAGCCAGAACCACGGTTTTGCGGTCGATGAAAGCACGTTGCCGGATACGATTCGGGTCACGCACAAATCGCTGTTCGACGATTCTCTGCAAGGGATTCATCGCACTGATCGTCCGGCGTTCAGTTTTCAAGGGCACCCGGAAGCGAGCCCAGGCCCGCACGATGCGGCATCGTTGTTCGATCATTTCATCGAGCTGATGCAGGCGCGCCGCTGAGCGCGACAGTTAGATAATTGAAACAAGTTTTTCGCTTAAACCCGTTCTGCCGAGATAAGCATGCCGAAACGTACTGACATCAAAAGCATTCTGATTATCGGCGCCGGTCCGATCGTTATCGGTCAGGCCTGCGAATTCGATTATTCGGGCGCGCAGGCGTGTAAGGCGCTGCGCGAAGAGGGTTTTCGCGTGGTGCTGGTGAACTCGAATCCGGCCACGATCATGACCGATCCGGCGATGGCGGATGCGACCTACATCGAGCCGGTGAACTGGCAAACCGTCGCGAAAATTATCGAAAAAGAACGCCCCGACGCATTGCTGCCGACGATGGGCGGACAGACCGCATTGAATTGCGCGCTCGATTTAGCCAAGCATGGCATCCTCGAAAAATTCGGCGTCGAAATGATCGGCGCGAAAAAGCCCGCGATCGACATGGCCGAAGACCGCCAGTTGTTTCGTCAGGCGATGGCGCGCATCGGCCTTGAATGCCCGCGCGCAGCGATTGCGCACAGCATGGAAGAAGCGCTGCAAGTGCTCGATCAAATCGGTTTTCCGTGCATCATCCGGCCGTCGTTCACGATGGGCGGCTCCGGCGGCGGTATTGCGTACAACCGCGAAGAATTCATGGAGATTTGCGACCGCGGCCTCGACCTGTCGCCGACTAGCGAACTGCTGATCGACGAGTCGTTGATCGGTTGGAAAGAGTACGAAATGGAAGTCGTGCGCGACTCCAAAGACAATTGCATCATCGTCTGCTCGATCGAAAACTTCGACGCAATGGGCGTGCACACCGGCGACTCGATTACCGTGGCGCCGGCGCAGACATTGACCGATCGCGAATATCAAATCATGCGCAACGCATCGATTGCAGTGCTGCGTGAAATCGGCGTCGAAACCGGCGGTTCCAACGTGCAATTCGGCGTCAATCCGGAAGACGGCCGCATGGTCGTGATCGAGATGAATCCGCGTGTGTCGCGCTCATCCGCGCTGGCATCGAAAGCGACCGGCTTTCCGATTGCGAAAATCGCCGCGAAACTGGCGATCGGTTACACGCTTGACGAATTGCGCAATGAAATTACCGGCGGCGCGACGCCGGCGTCGTTCGAGCCGTCAATCGATTACGTCGTTACAAAAATTCCGCGCTTCACCTTTGAAAAATTCCCTGAAGCGAATTCGCGTCTGCACACGCAGATGAAATCGGTCGGCGAAGTGATGGCGATCGGACGTACGTTTCAAGAATCGATTCAGAAAGCGCTGCGTGGTTTGGAAGTCGGCTCGTCCGGCTTCGAACATAAAGTCGATATCGATACCGACGACGCGCGCGACAAATTAATCAGCGAATTGAAAAACCCCGGTCCGGATCGTATTTGGTACGTAGGTGATGCGTTCCGCGCCGATATGAGCGTGGCGGAAGTGTACGAATATTCCGCCATCGATCCGTGGTTTCTGGTGCAAATCGAAGACCTGATCAAAACCGAAAATGCGCTGAAAACGGTCGCGGTTTCGGATATCGACGCCGACTTTATGCGGCGCCTGAAACGCAAAGGTTTCTCCGATAAGCGCCTCGCCGTGTTATTGGCCGTCAGCGAAAAAGAAATGCGCCGCCGTCGTCATCAGCTCGGCGTGCGGCCAGTCTATAAACGCGTCGATACCTGCGCGGCGGAGTTTTCAACCAGCACCGCGTATATGTACTCGACCTACGAGGAAGAGTGCGAGGCGAATGTCAGCACGCGCGACAAGATTCTGGTATTAGGCGGCGGGCCGAATCGCATCGGTCAAGGCATCGAGTTCGATTATTGCTGCGTGCATGCAGCGCTGGCGCTGCGTGAAGACGGTTACGAGACCATCATGGTCAACTGCAATCCGGAAACCGTATCGACCGATTACGACACGTCCGACCGTTTATATTTCGAGCCGGTGACGCTTGAAGACGTGTTGGAAATTGTTGCAAAAGAAAAACCAGTGGGCGTGATCGTGCAATTCGGTGGGCAAACGCCGCTGAAATTGGCGCGCGATCTCGAAGCGAATGGCGTGCCGATTATCGGCACCAGCCCCGATGCGATCGATCGCGCGGAAGACCGTGAGCGCTTCCAGCAAATGATCGAGCGTCTGCAATTGAAGCAGCCGCCGAATGCGACTGTGCGCTCGGTCGAGCAAGCGCTTAGCGCGGCGCAGAAAATTGGATTCCCGCTGGTGGTGCGTCCTTCGTACGTACTCGGTGGTCGCGCGATGGAAGTCGTGCACAAGGAAGAAGAGCTGAAGCGCTATATGCGCGAAGCGGTGCAGGTTTCCGAAGATTCGCCGGTATTGCTCGATCACTTCCTGCACGCCGCGGTCGAGATCGATGTCGATGCGGTGAGCGACGGCACTACCGTTGTTATCGGCGCAATCATGCAACACATTGAGCAGGCTGGCATTCACTCCGGCGATTCAGCGTGTTCGCTGCCGCCGTATTCGGTCAGTGCCGAGCTGCAAGACAAAATGCGCGAGCAAGTAAAGCGCATGGCGCTTGAACTCGGTGTCATCGGTTTGATGAACGTGCAGTTGGCGGTTCAGGATGGCGAAATTTATGTCATCGAAGTCAATCCTCGCGCTTCGCGTACCGTGCCTTTCGTGTCGAAGGCAATCGGTGTTTCGCTGGCGAAAATTGCCGCGCGTTGTATGGCTGGCAAGACGCTGGCGCAACAGGATTTCACTAAAGAAGTGGTGCCGCCGTATTTCGCGGTGAAAGAGGCGGTGTTTCCGTTCAATAAATTCCCGGGCGTCGATCCGATCCTCGGCCCGGAAATGAAATCCACCGGCGAAGTGATGGGCTTAGGCGATACGTTTGCTGAGGCTTACGCCAAAGCGCAATCCGGTGCGGGCGAACATTTGCCGCATGGCGGCAAGGCATTTCTGAGCGTGCGCGATCAGGACAAACCATTCGTAGCGCAAGTTGCGCGCGATTTGGTGCAGCTTGGTTTTACACTCTGTGCGACGCGCGGTACGCAGCGCATTTTGGCGGCGGAAGGGATCGAATGTCAGCGTGTTAACAAGGTAAACGAAGGGCGTCCACATATCGTCGATATGGCTAAAAACGGCGAGATCGATTTAATCGTCAATACCACCGAAGGCCGCCAGGCAATCGCGGACTCATCGACGATTCGGCGCTCGGCGTTATCGAATAAGATTTTTTACAGCACCACGTTGGCCGGTGCAGAGGCGGTCGTGCTTGCGCTGCGTCTGGGTGAAGAGAAGGCCGTGCGGCCATTACAGGAAGTGCACAGGAGGTTAAACGCATGAGCGCCAATCAATTTCCAATGACCATCACTGGTGAAGCGGCGTTGCGTGAAGAATTACAGCGGCTGAAAAGTGTCGATCGCCCGCGCATTATTCAAGCGATTGCTGAAGCGCGTGCGCACGGCGACTTGAAAGAAAACGCCGAATATCACGCAGCACGTGATCAGCAGAGTTTCTGCGAAGGTCGTATTCAGGAGTTGGAAGGCAAGCTTGGCAATGCGCGCATTATCGATGTCACCAAAATTCCACGCACCGGCAAGGTGATTTTTGGCGTTACGGTCGATTTGATTAACTGCAAAACCGAAGAAGCCGTGGTTTACAAAATCGTCGGCGAAGACGAAGCGGATGTTAAACAGCATCGAGTATCGGTGACGTCGCCTATAGCCCGCGCATTAATCGGCAAGGAAGTCGGTGATGTAGTGATCGTGAAAGCGCCTAACGGCGATATCGAATACGAAATTGAAGACGTGCGTCACGTATAAATACTAAAGGGCGCGTGGCGCCCTAATCGCGGCTATACCGGACGCAGTAAATTCGACAGACGCGGATTCGGTTTTTTCGCCGCACGAAATATCAACACCACCTTTCCCACCGCTTGTACCAATTCCGCACGATGCTGTTCGCACAATGTGACCGCCAATTCACGGCGTGCGCTCGGGTCGGCTAGCGCCAATTTCACTTTGATCAGCTCATGGTCTTCTAGTGCGCGTTCGAGCTCCAAACTGATGCCCTCGGTAATGCCGCGCTCGGAAATCATAACGATGGGGCGCAATTGATGGCCGATGGTGCGCAATTGTTTCTTGCGGTCTGGTTCGAAAGGCATGGCGGTTAGTCGAAGCTGGAAAGGGCGCGCATTGTAATTCAGAAACCGCGCAGCAGATAGTCATGACCAGTTGCCATCGAACCGGGTGCATTAGAGTTCGTGCAATGGTCTTATCGAATATTCGTACGCGACGAGTTTTTGTTTTAGGGCAGCGGCGCCGACATTGTAATCCTCGATACCATCCCCAATATGAGTGGAGCGGTGATGCAGGTATGACGTCCATCTCGTTTCAATTGAGCTTCAGTTGAACTTTAGTTTAGGTACGCTGCGGATCATGCGGGATTTGCAAAGCGTTGCGGCGCAATCGCGCACTCGTCCGATGTTAAGTAGAAATGCTGATTGTCATTGCGTGGAGCAAGGTCGCTTTCTGTAGTACAGTTTCACTAGTTGTTTTCCCGCGATGCCGGGGGAAAAGCGCCTAAGAGAGGGTTCATACTTGAACGACATGGCCAAAAATCTCCTGTTGTGGCTGATTATTGCGGCGGTACTGCTGACGGTTTTTAATAACTTCAGCATGCAACCCACCAAAGAGCAGCTAACGTATTCCAGCTTTATCGAATCGGTTAAAAACGAGCAAGTAAAGCGTGTAACTATCGACGGCCAAATAATTAATGGCGAGCGCGTCGATGGTTCGGTATTTGACACAGTGCGTCCGCTCCTCGACGATCCGAAATTGATGGAAGACATGTATAACCACAAGGTGGAAATACGTGGTGTCAAACCTGAGCAGCAGAGCCTATGGTCGCAGTTGCTGGTGGCGAGCTTCCCGATTCTGATCATCATTGTCGTCTTCATGTTTTTCATGCGGCAGATGCAGGGTGGCGCGGGCGGCCGTGGCGGTCCGATGGCGTTTGGTAAAAGCAAGGCGCGACTGCTCGGCGAAGATCAGATCAAAACTACCTTTGCTGATGTCGCCGGTTGCGACGAAGCCAAAGAGGATGTCAGCGAGCTGGTTGAGTTTTTGCGCGACCCGGGTAAATTCCAGCGTCTCGGCGGTCGTATTCCCCGTGGCGTATTGATGGTAGGTCCACCCGGCACCGGTAAAACGCTGTTGGCGAAAGCAATCGCCGGCGAAGCTAAAGTGCCATTTTTCTCGATCTCCGGTTCCGACTTCGTCGAAATGTTCGTCGGTGTCGGCGCGTCGCGCGTACGCGACATGTTCGATCAAGCCAAGAAGCAATCGCCCTGCATCATCTTTATCGATGAAATCGACGCGGTCGGTCGGCATCGCGGCGCTGGTATGGGCGGTGGCCATGACGAACGCGAACAAACTCTGAACCAATTGCTGGTCGAGATGGACGGCTTTGAAGCAAACGACGGCATTATCGTTATCGCTGCTACCAACCGTCCCGATGTACTAGACCCTGCATTATTGCGGCCGGGTCGTTTCGATCGTCAGGTAGTGGTCGGCTTGCCCGATATTCGTGGTCGCGAGCAAATTCTGAAAGTACATATGCGCAAAGTGCCGTTGGCCGATGATGTCGATGCATCGGTTATTGCGCGTGGTACACCGGGTTTCTCGGGTGCGGATTTGGCGAACTTGGTTAACGAGGCGGCTCTGTTTGCGGCACGCTCCAACAAGCGCACCGTTACCATGATGCATTTCGAGTTGGCGAAAGACAAAATCATGATGGGCGCTGAGCGCAAATCGATGGTGATGTCCGACAAAGAGAAGCTCAACACTGCGTATCACGAAGCCGGCCACGCGATTGTCGGTCGTCTGATGCCAGAACACGATCCGGTTTACAAGGTCAGCATTATTCCGCGCGGCCGCGCTTTGGGCGTTACGATGTTCCTGCCCGAAGAGGATCGTTACAGCCTCAGCCGCCGCCATATTGTCGGCAATATCTGTTCGTTATTTGGCGGCCGTATAGCCGAGGAAATGATCAACGGCGTCGATGGCGTCACCACGGGTGCGTCCAACGATATCAAGCGCGCCACTGAAATTGCCCGCAATATGGTTACCAAGTGGGGCTTGTCGGAAAAAATGGGCCCGCTGCTGTATGAAGAAAACGAGGAAGAGGTGTTCCTCGGTCGCTCATCGGGCGGCGGCGGTCGCAGCGTTTCCGGTGAAACGGCAAAAGACATCGACCACGAAGTGCGCCGTATCATCGACGAGTGTTATACGACTGCGAAAAGCTTGTTGGTTGAGAACCGCGAGAAACTCGAAATGATGGCGGACGCACTGGTGCAGTACGAAACCATTGATGCGATTCAAATCGACGACATCATGTCCGGACGTAAACCGCGTCCGCCGGCCGATTGGACCAACAATCCACCGAGCGGCGGCAGCACGGTTCCAGCGCCGGATGACAATCGCCCCAGCCCCATTGGCGGACCTGCCGGCGAACACTGACAGTCAGCATGATCATTAAACCTCTCGGTCCGGCGCTTAATTGCGCCGGACGCGTTTTAGATCTCTCCCGCCCACGCGTGATGGGCATTTTGAACGTAACGCCCGATTCGTTTTCGGACGGTGGGGTGCTCTATTCCGGTGCTAATTTAGCGCTCGATAAAGTGCTGCATCGCGTCGAACAAATGGTCAGTGAGGGCGCCGATATCATCGATATCGGTGGCGAATCGACGCGTCCCGGTGCGGCCGCTGTTTCTTCGCAAGAAGAGCAAGATCGAGTGCTGCCGGTGATCGAACGTCTCGCGCGCGATTTCGATGTCGTGCTGTCCGTCGATACCAGCAATCCACAGCTTATGTTGGCCGCTGCTGCATCGGGAGTGGGGTTTATCAACGATGTGCGCGCGCTGGCGCGACCCGGAGCCATTGAAGCTGTCGCAGCCACCGGCTTGCCCGCGTGTTTGATGCATATGCAGGGTGAGCCGAGCTCGATGCAACAGGCGCCAGCCTATGCCGATGTAGTCGCAGACGTTATGGCATTCCTAACGCAACGTATTGAAGCGTGTACTAAACTGGGAGTCGCGCGGCGCAATCTCGTTATCGACCCTGGCTTTGGCTTTGGTAAATCCGCGCAACACAATCTGCAGCTGTTAAACCGTTTGGATCAGCTGCAATCCCTGCATTGTCCGATCCTGGTTGGGTTGTCGCGTAAATCGCTAATTGGTCAGGTTCTAAAGCGTCCGGTGTCCGAGCGGTTGGCCGGCAGCTTGGCATTAGCAGCCATTGCCGCAATGCGCGGAGCCGTTATATTTCGAGTGCACGATGTGCGTGAAACTGCCGATGCGGTTCGCCTCTGCACCAGCGTTTTCAAGGAGCAAGTTGAGTGAGCAGAAAATACTTTGGTACCGACGGTGTGCGCGGATTAGTGGGCGAAGGCCCGATCAATCCCGAGTTTATGCTCAAGTTGGGCTGGTCGGCCGGCAAAGTATTTGCGCGCGAGGGGCGCGGCAAAGTGATTATCGGCAAGGACACGCGCATCTCCGGATACATGTTCGAATCGGCCCTTGAGGCTGGCCTAGTTGCGGCAGGCATAGACGTATCGCTGCTCGGGCCGATGCCGACGCCGGCAATCGCCTACTTAACGCGCACCTTTCACGCACAGGCTGGCATTGTCATCAGCGCCTCGCACAACCCGTATCAAGATAACGGCATCAAATTCTTTTCCAGCGAAGGCGAGAAGTTGCCCGACGCGGTAGAAACGGCGATCGAGCAGCAAATCGAGGAGCCGATGACGACGGTTGAATCGGCGCAGCTCGGCAAGGTGGTTCGCATCAACGACGCCGCTGGCCGTTACATCGAATTTTGTAAGAGTACGGTTCCGACCTACTTTAATTTGCGCGGTAAAAAAATCGTGGTCGATTGCGCGCACGGCGCCACATATCACGTTGCTCCCGCCGTGTTTGAGGAGTTGGGCGCGCACGTAATTGCGATGGGCATCGAACCTAACGGTCTCAATATCAACGATGGCGTTGGTTCTACGGAGCCGGAAGCACTGCGTCAGCGCGTGCTGGCTGAGCAGGCCGATCTCGGGATCGCGTTCGACGGCGACGGCGATCGCGTGTTGTTTGTCGATCATCGTGGTGAGGTAGTCGATGGCGATGAGCTGCTTTACATCATCGCTTGCGACCAATTGCGCACGCGCGGCAGTTGTGCCGGAGTGGTCGGCACCTTGATGTCTAATTTGGGTTTCGAGTTGGCGCTGGCGGAGCTGGAAATCCCTTTTACGCGCGCAAAAGTGGGCGATCGTTACGTCATTGAGCAAATGCTGGCGCGCGGCTGGCGGCTCGGCGGCGAAAACTCCGGCCATATCATCTGCACCGATGTCACCACCACCGGCGACGGCATCATCGCGGCACTGAAAGTGTTGTTCGCCTTCGTGATCACCGGCAAGACGCTGCACGAATTGAAAAGCGGTATGCAGAAATTCCCGCAGATCATGCAAAACGTACGCTTGGCGCGCAAATTCGATATCAACGCAGCGCCGGGCGTCAGCGATGCGGTGGCGGCGGCCGAGAAAAGATTGGCCGGCCGCGGTCGTGTGTTGTTGCGTCCGTCCGGGACCGAGCCGGTAGTGCGAGTGATGGTCGAAGGCGAGGACCGCGCGCTGGTGGAAACATTGTGCGGCGATCTCGCGCAAATTGTTAAACGCGCGGTGGCTTAAGCGCCGCGTTCCTTGTGTCATCGCAGTGCTTTGGTTAACATTGCCCGCCGTTTTTAGCGGGCTTTGTTTTTTTTCGTAAACGTGTTTTTTAGCGGAAGTGTTTGTTTTCTAGGGGAAGTGGATGCGCCGCAAGTTAGTCGTTGGCAATTGGAAGATGCACGGCAGTCATTCCGTCATCGCGCGATTGTTAACAGATTTCAAGAAAGTATTGCCGCCGTCGCTTAAAGTCGATATCGCCGTGTGCCCGCCGTTCGTTTATTTGTCTTCCACCCAACCGGTGTTAGGCGATGCTATCGCGCTGGGTGCGCAGAATGTCAGTACCGAATCGAAGGGCGCTTTCACCGGTGAAGTAGCGGCGAGTATGTTGCAGGATTGCTCCTGTACCTATGTCATCGTCGGCCACTCTGAGCGGCGTAAATTATTTAACGAAGCCAGCGCTGTCGTGGCGGAAAAGGCAGCGGTTTGCTTAGCCCATGATCTGACGCCAATTGTGTGTGTTGGCGAAAGTCAGGCCGAACGCGAAAGCGGAAACGCGCTGGATGTCATTGGCGCGCAGTTGAGCGCCGTATTCGCGCGCTTGGATGCAAGCGATTTGACGCGTGTAGTGATCGCCTATGAACCGGTCTGGGCAATCGGCACCGGCTTAACCGCAACGCCGCAGCAAGCGCAGGATGTTCACGCTTTTATTCGGACTCGCTTGGCCGAACAGGGCGCAGCGGTAGCCGATACAGTAAAGATTTTGTATGGCGGCAGCGTAAAAGCTGACAATGCCGCCGCACTATTCGCACAACCCGATATCGACGGTGGTCTCGTCGGGGGTGCATCACTTAACGCTGAGGAATTTGCCGCGATTTGCAAAGCGGCAGAATAAAATTATGGAAACGTTAATTATTGTTTTTCACGTACTGGCGGCTATTTGCGTCATCAGTTTGGTTTTGATTCAGCAGGGCAAGGGCGCCGATATGGGCGCGTCGTTCGGCTCCGGCGCCTCGCAAACATTATTCGGAAGCCGTGGGAGCGGTAATGCGTTAACTCGTGCGACGGCAATTTTGGCCACCATTTTCTTTGCTACCAGTTTGGCGCTGTCGGTGGTCGCAAGACACCATGCGGAAAATGCCGGTTTGGTCGATATGCCTGCGCCTGCTGCCATGGAAATCCCCGTTGCGCCAGCGCCGACAAAACCAGTTGACGAGGTTCCTTCGGTCGAGCACAATTCCGCGCCTGCTGCCGGGGAGGTTCCTTCCACACCGGCTGCACCGCAGTAATAAACTGCAAGATCTTGCCCAGGTGGTGAAATTGGTAGACACGCTACCTTGAGGTGGTAGTGGCGTAAGCTGTGCTGGTTCGAGTCCAGTCCTGGGCACCAATAGTATGTTTTTAGATGACTCTGAATGATCTAAAAACCCAGAAGAGCCCCGCCAAGTGCGGGGTTTTCTGTTTCTGGTGTATGTGAGTGCATCTGTACAGGTTTAAGGTTTAGGGGTATGTTCTAGGGTATGTTTAGGTTCGATTGAGAACGTACCCCTATGCCGCGCACTGTTGTACCTCTATCTGATACCAAATGCGAAGCTGCAAAGCCCCGCGAACGTGAATGGAAGCTATCGGACGGTGAAGGCCTTTTCCTCCTTGTAAAACCCACTGGCGTCAAAACATGGCGCTTCAAATATGTCAGGCCGGATGGCCGCGAAGGGCTCGCGACGTTCGGGAAGTACCCCGCCTTAAGTCTGAAGGCAGCACGCGAGCGCAGAGCTGAGGCAAAGACTTGGCTTGTACATGGAAAAGACCCGGTCGAGGAGATGCGAGCCGGAAAGCGTAGAGCTGCTTACGATGGCAGTGACACGTTTAAGATGCGCGCGCTCGAATGGCATGCCGCAATGGCTCGCAAATGGACTGAGGGCCATGCACAGGCGGTTTTACGCCGAATGGAGATGCACCTTTTCCCCGCGTTGGGCAGTCGGTCAATTGGCGATATCAAGGTTCGCGATCTGCTCGCGCCGTTGAAGGCAGTAGAGCAGAACGATGCACTGCATCTGGCTGCGCGCTTGCGCCAATACTGCACCGCCATCATGCGCCACGCTGTTCAACATGGCTTCACTGAGAATAATCCCGCGCGTGACCTGGTGGGCGCTACCGCCACCGGCAAAACGAAACACCGTCCTGCGCTGCCGCTGGAGCGTTTGCCTGATCTGCTACAGGCGATTGGTAGCGATCGCGGTCGACCGCTCACTATTCTCGCCTTGCGCCTCTCTTTGTTGGTTTTCATTCGCAGCTCTGAATTGCGCTTTGCGCGCTGGAGTGAAATTGATCTCGATCGTGCCATGTGGACAATTCCAGCCGAGCGGGAAGAGGTCAAGGGGGTGAAGAACTCTTCCCGCGGCTCAAAAATGCGCACGCCGCACCTTGTCCCGCTAAGCCGCCAAGCGCTCAATGTGATCCAGCAGGTTCACCAGTTCACAGGCCCATTTGATTTCGCCTTCGCTGGTGACCACGATCCGCGCAAGCCAATGTCGGAAAACACTGTAAACAAAGCGCTTCGGCGCATGGGCTTCGATACACAAAACGATGTGTGTGGGCATGGTTTCCGCACGATGGCGTGTTCTTCATTGGTTGAGTCCGGATTGTGGTCGCGCGATGCCGTCGAGCGCCAGATGAGCCACCAGGAGCGCTCAGGCGTGCGCGCAGCGTACATACACAAAGCCGAGCACTTGGATGAGCGTCGATTGATGGTTCAGTGGTGGGCCGATTATCTCGATGCGAATTCGCACGAACACGTCACGCCGTATGACTTCGCTCATCGCGGTAAGGGTGCGAAAAATATCGTGAAGATTTCGAAGAAAAAACACGCCTAATATTTGGGGCGAAGTGAGTTTAAGTTATGTCCAAAAAACCCTCAAACACCTCAGTTCCACTACCTATTTTTTTCCGTCATGTAACGCCTAATAAAAAACTCAGGGCGCTACCGGAAGCGCCAAAGCTCACGCTCTTCGTGGATGAGGCTGATACAGTCGAAAAACTCACGATGCTAGCGGAAGACGCCGAAAAGTTTGCGAGCACTCCATACACTACGATCGATGATCCACTTCAGGCCACTCCCGCTACGCTTTGGCGTGATGCCAGAGTGATTGCCAAAAGGGCTCGCGAATGCATTCATCTCGTCATAGGAAATGGTGGTGGGCTCGATCTCTTAAGCGCGGGATATGAGTTAGGTCGATTAATCGAGCAATCGCAAAAAACTATTGAGGCGTGGGAAGCGTTGAGACAGAAAAAATCGAATCGCCAGCAGAGAGTGGATGCGGCAGCGGATAGAAACGCTGAAATTCGATGTGCCGCAGTTAGGGAGTGGCTTGCGCGAGCTCCACACAAACGAGGTGACAAAAAGGCATTCGCGCACGAAATCTCAGAGCGTTATCCAATCTCGTTTATAACGGTCTATGACGATTGGTTGAGCAAAGAGAGTATTAAACGATTTAGTGCCTAAATTACCCTCCCTGCGCGCAATCGGGGTAGTTCTTTAAATAACCATGTGAATAATTGGGTGCACCTCTAACGAACGGTGCATTCCAAATGAACGAAATCCCTGTCAATCAAATGCTTTTGCGCATGAGTGCTGCTTGTCGCGCTCTCGACACCTCACGCAATGGTCTTCGTCTCCTGCAAGAAAAATATCCAGACTTCCCGCGCGCGCTGAAATTTGGATCGACCCGCCAGGCAGCAGTTTACTTCGACGCTGTGGAGCTTCGCGCATGGATTGAGCAGCGTAAAGCGGCGAGGGATGCCCAGTGACAACTTCCCATCGTCGCGCGCCAGCGTTCGCAAAAAAATTTGGGCTCTCAAATCGGCAGCGCTCAGAAAGCGGCGCTTGGATTTTTCTCGGCGCCTGGTCAGCAGCGAACAGTCTCTCTCGATCGGGGTTACGCCGGGTACTGTGTGTGCCACCTGGCGAAGATCCGTTGCAATTCGATTGGTCAATTCTTCGCGATTGTCATGCGGTTGTTTGGCTGTACGCGCCGATCGATGTTGATGCACTCGCGGTTGTCCTCCGTGCGGCCGGCGCACTCGACCTCTCCTTTTTTGATGCTGTTTCGCGGCAATTTCTTAGGTTGGCACTTACTACAAAATCTGAACAGCTACTTGCTGAAATCAAAGCGGAGTCGCGATGAAAATTCCAGCAGGCGAGATCCAGCGAAAAATCGACGCCGATTCGGACTTGCGTAGGATTCAAGCGCAATCGAGCTCCCCTACGGTCGAGCTAGGTCACTCTCATGTCGATCTGGTGTGCGCTGCCGATATAAAGCCGGAGCCAATTCGGTGGCTATGGCCTGGCTGGTTCGCTCGCAAGAAGTTGGCGATTCTCGCGGGTGTGGCTGGTACTGGTAAGACCACGGTTGTTATCAGTCTTGCTGCAACGCTGACCAATGCCGGTCGCTGGCCCGATGGTAAGCCGTGTCGCATCCCCGGCAATGTATTGATATGGTCGAGCGAGGATGATCCGGCCGACACGCTGATTCCGCGATTGATTGCAGCCGGTGCCAATCTGAATCGCGTGCATATTATTCAAGGTGCGGTCGCCTCAGATGGCGAGTCAGTACCGTTTGATCCCGCAAACGATATTGCGATGTTGCATCGCGCTGTTGACAAGCTTGGCGGCGCTGCATTGCTCATGGTCGATCCGATCGTTTCCGCTGTCGGTGGCGATATGCACAAGGCCAATGATGTGCGGCGCAGCTTGCAAGCCCTAGTAGATTTCGCTGCGGCACTTGATTGCGCAGTGATCGGTATCAGTCACTTTGCGAAGGGTAGCAAGGGGTCATCGCCCCAGGAGCGCGTCATCGGCTCTCAGGCATTCTCCGCGCTCGCACGCACGGTGTTGGTATGTGCCAAACAGGAAGACGGCGAAAGCCACGTGTTGGCGCGGGCCAAGTCGAATATCTCTCAGGACGATGGCGGTTTTTCCTACACCATCGAGCCGGCCATGGTCGACGAAAACATTGAGACCACTCGCATAAAGTGGGGGGGCTCTGTTGAAGGTAGTGCTCGCGAAATTCTGGGCGCGGTCGAGTCCGAGCCAGAGAGTTTTGACGGCGATCTAAGCGATGACGCGGCCAACATACTGCGCGACATTCTGCACCTTGGGGAGATGCTGAGCCGAGATGTTAAGGGCCAGATGCGGCAGGAGGGCTTTTCCGAAAAAGTTATCCGCACTGCTCGCGAGCGTCTGAGCGTGATTGCTCGTCCTGAGGGATTCGGGAAGGATCGCAAAACCTTCTGGAGTCTGCCCAGCTCTCCATATATGCCCGCAAGCCTCATAGATGCCCAGCAAAAGAAGAGGGCACATATGGGTGTCGAGGGCATGTATGGAGCAGACGCTGAGGAGTTCGACGTATCAATTCCGCGATCGATTTTTTAAACCAACTTCAGTCGATAGGAGTGCATGTAACTGCAAAAGGCGAGCGTTTACACATAAAGGCGCCGCCAGGAACGATTACACCATCACTCCGCGAGCAGCTGGTTTCCCATAAAGCCGATTTGTTGCGACTGCTTGTGAATCATTCGCCCGCATCATCCGTGGCTTGCACGCTTGTTACGGCTGTTACGTCACAAAACGACAATGGCGGCAAAGTAATCGACCTTCGCAGCTACCTTGCGAAACTTTGCCAACGCCTACCGCTGCCGCCCGAGCATTTGCTTAAACATTATTTTACCGCCGACGATTTGGCCGACATTCGTGCTGGCTGTTATCCAGATCCACACGCGCTAGCGCGATTTATCAAAACAGACCCGCGCTATCCGTTCGGCGGGGCTACGAGCTGACCCGAACGTATTCAAAATTAAAACTTATCAACTACGACGAGGTGTAACTATGAATTTTATTCCTGACGATAACCCAATCGAATTAACCGAGCTGACCAATGAGTTCAAGACGAACTCGATCATGCTCATGTTTCGGTTTTTGCAGAATCTTCCAGCCGAGACCAGAGCAATTTTAATTCGGCTTCAGGAGCAGAAAGATTGGCGCGCAGGCTTGGAATTAACTATCGATAAACATGACCAGGGCAGCATATGTATGGTGATGATCTCGCAAGAGGGCGAGCGTAAGGTGATTGCAACTATTGCCGAAGGTTCGCCACAAAATGCCCATTGAGGCATTTGTTTTTTCAGTTACAATAACTTCCAGTCAAAGCCTGCGCGATGCAGGCACTCTGACCACTTCACCCGCGGTGCGCGATGCCCGCCGAAGTCGAATAGAAAGCGCAAATTGCGTTTTGTTTTCACTTTGGCGAGAACGTTGTTAATGACACCGCAGTTTTCACTCCCTCTGTTTGAAATTCGTTCGCAGCCGCAAGGCCGTATCGATGGTTATGCTTCCGTGTTCGGGGGTGTTGACTCGTATGGCGACACTATTGCGCCTGGCGCTTACGCACAATCTCTCGCTGCGTATCGTGCCAGCGGCAATGCTCCGGCAATGCTGTGGTCACATCAAATGGATGCGCCTATCGGTCGCTGGCTCGCGCTGAAAGAGGATGCGCGAGGCCTGCGCGTCGAGGGTCAACTAAATCTAAAAACGGATGCGGGCGTGCAAGCTTTCGAGCATTTGCGTGCTGGCGATATTAGCGGCTTGTCGATCGGCTTTCGCGTTGCCAAAGGCGGATCCGAAACAGTCAATGGAGTGAACGTTCTCACCGAAATCGATTTGATGGAAATTTCAGTAGTGGCGCTGCCAGCTGATTCTGGCGCACGTGTCACGTCTGTAAAACAAATCCAACCAATCAAACCCACCACAAAACGCGATCTCGAAAAAGCATTGCATGCGCTCGGCTATTCACGCCGAGAAGCCACCCAAATCGTTACACGCGGCTTTACCGACTTCGATGCGTTTGAAGCGCTTGAAGCCGAGAAGCTTGCCAACATTGTTGGCGCGCTCAAATCCGCCACTAAAGTTTTCTCTAATTAGGAGTTTTATTATGGAAGCCGAATTAATTTCTGAAATCAAAAAATTTAGTGATACCGCGTCCGCGCGTCTCAACGAAATTCATCAACAACAAATCCTTTTGAAGGAGCAGGTTCGCGAAATCGAGCAGAAACAAGTGCGCAGCACTCATCTAGCACCAAGAGCGAATGGGAATTTAACGTTTAACAAGGATTTCCTTAACGAAGAAAGTTTCGCAAAATTCCGATCAAGGGCGGTCCAGTCCACTGAACACTACAATCTCGCGCAAGGCATTAAAGCGCTTGTTGGTGTTGATACGGGTGATAGCCCCGCGTCAGTTTTCCCTGTGGCACCGGATCGTGCGGCCGGCGCTTATTACCAGGGTGGCGTACGTCAGTTGCGTTTGCTGAGTCTGTTGCCGGCGCTGCCGGTCAGCTCGAATCGTTATGAGTTTGCGCAGCTGAATTCGGACGGTGATGCCGCTGCACAAGCGGACGAAGGCGACGAAAAAGCCGAAATCATTTTCGATGGCGAGCTTGCAAGCACTCCCATTGCGACGATTGCTGTTCACACTACCGCAAGCGCGCAGGTGCTCGATGACGTTGCGGGGCTCGACGCGTTGCTGCAGCGCATCATGACCTACAAGGTCCAAGACAAGCTCGAAGCTTCGCTCATTACTGGGAGTGGGACTGCAGGTAATATCGACGGCTTGTATACGCAGGCAATAGCGATCACAACAGCGCAGACAAAACCGGCTGATCGTATCGGTGAAGCCCAGTACAAAATGCAGAACGACGGCTACGAGCCGAATGTCGTGCTGCTTAATCCTGCCGATTGGTTTGCTATCAATGTGACTGATAACCTTCAGGAGGACTATGTGTATGGCAGTCCAGCGGTACCGCGCCCCAACTCCTTATGGGGCATGCCGGTGGTGACGAGTCCGAGCGTCCCTGTAGGCCGCGCGCTAATCGGTGATACCAATCAGACGAACTTCCTCGATCGTATGCAGCCCACGCTGTACCTCACGCGCGACCACAAAGACTATGCGACTCGTAACCTTGTACTGATCCTTGTTGAGCTGCGTGCTGGTCTGGCTCTATACGATGCGCTGGCGTTTCGCAGAGTTGATCTGGAAGCGCGCTCTGGCTAATCATTCAATTGCAGTGCACCCCCATGCCTCTAAATAATTCCATAGGGGTAGGGGGTGCAAAAGTCTCGGACTATTTCACCGGAAACCGTCGCCCCAGTCTTTTTTTCACGCGGTCAGGTTAGAAAAAAGCTGTTTTTTTGGATCGCAGTCAGAGCGATAAATTGTAGGGGCTTAAATTCGGGCTTAGGCTTTTCGGCCATAGCCGACGAATAGTTCGCCAACAAAATTTGTTCGGATCAATTTCTTGCGCGATTCCGTCAGGCTGATCCCACATCATGGATTAGCCTGACTACTAATGGCCAATTATGGCTAGGCGAATGAGCTCTTTGTGCGATCTGGATGCGATTGAGCGCGAATAAGTCTCATAAAGATGGCTGAGGGTATCTCTTGACCTTCGTTGGGGGCGGCCTTACTGTTCCTGCTCTACAATCTTCACATCCATATAATCAGCAAACTCGTTCAAATCATTAGGCAGAAAGTGGACAGCACTCGTATTCAACCTGTTGGAGGCGATCACGCGATCGAAGTTATGGCGATCGGCGTGGAATGGGTTATGCCGCCTCTTGACGATGGGCAAATTGCTTCGCTGCAAGCGGTGTACGAAGCCAGCGATGCTCTTAAAGGGTTTCTGCCGACGCTGACGCCAATGCAGGCTTTCGTGCTCCAAGGCATCAACCAGCCCTTGGTTGTCGACCCGAACGGAAACCAGCAGCTTGCGCCTGCGAATGTTATGCCCCCTCAGTTCATTGGACGCAACGGCGGGTTCGACCTGCAGCGCTTGGACGCCACGGGCAAAGCTACTTGGATTGCCTCAATTCGACCTGAGTTTATCTCGGTAAACTGCACCGCGTACGACCGCTGGAAGAACGTCAAACCCCAGGCACTGGAGATCCTGCGGCCGTTCTTGGATGTAGCAATGGCCAATGGCGCTAAGGTTAATGCGATCGGCCTGCAGTACCAAGATGCATTTCGGTTATTGGATGGAGCCTCTCCGGCAGCAACTGGGCAGCTCTTTCGCATGGACGGCAAATACATCCCTAAGCACCTATTTGAGCAGCCTTCTTTCTGGCATTGTCACCAAGGCTGGTTTTCGACGGCACCAGATGGACGCCGTGTTCTCAACAACGTTGCGACTGACATAACCGATGTCAATGGCGCGCACTTTGCGCGTATCGGCGGCCAGCACCGAATGTTTGCGACTTCGGTCGATGGACTGACCCCTATGCCAATCACTGCAGGAGAAATCGACCAGATCCTGCAATGCCTACATAACGAAAACATTGATGTGATTAACGCGATCCTCAGCGATGGCGCGCTCAGGGCAATCGGCTGCACAGGGGAAACACATGAATAGCAACTCAGCTTTACCTGAGGGGTCTGCATTTTTGACCACGTCGCTAGCGAGCCCTCGCCAGTCGACGCCTACACACTCGACGGCGTACGTTGTCGGTGAGTATTTCATTTCGGTCGCCGGGCCTATGGCAAAGTCCGATATCGACTACTTGGTGTCACCCATTGCGCAGATCTGTATTCAGATCAATGCTTGGTTGAGCCGTTTTGGCAGTCAGACAGTCGTTGAAACCGTGGACGCAACCTTGTTGGTCGCCCCACTTGGCCAGATTCCCCAGGAATACTTCGACTCTTACGAATCCATCTTCAAGGCGGTAGAGTTCTATCGAACAAGTGTGGGGCACCGGACGGGTATGGCCGCCGATGTGCCTTCGAAGGAGCAGAAGAACGCTGCGCTGTTGGGTTTGGCCAACCTAATTTTGGCTCGGATGCCAGCGCCGTCGCCGATGTTTTTGGAAGACGGGACAGTCGGTGCCTACTGGCGTCGTGGTCTGTGCTACGCCAGCATAGACTTTGAAGTTGATGGTGAGCACAGTTGGGCGGGAACCGACGGCACGAATTATATTTCGGGGACTTGGAAAGTGCCCGATGAACCGTTGCCCCCTGCGCTCATTAGCGAATTGCTGTCGATCAGCTACTGAGGGCGGCCGTGAGCTTTTACGATCTTGACAGCGAGTCGAAGCTGCCGCCCGTGGAGCAACTTGTTGCGAAAGACATGGACGGCGCGAAACAAACCGAGAAAATGTCCGAGTACTCCCCTGGGCCGGTGGCTGACGACGAACTGCTGGCAAGAAGCCTCGACTACCCGAACAAGCTCACTGCCCAGGGCGGCGTAGACGATTCGTTGTTCCAAGAGGCGTTTTCGCACGGAGCTTCGGCTCAGCGTCTCCTCGATGGCTGGGACGCGCACGCTTCTGAAGTGCATGGGCGATTCGAAGGACGGGCAGAGCAGCGACGTAAAGGTACCGATGGTCGCAACCCGGATCCCGAGAACCTCTATGTCGGCGCGTTCCATATGACTGCCGCCGAACTGCGGGCATGCAAGCTTGACGACGATACAGCGTCTAGGGTTCGTGTCTACGATCGTGGCGACGCTTCAGATCAACTGCACGCAGAAATCATCGTCGACGCGACCGGCTTGAGGAAGCCTCAACGCAAAGAGCTGCGCGTGCGGCTTATGATTCTGGCGCAGCGGCGCGGATTATTTGTCTCGCCGTATTTGCCGAAGGAGAATCTCAGTCGCGCCGAGGGGACGCAGTGCGAGTTGCACTTCCCACTTGCCGCCCACGTAGGCGATGGCAAGCTGCTGAATTCAGAATAGGGCGTGGCGGCAGTGGTCGATACGCGCTCTCTGATCTGCTGCCTGTGTCAGACGACTTTGGGTCTAGCCCTCTTCGTTATGTAGAAGTTCGCTGCTGGTAAGATGCAGCGAGAGCCGACCGCGAAGGCCGAATTTGAATCAGTTAGAAAATGGGCTTTAAGCTTTGCACCTTCACTATTAGCTTAGCCTGGTAGTGGCAATTTAGGGGTTCGCTTAGGGGTCTTATTAATAATCTAATTATCAGGTTGTGTTTATAATCATTAGGTTGTGTTTAAAGTTCGAGTCCAGTCCTGGCACCATTTTGAAGTCTGCCGATTTTCGCAGACATAAAAACCCCGCTTAATTGCGGGTTTTTTATGTCTTGCATTTAGGTTTCACGCCGTGGAGTTGTCGAGGTCGGCGTTTTTATTCTGCATGCGTAACTTGCATCTCGAATAAATTCAGCGGTGGTGACCCCCTGCAAAAGTACGCGTTGCGAATTTATTCATTTATATTTTTTTAATATTTTTGCCACCGTCTGTCGCGTAGGCTCGTCGTGAAAAGTATCGATAAGCGCCTGCAGATTGGCGTGCATTGCATTTTTGGCTTCATCGTTTCCTAGCAGTGCTTCGACGGCGCCAGTTCCAATCGAATACGCGTGAGCAACGTTGTTTAAATAATTCTTAGCGAATTCGGACGTAAAGCTGGTTGCCTCATCGGCATTCGCCGCATTTAATTTTTCGATCATCCAATAGTAATAATGCAATTGCAGACAAATATCGGAGCCCAACAGCCGGTCGATTTTCGACATGTGGTTTTCGTATATTTTGGTCGAGTAGGCCGGTCGCCAAAATGACGCCGATAAAACTTCGTGCGTGAATGCGTCGCCCTCATATTTTTCACTGTATTTATCGAGCTGCAAGCGCTGTGCGGGTTCGTGCATGTAGAGGATTTCAAGCAGAAGACTTTGCTTAATGGTGTGTGCTTCCTTGCGGTCCAAATTCCAGTCATAAACGAATTTAGAAAACAGTCCGAGTAAAAAACCTAAAAGGATATTGAGTATCGGGTCCATGGCGATTTACTCGGGCTGGGGTGATCGAATTTTCTGCCTCGATATCGTTAATTGCCACTCAATTCGTTGACGAGCGATTTGGCGTCGTAAATTTTATCGAGCGCTTCCAAAATGGCGGCACTGTCCACGGCCACCGAACGATTGAGCGTCGGGTCGTAGGTGTATGCACCACCGAGCGAGTGAATATTGCCGTCGAAGATCAACCCAACCAATTCGCCTTTACGATTGAGCACGGGGCTGCCGGAATTGCCGCCGATGATGTCGTTGGTGGTGACGAAATTCAGCGGCGTCGTCAATGTGAGTTTGTCTTTATTGGCGATCCACGACGCCGGTAACGCGAATGGCGCAGCACCGGTGGCGCGGGCAAAAGCACCGTCAAATTGAGTAAACGGCGTGATCTGCTGGCCGGCTTCCTCCCAACCTTTTACTACGCCGTACGATAGGCGCAACGTAAACGTCGCATCGGGATAGGTCGTATCTCCCGCCAAGGCGAAGCGTGCTTTCGCAATCGCTTCTGTATTTTTTTGCACTACTGCTTCGACCTCTCGCTCATAGCGTGTGCGCAATGCGCGCGCGTCAGGATCAATGTCGACAGCCAATCGAATAAAGGGATCGTCGCTGCTCGCAATTGCCGCAGCGCCACCGTCCCATAAGCGACGGCGAGTAGCTGGGTCCCCGAGTCGTGTGCTGCTAATTAAACGCGTGGCCAGTTGTTCGGGCGATTGCTTGCCGAGTACGCGCTGCACCAAGGACACATCTGTGCCGAGCACTTCGCGCAATTTGGTCAGCGCAAACGTGAGTTTTACTTTTTCCAATTCGGGATAAATTGGCGCGTTGGAAAATAGAGTCGCTTCGACTTGCGGAATTACGTTGTCGTTAAATTCCGGCAGGCGTTCGGCGTTGGCTTTTACACGTTCAGCCGCACCGCGCACTAACGTGCGGGCAATTTGAAAGTACTGACTATTAAAGCCGAGACCACCTTCTATTTGGCTGAGCGGGCGCGATAAATCGCGATGTATTTTTTCGGCTTGCGCGATAGCATCCCAAGCACCGCCGATTTCTTTGGCGAGTTTGGGTTGGCTCGCGACGTATTTGCGCAGCGCCGTTTCATCGGCCTGTTTGCGGGTAAATAATACTGGGTCGAGCAGCGTGCTTAATCTGCCACGCAATGCTTTATAACTATTTTCCACGCCAAAAAGCTCACCGGCTGCGGTGCGATTGGCTTCTGCGCCGGTAGTGCTATATGCCGTCAATACGCCACGATATTCGGCCAGCCGCAACACGGTATCTAGTACCAATTGATCGCGCAGCAATGACAGCTGAGCGAGCGTCAGTCCGCGATCTGTCGAGCCGGGATGGCCAACTACGAAGACCGGCTCGTCTGCCGCTGGGCCTTGTGCGTTCAACGGAAAATAATTTGCGACTTGCGCGGGCTTGTCGTCTTCGTAAACGCGAACCAGCGACATATCCAAGTCGTAGCGTGGGAAATTAAAGTTATCTGGATCGCCACCGAAAAAGGCGGCGGCTTGTTCCGGCGCGAAAACCAAGCGCACATCCTGGAAGCGATGATAGCGATACAGTTTGTACTGGCCGCCGTGATAAAGATCGATCACATCGCAGCGCACTTTGCTGCCTTCAGTGCCGACGCATGCCGACGTCAACTTCGCTTTCGCCGCATTTTGCGCCGTTTTAAAAGCGGTGCCGTTGAGACCCTCGGTGGCGCGTTTGATATCGCCGGTTACGTCGCTGATTTTCTCCAGACGATTAACTTCCATCGCGGCGCAACGGCGTTCGTCAGCAGCTTGATGTGTAACAAAGCCTGCTTGCAAAAAATCTTGTTTGGCGTTCGAGAGTTGTTCGGCACAACGCGCCACGCAATGATGATTGGTTAACACCAGGCCATTTTTTGACACGAACGAGGCGGAGCAGCCGCCGGCAATCCGCGCCGAACCGCGCATTGCTTGGTCGAGCCATTGCGATGTCGGCGCCCAGCCGATGTCTTTTTGCATGGCCTGCAACGGTGGATTATCCAGCGTCCACATACCTTCGGCCGACCAAGCCGGCAGTGCCGCAAGCACAACGAAAATAGCAGCGATATAGCGCATCGTTGGTGAGCTCCATGATTGTTGGGCTGGCGTATTGAGCATTACTTTTATTTGATGAGTTGCATGTATTCGACAGGCAGCATGCCATAGCTGTTTGGTTATGTAAGTGCGTGAACATAAACGAGGGCAGCAATGCTGGCCCGGATTAGTTTTTTGATCGCAGTAATTTGGCGAGGGGTGCCGCTCAGGAAATAACGTGCGGTGTCCCTGCCTAAGATTAATGATCGGCTTTAAGTTCGGCGTACAGCCATTTCAGAAAACGTTCGGTGGTTTGCGCGGGCTAGTGAGAGGCAGGATGCGGTTGGGTGATAGGGCACGCACTACTTTCCGATAGGTAAGGCGGTTGAATTTACTGTTGTTTATGCCCTCAATACGCAGCGTGTGTTTTCAAATTTAAGAAGGACCGAATTGTCTGCGCCTCTCGTCTGCGTCAGTGTTTTAGCCGCACTTACGAAAATCTTGTTTTGTGGTTGGCGATTGCGTAGAATCTGCCGCCCTTTAGTAACCAAAGCAATCGGTTCGTATTGGATCGAGCGCTGCCTGTAATTGCCCCGGCTTGCCGGATAGTTACAACCCTTTGCAAACAGGCCTTACGGAGTAACAGCAATGAGCTATGCAATTATCGAAACCGGTGGTAAGCAACACCGCGTTATCCCCGGCGAAATATTGAAAGTCGAGAAAATCGAAGCCGCAACCGGCGCATCGATCGACTTCGATAAAGTTTTACTGGTTAGCGACGGCGAAAACGTCCAAATCGGCGCTCCCTATGTTATCGGCGGCAAAGTTACCGCTGAAGTGGTTGAGCAAGGCCGTCACGACAAAATCAGGATCATCAAGTTTCGCCGCCGTAAGCATCACATGAAGCAGATGGGCCACCGTCAGTGGTACACCGCTATCAAAATCACTGGCATCAGCGCCTAACCGCTGGCCTAGTTAAGAAATTCGGGAGAAAGTGCAATGGCTCACAAGAAAGCAGGCGGTAGTACCCGTAACGGTCGCGATTCCCATAGCAAGCGCCTTGGCGTTAAGCGTTATGGCGGCGAGCAAGTGACTGCAGGCAGCATCATCGTTCGTCAGCGCGGCACCAAAATGCGCGCGGGTTTGAACGTAGGCATCGGCAAGGACCATACCTTGTTCGCCAAAATTAACGGCGTTGTTCTGTTCGAGACTAAAGGTCTACAGCAGCGCAAAGTCGTGAGTGTAGTAACGGCCTGAGGTTGTCTCAGGCGCGCGGAAAAGCCCCATTCGTTGGGGCTTTTTTGTTTGCGGCTAATATTCCGTGTATGCCACGCGATATCGGCCCCAACGCCTAGTGGGTAAGTAGCAATGAAATTTGTCGATGAAGTCGTCATCAAGGTTCAAGCCGGCAATGGTGGCAATGGTTGCATGAGCTTTCGCCGCGAAAAATCGATACCGTTTGGCGGCCCAGATGGCGGCGACGGCGGCGATGGCGGCAGTATTTTTTTGGAAGCCAGCGGCTCGGTTAATACCATGGTGGATTTTCGCTATGTGCGCGGCTATCAGGCGCGCAGTGGCGACAGCGGTCGCGGCGCTAATTGCACCGGCCACGGCGGCGAAGATATGACACTGTTCGTGCCAATCGGTACGACCGTGATCGATGAAGACACCGGTGAAATCCTCGGCGATTTATCGCAGCCCGCGCAGCGCTTGCGTGTCGCCCAAGGCGGCTGGCACGGACTCGGTAATGCGCGGTTCAAATCGTCGACTAATCGCTCACCGCGCCAAACCAGCAAAGGTACCGAAGGTGAGCAGCGCAGCCTTCGCCTCGAAATGAAAGTGCTGGCGGACGTCGGTCTGCTCGGGCTTCCTAACGCGGGCAAATCGACGCTGATTCGCGCGGTGTCGTCGGCCAAGCCTAAAGTGGCCGATTATCCGTTTACGACATTGATCCCGAATCTCGGTGTGGTCCGCGTGCAGGCGCATCGCAGCTTCGTTATGGCGGATATTCCCGGTTTGATTCCCGGCGCGTCGGAAGGCGCCGGTCTCGGTGTGCGTTTTCTCAAGCATTTGACCCGCACTCGGCTATTGCTGCATCTGGTCGATGTAATGCCGCCGGACGAAAGCGATCCGGTAGCCGCCGTGCAGGGCATTGTCGCTGAGCTCGGCCAATTCAGCCCGGCGCTCGCCACACGCGAGCGTTGGCTGATCTTGAACAAAGTGGATTTGCTGCCGCCGGATGAGCGCGAAGCGCGTTGTCAGGATATCGTCGAGCGGTTGCAGTGGCGGGGCCCGGTTTATCGCGTCGCCGCCATCAGTGCCGACGGCACGCGCGAGCTGAGCGGCGATATCATGACCCACCTCGAAAACCGCTGGCTGGCAGAAGCGAACGATCCCTCGTTGGCCGAACACGAAAGCGAAGTGCAGGCGCTCATGCAGGCCGAATCGCGCGAACGTATTCAAGCGCTGGCGGCGGAGCGCAAAGCCCGACGTCTGCAGCAACAGGCTGACTCGGAAGACGATGACGACGACGATTACGGCGTCGAGGTGGAATACGCGCCGTACTAACTAATAGGCGCGCAGGTAGCAGCCAGTAAACCATTCCGGTAAGGCCATACCATGAGAGAACAAGTGCATCGGGCGCGCCGCTGGGTCGTAAAAATCGGCAGCGCGTTGCTCACCAATGATGGTCGTGGGCTGTACCTGGCCGCTATCGAGCAATGGGTGCGGCAGATTGTCGAGTTGCGTCAGCGCGGTATCGAGGTTGTATTGGTTTCCTCTGGCGCGGTCGCCGAAGGCATGGTGCGGCTCGGCTGGAAAACTCGCCCACATGCGCTGCACGAATTGCAGGCCGCTGCCGCCGTCGGGCAGATGGGTTTGGTCCAGGCGTACGAATCGCAATTCCAACGTTACGGCCTGCACACCGCACAGGTGTTACTCGGGCACGACGATATTTCCGCGCGTGACCGCTATCTGAATGCACGCGGCACGCTGCAGACGCTAGTTCAGCTCGGCGTGGTCCCGGTCATCAATGAAAACGATACCGTCGTTACCGATGAAATTCGCTTTGGCGACAACGATACGTTGGGCGCGCTGGTGGCAAATCTGATCGACGCCGATTTGCTGGTAATCCTCACCGACCAGGAAGGCTTGTTCGATGCCGATCCGCGCCACAACGCAGGCGCCACGCTGGTCGCGCAGGGTCGCGCTGGCGATCCGCAGTACGAGCAAATGGCGGGCGGCGGCGGCGCGTTGGGTCGCGGCGGCATGCTCACCAAGATTCGCGCGGCAAAACTGGCGGCACGCTCCGGTGCTGCCACGGTTATCGCCAGCGGTCGGCAGGACAATGTATTGATCCGCCTGGCCGATGGCGAGGATCTCGGCACGCTGCTGGTTGCCGATCAGCAGCCGCTGGCGGCGCGCAAGCAATGGCTGGCCGGGCTGATGCAGATTGGCGGTCAACTCATTCTGGATGACGGCGCTGTACGCGTGCTGCGCGACTCTGGTCGCAGCTTGCTGCCGGTGGGCGTGAAATCGATCAGCGGCAAGTTTCGACGCGGTGATTTAGTGTCGTGCGTCGATTTGGCCGGTAATGAGATCGCACGCGGGCTGGCCAATTACAGTGTCGAAGATACGCAAAAAATCATCGGTTTCAGCAGCGACAAAATCGAAGAAATACTCGGTTATCAGGGTGAGAAAGAACTCATTCACCGCGACAATCTGATCGTGATGTAAATGACGGCAATCGGTTTTGCGCTGAAGAAAATAATAAGTGCGTGCGTGATGCCGCTGTCGTTGATTGTATTTTTATTGACGTTTGGTTGTGTCTGTTTGTGGCTGAAGCGTTATCGCGCGGCGCGCTGGTGCGTGACCAGCAGTTTGGTGCTTCTGCTCGTTGTCAGCTGCACCGCGATTTCTGATTTATCGCTGCTTCCTCTTGAAGAACAATATGCAAAATGGGATGGCCGCGCCAGCGATCTCGCGCTGGTCGTGGTGATGGGCGCCAGTCAAAGCGATGCGCCGCGTCTGCCGCTGACAAACCGTCCCAACTCTGCTGCGATTTATCGCCTGCTGGAAGGGCTCGCCGTTTATCGCGCTAATCCCGGCAGCAAATTAATTCTTTCCGGCGATGAAGTGCACCCCGAGTTGATGAGCCGGGTGGCAGTGGCGATTGGTGTTCCGGCAGCGGATATTTTGTTGCAGGCGCGCTCGCACGATACCGAGGAAGAGGTGAAGTTGTTGGCGCCGATGGTCGTGGGTCAGCGCTTCGCGGTCGTCACCTCGGCGGCGCATATGCCGCGCACGATGCAGTTGTTTCACGCAGCGGGTCTCGAGCCGCAGGCGGTGCCGGCGCATTTTCTCGACCGCGATAATCCACATCCCAACTGGCACGATTTCAAATTGCCCGATGCCGACAGCATCGCGCGCACCGAATTTGCCGCGCACGAATATATGGGCTTGGCCTGGTTAAGCGTTAAAGCGTGGTTTGAATAGAGAAAATCGAGCAATAAAAAAGCCGACATCAGCCGGCTTTTTTGTCACGCTTAAAATATTAAGCAGCTGCTTTTTCGGTCAGCGCTTTGATCTGCGTGTTCAGGCGGCTCTTGTGACGAGCAGCCTTATTCTTGTGAATAATGCCTTTATCAGCGATGCGATCGATAACCGGAACAGCGGCGGCATAAGCCGTCTTTGCGCCTTCAGCGTCGCCCTTTTGAATTGCTGCAACCACTTTCTTGATGTAGGTGCGCACCATAGAGCGTAGGCTGCCGTTGTGCAGGCGCGCTGATTCTGCCTGCTTGGCGCGTTTGCGCGCTTGTATTGTGTTCGCCACTGCAAAACTCCTGGATACGAGTCGTAGAAATTCGAGAGGCGCGATTATTCATATCTCAGGTGGCATTGTCAACCGGAAAAGTGCTGCCATAGCGATGGAACCCAGACAATTGCGAACAATATGAGGGTGACAAAAACACCGGCGGAGCCAATATCTTTGGCTTGTCCCGACAGTGGATGCATCTCGGAACCGAACCGATCGACTGCAGCTTCAATCGCCGAATTAAACAGTTCGGCAAGAATCACCAGCGCACAGGTGATGACGAGCAGCAATTTGTGAGTCAAATCGTGGCCAACCCAAAACGCCAAAGGAATGCATAAACACGACAGCGTCGCTTCAATACGAAAAGCCTCTTCGTATTTCCACGCGGCGCGCAGACCTTTGAAGGAGTAACCGGTGGCAGCAATTAAACGGGCGAATCCCGTTTTGCCGGGTTTAGTCATCATAGCCGCGGTTCCAAAAAGACAAATGCCGCGCATGGTAGCGGCTGTTTGGTACCGATTAAAGGCTGGCGTGCAAATGATTATTAGCGGGAGCGTTGACGTCGGTCGCGGCGTTGATCAGTGGGGCGCGTTGAAATCGAATTATTCGAAGGTTTATCAATGTCTGCGCGCGCTACGGGTTGCGGCGGCCACGGCGTAAACAGCGGCGTGGCGCATTGCGCCAGCGTGTCGGCGAAGGCCGCGCTTTGCGGTTTTTCATGCGCGCGCACGGGATTCGAATCCAGTTCAATTCGGCTCGAGTCGAGGCTTAAATTATTCGATGTCAGAGTGCCGGTCATTGGATTTACCGCCATCGCAAAAATTGAAACAGTGGGCTTAGTATCGATTAAAACGAAAAACGCGCCAGTTTAAATTGAGGTCACATCGTCGTTGCTGAAACAGTAATGTATGAGCTTATCAAGGACAGCTGTATTAATTTGCACAATTTTTCCCTGATCGGAGTGCTTTTGTAGAGACCCTGACGCGCATAATTGTGCGCTTACCTCTGCAGTAATTAATTGCCTGTTCGTTGGTCTGTCGCGATTAACATTTGGTACGGGACGCACTATTTAAATCGCTCCCTTTTCTGTTTTTATCAAGGAATTCTGGCATGTGGATTGTTCGCGTCGCTTTACAGCGGCCGTATACCTTTATCGTGCTCGCGTTACTGCTGTTGATTATCGGCCCGCTGACAATCCTGCGCACGCCCACCGATATTTTTCCGAACATTGATATTCCGGTTATCAGCGTGGTGTGGGGCTACGACGGTTTGCCCGCGGAAGAAATGGCCAACCGCATGATCGGTACGTTCGAACGGGTGATGACGATCACCGTTAACGATATCGAACATATCGAATCGCAATCGCTCAACGGCATCGGCGTGGTGAAAGTATTTTTTCACCCGGGCACCAAAATCGACTTAGCGATGAGTCAGGTAACATCGGTTTCGCAAACCGTATTGCGCAGCTTTCCGCCGGGCACATTGCCGCCGCTGATTCTCAGCTATAACGCGTCGAGCGTGCCGGTATTGCAGCTTGCGCTGTCCAGTAAAAAACTCACCGAAGCCGAGATGTTCGATTTCGGCAACAGCTTTATCCGCACGCAATTGGCGACAGTGCAGGGCGCGTCGCTGCCGTATCCGTACGGCGGCAAGATGCGCAACATCATGGTCGATATAAATCCGCGCGCGCTGCAGGCGAAGGGTTTGTCGGCGCAGGATGTGACCAATGCAATCGGTGCGCAGAATTTAACGCTGCCATCGGGAACGCAAAAAATTGGTGATTACGAATACAACATTCGTTTGAACGGCAGCCCCGCCGATGTTGATGCATTGAATGATCTGCCGATTAAAACCGAAAATGGCACCACGACTTATATTCGCGATGTTGCGCATGTGCGCGACGGCTATTTGCCGCAAACCAATATCGTTCGTGTCGATGGTCAGCGCGCCGCGCTGATGACGATTCAAAAAACCGGCAATTCATCCACGCTCGATATTATCGATCGCATCAAAGCGCTATTGCCGCAAATTAAAGATAGTGCGCCGCCTGAATTAAATATTCGCGCGCTGGCCGATCAATCGGTGTTTGTACGCTCGTCGATCGATGGCGTTGTGCATGAGGGCGTGATTGCCGCTGCGCTCACCGGCCTGATGATTCTGCTGTTTCTCGGCAGTTGGCGCAGCACGCTAATTATTACGATTTCAATTCCGCTGTCGGTGCTGGCGTCAATCATGACGATGGCGGCGCTCGGCGAAACCATCAACATCATGACGCTGGGCGGGCTTGCGCTCGCGGTCGGTATTCTCGTTGACGATGCAACCGTCGCCATCGAAAACATCAACTGGCATCTGGAGCAGGGCAAGGACGTCGAAGAGGCCATTCTCGACGGTGCGCAGCAAATCGCAGTGCCGGCGTTAGTGTCGACGCTGTGTATTTGTATCGTGTTCGTGCCGATGTTTTTCTTGAGCGGCGTATCGCGGTATTTATTCGTACCGCTGGCGGAAGCGGTCGTATTCGCCATGCTGGCTTCGTATATTTTGTCGCGCACATTGATTCCGACGCTGGCTAAATATTTATTGCACAAGCATGTCGCGAAAGAAGACAAAGAATCCCCGAATGCGCTGCAGCGTTTTCAACATCGCTTCGAGGAAAGCTTTGAAAAAGTGCGCGGGCGTTACAGCAATTTGCTCGAAAGCGCACTGCGCTATCCGCGGTTTTTCCTGAGCGGTTTTCTCGCGATTATTGTCGTCTCGATATTATTGTTGGCGCCGTGGCTGGGCAGCGACTTTTTCCCGAGCGTCGACAGCGGTGCGATTAAATTGCATTTGCGCGCGCATACCGGCATGCGTGTCGAGGAAACCTCGCGCGTAGTGGCCGATGTCGAAAAATTCATTCGCACGATTATTCCAGAGCACGAACTCGGCACCGTCGTGCAAAACGTCGGCTTGCCGGTGAGCGGCATCAATTTAAGTTATTCGAATTCGGCGCCGATCGGTTCGGCCGATGCCGATCTTTTAATTTCGTTGCAAGACGGTCACGAGCCGACGGCCGATTACGTGCGCACATTGCGCCGCGAGTTGCCGGAGCGATTCCCCGGCGTGACCTTTTCGTTTTTGCCGGCAGACATCGTCAGTCAGATTCTCAATTTCGGTCTGCCCGCGCCGATCGATGTGCAGGTAGTGGGTTACAACGCGGTGGCAACGCGCGAAGTCGCCAATCAACTGTTGCAGAAATTTCGCAAAGTGCCGGGCATGGCCGATCTGCGCATTCAGCAGCCGCACGATTTACCGCAAATACAGGTGAATATCGATCGCACGCACGCGCAGCAACTCGGCTTATCGCAGCGCGATATCGCCACCGATTTGTTGATTTCGCTCAGCGGTAGTTTTCAAACGTCGCCGTCGTTCTGGCTCAGCCCGAAAAATGGCATTCAATATTCAATTGCGACGCAGATGCCGCAGTACAACGTTGACTCGCTCGATGGTCTGCGCAATTTGCCGATCACCAGCGGTAACAGTCAGCACCCACAAATTCTCGGCGGCTTGGCGACATTCAGTCGCAGCAGCACCACCGGTGTTGTTTCGCACTACAACGCGCAGCCGGTGATCGATATTTTCGGCGCAGTGCAAGATCGCGATTTAGGGGCGGTCGCGAAAGATGTTCTGAAAATTCTGGATGAGGCCAAAGCCGATTTGCCCAAAGGCGTGCAGATATTAGCGCGCGGTCAAATGGAAACGATGCGAACCTCGTTCACCGGTTTGTATGTCGGTCTCGCCTTCGCGATCGTGCTCGTGTACTTGCTGATCGTGGTGAATTTCCAGTCGTGGCTCGATCCATTCATCATCATCACCGCATTGCCCGCCGCTATTGCCGGCATTGTGTGGATGCTGTTTTTGACCGGCACGACCTTGAGTGTGCCGGCGTTAACCGGCGCCATCATGTGTATGGGCGTGGCTACCGCCAACAGTATTCTGGTGGTGAGCTTCGCGCGCGAACGCTACCTCGCCACCGGCGATGCCACGGCGGCGGCAATCGAAGCCGGCTTCACCCGGTTTCGTCCGGTATTGATGACGGCGCTGGCGATGATTATCGGCATGGTGCCGATGTCGCTCGGCCTCGGCGATGGCGGCGAACAGAATGCGCCACTCGGTCGCGCGGTCATCGGCGGTTTGCTCAGCGCCACCGTGGCGACATTGTTTTTCGTGCCGGTGGTGTTCCGCACGTTTTACGCACGCCGTAAACCTGCAGCCACACCCGTCTAGCCTTGTTTAGAAAATTCAGAGAATTGGTAAAGATGAATTCATTGACATCGAAAATAAATCGACAGCAGCGACTGCTGGTGATCATCGTCGTGTTGCTGGTTGTTGCGCTGATTATTTATGGCATCGCCAAACGCTTGAAAAACGGGCATGACCTGCAGCAGCGTATCGATAGCACGGCGGTCGTCGTGGTCGAAACCATCAAGCCCGGTCAGGAAGAGGGCAAGGAAGAGTTGATGTTGCCGGGCGATGTGCAGGCGTTTGCAGATGCGCCGATTTACGCGCGCACGTCGGGTTATCTGAAACGCTGGTTGATCGATATCGGCACCCATGTGAAGAGGGGCCAGCTACTGGCGGAAATCGACGTACCCGAACTCGATCAACAATTGCTGCAGGCGCGCGCCGATTTAGCCAATGCGCGAGCCAACGCGCAGCTCGCCACCAGTACGGCGGAGCGCTGGAAGCAGCTGCTCGACAGCGATTCGGTGTCGAAGCAGGACGCCGATGAGAAAATCAGCGACGCGCTGGCGAAGAAATCGCTGGGCGAATCGGCCAGCGCCAATGTCGAGCGCCTGAAAGAGCTGCAGCTGTATAAAAATCTGGTCGCGCCGTTCGATGGCGTCGTCACCGCGCGCAATATCGATATCGGTGCCCTGGTCAACGCCGGTTCGGGTGTCGAATTATTTCGGGTCAGCGCCAGCGACAAGCTGCGGGTGTATGTCGATGCGCCGCAGTATTACGCGCCTTTCCTGAAACCCGGGCTCGAAGCGACATTGGATTTTGCCGAGCGTCCTGGGCAGAAATTCACCGGCAAATTGGTGCGCACTGCCGAGGCGATTGATGCGTCTGCGCGCACATTGCGCCTGCAATTTGAAGTCGATAACGCGAACGGTGAATTGCTTCCGGGCTCGTATGCGCAGGTGCATTTGCAACTGAACGGCACGCGCGGTTTACGTCTGCCGATCAATACGCTGATTTTTCGCGGCGATGGTTTGATGGTCGCAACGGTTAATGCCGATCAGCACGTGGTGCTGAAAACGATCGTGATTGGTCGCGATTACGGCACGTCGTTTGAGGTGGCTTCCGGTGTCGGGGCCGACGATGCAATTATCATCAATCCGCCCGATTCGATCGTCGATAACCAGCAAGTTCGATTGGCCAAACACGACGATGTTGCCGATGCAAATGCAGGCAATAAAGACGCAAAACATTGAGCGCCGATTAGCTTCGCGCGCCAATTGATACCTTTTTTGGCGCGGGCGCGGTTTGGGCCGCGCCCTTGATTTCCCGAAGTTGATACCCATCCGTTATCCTCGCCGATCAGTTCCGATGCAACTCAACGTTTAACGCAGGAGATTGCGATGTCGATATTCAACTACAGCAGAAAACAAGCCGTGATGCCGACCGCCGAGCAGGCCCTGCCGGGTCGCGACAAAGCGGTACCGGTCCCCGCGCAACACTTCGCGCTCAAATCGCCGTTAACGCCGCCTTTTCCCGCGCATTTCGAACAAGCGTTATTTGGCTTCGGTTGTTTTTGGGGTGCGGAGCGCCGCTTCTGGCAACAGCCCGGCGTATTCACTACCGCCGTCGGTTATGCCGCTGGCAGCACTCCGAATCCAACTTATGAGGAAGTGTGCAGCGGCATGACCGGGCATAACGAAGTGGTGCTGGTGGTGTTCGATCCGGCCAAAACCAGTTACGAAAAATTAGTAAAAGTATTCTGGGAAAGCCACGATCCAACCCAGGGGTTTCGTCAGGGCAACGATGTCGGCACGCAATATCGCTCTGGCATTTATGTGTTTTCGAAAGAGCAGCGAGAAATTGCCGAGCGCACGCAGGCGCAGTTCCAGGCAGCGCTAACCGAGGCCGGACGCGGTTCGATCACTACCGAAATTCTCGACGCACCGCCGTTTTATTATGCCGAGGATTATCACCAGCAATACCTGGGGAAAAATCCCAGCGGTTATTGCGGGCTCGGTGGCACTGGCGTTTGTCTCAACTAGCGTTAACGAATATTCAATAACGTCCGCGTTGTAATTAACTCGCAACATAGCGGTGCCGTTAGTCTTAATTGTTAGCGCTTTTGTTATTTATTGCGAAAGCGCTAACTCAATCACTAATCCCGAACTTTCTTCGACTAAATCGCGATCAATTAAATTTGGTGAAAATAATTTTCAACGAATTAGGTCAGCCAAATTTTAGACGCTTATAAAATAAAGCGCTCTTCTTGTGTAGCGACTGCCATTACTCTGGCGCGCTCTCGTTAAATTTATCGCCCCTCGCTAAAAAATTTGCGCTCCGTCGGTATAAGAAATCATAGCGTCTAATTTTTCGCGTCATTTCATTGCACCGATTGTGTGCCTGCGTAAATTTTACGATTAACCCGCTGTCGCGCTTTGATTTTTCATTGCGCGCGAATTTTTTTTCGTCTTCTACACTCTGCTTCAGGCCGATGCAGTTTATTGGTTTCCATAATATTGAGCCGAGGAATAGTCCGGTGAAGAATCTAACGAAAATACTCAGCGGCTGCGTGGTTGCTGCAGCAATTGGCTTAACCGGATGTGGCGGCGGTGGCGGTAGCAGCAGCGCTGCAGCGCCAGCTAATTCGGGCGGCGGCAGTAACAACAGCAATAACAACGACACCGTGCAGGGAATTGCAACGCCGAGCAGCGTTTCGGTAGTCACAGCACAGAACGCCAGCGCTGGCGGTTAATTCCTTCGCGGAGAAAATTATGTACGCATTTGAAAAAAAATATTTACAGAAAATTATTTTAGCGGCCACTGCTGTAGTGCCGACATTCGCATTAGCTGCGCCGCCATCGACATCGGCTTATGGCACTGACGCGCAGCATAGTTATGTCGAAGATGCGACCTCAAAAGGCATCGGCCAGGTAAATATGATCACCTGTATCGTCGGTGCGCTGGCACCGGATAAATTGGTCAATCAAGGTGCTTATCTGGCGTTGGTCGACGAGAGCAAATGCGATCCAAATTCGCGTTCCAGTTCGAGTAATTCCGGTTCAACCGACGCTGCGCAAACAGCGAGCTTTATGACCGCGACCGTGAACTCGACACGCGCATCGAACACCACGCCGATGATGACGAAAGCGTGGCTCGACGAATCCGACGAAGATAAACAAACCACAATTTTTGTTCATATCGCGGCGTCGCAAGCACCGACTACTGGCAATCAGTACGGTATTTTCCGCCTCGATTACTGCGGTAAAGAAGCCGGAGACAGCGGCGCGTGCAAGATGAATGGCCTGCTCGACGCAGGTGCGAATGGTCTGTCGTATTTTGAAAACGAAGAGGGCGATCACGGCGTCAGTACCAAAGCGCTGCGTTTAAATGCCAGCAGCAATGACAGCGGCACCGGTGCGTTATCGTTGAATGAAGACGGTTCGCCGGTGACATTTAATTTCGCTTACAACCACGATTATTTTTTGCGCGGCGATCAATGTTTCAGCCGCGATGCCAGCGATGCGGACACGCAATTTTCGGTATGGCGCTACGGTCTTTACGATGCCACCAGCGGCGATCGCGTTACCGTGAACTCTGGATTTTCGATTGAGTACACGCCGAATGCCAGTACCACGGTTTATAACGGCTATCTCGGCTATTACGGCTTGCAATTGCCTGCTGATGCGACAGCCGCGTTAAATGCAGAAGCTAATCCAGTCGTGAAAAAAGTGGATTATTCCAATGCCGGGCAAGAGCCCACACGCACTGCTTACAACGTAGTGAGAACGCCGGGCAAGCTGACCAAATATTCGAAACAAACACGCACGCTGAAGCAGATCGACAAAATTAAATTGAATGTGTCGGTGGGCAATAACGCCGCTGGATTTTTTGCCGGTGCGAATGATTTTGCGCAATACGAATTGTATTGGGACGATGCGGCCGGTGTGTTTAAAGTCGATGGCAAAATGAATTGCAGCAACAACGGTTGTCAGCTCGAAACATTCGTGACCGAGCAACCGGCCGCGCTAGCGTTCTTTGCAGCTCAGGGTGGTGTGCAAGGTTGGTCGAATTCACTCGGCGGCGAAATATTTATCGATTTGCACGGAATCAGCGCTATTGATAGCAGCACATCGAGCTCGGTTGCCGTGGTGTATCGCTCGCAGGATTTGGTCTATCCCGAAGATATGCCGGCAGCGCTGTACTGTGTGCGCGATTGTCCGACCGCGGCATCGATTAGTGCGTATTTCGGTCAAGGTCAACAAGGTCAGCTGCAATCGCCTTCGCTGCTTTCCAATAATTGGAATCCGTTGCCGAGCGGCGAACAGATTGCCTATACGACAAGTGCCGGCGTGTTGAAAGATGCAGCGAATAGTTCGGTAGTTTTCACCGATCAATCCGCGCTGAATAATTTTCCGCAATATCAAGGTGGCATCCGCAGTGGCCGGTTATTTACCGCAGCGGATTTAAGTGCCGTTGCGTGCGACGATCAGCCGGGTAAATTGTGCGATTACAAAGTCAGCTCGCTGGCGGTGTATTACGTGTGGGAAACCGGCGCCAATAGCTTCAATCAATTTGCCGGCGTGAAAGACAGTAACAATCACTTCCTGCATTTTGAAGCGCCGTTGCAATTGAATTATTCGGTGCCGAGCGACAGTGCTAAATACGGTGAATATGCTGGTAAATCGATCGTGTTGCAGTACGCGGGCTTCGGTGAGCTGGGCGGTATTCCCGGTTACTGCGTATCGCATACAACCAATCAACCGGTCGATTGTTATTCGCAAAATGGCAGCGACGATATTCGTTATGTGCCGGCATTTATCATTCCTGCCGCGAGCAACCAAGTCAGCGATGGTACACACACGTATTTGGTGAAATGGCTGGAGCGTGAAATCCGTTTTGCACGCAAAGATACTACGGCCAATCCATCGGCTTGCGCGGGTCTCAGCACCGGCAATATCAATGTGGTATTACCGACCGCAGCGGATTTGAAAGATCCGTCGTCGTCTGCACAGACCGATGTGTACCTCGGTGTTAAACCGGTATTAACCGGCTCGCCGCGTGTTATTCAAGGTGAAGTGAAATATTGAAGTGCTAAGTTTCAGCTAGTTTTTTTGGGGAGCTTCGGCTCCCTTTTTTTATGTGCAGTGGTTGGGGCGTGCATCAAATTCGCCGCTCAACCCATTTACTTACTACGACTCACCGTAAATACATTCCTGTAGGCTCGTGGTCGGTATCCATGCCGCCCGCGGTCGCTGCAAGTAAATGGGTTGAGCAGCTTTTATCGAAAGTAATTTTTAAATAACTATGAAGTGCATTAAACAAACAGACGAGCTGTCAGCATCGTCAGTGCATTTTCAACGCGCAAAATTCGCGTGCCCATATTCACGGCCTGCAATCCTGCGTCTTCCAGCTTTTCGATTTCATACGGCGTAAATCCGCCTTCCGGTCCGATCGTCAACGTGCACGGTTGATTGATCGCAACAGGGCAGAGTGGAATGACGCCGGGATGTGCGACAAGTCCGAGTTTGTCTTTTACCATTTGCGGCAATTGATCTTCGACGAAAGGTTTGAAGCGCTTTTCCAAGCGCACACTCGGTAATACGGTGTCACCGGATTGCTGCAATCCATCGAGTAAATAATCGCGAATAATTTCAGGTGCCAGCACCGGCGTTTGCCAGTAGCTTTTTTCCACCTTGAAGGTGTTGATTAAAATCAATTCGCGCACGCCGAATTCGGCGACGCTGCGGATAATTCGCCGCAACATTTTCGGGCGCGGCAGCGCGAGAATAATCGTTAGCGGTAATTTGGCGGGCGGTTGTTGTGAGAGAGCGACATTGATCTCAATGCTGTTGTTATCGATGCGAAGTATTTCGCCGCTGCCGATCAACCCATCGATATTGCCGACTTTAATTATTTGCTTTTCTACAGCGCCGAGCACTTCACGAATATGTTGCGCGCGTTGATCGCTCAGTCTGACGCGATCGGGCGCAACATAATCGCTGGCTTGTAGCAGAATTAAATTCATTCGAGAGCGTGTTTTTTATTCAAAGACGGCGCTTTCATTCGAAGACTGCAGGAACTGCCCACATATCGTATTCGTCGGCATCGATCACTTCGACCACAAGCGTATCGCCGGCTTGTAAATCGCTGAAGCCTTCGAGATATTCGGCATCGATAAATACACGGCCGTCGATTTCCGGCGCATCGGCCCACGAGCGCGCAACCGCGCCTTCTTCAACAACTTCGTCGATCAACACTTCGATTTGCGTGCCGATTTTGCGTTGTAAACGCGCGGCGCTGATCGCCTGTTGTTTTTCCATAAAACGTTCATAGCGATCTTTTTTAACGTCGTCGGGAACATGGTCCGGTAAATCGTTCGCCGGCGCGCCTTCGACCGGCGAATATTCGAAGCAGCCGACGCGATCGAGCTGTGCTTCGTCGAGCCAGTCGAGCAACATTTGAAAGTCTTCTTCGGTTTCGCCGGGAAAGCCGACGATAAAGGTCGAGCGAATGGTTAGCTCGGGACAGATTTCACGCCAGTGCTTAATGCGGTCCAACGTTTTTTCCTGATGAGCGGGACGCTTCATTAATTTCAAAATGCGCGGGCTGGCGTGCTGAAACGGAATGTCGAGATACGGAAGGATTTTGCCTTCGGCCATCAATGGAATCACGTTGTCGACGTGCGGGTATGGGTACACGTAATGCAGGCGTACCCAGACACCGAGTTCGCTCAGCGCTTCACATAATTCCTGCATGCGCGTTTTCAGCGGGCGGCCGTTCCAGAAACCGGTGCGGTATTTAACGTCGACACCGTAGGCGCTGGTGTCCTGCGAAATCACCAGCACTTCGCGCACGCCGGCTTTCACTAGCCGCTCGGCTTCTTCCATCACATCGCCAATCGGACGGCTGACCAAATCGCCACGCATCGACGGAATAATGCAGAACGCGCAGCGATGATTACAGCCTTCGGAAATTTTCAAATAAGCGTAATGGCGCGGTGTCAGTTTGACGCCCTGCGGCGGCACCAGATCGATCAACGGATTGTGCGTTTGCTGCGGCGGCAGGTATTTGTGCACCGCGTCCATCACTGGCTCGTACAGTGCGGCACCGGAAATCGACAGAATTTGGGGATGTTCTTTTTGAATGCGCTCGGCATCCGCGCCCGCGCCCATGCAGCCCGTCACGATCACGCGGCCGTTTTCCTTCAGCGCCTCGCCGATCGTATCGAGCGATTCTTGCTTGGCGCTGTCGATGAAACCGCAGGTATTGACCACGACCACGTCGGCGTCCTGGTAAGTCGGCACGATGTCATACCCTTCGAGCTTCAGCTGCGTAAGGATGCGTTCGGAGTCGACCAGCGCTTTGGGGCAGCCGAGACTGACGAAACCGACTTTGGGGTTTGCTGACATGGAGGGCGAATCTCTGGGACGCGATGAGGGCCGGCATTTTACCTGAGGTCGCGCGCCTGCGTCATTTCAGTAGAAACCACAATGTGGGCCGAAATGGAGTCATGAGGGAAAAATGACGTGAGGATGTCGATTATCGCGACGTGGGCGCGACTACTCAGTGAAGCGAGGAAATCGAAAACCGGTTCCCGTCAAAAACTTCATCCTTATAGGAGCGAACCGATGCGTCCTCTATGTCTCGCATCTATCGCACTAAGCGCCGCTGGCGTTGCCTCGGCGGGTGGGCTAGTCGCGTTTTTGGCTTTAAGCGACGCGATCAGCGCAGCCCGTTCAGCCTAGAAAATCCCAGCAAGGAGAAACAATCATGAGCAATTTGCACAATCATTCAGTGGTTTCCCAAGCCGAATGGGTGGCGGCGCGACAGGCGCTACTGGTTAAAGAAAAAGAATTGACGCGCGAGCGCGACCGTTTAATGCAACAGCGCCGCGAGTTGCCCTGGGTCCAAGTGGAGAAAAATTATCTGTTCGACGGCCCGGACGGCGTCGTAGCGCTGGCCGATTTGTTCCGCGGTCGCAGTCAGTTGATCGTGCAGCACTTTATGTTTGGGCCGGGCTGGGAGGAGGGTTGCGTCGGCTGCTCGTTCGGCGCCGATCATGTCGATGCGGCGCGCCAGCATTTCGAGCATCACGATGTCGCATTTGCAGCTGTGTCGCGCGCGCCGTGGAGCGAGATCGCACCGTTCAAACAACGGATGGGCTGGCGCTTTCCGTGGGTGTCATCGGCGCACAGCGATTTCAATTACGACTTCAATGTGGCGTTTACGCCCGAGCAAATCGCCAGTGGCGGCGCGATCTACAACTTCGAACCGAATGCGACGCAGGAGGAGGATTTACCCGGTTGTAGCGTGTTTTATCGCAATGCGGCCGGCGAGATTTTTCGCACATATTCGGCGTTCGGACGCGGCGACGAGTCGGTGTTGACGACCTATATGTTTCTCGACATGACGCCGAAAGGCCGCGATGAAAACGGTCCGAATTTCAATCTAACCGATTGGGTCAGGCATCACGATCGCTACGACCATAACGGCAAGGTCGACGCTTCCGGCCGCGCGGAAAAGTCCGACGCCGGCTGCTGCGCGAAGGTGCAGTAGCTGATTTGTTTAAAGCGAACACGGCAATGGAATGCCGCTGCCGAATACGTCGTTATTTAACTGCTTCAAACGCTGTTTTCCTGCTGCAACGGTGCTGTGGAAACGCGTAAGCTGTCGGCCTTTTTGGCGCTGACAGTTTCGCAATCTGCGCGCGTCACAACACAGGAGAACGCCATGCGTTGGTCGAAGTCTTTGGGAACAAAAAGCAGCGCCTTGGTGGTTGCGGCTATGGCGCTGGCGGCATGTCAGACCGTCGATCCGGTGCCTGAAGGCAGCGCGCGCATCGCGCAGGCGTGGTCGCGCAATGAGTTAGCGCCGCCGCTCAGTGGCGATTACGGCAAGGAATTTACGTTGGACACGGCCTATCGTGTTCAGCGCGCGGCATTCCAGCAGTTTTATCAGGGTACGTCCGCGTTGGGTTTTAAAGCGGCGTTGACCAGCCCGGCTGCGCAGCAAATGTATGGCGTCAATCAGCCGCTGGCCGCAGCGCTGCCGCCGAATGCGCAACTGAAGCGCGAAGAAGATGGCTATCACCAAGTGCTCAAAGAGTTTCGCCAGCCGATGGCCGAGCTGGAAATCGGCTTTCGTATCGGTCAACGCATCAAAACGCCGATCGCCGACGTGCGTGCGTTGCAGGCGCTGGTGACGGAAATTTCGCCGGTGGTGGAATTGCCCGAATTCGCGCATCAAGGCGCCGACAACAAATTCGGCGTCACCGACATCATCGCGTCGAATGCCGGTGCGCGACGTTTAATACTCGGCGCGGCGCGTGCGCCGGCGCAGATCGATGCGAATAACGTCGCCGTTACGCTGTATCGCGAAGGCGAAGTGTTGACGCAGGGCACGGGTCGCGATGTGCTCGGCGATCAATGGCAGGCGTTGTTGTGGTTGGTCAATCGCGTGGTGGCGAGCGGCTGGCAGATCGAGCCGGGACAGCTACTGATTACCGGCACGATGGGCAGGCCGGTGAAATTGCGCGACGGTCTGTACGTGGCGGATTTCGGCAAGCTCGGCCGTATCGAGTGGATGGCGGAATAGTTTTATATATGACGGGCGTTTCGATGCGGTCGATATTTATTTAATGAAAGCAATCAAATATCGATGCGTGTCGACTCACTGTAATTGCGCACCGGCACACCTTGCGCACGCAGCAGTGTCAGTAATTTTTTGCTGTCGTCTTTGCTCAGAAAATTGCCGATAGGAATTTGCTGATCGCGGCTGCACAGGAATATTTTCAGCGGGTCCCACGGGTGGGCCTGCACTTCGACCGAAAGCGATATTGCTTCGCGTGTGAATTGCCAAGTAAAACGCGGGTAATACGCGCCTTTTTGCAGAATTAATTGCTGCTGGCTGAAGCGAAACACATGGCGTTGTTGCAACTTCCAGCACACGTAGTAGAGCGCGGTCGCGAGTCCAAGCACTTCAAGTCCGGCGAATGGCGCGATCGGCCATAAACCGCGAAACACGAAAAACCCCGCAATCAAACTCCACCACGCCGCAAATGCCGCAATGATCAATTTGTTCAGCTGCCAACTGGCGGAGCGATTGGGCTGCGCAATCAGAAGGGATTCGGCGAGATCTTCGTGCAATGTAACCACGGCGGCGGCACCTGTTTACGAGTCACCAGCCGGATTGTATGCCAATTACCGCTCGATCAAAACGCGTGGTTCAGAAAGGCGAGATTAGGCAGCAGTGATTAAAAAGGAGTGGGCGCCTCGAACAGAATGGGTTCGCCGCTCGAAGGATGCGTGATGCGCAATTGCCGCGCGTGCAGCATTAAGCGGTCGGTCGCGTTGCGCGCCGCTTCATGCGCATAAAACGGGCAGCCCAAAATGGGGTGGCCGATTTCGGCCAGATGCACGCGCAGCTGATGCGAGCGTCCGGTAACCGGGCGTAATTCGACGCGCGCTCTGTTCTCGGCGGCGTAGCGCTCCATCACGCGGTAATGCGTCAGCGCATGTTTGCCGTTGACCGGGTCGATGATTTTTCGTGGCCGATTGGGCCAGTCAACGATGATCGGCAATTCGATTTTGCCTTCATCGTCGGTGGGTAAACCCCATACCAACGCTTCGTAGAATTTTTCCACTTCGCGCTGTTCGAACTGGCGATTAACACGGCGATGCGCCTCGGCATTGCGCGCCAATAGCATTAGCCCGGAGGTGTCGAAATCGAGCCGATGGATAATACGCAGCTCGCCGAATTCATCGCGCAACCGCGACGGCACGCAATCGCGATTGGCCGGATCGCGCCCCGGCACCGACAACAAACCATAGGGCTTATCGACGGCGACGAGATCGTCGTCCGCAAATACGATGCGAATTTGACGCTCGCAGAAAGGAACAATAAACGGTGTGGCGGACATCGGTATAGGAGCACTGATCTAAAGGCCGGCCATGATAAGGCGCTGACGACAGTTATCGCCAGCGTCGGCTCAGATCGTATCTTTACATTTATTTAAGATTGGTAGCGCACCAACTTTTCGATAATCAAGCCGAAAAACTGATGGTCTTCGGCCTTCTGATAAAACCAGCCCAGATGTTCGCCGCAATCGGAGCAGCGCGCGAATTGCCAAGTGTGTTCTTTAAACCACGTGTATTCGCCGGTGGCGGCGCCGGCGATATCGCAGCCGGGTGCCAATTTGAAACAGCCGATTAAAAATTGCGCGCCGCTCGGGTTCATGAAGCGGTGTTGATGTTGACGATCGATTTGCAATTCTTCGCGCTGTGTCGTGATCGCGGCGTGGCAGAAGCGGCACAAAATTAATTCGCGATAAGGCAGCGCGGAATGTTGTTTCAAATCCGGTATTAAGTGTTCAAGCGGATTGGTGGTGGATTGGTGCATGGTACCATCGCAGCGTTGGATTTTCGTTTCGTTTGAGTATAGTCACGTTGCCGGACTCTTCCTCCACCAGCGGACAAACGGTATTAACTGCGCGCTTAAATAATGTTTTGCGCGCCGCGCGAGCTGAGTGCGCGACCTTGCCGAATGTGCCCGAAATTGATTTGTTATTGCTCAATGCCGATTTTTCGAGCGCCGCATTATCTGCCCAAGAAATGCAGGCGGTATTGAATTATCCAGCGTATTGGGCATTCTGCTGGGCCAGCGGCCAAATGCTTGCGCGCTATCTGTTGGATAACCGCGAATTGGTGCGCAATAAAACCGTACTCGATTTCGGCTGTGGTTCCGGTGTTGTCGCGATTGCTGCAGCGAAGGCCGGTGCCGCTCGAGTGATCGCCTGCGATCTCGATGACGATGCATTGTTGGCCACGCAATACAATGCCGCGTTGAATGATGTCCAATTAGAAATCGCAAAAAACTATTTCGATGTCGAGAGCCGCATCGATTTAATTATTGCCGCCGACATACTTTACGATCGCGCGAATTTAATTTGGCCGTCGCGATTTTTACAGCGCGCGCCGCAAGTATTAATTGCCGATTCGCGCATCCGCAATTTCGCTGAGCCGGGTTATAAACAAGTAGCCGAGTTAGTCGGTTCGACGTGGCCGGATCTGGACGAGTTCGATGAGTTTCGCGTGGTGAAGTTTTATTGCGGTGGTAAGGAGAATTGAATCGATAATTGAGGAAATTAAATTATCGAGAAGCTCTCGCGAATAATTTTGCCGATCGGCACGCGATTGCACGCGCCGATCGGCATTTTCATTTACTGCGTTAACTTAAATACGATGGGTATAAGCGTCTCGAAAATGGCACCTTGTAATTCGTCACTCGGTTTTGGGAATGGCGCTGCTTTCTGTGCTGCACGTTCCGCCGCTGCATCAAGCAAATCGTCAGCAGGTTGAACAATTTCGAAACTGGCCAGACTGCCGTTACGGTCGACTTTGACCTTCACCATCACCAAACCTTCGATGCTTTCTTTAATAGCTCGCTTCGGGTAATCGATATTTTTCACCACCAGCTTGCGCAGCTGGCCGATGTATTCGCTGCGTAAAATCCGTTGCTTCTCTGCATCGGGGTTTAGCGCGGCAACGACTGGCGTAGCAGCAGTCTGGGCCGGGTCAGCGGCTGGTGCGGGTAATGCTGTTGCTGGAGCGGATGCAACTTCCTTGGCTTTTTGTTCGGCTTCAGGTTTCGCGGCTGCGACGGGTTCGGCTTTTTTCACCGGAGCGGCTGGTGCTGAAACCGGTGCCGGCGGCGGTGTTGGATGTGGCGCCGCGCTCGGAGCTGCTGCTGTTACCGCGCTGGTAGCGCTGGCGACGGCTGCTTCAGATTCGGTTTTAAAGCCCCAGCCGGCGATCACTTTTTTGCGTGCATCGTTCGGATGAACGGTGTTGAAACGCGCGACCAAATCGGCGCCGGTTTTGTCTTTCGGCAGGTCGAGAATATCGCGCTTAAATTCAGAGCTGGGCGGGCGCTGACCAACCCACGTATTCAACAGCATCGTAAATAACGCGGCATTGTCGGTACGCAGCGCGGTCACACCGTTCAGCGAAACCAGCGTGGTGTTGTTAGCAGTGAGTTCGATGATGAGCTGATCGCCTTCCACCAAGTCACCCTTTGGAATACTGCTGAACGCGACGATATCCAATGCATTCGCATTGATGATCGCACTGGGGTTATTAATGGTGATTAATTGGTTGAGCATTTGCGCGAAGCGCAGCGCCGGCCAGCGATCGGCCGTGATGTGCAATTCCATGCGCTTTTTGCCGGGCATATTGGCGATCGCTGCAGCGTCGTGACCGGGCCAGCCGAGATAGAGCGCGCCGACGTAATATTCCTTGCGCAACTGCTCGAAGCTGGCAATACCGTTAATGCTGAGATCGCCGTTTTGTGCGTTGGCTGTCGTTACGTTTAAAAGGATCAACCAGGTGGTGGTAACAAAAAACCGTACTAGGTGCTTCATCATTATTATGCCGCTGTATCTGCCGTGATAAATCAGGTCCCGTTCAACGGTACCTGCCAGTGAGTTGACATTATCGAGCGCTGGGCCGCGACAATGTGTCCGGTTCGTCTAAACCGACGCTAAAGATAGACCATAATTCTGACGCCAGCGAACCCGATATCAATCGCAGAAATACATAAACTATGCTGTGCATCACGGTAAGCGTGACTACAGTTAAGTGGTAATACTCCTCGGGCAGAGGTCACAACAATTACGCGGGTTTACCCTGCGGACGTGCGTCGATGAATATAAAAGAAATACGACAAATCCCCAGCGGGGAGTTAGTTACGTTGCTGGCACGCATTCCCTTTTTTAAGGAATTGCGTTTGCGCGACGAAGATCAGCTGCAGCTGCTGCTGACCTACAGTTGTCTGGTCGAATTGGCGCCCGGCGAAACCATCATGAGGCGCGGGCAAAAAGGCACGTGGCTGTATTTCCTGGTCAAGGGCAAGCTGCTTGTCTATCGCGATGAGCCCAGTCCTACCGACGAAATTAATGTCATAACTCCCGGCGAATTGTTTGGCGATCTGGCGCAGCTTGGCGATCACGAGCGCAAAGCCACGGTCGCCGCCTCGCCGGATCGCAGTGCATTGTTGTTCGCCTGCGATTTCAAAGCCTTCGGCGCGCTGGATAATTTGAGCCAAGTGCATCTCAACACCAAATTGCTGTTTTATCGCACAGTCGTGCATAGCGTGCGCTGGCGGCTGGAGGTTTTACGCATGGAGCAACCGCAGCATCCGCTGGTCAGTGATTTGCTGAAAATGCCGGTGTATTCCGGTGCGCGCGATAGCGCTGACGAATTGCGGGCGTTACATCAACAGGCGCGCAGCCTTGCCGATATTCTCGAACGCTGGAATCGTGAAGACGGCAAAATCGATGAATTCTTCGTCGCCAACACCGCTGCGGCGTCGTGATTGCAATCGCTTAAGCAAAAAATGCAGGTCTGCACGGCAATTCTGTGCGAGCTGGCTATACTCAGGGCTTACGTGTGGTAATCCAGCCGGTGAGCTTTCATCTCGATGTCCATTCCATTGCTGATCTGTGACGACTCCAACATGGCGCGCAAACAGGTGTTGCGCTCTCTGCCCGAAGGTTGGGATGTCGAAGTGACTTTCGCGACTAATGGCGTCGAAGGTTTGGCGGCAATTCGTGCCGGCAAAGGTGAAATGGTTTTTCTCGATCTGACCATGCCGGAAATGGACGGTTACGGTGTGCTGGAGCACATTCGCAGCGAGGGCTTGAAGTCGGTCGTGATTGTTATCTCGGCGGATATTCAACCGGAAGCGCGCGATCGCGTTAGAAAGTTGGGGGCACTGGAGTTTATTCAGAAGCCGATCAACGGCGAAAAATTAATGCACACATTGAAAGAATTTGGTTTGTTGTAATTCGTCACCGCCTGCGTATTTTTTTCGCTACATATCGCCCACGTACCAACGATCACGCCACGCATCCATCACTCGCGCCGGATACCACAGTTTTCCGTAACTTCCGTTGTAGCGGGCCAGCGCATTCATCCAGCTGCCGCTTTCTTTCTGCATGTAGTACTTCAATATCTGGCAGCCGTAACGCAGATTAGTGTTCACATCGGTGAGATTGTCCTCCGAGTGTCCGATTTCGTTTTTCCAAAATGGCATGACCTGCATTAAACCCTGAGCGCCAGCGCGGGAAATGGCGTAGTGATCGAATTTACTTTCTACCTGAATTAACGCGAGCACCAAATCGGGTTTCAATTGCGCGCGCTTGGCTTCGCGATGAATTGCGCGCAGCAAATTCAAGCGCTCTTCCGGATTCGGCATAAATGGCGTGAGCCGTGTCGACATATCGAGCAGCCATACTTCGGCGTCGAAGCGATCGGCAAAACTATCCGATTTGTCGATGGCTGCTTTTAGAAATACGCGCATTTCTGCGCGTTCCTGTTCGTCGCGCGGCATACCGCCGGCGTGTGCAACAGGTGCATACGCCAGCGCTAAAACGACGAGCAGATTAAGTGCGCGGAATGTGTTGTTGAATAAAAGCATCGACTTCGCTTAACAGAATTTCACGCGCTTCCGCTTCGCGTCGACCCTTGTATTCCAGTTTGCTTTCCGCCAAACCACGGTCGCCGATAACGAAGCGGTGTGGAATGCCGATCAAATCGATATCGGCGAATTTCACGCCGGGGCGCTCATTGCGATCATCGAGTAACACAGCATAGCCCATTGCCTGCAACTGGCTGTAAAGCGCATCGGCCTGGGCACGCACCGCTTCCGATTTCTGTGCATTGAGCGGCACCACGGCAATTTGAAACGGCGCCAGCGCATCCGGCCAGATGATGCCTTTGTCGTCGTGATTCTGTTCTATAGCCGCAGCGACGACGCGGCTCACGCCGATGCCGTAACAGCCCATCACGGCGATTTGTTCGCGGCCTTCTTCGTTCAGCACTTTTGCATTTAACGGTGTGGAGTATTTGGTGCCGAGCTGAAAAATATGACCGACTTCGATGCCGCGTTTGATCTGCAAATTGCCATGGCCGTCGGGGCTGGGATCGCCTTCGACGACATTGCGTAAATCCGCAATCTGCGGCAACGGCAGATCGCGCTCCCAATTGGCGCCGGTGAGATGAAAGCCATCTTCGTTGGCGCCGATTACGAAATCGGCAAGATGCGCAGCGCTGCGATCCGCGATGATCGGAATCGTCAAGCCGATAGGCCCGAGCGAGCCGGGCTTGCAGCCGATGATTTTCTGAATTTGCTCGTCGCTGGCAAATTGCAACGGTTTAGCGACACCGGCGACTTTTTCCGCCTTGATATCGTTGAGCTCGTGATCGCCGCGCAATACCAACGCAACTAATGAAGCGGTTTTTCCTGCTTTTTGTTCATCGTCCGTGATGGCACCGAGCACGATTAATGTTTTCAGCGTTTGCCGCGCATCGATTTTTAATAACGCGCTGATTTCCGCAATCGTGTGTGCATTCGGCGTTGCGATTTTTTGCAGCGTTTGCGTCGCTGCCGCGCGTGCCGCAATGGGTGCTATCGCTTCGGCCATTTCGACATTCGCGGCGTAATCGCTGCTGTCGGAAAACGCAATGTCGTCTTCGCCGGATGCGGCCAACACATGAAATTCGTGCGAACCGGTGCCGCCGATCGAACCGGTATCGGCCAACACAGGGCGAAAGTTCAGACCGAGACGCGAGAAAATATTGCAGTACGCGCGGTGCATGATGGCGTACGTTTCCAGCAGCGATTCATGATCTTTATGAAACGAGTACGCATCTTTCATGATGAATTCGCGTGCGCGCATTACACCGAAACGCGGCCGAATTTCATCGCGAAATTTGGTTTGAATCTGATAAAAATTCACCGGCAATTGTTTGTAACTTTTTATTTCGTTGCGAAACAAATCGGTGATGACTTCCTCATGCGTCGGTCCCAAACAAAACGCGCGGTCGTGACGATCGCCAAGGCGCAATAATTCCGCGCCGTATTGTTCCCAGCGGCCCGACTCCTGCCACAACTCCGCTGGCTGCACGACCGGCATCAATACTTCCTGCGCGCCGGCATTGTTCATTTCTTCGCGCACGACGGCTTCCACTCTGCGCAATACGCGCAAACCGAGCGGCAACCATGTATACAAACCCGAGGCGAGTTTGCGAATTAAGCCGGCGCGCAGCATCAATTGGTGACTGATGACTTCAGCGTCGGCGGGCGTTTCCTTTTGAGTAGCGAGAAGAAATTGGCTTGCGCGCATGACGGTTGTGGCTTCCAATAATCGAAAAGAGCAGGCATTTTACGATTGATCGCGGTGTTGGAGGAAGAATCATGTTCGAGTTGCATACCCAATTGATCAAAGACAGCGTCATGGTGGGCGATTTGAGCTTGAGCCGCGTGTTGCTGTGCAACGATTCGCAATACCCGTGGCTGATATTGGTGCCGCGCCGCGCCGATGTGGTCGAGTTATTTCAATTGTCGCGTATCGATCAACAGCAGTTGCTCGATGAAATCAGTGCTGTTAGCGCGGCGCTGGCGGGACATTTTCGCGCCGACAAAATGAATGTCGCGGCGCTCGGCAATGTCGTTCCGCAATTGCATGTGCACATCATTGCGCGCTTTAAAGAGGATGCAGCATGGCCGCGCCCGGTGTGGGGCGTGCAGCCCGCCGTCGCCTATGCGGATGAAACCTTACAGCAGCGCATGACCGAGCTGGAACAACTGCTATTGCCGCATGGCCTGCAATCGGCACGTTCGCTTTAATTCGGATGAAATACGATTTCATCGTAATTGGTGGCGGTATTGTCGGCGCTGCCACCGCATGGCAATTAATTCAAACCTATCCCTCGCGTTCGACTTTATTAGTCGAGAAAGAAAGCGATTTCGCGCGCCATCAAACCGGGCGCAACAGCGGCGTTATTCATGCGGGCGTCTACTACGCACCGGGAAGTCTTAAAGCGCAGTTCTGCAAAGAGGGCGCTGCGGCAACCATCGCTTTTTGTCGCGAGCATAATTTGCCGTGGCAACAATGCGGGAAATTATTGATCGCCACCAGTGCGCTGGAAATAGAGCGCATGCACGCGCTGTTTAAGCGGTGCCAGCAAAACGAAATTGCGGTGGAATTGCTGACCCGGACGCAACTGCGTGAGCGTGAGCCAAATATAAGCGGTGAAGGCGCGATCTATGTGCCCGCGACGGGGATGACCGATTACGCCGCTATTTGTCGCAAGCTTTTGCAATTATTCGTTGCGGCTGGCGGGTCGGTGCGCGCGAGTACCGAAGTAAAAACGATTGTCGAGCACGCTAATAGCATCTCGATAATTACGAGCCGCGACGAAGAACTGCGCGGTGATTATTTAATTTCGTGCGCCGGTGTGATGGCGGATCGCTTGGCGCGGTCACAGGGGTTGCGCGCCGATTTTCGTATCGTGCCGTTTCGCGGCGAATATTTTCGACTGCGCGACAATTCCGCATTGGACAATGTCCCGCTGGACCATGCCGCGCTGAATGTATCCCATCATATTTATCCAATACCCGATCCGACGCTGCCTTTTCTTGGCATTCATCTGACGCGCATGATCGATGGCGGCATTACCATCGGCCCCAATGCGGTGTTGGCGCCCGGGCGTGAGGCATACACAAATGCGCGGGTTAATTGGGGCGATATGACAGATATGGCGATGTTTTCAGGGTTTTGGCGTCTGCTGCCGCAATATTGGCAGCAGGGCGCACGTGAATTGAGAAACAGTTTATTTATCGATGCGTATCTGCGTGAGGCGCAAAAATATTGTCCGCATTTAACGCGCGAAGATTTGTTGCCCCATCCTTCCGGTATTCGTGCGCAGGCTGTCGATCGTACCGGCAAACTTGTGCAGGATTTTTTGTTTGTTGAAAGCACTCGCAGCTTACATGTATGCAATGCGCCATCGCCTGCAGCGACATCGGCAATTCCTATTGCGCGTCACATTGTTGAGCGAATTTCCCCGCGTTTTTCTGCTGTTTAAGCAGCGTCGAATCAAAAAAGCCGTGAAAATCAGCCTTTTTTCACCGTTGTGGTAGAAAAATGCTTGTATTGCAGTATTTGTTCGTCTATATGTTGCGCAGACATTTGCTGACGATGCGTAATTTATCGGTTTTTCTAGCTAAATTTGCGTAGCAGCAGTGTCGTTGGGGTGAATTCAACTCGCATAGGATCCTAATGATGGCAACGATAAAAGCTGCACCAAAGAAAGCTGCACCGAAGAAAGCCGCACCAAAAACCGCCGCTAAACCGGCTGCTAAAAAAGCTGTTGCGAAAAAAGCAGTTGCTGCTGCACCGAAAAAAGCAGCGGCCGCAGTAACCGCCAAATTGTCGAAAAGCCAAGTGCTGACCACGATTGCAGAAACCACCGCGTTAACGCGCAAACAGGTTTCCGCAGTATTCGATGAAATCGAGTCGCTGATCGAGCGCAGCATCGGCAAAAAAGGTTTGGGCGAATTTACGCTGCCCGGCCTGCTGAAAATCACCACGGTGAAAAAGCCTGCGAAAAAAGCTCGCAAAGGCATCAATCCGTTCACCGGCGAAGAAACAACATTCAAAGCCAAGCCTGCCAGCGTCGCGGTAAAAGTGCGTCCGCTGAAAAAACTGAAAGGTTTTGTTGAGGCGTAATTAGCTGTTTTGACATCGGAGTCCTCGGGCTCCGATGTTTCACTCCCCCGCTTTAATCGTCAAATCCGCCGTTTTAATTCTTGATTGCCTCAACGCCGCGCTTTTTTGAGCACGCTTTAGCCACCGTTTGCCCGTTACCGTTGTTTGCCCGTTACTGATAGTGGGAGGCATCGGGTATAATCGCGCGCTCTCAGTGTGGGATCGGTCCGTTTGCTCTCGCTGGCCGTTTGTTTTTGTGGGGAAATTCAATGCCTATCTATGAATACCGTTGCGACGCTTGCGCGCACCAGCTCGAAGCCTTGCAGAAGCTGAGCGATGCTCCGTTGCTGGAATGCCCGGTCTGCAAAAAGCCCGCATTGCGCAAACAAGTTTCGGCAGCTGGCTTTCGCCTCAAAGGCGGCGGTTGGTATGAAACCGATTTTAAATCGGGCGCCAAGAAAAACGTGGCGGGCGATTCCGGTGCCGGCTCCTCCGGCGAAGCGGCGGCGAAACCAGCAGCCAGCACACCTGCTCCATCGACACCGACGCCAACGAGCAATAGCTGAGTTGAAAATGTATGCAGCCCTATTTTCATTCGTTACTGTTTTCATTCATTGATGTAAGGAATTAGCACTTGACCATGCGCAGCCATTATTGCGGAACCCTTCGCGCCGAACACATCGATCAGCAAATCACTCTGTGCGGATGGGTCGATCGACGCCGCGATCATGGCGGTGTGATCTTCCTCGATGTGCGTGATCGCGATGGCATTGTGCAAGTGGTGTTCGATCCCGACGTCGGCGAATTTTTTCAACGCGCCGATAAAGTTCGCAGCGAATATGTCGTGAAAATCGTTGGTCGCGTGCGTGCGCGCAGTGCGAACACAATCAATCCGAATATGCCGACCGGCACGATCGAAGTGCTGGGTAAAGAAATCGAAATTCTGAATGCCGCAGCGACGCCACCATTCCCGCTCGATGAACACAACTCGGTCGGCGAAGAAGTGCGCCTGCGCTATCGCTATCTCGATTTGCGCCGCCCGGAAATGCAAGAGCGTATGCGCCTGCGCGCGCGCATCACATCGACATTGCGCGGCTATCTCGATGCGCAAGGTTTTCTCGATCTGGAAACGCCGATTCTGACGCGCGCAACACCTGAGGGCGCACGCGATTATCTGGTGCCGAGCCGCACGCACGCCGGTAAGTTTTTCGCATTGCCGCAATCGCCGCAGTTGTTCAAACAATTGCTGATGGTTTCTGGTTTTGATCGCTACTATCAAATCGCCAAATGTTTTCGCGATGAAGATTTGCGCGCGGATCGTCAGCCCGAATTTACCCAGATCGACATCGAGACCTCTTTTCTCGATGCCGAAGACATCATGGCGATTACCGAGGGCATGATTCGCGATTTATTTAAAACCGTGCTCGATGTCGATCTCGGTGCCTTTCCACGCATGCATTATTCGGAAGCAATCAATCGCTTTGGTTCGGACAAACCGGATCTGCGTATTCCGCTCGAATTGGTCACCGTTTGCGATCTGATGAAGCAGGTCGATTTCAAAGTATTCAGCGGCCCAGCGAACGATCCGAAAAGCCGCGTCGCCGCGTTGAAAGTCACCGGTGGCGGCGCGAAATTAACGCGCAAGCAAATTGATGAATACGGCAATTATGTCGGTAATTACGGCGCGAAAGGTTTGGCGTGGATCAAGGTTAACGAGCTCGCTAAAGGCATCGAAGGTCTGCAATCGCCGATTATTAAATTCATGCCCGCCGATGTTGTGACGCAATTGATCGAGCGTTTGAACGCGGTCGATGGCGATATTATTTTCTTCGGTGCCGACAAGAAAAAAATCGTCGCCGATGCGATGGGCGCGCTGCGCATCAAAGTCGGCCACGATCTGAATATGCTTGAGCGTCCGTGGGCACCGATGTGGGTTGTCGACTTCCCGATGTTTGAAGAAAGCGACGATGGCAGCCTCACTTCCTGCCACCATCCCTTTACCGCGCCGCTGTGCACGCCGGAAGAGTTGGCGCAAAATCCCGCCGCGGCTTTATCTAACGCCTACGATATGGTGCTGAATGGCACCGAGCTCGGCGGCGGTTCCATCCGTATTCACAATCGCGACATGCAGGAAGCGGTATTTCGCGTGCTCGGTATCGGCGCTGAAGAAGCCGAAGAAAAATTCGGCTTCCTGCTCGATGCTTTGAAATACGGCGCGCCGCCGCACGGCGGTTTGGCCTTCGGCCTCGACCGGTTGGTGATGCTGATGACCGGCGCCAAATCGATTCGCGACGTAATTGCGTTCCCGAAAACACAAACAGCCGCTTGCTTGATGACCGACGCGCCGGGCGCAGTCGATGCGGCACAATTGCGCGAATTAAATATTCGTCTGCGCAAGAACGAGGAGTAAGGCGATGGCGGGACATTCGAAATGGGCGAACATCAAGCACCGCAAAGCCCGTCAGGACGCAAAGAAAGGTAAGGTTTTCACCAAACTGATTCGCGAATTAACTATTGCCGCGCGGCTTGGCGGCGGTGATCCCAGCGACAACCCTCGTCTGCGCACAGCCATCGACAAAGCATTGATCGCGAATATGACGCGCGACACCATCGACCGCGCCGTCTCGCGCGGCGCCGGTACCGATGAAGCGGATAACGTCGAAGAATTAACTTACGAAGGTTATGCGCCCGGTGGTGTTGCGATATTGGTTGAAGCGATGACCGACAATCGCAATCGCACGGTGGCCGAAGTGCGTCACGCGTTTAACAAACGCGGTGGCAATCTCGGTACCGACGGTTCAGTCAATTACTTGTTTGCGCGTAAAGGCCAAATTATTTTTGAAGCCGGTGCCAACGAAGATCAAGTAATGGAAGCAGCACTGGAAGCGGGTGCCGACGATGTCATCGCGCACGAAGACGGCTCTATCGAAGTACTAACGCCGTGGGAAACGGTAAACGCGGTGAAGGATGCATTGGCGAAATCGGGATTGAAATCCGATAACGCCGATGTGGCCATGATCGCCGCGTTGTTAGTGCCGCTCGACAAAGACGCGGCCGAATCGTTGTTGAATCTGGTCGATGCGCTCGAAGATCTCGATGATGTGCAAAACGTTTATACCAACGCGGATATTTCCGCCGAAGTGATGGAGCAGCTCAACGCCTGACCTTTGGTTTATTCGCGCGATAGCGCCGGCGTGCTTGCCAGTATTGCCGGCGTTGTGAACATAATACCCAAACTCCCTTCTGGTCAGGCGCATGACGGTTATTCTCGGTATTGATCCCGGTTCGCGCAAAACAGGCTTCGGGGTTATTTCAGTCAACGGCAGTCGTCACCAATATATTGCCAGCGGTGTTATTCGTCTGCCGCTGATCGCCCTCGCAGACCGTTTGAAAATTATCTTCGACAGCGTTTCCGAAATTATCGATTTGCATCGACCCAATGAAGTGGCGGTGGAAGAGGTATTTATGGCGAAAAGCGCAGGTTCGGCTTTGAAGTTGGGGCAGGCGCGTGGCGCCGCCATTGTCGCCTGCGTTAATCGTCAAGTTATCGTGGCCGAATATACTGCGCGGCAAATCAAACAATCGGTGGTCGGCACTGGCGCTGCACAAAAAGAGCAGGTACAGCATATGGTGATGACGCTGTTGAAATTGCCGGCCGCACCGCAGGAAGATGCTGCCGATGCGTTGGCCGCCGCGTTGTGTCATGCGCATGCGCGCCAGGGTTTGCTTGGTATGGCAATGCCGGGACAATTGCGCGGACGCATGAAGCGCGGCCGGTTAGGTTGATTCATTAAACATGCAAAGTGATTGGTGCAATCGGTTAAACCGCAGACTTTCTAAAACGTACACACGACAACAGAAGATCCATTTCAATGATCGGCAGAATTCGCGGCAAATTACTCGATAAACAAGCACCGGAAATTCTGGTGGACGTCAGCGGTGTCGGCTATGAAATTCAAGCGCCAATGACCACGATTTATCAATTACCCGCTATCGGCGAAAACGTCGAATTATTTACGCATTTGGTGGTGCGTGAAGATGCACATTTATTATTTGGCTTTGCCACCGCTCAAGATCGCGCGTTGTTTCGCTCGCTGATTAAAGTAAATGGCGTCGGTCCGAAATTAGCGCTGACGATTTTATCCGGCATGGATGTGCACGACTTTGTGCGCTGTGTGCGCGACAGCGATACTGCGGGTTTAGTGCGCTTACCTGGCGTCGGCAAAAAAACGGCGGAACGACTGTTGATCGAAATGCGCGACCGCTTACGCGATTGGCATGTCGATGGCGTCGCGGTGGCGGAAGGTTCGGCGCAATTGCCGGTGCGCGAGAACGGTCATTTGCTCGATGCCGAGTCGGCGTTGATTGCGCTCGGTTACAAACCGCAAGAAGCGACGCGCATGGTGACGGCGGTGAAGAGCGACACGATTACCAGCAGCGAGGAATTGATTCGCGCTGCACTGAAAAAATCGGTGAAGAGTTAAATGATTGAACACGATCGATTGATTTCTCCGGCTGCCGCGACGCCGCGTGAAGACGGTCTCGATCGCGCGGTGCGACCAAAAACGCTGGCCGATTATGTCGGCCAGCCGATTGTGCGCGAGCAAATGGAAATTTTCGTTAGCGCCGCGCGTCAGCGCAACGAGCCGCTCGATCACACGTTAATTTTCGGACCGCCCGGTCTCGGTAAAACCACGCTTGCGAATATTCTCGCGAACGAAATGGGCGTGTCATTAAAAACGACTTCAGGCCCGGTGCTGGAGCGTGCGGGCGATCTCGCTGCGTTGATGACGAATCTCGAACCGAACGATGTGTTGTTTATCGATGAAATCCATCGTCTGAGCCCGCAGATCGAAGAAATATTGTATCCGGCGATGGAAGATTTTCAGCTCGATATCATGATCGGCGAAGGCCCCGGTGCGCGTTCGATCAAGCTCGATTTACCGCCGTTTACATTGGTTGGCGCGACCACGCGTGCAGGATTATTGACGTCGCCATTGCGCGATCGTTTCGGCATCGTGCAGCGACTGGAGTTTTATAACGTCGCGGATTTAACCCATATCGTGCAACGCGCCGGCAATATTATCGGCATTAATATCGAGCCGGCCGGCGCCGTCGAAATTGCGCGCCGCGCGCGCGGCACACCGCGCATCGCCAATCGTTTATTGCGCCGCGTGCGCGATTACGCCGAAGTAAAAAGCAACGGTACCATCAGTGCTGAAATCGCCGACCTCGCATTAAATATGTTGAATATCGATCAGCACGGTTTCGATCATCTCGACCGGCGTTTACTGTTGGTGATGATCGAAATGTTCGACGGCGGTCCGGTAGGTGTTGAAAGCCTCGCCGCTGCGATCAGCGAAGAACGCGACACCATCGAAGACGTGCTCGAACCGTTTTTAATTCAGCAGGGTTACATTGTGCGCACGCCGCGCGGACGCATGGCAACGCGCAGTGCCTATCTGCATTTCGGTTTGAAATACGAGCGTTTTCAAGACCAACGCGGACAAAATTCGCTGCCGCTCGATCGATTTGATAACGAGGGTGAAGCGTGACCACCAAGGAATTCAAATGGCCGCTGCGAGTCTACATCGAGGACACCGATGCTGGCGGTATTGTTTTCTACATCAATTATTTGAAATACATGGAGCGCGCGCGGACCGAAATGTTGCGCGCCGTCGGCTTTGATAAAAATGCTGTTTTTAGCGAGGATCTAATGTTCGTGGTGCGCGCGGCGAATGTTCGTTATCGCCGTCCGGCGCGTCTCGACGATGAAGTAATCGCCACCGCGCGTATCGTCGAAAGCCGCGCAGCGCAATTGATATTTGAACAGCGTATACTGCGCGGCGCTGAAGAATTGTGCGGCGGCAATGTGAATATTGCGTGTGTCGATAAAAATACGTTGAAGCCGAAACCAATTTCAAAGACGTTGCTGGTCGCATTAAATGCGCTGTGATTTTCGCCAAACCGGCACTAACAATCGCGCCTGATTAATTTTGTCAGGTCCGAATTCAGCTTGTTGTACAGAGCGAGCGTGTAAGGAGTGTAAGCGGGTGAATCAAGAGCTTTCCGTTTTTCATTTGGTATTGAATGCAAGTTTGACGGTGCAAATCGTTATGTCGATTTTGCTGCTGGCCTCGATTGCATCGTGGTTTTTTATCGTGCAGCGCGCGTTATATTTCCGCGCCGCGCGGCAAGAGATGGAGGCATTCGAGCAGGAGTTTTGGTCCGGTATCGATCTCAGCCAATTGTTTCGTCAAGGTAACGGCAAAGGCGATGGCAGCCGCGTGGTCGGCGTCGAAGGGATTTTTCGCGCCGGTTTTAAAGAGTTTTCGCGTCTGCGTCAGCAGGGCTCAGGCGAGGCCGATGCGGTGATGGAAGGTTCGCAGCGCGCGATGCGCGTCGCGATGTCGCGCGAGCAAGAAAAATTAGCCGCGCATTTACCGTTTCTCGCAACCGTTGGTTCGACCAGTCCGTATGTCGGTTTGTTTGGCACGGTATGGGGCATCATGTCGTCATTCCAAGGTTTGGCGACGGTGCAGCAGGCGACATTGCAGACTGTGGCACCGGGTATTTCCGAAGCGTTGGTCGCGACCGCGATGGGTTTGTTCGCGGCAATTCCAGCCGTTGTTGCATACAACCGTTTTGCGTCATCGGTCGAATATTTCGACAATAAATACGACACCTTCGCTGAAGAGTTTTCCAGCATTCTTCACCGGCAGGCGCATGCGAAACGCGGTTAATCGCTTAACAGGCAAGTCATCGCTGAAGGCGCAATCGCTAAAAGCCCAATTGCCAAAAGTAAAGGTTCGATAAATGGCGCGCGGAAAAAAACGCTACGGTGCAATGGCTGAGATCAACGTCGTTCCGTATATCGACGTGATGTTGGTGTTGTTGATCATTTTTATGGTGACGGCGCCGATGATTATGCAGGGCGTGCAGGTCGAATTGCCGCACGCAAAAGCGAAGCCTGTACCGCCGGAAGACGATAAACCACTCATCGTTTCACTCAAGGCGGACGGCTCTTATTTTATCGACTTGGGCACCAAGGAGCAGGCTGCGTCGGCGACCTCGCTCAGCGATATCGCCGAACGTGTCGGCAAAGTGCTCAGCGCAAATCCAGAGAAAAAAGTTTTTGTTTGGGGCGATCGCCGTGTTCCTTATGGTGATGTCGTCGAGCTTATGGCCGCGCTGCAAGGCGCTGGTGCCGCATCGGTGGGTCTCGTCACCGACGATCAGCCCACTAAAAAACCATAGTGCAACGGTTTCGATCCATGCAAAAACCGATTGCGCTGCCGCTGACCATAACGCTGTTGCTGCACGCAGCGGTCGGCATAATGCTCGCGCTTAATTTTTCATTTAAGCCCGATCCGGTCGTGTTGCCGCCGGAACCAAAAATTATCGACGCGACATTAGTTAGCCTTACCGCAGTACCTGCCGCACGCGCTGTGCAAAAACCGGTTGAAGCACCGCCTGAACCTGTCGCCAAACCCGCCGCGCCACCGAAACCTACGCCCGTTGAAGCGCCTAAGCCGGAACTCAGCAAGCCTGAGCCGATCAAACCACAGCAACCGGTTGTGCCGGTACCTAAGCCTGATGTCGAAAAACAAAAGCAAGCCGAGCAGCAAAAACAAATAGAAAACGAAAAGCGCGTGCAGCTGGAAAAAGATAAGTTAGAGAAAGACAAATTAGAAAAAGACAAAGTCGAAAAAGATAAACAAGCGCAGCTGCAAAAACAAAAGGCTGAGCAACAGAAACAAGAGCAGCAAAAGTTAGACGCCGAGCGGCAGCGTAAAGAGCAAGAGCAGGCCGACGCGTTGCGTAAAAAACAGCAGGAAGATCAAGCACGCAAACAGCGTGAGCAACAGGAAAAAAATGAGCTGGCCAAGGCTATGGCCGCTGAAGACAATGCCGTGCAGGCCGAGCGCGATCAAGAAGCAATTGCAAGTTTTCAAGGCAAAATTGCGCACGATATCGAAAATAGCTGGAGTCGTCCGCCCAACGCGCGACTCGGCATGCAAGTAACATTGTCGATTCAACTGTTGCATTCGGGCGAGTTGGTCAATGTTTCGGTCGCGAAAAGCAGCGGTAACGATGCCTTCGATCAGTCAGCGGTGAGCGCAGTGCGCCGCGTCGCCAAGTTTCCGTATCTGAGTGGTTTGAGTCAAAACCAGTTCGATAAAAATTTCCGCCCCTTGATGCTTAATTTTAATCCAACCGATTTGCGCCAGTAGCTTGCGTTGGAATTATTGGAGAATCAGATGAAGCGTTTTATTTTTCTGTTGTGTTTGTTTTTGCCCGCGCTGAGCTGGGCGCAGTTAACTATTCAAATTCAAAAAGGTGCGGATAAACCGCTGTCGGTGGCGATTGTGCCATTGGCGTGGAACGGACCTTCGTTGCCGGAAGACATCGCCAGTATTGTTGGTTCGGATTTAAAGCGCAGCGGACAGTTCGCGCCATTGCCGAGCGGCAATATGTTGAGCATGCCCCATGAAGCGAGCGAAGTGGTTTATCGCGATTGGCGCGCATTGAATGTCGACTGGCTGGTGGTTGGCAAAATCGTGCCGATGCAAAACGGCTATACGGTGCAGTACGAATTATTTGATGTCATCAATCAGCGCCAAGTGATGCTCGATCGCGAAGTCGGCTACAACGACAGCCTGCGCGATGTGGCGCATGCGATTTCCGATAAGGTCTACGAAAAAATCACCGGCATTCGCGGTATTTTCAGTTTGAAATTACTGTATGTGTCAGCGCTGCGCGATGCGCAAGGACAAAATACCTATCGTTTAATGCTGAGCGATGCGGACGGCGCGCGCGAGCAAATTTTGCGTACGCAACGCGAACCATTGATGACGCCGAATTGGGCGCCGGATGGTGAAACCATTGTTTACGTCAGTTTCGAAACGCGACGTCCGGCGATCTATATGGAGAATTTACGCACGCGTGCGCGGCAGCAGCTGACTAATTTCCCCGGTATTAATAGTTCGCCGACGTTCTCTCCAGACGGTCGCAAGTTGGCGCTCGTATTATCGAAAGACGGTAATACCGAGATTTATGTAATGGATGTCGCGACACGTGAACTGACGCGATTGACCAATCAAATCGGCATCGATACGGAGCCCGCCTGGACGACAGATGGCCGCTCGATTTTGTTCACGTCTGATCGTGGCGGCAAACCGCAAATTTATAAAGTGAGCGCGACCGGCGGCAATGCCGACCGACTTACTTTCGATGGCACTTACAATGCACGGCCACGCGCAATGCCGGACGGCAGCGGTTTTGTTTATGTGCATCGGGAGTCCGGTGATTTTCATATCGTGTTGCAAGATACCAAGCGCGGTGTAACACGGCCGTTGACGCAGGCGAGCCTCGATGAATCGCCCAGCGTAGCGCCTAATAGCGCGATGTTGATCTACGCGACTTTGTATGGTGGCCGTGGTATTCTTGCCGCCGTTTCGGTGGACGCCGGTTCGAGATATCTCATGCCTTCTCGATTCGGAGATGTTCGCGAGCCGGCGTGGTCTCCCTTCGTCGATCGCCGTTAATAAAGTAATTTCTCGAATCACGAATGTTGTCGAATTGCTTCACTGCAATTCGCGTCGTTAGATTTAGTTCGAAAGATGATGAATGAAATTCGATTTTTCGTAGTGTTTTCATCAATCGTCTTGCGGATCAAGGTAGTAAAAATTTTTTCCCAATTTTGTTCGAATATTAGGATTGCATCATGACTTACAAAAATCTTGGCCTTTCTTTAGGTGTTGTATTGGCAATGGCGTTGGCCGGTTGCTCGAGCAACAAAGCAGCCGATAGCGCAAATCAAAATGGCGCAAATAGCGGCCTAGGTTCCAACTCTTCTTCCACTTTCGATCCGTCGGCAAATGGCAACGGTTCCAATCTCGCGCAAAATGGCCGTATCGTTTATTTCGGTTACGATCAGGCGACGCTGAGCAGCGACGGCCAGTCCGTTCTCGACAGCAATATTTCCGCGTTGAAAAGCGGCAGCCAGCATATCCGTCTTGAAGGCCATGCCGATGAGCGCGGCACCCGTGAATACAACCTCGCGTTGGGCGAGCGTCGTGCTAATGCGGTACTGCAATATCTGGTAGCGAACGGCGTTTCCAAAGCGCGTATCGAAACGATCAGCTACGGAAAAGAGCGTCCTGCTGACGTTGGTCACGATGAATCCGCATGGTCGAAAAACCGTCGCGTTGAAATCGTTCTCAACTAATTAATTGTTGAGGGGAGCCATGGCTATGCATTTACGGTTTGCCAAAAGTCTTGTGGCTGCACTGTGTTTCGGTGCTGCGCTGGCAAATGCCCAGGCTCCCATTATCGACGCCAGTCAGCCGTTAAATGGTGGCACCCGCACCAAATCGGCTGCGGCTACGCCAACCGGTGGCAATGCCGCCGGCGATATGTATATGCAGTTTCAAGCGTTGCAGCAGGATGTAATGGAGCTGCGTGGCCTTGTTGAAGAGCAGGGGCATCAGATCGAAACGCTGAAACAACAAAGCCTTGATCGTTACAACGATTTAGATAAGCGTGTCGGTCAATCGCAAGCTGCGAATGCAGCGGTAGTTCCGGGGGCGGCAACGTCTTCCGAAGCACCGATTAATGCAGCGCCATCCGATCCAATTGCGGCGCCTGCTAGTTCGGTTACTGCTCCAATTGCGACTACACCGTCGTCGATGGAAACTGCCAAGCCGGAAGAATACGAAGCGTATCAAGTGGCATACGCCAAGTTGAAAGGGCAGGATTTTCCTGGCGCGATTAAATTATTCAACACGTTCAATACGACTTATCCGAACAGCTCGCTGACTCCCAACGCGTATTACTGGCTCGGCAAGGCGTATTTGCAGCCGCCCCAGGATTTAACAAAAGCACAACAGGCATTTGGCAAAGTGGTGGGCGATCATCCGCAGCACAACAAAGCGCCCGATGCGTTGTACGAATTAGGTAAGGTTTATTTTCTGAAGGGCGATAAGGTCAAAGCCAAAACGCTGCTTCAGCAGGTTATCGATAATTACGGCGCCAGTGGCAGTTCGGCCCCGCAATTCGCCAAACAATTTCTCGATCAGAATTACGGTAGCGCCAAGCGCTAATTAGCGCCGCGCTATTTCTCCCGCTGATTTCTCTGCTCTGGCAGGTTTTGCAGGCATGGACCTTTCGTTACGTATCACTGAAATATTTTTTTCGCTGCAGGGCGAAACGCGCACGCTCGGCTTGCCAACGGTATTTGTGCGGCTGACTGGCTGCCCGTTGCGCTGCGATTACTGCGATACCGCATACGCGTTCAGCGGTGGCGAACGGATGACGCAGGCTGCCGTTCTCGATCAAATCAAACAATATAATCCGCGCTACGTCACCGTCACCGGTGGCGAGCCGTTGGCGCAGCCTAATTGCTGGCCGTTGTTGACGCAGTTGTGCGACGCCGGTTACGAGGTATCGCTTGAAACCAGCGGTGCGATCGATATGACTGGTGTCGAGGCACGCGTCAGCAAAGTGATGGATTTAAAGACGCCGGGCTCTGGTGAGCTTGCGCGCAATCGCTACGAAAATATCGCGTTGTTGAATCGGCACGATCAGGTCAAATTCGTCATTTGCGATCGGCAGGATTACGAGTGGGCGCGCATGCAGGTCGATCAATTGCGGCTGAGCGAGCGCGTCGATGAAATATTATTTTCACCGAGTTTTGGGCAACAAAATGCGACCGAGCTGGCCGATTGGATTTTGCGCGATCGTTTAGCGGTACGTTTTCAATTACAGCTGCATAAATTGTTGTGGAACGATGCGGCGGGGCATTAGGAATTAACGATGGCGCAGCCTAAGGCAGTCATTCTTGTTTCAGGCGGACTCGATTCCGCAACTTTATTGGCGATGGCGCAGGCGCAAGGTTATGCGTGCCATACCTTGGCGTTCGATTATGGGCAACGCCATCGCGCCGAACTGGTCGCGGCCGAGCACATTTCGCGAAAACACGGTGCTGTTGAACATAAAGTAGTAACGCTGGATTTACGCAGCATTGGCGGCTCTGCCTTAACCGATCAGGCGATCGATGTTCCGGTCGAGCGTGGGGAAGGTATTCCGGTTACCTATGTACCGGCGCGCAACACCGTATTCCTGTCGATAGCGTTGGGTTGGGCCGAAGTGTTGAGCGCGCACGATATTTTTATCGGCGTGAACGCGGTGGATTATTCCGGTTACCCGGATTGTCGCCCGGCATTTATCAGTGCGTTCCAAGCATTGGCCAATGTGGCGACCAAGGCAGCGTCGGAAGGGCAGTCGTTAAATATTCGCACGCCGCTAATTTCGCTGACTAAGGCGGACATTATTCGCGAGGGTATTAAGCTCGGCGTTGATTACGCAATGACCGTATCCTGCTATCAGGCGGATGCCGAAGGGCATGCCTGCGGTCGCTGTGACAGTTGCTATTTGCGCCGCGAAGGCTTTCTCACCGCCGGTGTTCCCGACCCAACGCGCTACGCGAAGTAGTTAACGCATTTTTTTATCGGTTTATGCAACCAAAATATCTCGATTTTTTTTGCTTAAAACCTTGTCTTTTTCTTATAGATCAGTAGTATGGGCGCCTCGCTTGGGTCGTTAGCTCAGTCGGTAGAGCAGTTGGCTTTTAACCAATTGGTCGCAGGTTCGAATCCCGCACGACCCACCAGTTTCAGGGCTCCCGCAAGGGGGCCTTTTTTATTTGTACCTCCTATTTGATGTTGCGGCGCTGCGTCTTTTTAACTCGTTAAATTTCGCCTTGCGGCAGTGCCGATCTGCCAACTTCGTTTTCATCTTTAAACGCACCTCGCCTCAATCGCTTATACAAAAAGTAAAATACTTTTCTCCCGGGTTGCGCTGTGCAGGGCTTACATTGTGTGCGCAGTGCGCATAATGTTGCCCACGTGTTAAATCACGTTGTAGCCAGCTTGTGAATCGGAGATCTAATAATGAACGCCACGACGCCAGCCACCGCCATTCCCGCGCATATTCCGCCGCATTTAGTTCTCGACTACCCGCTGTATCTCGGCGCTACGTCTTACGAAAATCCTTTCGATAAAATTATTCCCGACATGCACGACGGTCCGGCTGCTTTTTATGGTTTGAATGCGTATCCCGGTTACAAACCGGCGTGGGTATTTCGTCGCGGCGAAGACTTGCAGGCTATTTATAACGATATCGAAAGTTTCTCGAATAAAGATTTTGCGCCGTTTGCGCAATTGGTCGGCGAATCGTGGAGCACATTGCCGGCCGAAACCGATCCGCCGATGCACGGTCTTTATCGCTTGATGATTAATCCGCTGTTCGCGCCGCGTCGCATGGCGCAGCTTGAAGATCGCGTGCGCGCATACGCCAAGGAGTACATCGAGAAATTCAAAGCGAGCGGCCGCTGTGAATTTATGCAGGATTTCGCGTTTCGTTTTCCGATCGCGGTATTTCTCGAGTTGATGGGCTTACCGATGTCGCGTGTCGATGATTTCCTGAAATGGGAACATGGCATGTTGCATACGCCGGATATGAATGCGGTCGCGGACTCGGTGCGCACCGTGAAAAAATATTTGCTCGAAGTTATCGAAGAGCGCCGCAACGAGCCGCGTGACGATTTGGTGACCTATGGCATTAACGCGAAAGTCGATGGCCGCAATCTGACCGACGATGAATTGTTCGGGTTTTGCTTCAATTTATTTATCGGTGGTATGGATACGGTATCGACTAATTTGGCGCTGCATTTTCGTCATTTGGCCGATCATCCGGATCATCAAAATTATTTGCGTGCTAATCCGGATAAAATCCCCGCCGCAATTGAAGAATTGTTGCGCGCTTACTCGGCTGTCACCACGTTTCGCACCTGCGTGAAACCGGTAGTGATTGGCGGCGTGCAATTGATGCCGGGCGATAAGGTGGCGCTGTGCACGACCTTGGTCAATCGCGACCCCGAGGTATTTCCCAACCCGAATGAAGTCAAACTTGATCGCAATCCGCGCCATTTAACGTTCGCATCCGGCATCCATCGCTGCGTCGGCGCGCCATTGGCGCGGCGCGAATTGGTTATCGCGCAAGAAGAGTTTTTGAAGGCAATTCCGGAGTTTCGCGTCGCTCCCAACGCAAAAATTCTGTATCACCTGGGCGGTGTGATTCAGCCCGACAACTTGCCGTTAATCTGGAAGGTTTAGGTCCAAGTGATTCATTGCGCATCAATAAAAAGGCCGACCGCCAGGCCGGTTTTTTGAATGCCGGATTTGACCCGTTAAAAATCGACAATATTAAAAAAGAATTAATCTTTGCTGCGGTGACATTGCTTTACCGCAGTATTCATAATGCCGCCACCAGAAACGTGACTCGGTAGTTACGTTTTCCGAATCATTAAATAAAGCCAAATCATTAATAAAGGAAGCAACCGCAATGAGCACCGCTGCACCGGCCGTTCAAATTCCCGCTCACGTACCCGCCCATTTAGTCGGCGAGTATCCCCTTTATCTCGGCGCGGTGACTTACGAAAACCCGTTTGACCGGATCGTTCCGGCCATTCATGACGGCCCCGAGGCTATCTATTCGTTGAACGCGTATCCGGGCTATCAGCCCGCGTGGATTTTTCGCCGCATGAAAGACCTACAGGCGATTTACATGGATACCGAAAACTTCACCACGAAAGATTTCGCGCCGTTCTCCAAATTGCTGGGCGATACCTGGAGCGTGCTGCCGGTTGAAACCGATCCGCCGATGCACGGCCTCTATCGCAATATGATGAATCCGCTGTTCACACCGCGGAAAATGGCATTGCTAGAAGGCCGTGTCCGCCAGCTGGCACTCGAATATATCGACAAATTCAAAGACAAAAGCAGCTGCGAGTTTATGGAAGACTTCGCGTTCCGCTTCCCGATTGCGGTATTTCTCGAACTGATGGGCTTGCCGATGAGCAAGGTCGACGATTTCCTGGAATGGGAAAACGGCCTGCTGCATTCGCCCGATATGGAAGTGATCGCCGCGTCGACCCGAGCGGTTAAAGATTATTTGTGGAGCGAGATTCGCAAACGTCGTGAAAATCCGGTCGACGATCTGATCAGCTATGGCGTGCAGGTTGAAATCGAAGGCCGCAAGCTCACCGACGATGAGCTGTTTGGCTTTTGTTTTAACTTGTTCATCGGCGGCATGGATACCGTTTCCACCAACATGGCGTGGCAATTCCGTCATCTGGCCGAAAACCCCAAAGACCAGGCATTACTGCGCGCCAATCCCGAGCTGATCCCCAATGCCGTGGAAGAATTGCTGCGGGCTTATGCGGCGGTTACCACATTCCGCACCTGCACCAAGCCGGTTAAAGTCGGCGATGTGCAATTGATGCCGGGCGACAAAGTGGCGATGCCGACCACGCTGGTCAATCGCGACCCGGATGTGTTCGAAAACCCGAACGAAGTGCACCTCGACCGCAATCCGCGTCATATCACCTTCGGCACCGGTATTCACCGCTGCGTTGGTGCGCCATTGGCGCGACGTGAAATGGTCATCGCGTTGGAGGAGTTTCTCAAAGCGATCCCCGAGTTCAGTATTGCGCCGGACGCGAAAATACTGACTCACTTGGGCGGTGTAATGCAGCCGGCCACGCTGCCGCTAGTCTGGAATAAATAAATCTGCCGCTTTATCTCCTGCCTTGCATTCGCGAGGCAGGAATAGAAAAATGAGCGAGAGCTTTCTACCTCTACGCTCGCTCAAGTGGTTCACCCAAGTACGGCTTAGCCGCCAATAATTACCCGAGACACTGGTTTCGTCGTTGCTCAGGCGCAGCTTGCCCGACACCCGGGTAAGTCGACCCAGCTCAAAAACAATAAATAATGGAGGGTACGCGTGTCTCGTTCAGACTTTTTCAAAATTGCATGGGTGCTGGTAATTCTGGCGCCGCTGATTATTGTGCAGGCCGGTGTGGGTTATTCGCCGGATTGGCTCGATCAACGCATTGCCGGCGTGCCGTTGACGGTATGCGCAACGGGTATTTGGTTCGTTGTCATGATGGTATTGGCCTGGCGTTTTGCCGCCGGCGCCACCGCTAAAGCGAAAGCTGCTGCCAAGGAGGTTTTATGATCTCCGCCTCCATCGGTTATTTCTTCGCAACCATTTTGGTGACGCTCGGTATCACGGTTTGGGCTGCACGCCGCAATACCGGTCGGGCCTCGTTCTATGCCGCTGAAGGCAAAATTACCGGCACCCAAAACGGCTTCGCGATTGCCGGCGATTACATGTCGGCTGGCACAGTGCTCGGTATCGTCGGCCTGTATTCGTTAATCGGTGTCGATGTGTCGCTGTACTTCATCGCGCCGATGGGCGGATTGTGCCTCGGTCTCGCGCTATTGGTCAGCCCGTTGCGCAGACTGGGCCGCTTCACGCTCGGCGATGTGGTGCAAGCGCGACTTAACGATTCACGCATGCGTTTGGTGCTCGGCGCCTGCACGATCACGATTTCGCTGATCAACCTGGTCGCGCAGATGGTCGGCGCTGGTGGTTTGATTTCTATCGTATTTGGTTTGCCGTTTAACTTGGCTGTGGTTGTGGTCGGCACGCTGATGACGATTTACGTCGTGTTTGGCGGCATGCTGGCGGCGACGTGGGTACAAATCATCAAGGCGACCATTCTGGTCGGCGCGGTGCTGGTGTTATCCGCCTTGTGTGTCAGCCGCGCTGGCGGGCTGGGCGCGCTATATGCACATGCGGATTCGCTGCAACCGGCAGGAAAAAAGCTGTTCGATTTCGGTACGCTGCATCTTGGTTTGTTTTCGTCGATCTCGCTGGCGATTGGTTCGGTGGCCGGCATGATGAGCATGCCGCATCTGCTGATCCGCTTTTTTACCGTGCCTAACGAGGCGGAAGCACGGCGCTCCTCGCTGGTAGGAACGCTGTTGATCGGTTGCACGATGGGATTGGTGTTTCTGATCGTCAGCCCTGCGGGACTGGCTTACGTTGCAGGCGATCCATCCTACCGCGACGCTTCCGGCGCTATAGCGGGCGGCTCGAACATGATCACGCTGCACTTGGCGCGAGCGATGGGCGGCGAGGTGCTGTTCGGCGTAATGAGCGCGGTGGCGTTTTCGACCATTCTCGCGGTTGTCGCCGGCCTCACCATTTCGATTTCATCGGCGACCTCGCACGATTTATTTGTCGCGCTGCGTAAAAATAAACCGCTGTCCGAGCGTGGCGAGCTGAACGTGTTTCGGATCGCCGCGTTTCTGACCTCAGCGGCGGCGGTGGGACTGGCGGTGGTGTTTCAACACGAAAACCTTACCTTCCTGATCGTGATGGGATCGAGCGTCGCGGCGAGCACGACATTTCCGCTGCTGATGCTTGCCATCTATTGGCGCGGTTTGACCGCTCAGGGTGCGATTGCGGCGGGCGTGGTGGGTTTGGTGTCGAGCGTGGGCCTGATCGTGTTAAGTCCAGCGTTTTGGGTGAAGGTGCTGGGCTTTGCCGAGCCGGTATTTCCGTCTGACTACCCAGCGTTAGTCTCCATGCCGCTCGCGTTTGCTGCAGCTTGGTTGGTGTCGCAGGCGACTGCATCGCGAACACTGGTGGCGTCTTCTGCTGCTTGAAGCATGCTGTGAATTGATACTCCGTTAATCGGTCGCTAAGACCGCCAAATAAGAGATGGATGTTGCGATGACTCAAAGACTCAAGAATAAAGTGGCGTTAATCACTGGTACCGGCGGCGGTCAAGGCCGCGCTGCGGTATTGCGCTTTGCGGCCGAGGGCGCGCTGATCGTCGGTTGCGACGTGAAAGCCGATGGCAATCGCGAAACGGTTGAATTGGTGAAAGCTGCAGGCGGCTCCATCGTGACGATGGAACCAGTCGACCTCGGCGATCCCGAGCAGGCCAAGAAATGGGTTGAGGAGGCCGTCGCTGTGCATGGTCGCGTTGATATTCTCTACAACAATGCGTCGGCCGCGCGCTTCGCGCCGATCGAATCGTTCCCCATCGAAGATTGGCAGTTCACCATTCGCAATGAATTGGATTTGGTGTTCTACGTCACTCGCTTTGCCTGGGAGCACTTGGTCAAGCAGGGCGGCGTCATCATCAACACGGCGTCGGTTGCGGGCATGAAGGCCGGTGCAGTGGGCGGCACCGCGCACGGCGCGACCAAGGGTGCAGTGATTGCGCTGACGATGCAGTGGGCTATGGAAGGTGCGCCGCATGGCATTCGCGTCAATACCATCAGCCCCGGTGTGGTCGAGTCTCCCGGCACCGCGCCGTTGCTGGCCGATCCGGCGTTTCGCTCGATGTTGTTGGCGCGCAATCTGATTTCGCGTGCCGGTGTGCCGGAAGATATCTCGGGCGTGGCGGCATTTCTGGCCAGCGACGATGCCGCGTATATCACCGGCGCCAATATTGTCGTCGATGGCGGACGTATCGCCTGGTAAGCCTTAAGCTGCTGCGCTTGCCGATGGCAGCTACTGTTGGCGCGACCCTCAACAGATTCGTTTAAAGCTAATTCAACAGTTCGTAGTGGAGTTCAAGATGAGTGATTTGTTTTCAGTGAAAGGTAAAGTGGCGCTGGTTACCGGCGGCACCAGCGGCATCGGCCAGATGATCGCTCGCGGTTTGGTCGAAAACGGCGCGCGCACTTACATCGTCGGTCGCAGTGTGCAGACCTGCACCGATGCGGCTAAAGAATTGTCGCAGTACGGCGAGTGCCTGCCATTGCCGGGCGACCTGTCGACCATGGCCGGGGTGGAGGCCGTCATCGCCGCTCTGTGCGCGAAAGAAAAGCAGCTCGATATTCTGGTCAACAATGCCGGTGCGATGTACGACGCGCCGCTCGATGAGTTCACCGAAGAGGGTTGGGACAGCATCATCGATCTCAACCTGAAGTCGGTGTTCTTCCTGTCGCAAAAAGCGCTGCCGTTACTGCGCGCGGCGGTTGCCGCCAATGAACAGGCTAGCGTGATCAATATCGGTTCGGTCGGCGGCTTGCGGGTCGGCCCGAAAGAAAACTATTCCTATCAAGCGGCGAAGGCCGGCCTGCACCATCTGACCGGCTCGTTGGCCAAGCGTCTTGGCCCGGAGAACATTATCGTCAACGCGATCGCGCCCGGCTTTTTCGAGTCGCGCCTGACCAGTGCCAAAGACCTGCCGCCAGCTGTGTTGCAGATGGTGCCGCGCCGCCGCATGGGCAATCCCGACGACATCGTCGGTGCAGTGATTTATCTGAGTTCGCGCGCGGCGTCGTTTGTCGCCGGTGCGGTGATTCCAGTTTCTGGCGGTATGACGCTGTAAAGCAGAGGTAGTTAATGGCTAAGGTATTGGTTTTAAATTCCAGCGCGAAGCTGAAAGGCTCGATCAGTCGCCAATTGGTCGACGAGTTTATCGAGTTGGCCAAAAGCAACGGCCATCAGCACGAATTCACCATTCGCGATTTGGCGCACGATCCAGTGCCGGTTTTGCACAGCGGTATCGTCGATGCCATCCGCACCAAGCCCGACGATTTGACCCCGGAGCAGCGCACCGCCACCGCACTGTCCGAGCAATTGATCGGCGAGCTGAAAGCAGCGGATTTCATCGTCATCGGCGCGCCGATTTACAACTGGAGTATTCCGGCGGCGTTGAAAGCGTGGATCGACCAGGTCACCCGTATCGGCCAAACGTTTCGTTACGGCGGCACGGGTGTGGAAGGAATGTTGGGTGGCAAACCCGCTTTGGTTATTCTGTCGCGCGGCGGTCTTTACGATAGCCCTGAGCGCGCGGCGGTTGATTATCAAAAGCCATATTTGGCGACAGTCCTCAACGTGATCGGCTTAAAACCTACTTTCGTCACGGCGGAAGGGTCGTTGATGGGCGAAGACGCGTTCACCCCGCGTTTAGCGGCCGCGCGCGCGGCAGTTGCCGAAGCAGCGGCGAGCCTGAAATAAGCGTTATTGGCGGCAAACAAAAAGGCACCCTCGGGTGCCTTTTTGTTGTCTGCGATTTTAGCTATTGAATTATTTCGCCACCGCTGCCTGTTCGGCTTCGAGTCGCTTCAGCGTGTCGTGATCCGCCGCAGCGGTATAGAAGCGCTCGACCGATGGCATCGTGGTTTGACCCCACTTATCCAGGTTGGTGATCCACGCCACCATGCCCCACATCGGCCATACCCGGTATTCGTCCCATAGTTTTTCAAAGCTAAGGCGGCCGCCGGCGCCATGGACTTCAAGCCGGTCGAGGTAATGCTGCAACAGCTCGCGCTCGGCTTTGCGGCGATCCTCGACGGTGAGCGATCCGACCAGGAAGTAGGTGAGATCGCGCCACGGATGGCCGGCGGTGATCAGCTGAAAATCGATAAAGATACGGGTGCCATCAGGTCTAAAGTAACTGTTGCCGAGGTGCGAGTCGCCATGGATCAGGCAGCGCGGCATGGTTTCGCGACGCTCGTGCGCGACCAGTAGTTTGAAGGCGCGACCGAGATGTTCTGGATCGTCGAGCAACCATTGCGGCAGCAGCGCGCGAAACTCGGGGCTCTCAAGGTTCAAGTACATGTATTTCGATAAGTGATTGAACAGGTCCGAGTCGGGCGCGCCTTCGCTCATCGCAACATTTATCCAATTATTGTTCTGCAGTTTGTCCCACAGCCCGGCGTGCAGTGCGGCGAAGCCATCCAGCGCTTTGCGCGCGCCTTCAATGCTGATCGGACGCGTGCTGTGGCCGAAGGTGCCGCCCTCCACGATCAAGTCTTCCAGAATCACCAACCCTTGCGGGTGTTCGCCTTTGACGGCATCGCCTTCGTCCCAGTCGGCGAAATAACAGACCGGCGCCGGCACGCCGATATCGTCGCGAATGTGCCGATAAAACTGCGCTTCCACCTTACAGGCATCGCTGCTGAGCGGGTCGCCGGATAGATTTGCCTTTAAACAAACTTGTTTAGGTATGCCGCACAACTGCCCGGCAGCGTTGAATTCCAACTCCAGTCGCAACTTGGTGGTGTGGCTGCTGATGACTTCAACCACCCGCATTTGCTCAACGACGAGATCGGGGTAGCGTTGTTGCAGCGTGCGGTTCAGCCAGTCGCGCGTGATTTGATCGACGCGCGTTGGCAGTTTTTCAGTACGGGGTATGTAGTCGGTAATGCGGCCGCCGGCCGCGCTGGTTTTAGTCGTGCTCATGGGGGTGCCTCACAGACGGATATTTTTATGTTTTAAATGACCTGAGTTCGCAGGTCATTTTAAGTCCGTTGGCTTGCAATAGCTGCTACTTATGCTTGACGAATAGGCAAACTGCGCATCCAGCTATCGAGACGATTCCACAGCGTAAAGCGGATCGGCGCGAAGTTATGGATGTGCGCCGTGTTCGGCAAGGTCAGCACGGTGACGTCATTGGCGGCGGTGAAATAAGTCGCCTCGCGCAGCGGTTCCGGGCTGACATCGATTTCCGAGTAAATCAGAAATACCGGGCTGGTAGTGGCGCGCGCTTCGGCGGCAACTATTTCCGGCACTAGCGCATCGCGTCCCATGCAGGCGGGGCTGAAAGTGCCGGCGGCTTCATCCAGTTCGATGACATCCTGCGGCACATCGGGCGTGTAAAAAAACGTGCGCATGCCCGCGCGCGGCGATGACAGATAACCGCTGACTTTGGTCGCTTCGGCGAGATCGGCAGGATCGACGTCGAGCAATTGCAGGCCGATATTGGTCCAGCCCATCACCACCAGTCGATCGAAGGAATGGAATTTCCCCTGTTGCGTGATCGCCATCATGCCGCCCATCGAGTGGCCAAAGCCGGTCACGGTGATATCGGCAATCGGGCTCAATCCCAACCATTGTCCAGCGCGCAAACCGGCGAGTGTTTGCTGTAGCGCGTGCTCGTTGGCGGCGGCGGCAATCGCGCGAGACATTTGCGATTCCGGGTCCGGCTTGCTGCTTTTGCCCATGCCGAGATGATCGACAGCGAGCACGAAATAGCCTTTTTTCGTGAAGTATTCGGCGAAGCTGTAGTCGGCTTTGCCGGGAAAGTTGGGATGATAATAAGTGCGCGTGTAACCGCCGCCAGCGAGACAGAACAGCAACTCAACAGGCTGACCGGCGGTCACTTCATCGGGGGCCAGCAGCGTGCCGGAAACATGTTGTGGCTGGGTAAATGGGCCTAACGAGGTGACATCGAATTCAACTTCTACGCTGCGCATTGCGGCGCTCCTTAATGATTTCGCAGGATTTTATCGGGAAGTAAAAAAGGGCGGTTGCTTGCAGCAACCGCCCTGGAACCGAATTGCTTATTTCAGCTGCTGGCGCGATTAACCCCAGACCAGCGGCAGCGACTCGACGTGGATAACGCCGCCGGCGCGGAACGGTACGACCGCGCCGGGCGCCAAGCGGAAGGGCGGTAGTACGGCAAGCACTTCCTCCAACGCGATAAGCAATTCGCGCCGGGCCAGATTGGCGCCGAGACAGCGATGCGAGCCGTAACCGAATGTCACATGCGTGGCACCGCGATCGAAGCGCACTTCGTTCGGGTTTTTATACTGCGTGGGATCGCGTCCGGCCAGTGGCGTGGTCATGGCGACCTTGTCGCCCGGCAGGATGCTAACGCCGTGAATTTCGGTTTGCTTGGTGCAAATGCGGAATGTGGTCACTGCCGAATAGGCGCGCAGCATTTCTTCCATCGCCGCCGGAATTAACGCCGGATTGTCGCGCAGTTGCTGCTGGTGTTCGGGGTGAGTTGCCAGATGATGGAAGTGCAGACCCAGGTTGGACGCGACGGTATCGAGACCGCCGACGTACAGGTTGAAGCAGTGTCCGAGGATTTCGTCATCGGTAATCGGCTCGCCGTCGATGGTGATCTGGATGGCGTTGCTGATCAGGTCGGTGCCGAGGTTTTTCCGGCGTTCTTTGATTACGTCCTGCAGAAAGTGTTTGACCTCGCGCGTCGCATCCGCACGCACGGTTTGATCGGCGACGTGCAGCAGCTTGTGCTCCCACGCCAGGAAGTGATCCATTTCCGCCTGCGGTAAGCCAAACAATTCCAGAAAGATAATCGCCGGGAAGGGCACTGCAAACTCGGCGGCAAAATCGCATTCGGTGCGACCTTTAAAGCGTGCGGCCAATTCGCGCGCGCGATCGCGCACCTTGACGGTCAATTCGGCCATACGGCGCGGCGCGAACAGCGGATTCAACACTTGCCGAAAGGCGCCGTGGCGTGGTGGCTCCAATTCGGTGGGAATCAGGCTCCAGCTTTCTCCGAGCAGCGCGGCAAAGCCGCTGAAGCCTTTCTTGGTGAAATGCTCCTCATCCATGTAAACCGCTTTTAAATCCTCCGCCCGGCGCAACACCCACGCGCCGACATTGCCGGGATAGACATTCGAGCCGTAGGCGATTTCCGGCCACGTGTTATGTACATCGGCAACCAGCGTGTCAAACGGGTTTTCGTAGATGGTTTTACGTTCGGACAGCGGGTAATACCGCACCAGTTCGGCTGGAACATGAGCGGGGATTGGTGCAACGGTTTGTTCGGTCATTCAATTCACCAAGTGGCTGAGTGAAAGGTCAGCGTTAGCTGACCTTCGGCATGATCTCTTCGGCGACCCATTGCATGCGATCCATGTAGGAGTTGAGGCCGTCGAGTTTGGGCAGTGGCACGATGGTTTCGGTCACGCCGAGCTGTTTCAGCCAGCCGATCTGGTCGATGATCTTCTGCACATCCCAGTTGCCGGGTGCACGTGGGTCGTCGAGGATTTCATGATGCGCGCCGACGTTGAGCATTTCCAATGCAAAGAAGATATCCAGCGGGCGGCCGTTATGCTCGGGCTGCGAGCGGATATAGTCGATGCACTCCGGGAATTTCTCCGGTGGGGTGCGGAACGGCGACCAGCCGTTGCCGAAACGGGCGACGCGGCGCAGCACGGGTTCAGCATCGCCGCCAAACCATATTGGCAAATACGGCTTTTGCACCGGCTTCGGCGCGAAGCCAATATTTTTGAACGACACGTACTTGCCTTCGTAGGCGGGCGACTCTTTGGTCCACAGTTCGATCATCGCGGCGATGTACTCATCGGCCATCGCGCCGCGCTCGTGGAAGTTCACGCCGAGCATGTCGAACTCTTCTTTCAGCCAGCCCACGCCGAACAATGCACAGGCACGGCCGCCGCTGAGGAAATCGAGCGTCGACCAGGCTTTGGCCTGCACGATCGGGTTTTGCAACGGCAGAATGCTGACCGACGACATCAGCTTCATGCGCTTGGTATGACCGGCGAAAAACGCCAGAGCCACGGCGACATGGAAATAGTGATCGCCGGACAGGCCGATGTGCTCGTTCGGTACGATGAAGTGTTCGCCGAGCATGCATTTGTAGAAACCGAGCGCGTCGGCTTTTTCCAGAATGTTCGCGATGTCGGAACCGACCAGCGAGTATTCCCACGGTTGCGACATTGCCGCCACGTGCATCGAATTCGGTACGCCAATATTTATTTTCATAGTGCCCCCAGTGGTCTGAAGTGACGTTCGTTAAGTTCGTTGCCCGCATCGCGAGCGTCTTTATTGCAATGGATCAGCTGCGATAAATCAGTTTCGATGAATTCAGCTGCGAGGGATCGGCAGCCTGTCTGCTGAATTAATAGGAGAAGCTACCACGCGCTACCGTAAGCAACGCGTGGATTGAGTCTTAGGCTTTGTCTTTGTTTTCGAGCAGGGTTTGGGCTTTTTTCTTGCCGGCTTCGATGCCCTGACGCACGGCGGTCGCGTTGCCCCAGCCGCAGTAATACGCCAATTGCAATACAACTTCTTGCAGTGCGTTATCGTCGAGTTCTTTATTGACGATGGCGCCGGCAACTTGGAATTCGATCAAATCCGGGCGGCCGAGCATGGCGGTCGCGCCCAACACCAGCAGACGGCGGTCGCGGATCGACAGGTGCGGACGGTTCCACACTTCGCCGAACAGCGTGTCGATGGTGGTTTGGACGTAGGGTTCGTGTGCCAGCGTTGCCATTGGCGCCGAGGTGCCCGGGCCATAAACAGCTTCGATTACGGCGAGTGCTTCTTTGCGTTTTGCTTGGTCGATTGGATCGCTCATTATTTTTCCAGTCCCAGTATGTGTGCACCGGTGGTGCAGGTTAATTCGGCTACGGGCAGATTTACCCCCAGCTCCTCGCCCAGGGCCAGGGCGGCCTTGAGATCTTTGGTCAGCAGGTTCAGCACGGTTTCGCGCAATGCCTTCTCGCCGGCATCGGCGACCGTGGCCGGGCGGTTCATCCACACGGTAGGGCCGCCGACGTTTTCGGCGCTGGAGTCGATCGCTGCAGCGAGCTTGACCACATCGATGCCGGCCGCTTCGGCGAGTTTGGCCCCTTCATAACCAGCGCGCCACACCGTGTAGACGATGACATTGCGCGCAATTTTGGCAGCCATGCCAGCGCCGGGGCCGCCCATGTGGCAGACCTGCTTAGAAAAATCGTTGAGTACATCGGCGACGCGCGCGAAGGTCGCATCGTCAGCGCCGACCAAGCTCACCAGGCCTTTAGTGGCGGCGGCGGTGCCGCCGGTTACGCCGCAATCGACCAGCGTGCCGCCGGCTGATTTAACGATGCCGTCGAGATCGCGCAGCGCCGACAACGACACCGTGCTCAATAACACCACCACGAAACCGGGGCGGGCGCCGGCCAGAATGCCGGTAGGCCCGTTCAATGCTGAGCGCGCCTGATCGGCGTCAACCACTGCAATCATGATGACATCGGCGACTTTGGCGACTTCCGCTGGCGATGCCACCACTGCTGGCACGCCGTCGAGTTTGGCGGAGGCATCGGGGCGCACGTCATAGACCGCTGCGAGTCTATCCGCGCGGGCGAGACAAATCGCCACGCCGCCGCCAATTTGGCCCAATCCGATAACGCCTGCTTTCAGCACGGGTAATTCTCCTGTTTGAGGAAGGTGCCGAGGTGAGTATCGGCAATCCTGAATTAATGATCTTGAGTTAACTAATTCCGAAATAGACCAACGCTGAAATAATTAATTTTGAAATAACTTTGGCGGTATTTTTTTTGTTCTAAACCGCGTGGTTTGGAATGCGTGAGCATTTTCTTAATGCGCACGTAATTAATAAATCATTGTCACGTTCAACCGTGCGTGAAGCAGGGTGACGGCGCATTACGTTATGCGGCGGCCGGTGTTTGTGCAAGGATACGCCGCAATGATAACGATGGTGCCGGTGAGCTTTGGCGTCTTGCCGCAAAACACTTCGCGCGATGGACGTCGCCAAATTGTCATTCGTGTGCGGATATTTTCATTTTGAGGCAGGGATTAAACCGCAATGCTCGGTAGCGCGGAAGTCTAGGAAAAAAACTCCTGTTTTTTTATCCGGGAAGACTTTATAACTCGGCATCGTTTGAATAACGCAAAATCTTCAACCGCATCGCAATGACCGCAACACACCATCAATAATAATGCGATTCCAATTAACGTTACCGACAATAATCAAGAGGTGAATGATGACAATGACCTTGCAGGAAATTTCCGATCGCATGGAAATCCAGGACGTAATGGTGGATTACTGTTACGCCATCGATCATAAAAAATGGGACGATCTCGACGACGTGTTCACGCCCGACGCCGTAATCGATTATTCGGAAATGGTCGGCTTTCGCGGCAATCTGGTTGAAACCAAAGCGTTTCTCGTTTCCGGTTTAGCGCAACTCAGCGCGTATCAGCATTCTATCTCCACCAGTCATATCGAAATCACCGGCGACACCGCCTTCGGTCGCACGCTGGTGCACAACCCGATGCAAGTCACGCTGCCGACCGGCGAAAAACATGTGATGTTCGTGGGTCTGTGGTATCGCGACCAATTTGTGCGCACCCCTAAAGGCTGGCGCATCAAAGACCGTTACGAGGAAAAGTGTTACACGTTCAACGTGCCCGCAGGAATGATGCCGGAATAAGCGAATACTTCGTGATTTCAAGCGCCCTTGCGGGCGCTAGCTGCGGCAAATAACTAATTGCGAATAATAAGTGAGGTTTTTCCTATGTCCGCCATTCCGTTTCCTACCAGCGCCTCTGACCTGACGCTGGATATGCTCAACACTATCGTTGGTGAGCAGATTCCCGGTGTGAAGTTAACCGGCTTCGATATTGTTCACGCCAAGGAATATGGCGAACAAATGGTATCGACTGCGGGCCGTGCGATTCTCGATTTGCACTACGCCGAAGGCTCTCCGGCAGATTTACCAAAACGCGTGATTCTGAAATTGGCATTCGGCGAAAACGGTCCCGACTACGCCGGCATCGTCGGCCCGTTCTACGCCAACGAAGTGAATTTCTACAGAGATATTCGCGGCGAATTAACGCTGGAAACACCGCGCACGCTCGGTGCTTCTTATGATCCGGCCACATCGCACTTCGGTTTGCTGCTCGAAGATTTAACCCAGCGCGGCTGCACTTTTCCGAACGTGCTGCAACCGGTGACAGTGGCGCAGGTGCGCGGCGTACTTACTACGTTGGCGAAACTGCATGCCAAGTTTTGGGAAAGCCCGCGTTTCAAAACCGATTTGAGTTGGGTGCAAAACCATCTCGAAGGTCGCGTTTCCGAGCTGCTGCTGGGTTTGTCGCCGGCGTTGATTCAGCGCGAAATCGACACCGTGTCGTTCAAACGCGAAATGGTGCAACGGCTGCGCACGACCGGCGACGAAATGTTGTCCGGTTTAAAAGCGCTGCATCGTCATCAACAGACGCTGCCGCAAACGTTGTTGCATGGCGATACGCATATCGGCAACACGTATCTGCTGCCGAACGATGGCGGCGGTTTGCTCGACTGGCAGCTGATGGTGCGCGGCTATTGCATGCACGATGTCAGCTACCTGATCACCACCTCGCTGTCGATCGAACTGCGTCGCGCGAGCGAGCAGGACTTGCTGAAGTATTACCTCGAACAGCTCGCTGCCAACGGCGTAAAAAATCCGCCGTCGTTCGATACCGCGTGGCTCGAATTGCGCCACGCGCTGCATTGGGGTGTGTATATCGGCTGGCTGACCACGCCGATCACCAACTACGGTTGGGAGATTAACGTGATGAACCATCTGCGCCTGACCACGGCGTACGAAGATCACGGCACCGGCAAACTGATCGACGCGATCCGCTAAAATCGCGGCATAAAAAAACGGAGCCTTCGGGCTCCGTTTTTCATTTCTGGGCGATTAACTTTTCAAGTGGCGACGGTTCTGGCGCCATCGATAATTAATTCGTGACCATTTAAAAACAGCGTTTCATCCGACAGTAAATACACTGCTGCGGCGCCGATTTCTTCGGTGGTGCCGAGTCTGTCCGCGTAATTCAAGCCGATCAAATGCTCGCGTAAGCCTGGATAGAGTGCTGTGTAGGTGGCGTACATTTCGGTATCGACCGAGCCCGGCGAAATCGTATTGCAACGAATGCCGCGGCGGCCGTAATCGACCGCCACCGCGCGGGTAAAACAACTCAATCCCGCTTTTGAAATCACGTACGGAAAATGCCGTGGCCGCACGCGGGTCGCTTCGATGGTGGAGATGTTGACGATGGAGCCGCCGCCGGTTTCGAGCATGGTTTTAATCGCCGCTTTGCTCCAGCGAAACGGCGCTTCCAGATTCAACGCCATCGTTTGCAGCCACAGTTCGTCGCTGGTTTCGAGAATATCCGCCTCATCGACACGCCCGGCGTTGTTGACCAGCCCGGTCAGCCGGCCGAAATGCCGATGCGCGGATTTAATCGCAATCTCCGCCGTGCCGGTCTCGGTGATATCGAGCACCAGCGCAATACCGTTGATCGTTTCGGCAACGTCTTTGACTTTCGGATTGATGTCGACCAGAACCACGCCGGCACCTTCGTTGCTGCAGGCTTTGGCGATGCCCAAACCGATTCCCTGCGCCGCGCCGGTGACGATGATCACCTTGTCTTTTAGACGGTCCATTACATAGCTCCAGCCTGCCAAGAATTACGCGGAGAAAGGGCGGCCACCGCGCACGATGGCCGTCACGCTTATTATTTGTTGAGGTAGTTCAGTTTTACGCCGGCGTGCGGCCACGGTACCGACACCAACTGACCGGTGGTGGCGAGCGTGATGTACGCGGTGCGCAGGTCCGGTCCGCCAAAGCAGATATTCGTGGTCATAAAGTCCGACATCGGAATGTGGTGCTGCGCTGAGCCGTCGCCCGCGAAAACCATAATGCCGCCGCCGCCCGGCGAGGCCACGCAGACGTTGTTCGCACTGTCGACCGCCAGGCTGTCGAGGAATTGATTTGGGCCGGCGCGGCCGATGACGGTGCCGCCATTGCCGTGCGCGCTGCGTTTGATGCGGCCCGGGCCGTCCAGCTCAAAGCGCCAGACTTGGCTGGTAAAGGTTTCGGCGACGTACAGCGATTTGCCATCCGGCGACAGGCCGACGCCGTTTGCCATCTCCATCGGGTGTACGACTTCTTCGATATAGCTGCCGTCGGCCTTGGCGTAATACAGCGAGCCGCGATGTTGATAGCGATCGTGCAGGCGACCGAAATCGGTAAACCAGAAGCCGCCGTCGTTATCGAAGACGAGATCGTTCGGGCCCCAGAACGGCGTTTTTTCCGAGTGCGCGTACAGCGTAGTGACGGCGCCGGTGTTCAGGTCGACGCGTTGAATCGAACCGGGGGCAGTGTCTTCCGGTGTTTCGTCGGGCAGCAACAGATCGCCCATCTGAATCGTTTTGAGGCCGCCGTTGTTGCAGATGTAACAGGCGCCATCCGGGCCGATAGCCGCGCCATTCGGGCCACCGCCGGTAGTGGCGGCAACGCTGATGGTGCCATCGGCAGCGACGCGTGCCAGCGTGCCGGCGGCGACTTCGACGACGAGAAACTCGCCATTGGGCAGCGCGATTGGGCCTTCCGGAAATCGCAATCCTTTGGTAACGACGGTGAAATCGGTCATGTCTTCATTAACCTCTTATTGGTTTTAGTTGGTGATTATTTGGGCTGTTCAGTGAAAATCGAGTTGCACATTGCGCACTAAAAAACGACGCGCTGGCCGGATTTGCCGGCCGCTTGCACTGCGTCCAAAGTGCGATGACGCATCAGTGCTGTATTGAAATCAGGTGCGGCCGGGGCGCGGCCGGCCAATACCTCGGCCAGATGCAAGTAGCCATGCGCAACGTTCAGCGGCGGTCCGGAGCGTACCGAAACCGGCACTTTGAAGTAGCGTTCGGGGATTTCGATATCGGCCAGTTCGGCCATGCCCTTGGTTTGTTGCAAACGTAAATCGGCCATCTGAATGCCGCGTGCGCCGGGTGCTGCGGAAATTACCAAGTCGCCTTTAGTGCCGTTAATTTCCAAGCGGATACCGGTTCCCGCAGAGGGCGCGCCCGCCAGCCGAACCGACGCCACGGTGCCGTTCGTCAGTACGCCGTTAACTAATACGTGATCGGGCGAGGTGCGCGTCATTGTTTCCTGAGTGCCCACAACCGCGAGCGTGGTGTTGAGCGTTTTTACCGTTGCTGAAAATTCCGTGAATTCGCCCAGCAGCCAGCACAGCGCATCGATCGAATGGCCGCCCGGAATGCTCAACATATGCGCGCCGCTGCTGAGATCGTTGAGATAAACATGGCCCGGGCCCGGGTGCGTGATCCAGTCGACTGAATGATTCAAAAAACAGCTTTGGACGGCACCGATGGTGCCTTCGGAAATCAGATCGCGCGCATAAGCCAACACCGGCGAATGGCGCGCTTGCAGCCCTACCATATGCACGACGCCTTTTCCCTGCGCCGCTTTTAGCATCTGTTCGGCCTCGGCGGTATCGCGTCCCAGCGGCCATTCGCAATACACATGCTTGCCGGCATCGAGCGCCGCGCTCACCAATTCGAGGTGATTAGGTACGCGCACGCACACGGCGACGACATCGACATCGGCGCATTCCGCTAACTGCCGTGGATTGTCGAACGCGTGTTTCAAATTGAACTGTTTGGCGGTTTCGGCGGCGGATTCCAAATGCGCCGTGGCTACCGCTGTCGCCTCAAATTGTGGAAGCGCGGCCAGTGCGGGCAGGTGGGCAAACGTGCCCCAGCTGCCTTTAGGGTTGGCGCCAATAATGCCGACTCGAATTTTTCCGCTCATTGATGATCCGTTGAAAGCAAAGGGTTAAAGGTGACTGCTAATGTGGTTTCTAGCGCCGGCATTTTAAGTTCGTGCATGTTAGTAGGTGTTAATCATAGCTGGCTGATTAAATTAACGATTCTGCTGGGCGAATTAGTTCCAGGCGCCTTGATTCCAGCCGCCGCTACGACAATTGGAGCTTCTAATTGCGAGCAATATTTTTAAATGAGAAAGGGCGCAGTGCGAGTTCATATCGGTCTCGTCATTTTTATGTAGTTGCGCACTATGGGCGCAACCGGCAGGCGGGCGCACTCTCTGTTTTAAAACTGCAATTTCTGTTTTGGGAGGCGCAATTTTTGGTCGAGTTCGGCGTGCGAATATCCCTTCATCGAGCTGGCTGATTCGGGGTTCGAGCGGTTTGAATTTGCGTTGAGCAAGCGGGAGTGACGAGAGAGGAGGTTGGCTTGAGAAATGGTTTGGAGTTGCGGTGAGAGCCGAGGTGTCGCAGCGCAACACCTCGGCTCAAGCGTGCAGCTTTATATTTTTACCCAGGCGCCGCCATCGATAACCAGTGTATCGCCGGTGTGGTAGCGCGATCGATCGCTGGCCAGATAAACCACGATGCCTTCCAAGTCTTCAGGTCGGCCGGAGCGTCCGAGCGGCGTTTTTGCCGATACGCCGGCATCCATTATTTTGAATATCTCGGGATCGGCCTGTGTCATTTCGGTCGCGATAAAGCCGGGCGCGAGCACATTGACGCGTATTTGATGTGGGCCAAGTTCGACCGCCATTGATTTCGACATCGAATCGAGCGCGCCTTTGGCTGCCGCGTAATGGGCCAGACCCGGCACGCCGCCAAAGATCGACATGCTGCCGCAAATAATCAGCGAGCCGCCCGCATCGCCGGCTTTGGAGCGCTCAACCATGTGTCGCGCCGCTTCGCGCAATGTGTAAAACGCGCCGTGTTGATTGATGGCGAGCAGGCTGTGATAGGCCTCGGCGCTGGTATCGACAGTGGAGGGCTGCATATTTGCGATGCCGGCATTGGCAACCACGCAGTCGAGTCGGCCCATTTGTTTGGCGGCGTCGGCCATCGCCGCGACGACTTCGGCTTCATTCGAGACATCGACCTCTTGCGCGATGACGCGCGTGCCGTATTCCTTCAACGTGGCGACCGTGGCCTGATTTTTATCGGCGCGACGGCCCCAGATCACGACATCGGCGCCCGCTTTTGCAAGGCCGCGCGCAAACGCCAGCCCGAGTCCTGAGTTGGCGCCCGTCACCAGGGCGACTTTGCCGGTGAGGTCGAATAAGTTTTGTGCCATTGGTTATTCTCCGAGTGGTTTATGAGGCGTGGCCGCCTACTTTACGAGTGCCGTGTGCGCACCGAAAGCCCTTTGCGCCGCAAAAGCTTGTGACTCGTTGCGGTGGCGATCGGCGGCGCAGGATGGTTCTGTAACGATTGCGGGCGATGAAGAAACCTATCGAGGTGGTTTTTATTCGTCCATTGCGATTTAATATAGGACCTGTGTCCTAATCTGGGCAAGCAAAATGTTGCGAGAGTTGTGGAAGACCGAGGCGCGGCTCGATGCCGCCGCCATCTGGGCCGAGGTTGGCACCTACGAATGGCCCCAGCCGCTGGAGACGCGCGACTGTCTCGATACGCATCAGTTCGTGCTGTCGTTGTCGCCACGGCCGGGTCATTCGCGTGTGCGTTACGACTGCAGTGCGCGCGATGACACGTTTATCAATACCGGCGATGTGATCTTTTTTCCGTCGGCGACACCGTTTTGCGGAAAATCTGACGGCGGTCATCAGCGCATGCTGGTGTGCAGTTTGGAGGCTTCGCTCGGTGAGTTGCGCGCAGGCAATGAAAGTTGGAGCGAGGGAGAGTTGATCGCCGGTCTCGATCTCAAGGATGCGAAATTGCGCGCGACACTGGCCCGAGTGGCGCAAGAAGCGATCAACCCTGGTTTTGCCAGCGCGATGTTGATCGAGGCGTTGTTGACCACGGCGGTGGTCGATTTGATGCGCTATTTCGAGCGCCGCAGCGCTCACGATGATTCCTCCAAGGGTGGATTGGCGCCGTGGCAATTGCGGCGGGTGCGCGACCGGGTCGAACACTCCGATGTGCCGGCGCCATCGGTCGAGGATTTGGCGCGTCTATGCGGAATTAGCGCGCGCCATTTGATGCGCGGCTTTAAGAAATCCAATGGCACCACGCTGCATAGTTATGTCGAGCAGGTGCGTCTGGATAAAGCCAAAGACTTTTTGTTAAAAACAAATCTCCCGCTAAAAACTATTTCATGGAAGCTGGGTTTCGCGCATGCCAGCAGTTTTTCTTCGGCATTTCAGCGCGCTCTCGGCGTGTCTCCTACGTTATTTCGAGCGCAATCTCGCTATCGGGTCGGCGATAGCGAGTAAAAACTTTCGCCGTGTTTAAATGTTTCACTTGCGCTTGCCGCGCTGCATTTAGCCGGCTTTTCGCCGCTGAGTTAATCCGTTAGATGGCTGGATTGAGTCCGGATTAGTCACGGTTTTCGTCTTTTCTCCTGCTTGTAACAGTGCGCGATGGCGCTATCTTTCGATAGGTGTGGTCAATTTTGGGGCTGGTCAGACTTTCGCACCTCGACTTACCTAACTATTAGCCTTGCCCAAATAACTTATTCCTAACTTATTAACTCAACCACAGCGGAGATCAGCGATGGACTTTGAGCTATCAGAAGAGCAGCGTGCGTTTAAAGACTCGGTCCAGAAATGGGTCAACAAAGAAGTACCCAAATCGTGGGCGCGCGAGCTGGAAAAAGACGAGCACAACTATCCGTTTGCTCTGTGGGATAAATTCACCGAGGCCGGCTTTCACGGCATCGGCATCGACGAAGAATACGGCGGGCAGGGCGGCGATGTCGTCACGCAGATGATCCTCGGTCGAGAGCTGGCGCGCACACTCGGTGGCTTGGCGTGGATTTGGGGTATCACCTCATTCGCAGGCAGCAAATCGATCGGCATTTATGGCTCCGAAGAGCAGAAAAAACGCTTCCTGCCCGAGATCGCGGAAGGCCGCCTGCGCGCGGCAATTGCCTTCACAGAGCCCGGCGGCGGTACCGATTTACTCGGTGCGATGCGTACCGATGCGGTGCGCGGCGATGGCGGTTGGGTGCTCAATGGCGAAAAAATCTGGTCGTCGTCGGCGCATGTTGCGGACTATCTTTTAGTGATCGCGCGCACCGACAAAAATGTGCAGAAAGCACATCAGGGCGTGACGCTATTCTGGGTGCCGACCAAATCGCCGGGCGTGCAAATCACACCGTTGCCGAAACTCGGTATGCGTTCGATGGGTTCGTGCACCGTGCATTTCGACAATGTATTCGTGCCTGATGACCTCGTCCTCGGCGAGCCCGGTAAGGCGTGGTACATGCTGCTGCCGACGTTGAATAACGAGCGCATCATGGTGGGCGCGTTCTGTACCGGCGTTATCGACGGCGTATTGGAAGATGCGCTCGAATACATGAAGCAGCGCAAAGCGTTCGGCAAAATCATCGGCCAGTTTCAGATTCTTCAGCATTACGTTGCCGATATTGCAACCTGGCGCCACACCTCCGAGTTATTATTGCACTCCACTGCGAGCCTGCTCGCGGCCGGCAAACCGTGCCATATGGAATCGAGCATGCTGAAGATTCAAGCCTCCGAATATGCGGTACAGGCGGCGGATCTCGGTATTCAGATTTTGGGCGGCATGGGTTACTCAGCTGAAACCGATATGCAGCGCTATTGGCGCGATGCACGGTTGTGGAGAATCGGTCCAATCACGAATGAAATGGCGCGCAACGGCATCGCCGAAGGTCTCGGCTTGCCGCGCTCGTTCTGATTGGGCGCCTGTTAATTGAAAGTACGTGGAGTGGTTGATGAAAGCATTGGTCCTGAATGCGATCGAAGGTTTAGACAGTGTTGAGTTGAAAGACGTGGCAGTGCCGGCTCTAAAAGCAGGTGAAGTGTTAGTAGCGTTGAAAGCCGCGTCTCTCAACCATCGCGAATTGTGGATTACCCTCGGTCAGTATCCAGACATGGTGCCCGCTCCATTTACTCTCGGTTGCGATGGTGTCGGTGTTATCGAGTCGGTGGGCGAAGGTGTGCCCGCCGTTCGAATCGGCGAAGAAGTCATTATTTATCCAGCTCAAAATTGGGGTGAAGATCCACGTTTCCCCGCTCCTGAATTTGGCTGTCTCGGTATGCCCGGTCCGGGCACAATTGCCGAAAAAATCGCAGTGTCCGCTGCGCATGCTTTACCAAAGCCTAATTTTCTCAGCTTCGAAGAAGCAGCGGCGTTACCTCTCGCGGCACTCACTGCATGGCGCGGACTGTTTACGAAAGCGGGCCTGAAGGCCGGCGAAAAATTATTGATTACCGGCATCGGCGGCGGCGTCGCGATGTTCGCATTGCAGTTCGCCGTTAAGCTCGGTGCGCAAGTGTTTGTCACCAGCGGTTCCGATGAAACGCTGGCGAAAGCGATCGCACTCGGTGCCAAAGCAGGTTTCAATTACAAAGACGAAAGCTGGCGCAAAGCGCTGCCAAAAGTAAGCGGCGGCATCGACGTGGTCTTCGACGGCGCACCCGGTGCGTCGTACGCTAATTACGGCCGCGCGTTGAATATGGGCGCGCGCGTCGTCGTTTACGGATCTACCGGTGGTTTTACCTTCCCTGTTCACGCGCCGGAATTGTTCCTGAAGAACATCAATATCGCGGGCACTAATGTCGGCAATCTCGACGATTTCACCGCTATGCTCGCGTTCGTTAATGAAAAACAATTGAAGCCGGTTATCGATCGTAAGTTCACTCTCGCTGAATCGATAGAAGCCATGCATTATTTGAAAGATGCGCACGGCTTCGGCAAAGTCGTAATTACTATTTGAGGGCGTTGAGATGACAGGGTTATTTGATATTTCGGGAAAGGTTGCGCTGGTTACCGGCGGCGCGCAGGGTTTGGGTCGCATGATTGCCGAAGGTTTGGTGCGTGCCGGCGCGCGGGTTTATATCACCTCGCGCAAGGCCGATATTTGCGAGCAAACGGCGCGCGAGTTGAGCGAATTCGGTGAATGCTTTCCGATTCCCGCTGACCTCACCACGCCCGAAGCGGCAACTGCATTGGTGAATGAAATTAAATCGCGCGAGAGCGTCGTTCACATCCTAATTAATAACGCCGGCAAAACTTGGGGCGCGCCGCTGGAATCGTTTCCAGATAAAGCATGGGCTTCGGTAATGGCGGTGAATGTGCAAGGTCCGTTCACGTTAGTGCGCGATTTATTGCCGTTGTTGAAAGCTGGTGCGACCGCGGAAAACCCTGCGCGCGTTATCAATATCGGTTCGCTGGCCGGCGCGAAAGCCGAGCGCCTTTCCGCGTATTCGTACTCGGCAAGCAAAGCGGCGATTCACCATTTATCGAAAGTATTAGCGGCGGATTTGGCCGAATCGCACATCACTGTTAACGCTGTAGTGCTCGGTTATTTCCCAACGCAAATGACCGCACATATCCGCAAGGAAGACGACGAAACGCAAAAATTATTGGCGCGCGTGCCATTGGGTCGTCTCGGTACGCCGGAAGATATTGTTGGCTTGATTACGTTCCTGTCGTCGCGCGCTGGCGCTTATGTGACCGGCTCGGAAATGTATCTCGATGGTGGTCTGTCCGGCTGCGCGTGATTATTTCGTCTCTCGGTTAATCTAAAAAAGGCGCCTACATAAGGCGCCTTTTTTATTCGCGAGATTTGCACTGGCGTAATTCGATTTAAATAATCAGCCCGAACTGACGCGCACGCTCCACCGCCTGTAGGCGTCGTCGTGTCCCGACCTTGTCGTACACCTGCTGCATATACCACTTCACCGAGCCTTCGGTCATGCCGAGCTTTTGTGCGACCTCACGATTGCGCATGCCGGAGCCGACCAGCGCGAGAATTTCGCGCTCGCGCAAACTGAGTTTTCCGTAAAGTCCTTCACCGGCGACCGATTGCGATTGTCGCGGCGCTGGCGACGCGCTGGTGTCGGTCGCCTCAAATGCATTCAGTAATTCGGTAGCAAACGCATCAGTGGGGTGACGTCCTTCGACATCGGTTGCAGCGCGCGCGGCCAACAATAATGTGCGCACGGTTGGGCCTTCGTCGATAAAGCCGCGCAGGATTCGACTGTTTGCCGCGTGCGTCATCGCTTCGCGCAATGCGCGTTGCGCGGCGCGGGCATCGCCGCTGACAAAATGCAATTGCGCGAGCATCGTGTCCCAGCGAATTAACGAACGAATTGCGCCATTCGCGGCCGAGTGTCGGCGCCAATGCTTGGCGATATTTAAACCGTCGGCGATGTGATCTTCACTCAGTGCAATGCGCACCGAAACCAATGCGCGCCATTCGTCGCGCGTGGTGCTATTGCCATTCGGCAACAACGCCTGCGGGGGTGCGATGACATCGGCGCCGCGTGCGTAACGAATGGCCTGATCGGGGCGACCGTTGTGAATTAAAAATTTGACGTACTCGCCGACCAGCGCGATCCGCAATCGTTCGAGGTTGCGTTCGGTGGCGATACTCAAGCCATCTTCGAGCGCTTGAAACGCGCCGGATAAATCGTCCTGCGCGCGGCGAATGCGCGCGAGCGTTAAATACCCCGGCATCAGTTGATCGACAAAGCCAAATTCATCGACGTACGGTAGTGTGCTTTCAACCAACTCTTGTGCGCGTTGTAGGTCGTTTGCTTCGTACGCAATTTCAGCGAGCGGCAATGCCGGCAGCGCCGCCAGTGAAGAATTGCGACCGCCAAATTTTATCGCCGCGGTCAGGCTTTGCTCGAGCGCACGCACCGCTGCATCGGTACGGCCGGCAAAAAATAATGATGGCCCGACACTCGCTTGCAGTGCGATGGACGCGAATGAAAATGCCGAGCGATTTAACACACCCTGCGCCATCGCTTGCAGGCGTTCTAGATCGATCAGTTTGTAGCGCTCGCGCCGCGCGTAAAGTAACTGCGAATAAACCGTGCCGCTTAAATACGGGTGCTGCTCTTCAGGAAATTCTTCGAGCATGTTTTGGCACAGCTCTTCGACCAGGGCTGCCTTGTCCTGCGCTGCAGCGAGCATCATTTGTCGGTGTTGAATCAGGTATTGCAGTTCGCGTAAATCCTGGGGTGAGGCGGTGTTAGTGCTTTCGAGATAGGCGACGCGCGCACGCGCGCTGGTCATTAATTGCTGCGATTCATTGAAGCGTAAATTGCGCGTGGCTAACCAGGCCTGGACTAGTAATGTGCGCGGATAATTCTGCAACAGCGGTTGCGGCAGTTGGTCACAGAATTCTTTCACTAATTGAAACTGGCCGTGATAGACCATGTCCTGGCAACGCAGCTCGAGTAGCTCGGCGGCGTAATCGAAATTCCTGGCGCGCAGGGCGTAATCGATGGCTTTGTCGTAGAAACCATTGCTCCACAACCAGCGACTGGCGCGATTGAATAATTCGGTCGGGGCCAGCGGGTCGGAGTTTTTAAGTTGGCGCTGCAAAAACTCCGCGAACAGCGGCAGGTAGCGATAGCGCGAGCGCTCTTCGTCGAGTGGGATCAAAAAAAGTCCGGCGGCTTCGATGGCGTCGAGATGTTGTTGCGCATCGCGCTGCAACGTAACGGCATTGCACAGCGCCGTGGTGAGTTCATCGAATACCGATGTGGTCAGCAAAAACTTTTTGATTTCTGGCGCGAGCGTTGCAAAAACTTCTTCCGAAAAAAAATCGGATACCGAGCGGCGGCTACCGGTGAAGGCGGCGATTAATTCGCGCGGCGACGTGGGGCTTCTGCGCAATGCCTGCCGAAATAATTGCAGTCCGGTCGCCCAACCTTCGATGCGTAGTTCGAGCAGCGACAGTTCTTCTTCGTTGAGGGTGACCGCGCCTTGCAGAAAGCGCTGCGTTTCATGGCGCGTGAATTTCAGATGTTGCGCTGACAGCTCCAGCAAATTGTTGCGCGCGCGCGTTCGCGCAACACGCAAATTTGGAATCGCACGTGCGGTGACAATAAAGTGCGCCGACGGCGGTAGACGATCGACCAATTGTGACAGCGCATCGACGGCCGCTGGCGCGAGTAAGTGCAGATCGTCCAACAAGAAGAAAATGGGGTCGCGGTGCGCTTCGATCGCTGCAATGATATTGGCGATCAGTTGCGCTTGGTTATCGGTGCTGGGCGCGTGAGTAATTGTCCGCGCCGACAACTGCGCGGCGAGATATTGCAGCACAGTTGCGGGATCGCGATCGCTGCTGTGCACGGTCAGCCAGCACACGCGCAAACCTTGCGCCTGCAGGGCGAAATACCACTGCGTTAATAAGCTGGTGCGGCCGTACCCAGCCGGGGTGCGCAATAGCGTTAATTGATGCGACTTGGCGTCAGCGACGTAAGCGTCAAAGCCCTCGCGCTCGATCAGAGAGTCGGTATTTAGCGGCGGAGTCATTTTAGACTCGAGGAGTAACATCGGTGATTTTCCTCCGCCGCAGTCAATGTAAAAAGCACCCTGCGGCTGCATCTCGCGCAATGATTTGCGGGGCAATTAAATGACCGATCAGGGGCGGTCGATGTTTATATCAGTGTTTGAGTAAGTGTCGGATTAGAAAGCCTTCGCGGCCGGGGTGCTATCTTTCGACAGGTGTTGAAAGCTTTGCTGCGGACATAGCCTAATGGTAACGTGGCCGCGCAACAAGCGGCAACGGAGCGATTGGTACCGCCCATCGCTCCCGTGATGGGGCTTAACCATAATTATGACTGTCTCCGATCCGATTGCACCCGTGCGATCGCTACTAGCTACTGCCAATCAGGACCCACATCCTTTTTTCGATGCCTGGCGCGAACAGTCTCCTTTGTTCTGGGACGAAACCGTCAATGCGTGGTTGGTACTTTCATACGACCAGTGCCGCGAGGTATTGATTGCGGAAGATCGTTTTCGTCATCCCTACGCCGATGCCGATGCTACGTTAATCGATGTTAAAGGCGGCGCGCGCAATATCACTGTGCTGCAAGGCGCCGAACATCAGCGCATGCATCGCTACATTGCCCGTTTGTTTTCGCCGCAGAATATTCAGCTTTATCACGAGCGGCATTTGCTGCCGACGACGCATTTTCTGATCGACCGCTTTATCGAGCGCGGAACCGCCGATTTAGCGGCCGAATTCGCCGATCAATTACCGGCGCGGGTATTCATGTCGCTGTTCGGTATGGATGCGCACGACGATATTTTTGTAGCCCGCGTGCGCGAGTTGCATGAAATCATCATGAAGTGGTCGGGCGGTCGCCAGTTCCAGGGCGAGGAAATGACCCAGTTGGCGTTGGCGGCATCGCAGGAGCTGAACGAGATATTGCTGCCATATATCCGCGCGCGCCGAGATAATCCCCAGCCCGATTTGATCAGCCGACTGTGGGCGGAAGCGCCGGAAGTGTTGGAAGGTGTTACCGAAGACGACATGCTGGCGACCTGCCGCGAGTTGTACTTAGGCGGCACCGATACCACCGTGCACGCACTGTGCAATGCGATTTATTTATTGCTGACGCAGCCCGATGTGTGTCGCGCGGTAAATGCCGATCGCGGCGACACGATGAATAGTTTTATCGAAGAAGTGATGCGCCTGCTAGGCTCCGTGCAGTACCGCTATCGAATCGCCAATCAAGATTGCGACGTGGGCGGCGTGGCGGTGAAACGCAACGATGTATTGATCGTGGTCAATGCAGCCGCGAATCGCGATCCGCAGCATTACGGTTGTCCGGCGGCGGTGGATTTAAGGCGGCCGTCGTCGCGCGATCATTTAGCATTTAATGCGGGGCCGCGCAGTTGCGTCGGTGCGCCGCTGGCGCGTGAAGAAATGCGCGTCGCGCTGGGCGCCTTATTGGACCGTTTGCCACAATGGCGGCTCGATAGCGAACGAGAAGCTCCGTGCTTCGCCGGCCTTTTTACGCGATCATATCGACCTTTGCATATTCGCTTCGGTGCAAGCCACTGAAGCGCCCGTTACAATAAACCGATAAACCAACCCTGAGAGAGCGTTATGCCGAAAATTACTTTTGTTGAGCCTAGTGGCAAGCAAGTCGAAGTCGATGCCCCGGCTGGAATCACGTTGCTGCAAGCAGCGATCAATAACAACATTCAAGGTATCGTCGGCGAGTGCGGCGGCGCGTGTCAGTGCGCGACCTGCCACGTCTATATCGAAGCACCGTGGACTGATACATTGCCGGCGGTTGGCGATATGGAAGATGCCATGCTCGAAAGCACCGCAGCCGATCGTTTGCCGACCAGCCGTCTGGGTTGTGAAGTTGAAATCAGCAGCGCCATGGAAGGGCTTGTAGTCCATCTGCCGTCTAAACAGTTCTAAGGAATTATTGTAATGACTCAACCAGCCATCGTTGTACTCGGAAATGGTCAGGCCGGGTTTCAGGTTGCCGCCTCGCTACGCGATGGCGGTTACGACGGCGAGATTGTGGTATTGGGTGATGAATCTCATCTGCCGTATCACCGTCCGCCGTTGTCAAAAGCGTATTTGTTAGGCAGCGTCGAAGACGCCGGTTTGGCGATGCGGCCAACCGCGTACTACGCCGAAAAGCGTATCGACATGCGCACCAATTCGCGCGCCAAAGCGATCGATCGCGCGCGCAAAGTAGTCAGTCTCGAAGACGGCTCGGAGATCGAATACAGCCATCTGGTGTTTGCCGTCGGCGCGCGCAATCGCCCGCTGCCGGTGCCCGGCGCCGATTTAGGCGGCGTCTATTTCCTGCGTACGCTCGATGAAGCGCATGCACTGCGTCAACGCATTAACACCGCGAAAAAAGTAGCGGTCATCGGCGCCGGTTTTATCGGTCTCGAATTTGCTGCCGCAGCTAATCATTCCGGCGCGAAAGTGACTGTTATCGATGTGTTGGATCGCCCCATGGCGCGTGCGCTGTCGCCGCAAATGGCTTCGATTTACACGCGCGAACACACCAAGCGCGGCGTCGATCTGCTGTTCAACACGCAGGTGGCCAAGCTCAATGGCGTCAATGGTCAAGTGCAATCGGTCGAAACCACCGATGGCCGCGTCATTGAAGCCGAGTTGGTGGTTATCGGTATCGGCGTAATTCCGAATTCGGAAATCGCCGAAGCAGCGGGGCTGGAGGTTCGCAACGGTATCGTCGTGAACGAACATCTGCTCACGTCCGACCCCAATATCAGCGCGATTGGCGATGTCGCCGCGCACCCGAACCCGTTTGCCGACGGCAATTACGTGCGCATCGAATCGATTCAGAATGCCTCCGATCAGGCGCGTGCGGTTGCTGCGCGGTTGACCGGCAAAGCGGTTGCCCCGTACGGCGCAGCGCCTTGGTTCTGGAGCGACCAGGCCGATCTCAAGCTGCAAATCGCGGGCTTGACCACCGGGTTCGACAAAATCGTATTGCGTGGTGATCCCGAAGGTACGTCCTGTGCGATGTATTTGTTCCTCGGCGAGCGCTTGCTCGGCGTGGAAACGATCAATCGCCCCGGCGATCACATGACGGCGCGCCGTTTGTTGGCAACTCGCGTCACCGTCACGGCGGAGCAAGCGGCTGATGAAAGCTTCGATCTGAAGCAGTTGGTTCAGCCCGCTAAAGCGTGAAGTAATCACCGTTAAACAAAGGCCCGCTTCGGCGGGCTTTTTGTTGTCTGGGATTTCGTCATTTGCATCGGCAGTGTTTGTCTAGGCGGAATGTATTTGCCCGGCATCGTTCGGCGCGCATGTCAGTGGTTCGCGCAGCAATTGATGGGCGCAATAAATTGTGCCTTCACGAGATTGCCATTCGGTAGATGCATCGATTTTGAGTCACGCCCTAATCATCAAGCCTTCACGACCCGAAACTTTCGATAAGCCCGGTGAGTGTTTTCCGTAGGGGTGTTGCTTGCTGCGCCTTGTTTTTTCCGCAGCAGTGTAAATTAAACGCCACGAACAAAAAGGCGCGGCAAGCAGCGCCCCTAGAGTTCGGCGTGGGCATCGGTGGTCTGCACAGGGATTTTGCGCCCTACGGTGATTGCCATCAGGCAGTTGGGCAGCGTCCGTTTGCTGCGTTTGTTGTTTCTACTTGGACAGACCCATTCGATCGAAAGTGAGCTTTGTTTGCTTTGGGATGAGGCTGGTTCCAGCCCGGATAGAACCCATTCGCTTGAAAGTGAGGCAGGTTCTAGCTGAGGTAGAACTGGTTCGGGTGAAGGTGAGCTTTGTTTAGCTCGAGATGAGCTTGGTTCTATCTCAGACAGAACCTGTTTGGTTGAAAATTAGTTTTGTTTGGTTCGGAGTGAGCTCGGTTCTATCTGAAATAGAACTCGTTCGGTTGAGTACAAGTTTTGTTTGGTTTGCGATGAGTCTGGTTCTACTTGAAGCAGAACCAGTTCGTTTGAAAGTGAAACAGGGCCGGTTCGAGATCGGCCTGGGTTTATCGACTACCGACCTCGGCTGATGCTTTTAGAGCTTAGCCTCTCTTTTTCAGCGCTGAGTCCGATCTACAGCGCGTCGAGTTCAAACATTTCAGGCGCGGCGGTTTGCGCGCCGGCTTTGGTGAGTTGTAACTCGTTGTAGCGTTCGAGCGAGCCGACCAGCATTTCCAGAATCTCTTCGACATGGGTGCGCAGTAGAGCGACCGCGCGTGTTTCATCGCGGGCGATAGCCGCTTCCACCAAGGCGCGATGTTCGTCGTTTAAATCGCGGTCGTATTGAACCAGCTGCATCGACAAGCGTTGATAGCGTTCCGATTGCGCGTAAAGCTGCTCGCGAATTTTCAATAGCACAGGATTGTCGCAGCCCGAGACCACCGCATCGTGATATTCGCGATGGGCGTCGGCGTAGGCTTCGCTGAGTAATTTGGGGTTTTCTGCCGAGCGCGGTGGCAGGCGCGACACTTTGTGATAAGCCGCTAGCAATCGGCCTTCCCAGGAAATATCGCCGGCTTTAAGGGCGCTTTTGAGGCACAGCACTTCGATTTCGCTGCGCGCCATGGTCAGGTTGCGCAGGTCTTCGGCGGAGATCGGCGCGGCGCGAAAGCCGCGTTGCGGTTCGGCGATCACCAGACCTTCGGAGGTCAATCGGGACAGCGCTTCACGCACCGCGCCGGGGCTCACTCCCCAGCGCGAGCAAATGTAACTGATGCTGATGCGCTCGCCGGGTGGCAGGCGACAGGCTAATAGGGCTTCGCGAAGGCGCTGATAGGTTTCCTGAGTGAGACTTTGCGCCGGACTTGAACCGCGTGACATCGAGGCTACCTGCTTACCACCGTAACTGTGGCGATTGCGTATGTGACGATTGAAGGTCGGCTATTTTAATGCATTGCTGTGCGCATTTTGCAGCGCGGGTTTCGCAGAGCGATGGTGAATTCGATACTGCAAATGACGATCGCGCTGGTATGATGTGGGCCGCATCGATGTCGGCGCGCATCAGGCCGAGAGTCGTTTCGCGTGAGCCGTCACTGGAAACGCGAGAATTCAATATACAGGTTAAGTCCTAACAACAATATATTTTAAGATTGCCAATCGCTTTTTCGGCAAGTGCGATCGCAACCTCAACAATTCTTTTAGGAGGCATTCCCCAGTGCGTTTTCAAGCATTTAAATCAGATGGTCGTATCGGTCTCGGTATCCTGAATTCAGCAGGCGAGTTACGCGGCGAACTGGCAGGCTCACCGGCATATCCGGGCGACTTGCTTGAATTGTTGGGAAAGGGCGGTGACGCACTCAGCAAGGCCGGCGCCGCATTGGCTAACGGCCAGGTATTCGATACCAGCCGCATCGAAGTTTTACCGCCGGTATCGGCACCTCCGAAAATTATCTGTATCGGTCTTAACTACATTGATCACGCGCACGAAGGTGGTTTTCAACGCCCGGAATATCCCGCCGTATTTGCCCGTTTTCAAACCAGCCTGATCGGTCACAACGTCGCGTTAATTCGCCCGCACGTATCCACGCAATTCGATTACGAAGGCGAATTGGTTGCCATAATTGGCAGAGGCGGTCGCTACATTCCGCTCGAGCAAGCGCTCGATCACGTCGCTGGCTATTCGATCTTCAACGACGGCTCGGTACGCGATTATCAACTGCGCACGACGCAGTGGACGCTCGGCAAAAACTTCGATGCGACCGGCTCGTTCGGCCCCACCTTCGTCACCGCTGACGAATTGCCGCGCGGCGCTACCGGTCTGCGTCTGCAAACGCGTTTGAACGGCCAAGTTGTGCAAGACGCATCGACTTCGGATTTGATTTTCGATATCGCTACATTGGTATCGCAGATGAGCGAAGGCGTGACGCTGGAGCCGGGCGATATCATCGTAACAGGCACGCCTTCCGGTATCGGCCATGCGCGCAAACCGCCGCTTTACATGAAAGCCGGCGATGTGTGCGAAGTGGAAATCGAAGGCCTCGGTATTCTCAGCAATCCGATTGCCGACGAGTCCTAACGCGCAGCAGTTCTCAACCACCTGATCGCTCGCCTATAACAAAATCAGCGAGCGAAATGACGAGGAGTGTGTAATGTCAGATATAACCAGTAAACGCCGCCCCAATTTGTTGGGTGTGCATTCGCTCGATCACTTCAGTATTGCGGTGCCGGATCTGAGCCAGGCCGCTGATTTCTATGATGCGTTCGGTCTGGTGACGAAGGCGGAGGGAAGCTCGCTGGCGCTGCAGACGCATGGCAGTGACCACAGCTGGGGCAAGCTGGTCGAGGGCCCGAAAAAGCAATTGCACCATCTGTCGTTCGCCGCCTACGCCGATGACCTGCCGCGCTTTAAAGAGCGGCTGGAGCAGCGCGGTATTAAGCTGCTGTCACCGCCGGTTGGACTGGAATCGGATGGGCTCTGGTTTCACGGCCATGACGGCGTGTTGACCGAGATCTGCGTTGCCGATAAATCGTCTCCCGATGTTGCGTCCGTATTTGGTCCCGGCGATACCGAAAGCCCTGCGCGCGGCACCTACAGTCGCAGCAAGGCGCCCCGCGTTTATCCGCGGCGGATGTCGCACGTGGCGATTTTCACGCCGGACGTAGGCGGCGCCATTGCGTTTTATAGCGATGTGCTGGGCTTGCGTTTGTCCGATCGCTCGGCCGATATCGTGGCATTCCTGCACGGCGTGCACGGCAGTGATCACCACATGATCGCGCTGGTTAAATCCGGCAATTCTGGCTTTCATCATTGCAGCTGGGATATTGGTTCGGCGCACGAAGTTGGGCTCGGCGCCAGCCACATGGCGGGCCGCGGTCACGACCGTGGTTGGGGTCTCGGCCGGCACGTGCTCGGTTCCAACTATTTCCATTATGTCCGCGATCCGTGGGGCAGCTATAGCGAGTACTCGGCGGGAATGGACTATGTCCCGAGCAGCGTCGATTGGCAGGGCACCGACCAGCCGGTAGAGGACGCGATGTTCTTGTGGGGACCGAACCCACCAGAAGATTTTGCCCACAATTACGAAACCCCCTGATCGACGAGCCGACGCCATCCGTGCGTCGGCGCTTTCAATAGAGAGATAGCCATGACCACTTTCGTATTACTGCACGGCGGTGCCGCCGGTTCCTGGATCTGGAAATACACCGAAGAAGCGCTGCGCGCGCGCGGGCACAACGTGCTGACCGTGACCTTCACCGGTTTCGCGGAGCGTCGTCATCTGTGCTCGACCACTTCCAACGTGGAGACACATGTGGCCGATGTGGTTAACGCGCTCGAATTTCACGATATCACCGACGCCGTGCTGGTCGCGCACAGCTACTCCGGCACTGTGGCACCGGGCGTGATTGCCGCCGCTGGCGACCGTCTGCGCCGCATTATTTATGTTGATTCGGTTATCGCGCTCAGCGGTGAAACCATCGTCGAGGCGCTGGGTTTTATGCCGCGCGAGCACGCGCTCGGTGCGCTGGCCGGGCTGCGCAACGGTACCGTACCGATTTATTCGCCGGTCGCGGAGCAGCAGCGCGCCGAAGCCGCTGAAAAACCTTATCGCATGAGCGCCGAGCGTCAGGAGTGGTTGTTGAGCCATCTCTCCACGATGCCGACCGCTGCAGGCGTGACGCCGGTGGTAGTGGGTGCGGACACAGTCAAACGGCAGGTCGATTACATCGCGGTGTCCGATACCGTGATGAAACCGAAAATGCACGACCGCGCGCGTGAATTAGGCTGGAATGTTCACGATGTAGATGGCGATCACGCCATTATGGTCGGCGACGTCGAAACGACGGTGAAGCTGCTGGAGCAGTTTTCGCAGTAACTTTGCACAGCGTTAATGGGTTAACCCGTTCTCCTTACACGATGAGATAAAACTAATGAGCAACAGTGAAGGGCTCCTTTCCGGGAAAGTAGCAATTATTTCCGGCGCCGCTGGTGGTGTCGGTATCGAAACCTCCCGCGTGTTGGCGCAAGCCGGCGCGCGCGTAATGTTGGCGGATCTGGCTACATCTAAGCTCGATAGCGTGGTTGAGCAACTGCGCGGTGAAGGTCTCGATGTCGCCGGTCAGACGGTGGATATCGCCAATGAAGCCAGCGTGAAAGCGCTGATTCAAGCCACGCTGGATAAATTCGGTCGTCTCGATATTCTCGACAACAACGCGGCGTCGCAGGGTCAACGCGAAGACGGTGTTATCGGCGATATGTCGGTCGAGCTATGGGATCACATCATGGGCGTCAATGCGCGCGGCGCCATGTTGATGTGCAAGCATGCAATTCCGGCGCTGATTGCCGCAGGCGGCGGTTCGATTATCAATATCAGCTCGGGCACTTCTCTGGCGGGCGATTTTTACGCGACCGCATATGCCTGCTCTAAAGGCGCGGTGAATACACTGACCAAATACGTCGCTACGCAATATGCGGCACAGGGCATCCGCTGTAACGCGCTAACACTCGGTCTGATCGGAACGCCGATTCTGAAACAGGCTATGCCGGCGCCGATGCTGGATATTTTCACGCGGCACCACATGGCCGGTCGGATCGGCGAGCCGGCTGATGTTGCGAATATGGTTGCCTTCCTGGTTTCCGATCGCTCTGCATGGATTACCGGTCAGGTGTATTCGGTCGATGGCGGCTTCTATGCGCATACACCGACCACGGTTCAGGTTACCAACCTGATGGCGCAAGGCTAATAGCCCGAGCCAAGTCTTATTGACACAATTTTTGACTCTTGTAACAATAAAAATAATGAAGCGTATTTTTATGTGCCGACAGGGGCTAAGTTTGCCTCTTCGAGCATGTCATCAATGCCAGTTACTGGAGAACAATAATGAGTTGGTGGTGTGTCGCTTGGTCAGAAGAGCTTAAAGGAAAGCCGCTGGCGGTCCGTGTTGGGAATGAAGAGATAGTTCTTTTTCGCAATGCAACAGGCGCCGTTTGTGCCTGTGAAGATCGCTGCGCGCATCGCCGTGTACCGCTTTCTATGGGTTGGGTGACGCCCAAAGGTTCCATCCAATGCGGTTATCACGGGTGGTGCTACGACGGCCAATCCGGTCAATGTGTGGAAATTCCCAACTTTCGTCCCGATGAACCCATTTCGCCGCGCGTCAAAGTGCGCGTGTTCTCTGCTTCGGAAATTAACGGCGCTATATTTGTCGATGTCGGCAGTGAAGCAGAGGCCTCGCTTTCCGCGCCTTCGATTACAAAATTGGATTCAGCTGCGGGAGCTGTGGTAGGCCAAGTGGAAATCCCCGTTCCGCATTCGGTGTGGATCGAAAATCTGATTGCCGATCCAATCGCAGCGCTTGGATTAAATCTTTTAAAGGCAGAAGGCGCTGCGGGTCAGCCTAAAGCCGAGAAGAGCTCGGTAGTCGTTGAGCAGAAGGTGCGTTCAACGGCAGCTGGCGATGCTTCGAAGCAGGTCTTGCAATTGCGGTTTGAGGTGTGGGCATTAACCGGTTTAGCGCAATTGATACTGCGCGATAGCAATGATGCTGTTCAGCTCAATTTAGTGATCAGCAGTTTGCCGCTCGCCGCCGAGCGCACTGTGGTGCGGTGGCGTTTGCTGGATGAAGTTGCCAGTGGTGTGTTTACGGCGGTATTGCGCAAGCTGGTCGGGCGTGCGCCTGAGCCCATCAAAATTCGCAACAATGTCGTTCGTATTTCGCCGCCGCATTCGGCGGTGCTTTTGTGGCGTGATTTGCTGGCAGACGAGCAGCTTACTGCGCATCGAATTCATGTTAGCGAGGAGCATTAAAATGGCAACCGCACCTTTGCACGTTCCAGGTTCGATCGATTCGGCAGCAAACCCGGCTAACGACGCCCGGCAGTGGCGACCGGGGAGTTTTGCGCTGCGCAATGCTTGGTTTCCGATTGCACACACGCCTCAGGTTTCGGCCAAGCCGATTCGACGTGAAATTCATGGCCAGCCGTTTTTCCTGTGGCGCGACGGTGCACGCATTCGCGCCGCCGAATTTCTTCCGTATGAAATTGCCACGCGCCGCCGCGAAGCAACGGAATTAACCGGTGGGACGGGTGAGTATCCGCCGGTCATCGAGCGCTACGGTTATGCGTGGGTGTGGTACGGCAATCCGCAAGATACAGATGTCGCGTTGATGCCGGATGTTCCCTATCTGCCGCTCGAAGGCAAGTTGCCGCGCCATCAATGGGGCACGGTGACATTCGACTGCACCTACGAGCTTACCTGCGAAAACTTGTTGGATCTGACCCATGCTGACTTCCTGCATGCGAAGATTGTCGGCGGTTCTCTGTCCGAGGACGATACCGTCACGGTCGAATCGACATCCGAAACAGTGACCATGATTCGCGAGACTAAGGGACGACTTGTGCCGCCAATCATGCGGGCAATGATCGGGGCAAAAACACAGGATTTACGCGCGGTAACGCATATTCACTTGCGTAGTGGCGTGACCATATTGCACGGCCAGTGGTCGCCCGGCTTGTCGGTGCGATTGTTCCATCCCGACCTTCCGGTAAACAGTTCCTGTACAAAAAACAATTTCACATTCAACAACAAGCTTGGCAATGCGGTGGTGCGCAACTTCTTTCCATTGATGGCTAATGTCATTGGCAAGCAAGATAACCGCATGCTGAAAGTGCAGAATCCTCGTTATTTAGAGGAAGAGGATCGTCCGGACTTTAGCTCGCGCTTCGATACCGGCGGGTTGACGTACCGTCGTCGTTTCAAAGCATTGGTGGAGCGGCAGAAGCGCGGCGACTTTTCGTATCTTGCGGACGGTGATCCGAGTGTGGACATAACCAAGCTTATGGGCTTGGAACGCGATAACTAGGTGTTAGTAAGATAGCTTGGAAGCGGGTGTACTTATAAAAGATGATGAGCGTTGGCTGCGGACCAGCGCTCATTCTGCGAGATTTATGCTTCGATAATTTCCAAAGCATTTTGCGGGCAAGCCGCAGCGCCTTCGCGGGCACTTTCTTCCAATCCTTCGGGAACCGTATCTGTAGCAAGCACGACAATTCCGTTATCGTCCAACAAATAAATCTCTGGACAGATTTCAGCACAAACACCGTAACCGCAGCATGCGCTTCGATTTGCGACAACCTTCAACATGTAGTTTCCTCCGATTAAGAACAGCGTTGCGCCCTGTAGGGCGAGCTGTTAGTATTTAAACCTAATGAGACATTTATTGTATCATATGTATCTCGCTATGCGTCTAGTGGTATCCGAGTAATTAGTATCCCGTGTAATTCAATCATGCGGCAGTAACCGGCCGTAAATAACTATAGTTCGACTGGAGGTAATTCCTATGTTGACCGAATCTAAATCGGTGCTGGCAGACGGCACGCGGGTTGAAGATCTGATAAACAGGGAGACTCGCGAAGTTTCCATGCGTGTTCTACATGACCGTGAGCTCTATGAGTTGGAGCTTGAGCGTCTCTTTGCCAAGACCTGGTTGCTCCTTGCACATGATAGCGAAATTCCGAAGTCCGGTGATTTCGTCGTGCGTGCGATGGGCGAAGATCAGGTTATCGTTAGCCGCGACCGCACCAATGAAGTTCACGTGATGTTGAACGTATGCCCGCACCGCGGCATGCGTATTTGTATGGGCGAGGCCGGCAACGCGCAAGTGCATCGCTGTATTTATCACGGTTGGGCGTTCAAGCCGAACGGTGACTTTATCGGTGCTCCGATCGAGCGCGAGCAGATGCACGGCGACGTATTTGCCAAAAGCGAATTGGGCTTAAGAAAGGCACGCGTCGCCGTTTATGGCGGTCTGATTTTCGCTACCTGGAATATCGAAGGTCCATCGTTCGACGATTTCCTCGGCGAAATGAAATGGTATCTCGACATGTTGTTCTGCCGCACCGATGGCGGTCTGGAATGTGTTGGCCCACCGCAACGCTTCATCGTTCCTGCCAACTGGAAAGCCGCTGCCGAGCAGTCTGCTTCCGACGGCTTCCATACGCTCACCGCGCACCGCTCGTTGATGGAAACCGGCCAGTTTGGCAACGATGAAGAATCGATTTATGCCAACGCGCCGGCCATGTACGGCATCGATATCGGTTCGCCGCATGGCCATTCGCTGCGCTGTATTCCCGCCGAAACGACGTTCAGCATGTTTATGGGCATGAGCGATCTAAAAAACCTGGGTACCGAAGAGCGTCTGCAATTGTTGCCGCCGCCAGGCATTCCGAAAGAATTAGTACCGCAATTAAAAACGCACATGGATGCGAAACAGTACGAGTTGTTGGCGAAGGCCCCACCCCAGGTTGGCGGTATGTTCCCGAACGTATTGATCGCCTTTATTTACGCTCCGCGTGAAGATGGCAAATACGGTGGTGCGCTGACTCTGCATACCTATGTTCCGAAAGGTCCGGACCACGTCGAATTTCTGAACTGGATTTTCGTAGAGAAAGACGCGCCCGAGCAAATGAAGCGCGACATGGTGGCTAACGCTGTGCGCACTACCGGCACTTCCGGCACCATCGAGCAGGACGATTCCGATATGTGGCCGCATCAAAGCCGCGCCGCACGCGGTGTCATCGGCCGTCAGGGCACCTTCAAATACGGCGCGATGTTGGGTCAGAACAAACCGGCGGATTGGCCAGGCGGAGCCTACGTTTACGAAGGCTTCACCAAAGACGATACGCAGTGGGACTGGTGGCAGTACTACTTCCAGTTGATGACTGCGAACAATAAATAATCTGGCCGAATCAGATAGAGGAATCAGCGAATGACTAGTTCAGCAAGTGCAGTAAGTTCGGAGTTCGGTATTTCTACCGCAGCGCGTATAAGTCTGGGTACTGCCGTATACAACGAGCTGTTGGAGTTTCTTCACGACGAAGCAGCGCTGCTCGATCATCAGCGCTTTGAGGATTGGACTGAGTTATTGGCCGAAGATCTGGCGTACACCGCGCCGCTTCGTCAGACTCGCGCCGGTCCTGGACGTTACAGCAATATCATTCAGGCGATAGGTCATTTCGACGATGACTATTTGTCGATTATGTCGCGCGTGGGCAGGCTCGGCACCAAAAGCGCGTGGGCGGAAGATCCACCCTCGCGTACGCGTCGGCTTGTAACCAATGTGCGCATTTGGGCAACAGCCAATCCAGATGAGTACGAAGTTGTAAGTTATTTATTGCTGTCGCGTAGTCGTTATGAAGAATCGGATTTGCAAATTTTAACGGCTGAGCGTCGCGATTTAATTCGCCGTGTTAAGCCTGGTTTTAAAATTGCGCGTCGAGAAATCATCGTCGATCAATCCGTGTTGGGCATGCAAAACCTCGCTGTATTTTTATAAGCAGCAATGCACACGCTAAAAATTTTTGGTGTGTGCATTTCATTGTTTGGATCAAGGTATTGCGAAGCGGTGACGCGAGATCAGTTTTGCTTCGCGTCACTTCTTAATTAATTCATAGATTATTTGATATCAATCTTGTTATTGCTGGCAAGTTAAGAGGCACAGCAAACGCCTTTATGCGAAGAACTTTTTGAGCGACGGCGAAGGGAAACTATGAATAAGCAGCAACAGAATGCCACTGCCCAATTAGCAAAAATCAACGCCGGTGTCGTTAATTCATCGCGGACCAAACTTAATTCTTCCTCGCAACCGAAAGAATGGCGGCGAGAAACCAGCCCCAGTTTATTGCGGATTCTCGATGGCGCGTTGGCGGCTATATCTCGCCATGGCGCATCAATGTTATCGATGACCGACATTGCTGCTGCAGCGGGTGTTTCGCGCGCAACCTTGTATCGTTATTTTTCCCAGAAAGAAGATTTATTGGTCGCCTTGGGCGAACACACCTCGAACAATTTTATTTCGGGTGTGCAACGCGCTGCGGCCGAACAGCAAGTGCCGATGAAGTTGTTACAAGCCGTTGTTGAATTTGTTGTTCAGTTTACCGCGCAGACTAAAACGGATCGTCAGCTCGAAGTTGAGCCGTTATTTGTGCTTAGCTTTTTGCGTTCTCATTTCGATGAGCATGTAGCTGCGGTTACTTTGGTGTTAGTCCCTTTTTACGAAGACTTAGAAGCGCGGCTCGGTTTTACGGTCGATCGTCGCGCTCTTTCCGAGACGCTGCTTCGGTTTGCGGAGAGCACGTCTCTAGTTCCGGGTGGCACGCTTTGGCATTCGCTGCCAAGTATTCTGCCGGCAGCGGTTGAGTTTTTGTTAAGCCATGCGCCTCGCCAGCGAAAAATGGCCGAAGTGGAGTACGCTCAATAGCGGCTACGCAAGGCGGGACCGGCCAATAATATATATTGGCCGTAATAATATATTGAAAGTACAATGACCCAATTGCTACGTATTACTGGTGCGCTTAATTAAAGGCGTGCGATTTATCTATTACCGTGGGAGTTTCTGGCATGGCTAATAAGTTTGAATTTGATGAAGTTAAAGGCCAGGAGTTGATTGAGCGTGCCCGCGCGCTGCGTCCATTCCTGCAAAAGAGCGCGCCAATTTCCGAAGCCAATCGTCGTGTTGGCGATGACGTCATTGCGCAGTTAAATGAAGCCGAGTTGCTAAAGGTTGCTGCTCCATTTCGTTGGGGTGGCCTCGGTGTTTCCGCGTGGACGATGGCGCAAATCGCTGCCGAAATTGCTAAGGGCGATCCTTCAGCCGCCTGGGTATTCTGTATTAGTAATTCCTGTTCGTGGGTAGCCAGCCTTGGCCCTGACGCATTGCAGGAAGAAATTTTCAAAAATGGCGTGCCGATTATGTGCAGTGCGGTTAACCCGCCCGGTACATTCAAAGCCGTCGAGGGTGGTTATATCGTCAATGGTGCGTGGCCGTATGCTTCCGGTTGCCACAACTCCGAATACGGTTTCTTCGGTGTTGGCGCGAAGGATGAAAATGGACACTATGTACCGGGCGGCAACGTGTTCGTGAAGATGTCCGACGTCACCATTCAAGACACCTGGCATGTCGCTGGTTTGAAAGGCACAGGCTCCAATACTGTTATCGCCAAAGACCTTTTTGTGCCTGAACACATGCGCGTTCCGCTTGATAAGGCGGCTGGTCCCGCTCCAGGCAAGAAGCATTTCGGCGAAGCATCGGATTACTTCCCGTTCCTGCCGCACCTTCGCACGACGATGCTCGGCGTTATGGTCGGAATGGCAGAGGGCGCTCTGGAAAGTTTATTGCCGGGCCTTAAATCAAAACCGATCATTTACACCACGTATGCGCGTCAATCCGATTCGCATGTCGTGCAGAAAGAAATCGGCGAAGCCGGCGCGATGATTCATGCGGCCCGTATCATTCTGAAGCAGTGCAATGCAACGACCGATAACGCCGCATTGGCGCAACGTGCATTGACCTATGCCGAGCAGACTGAAAACCGCGGTGAAACTGCCTACGCGACCGACATTCTGGTTAAGGCTGTCGATAAGTTGATGTACGTGGGTGGTTCAGGTGTGTTTGCCGATAAATACGATATTCAACGTTTCTGGCGCGACCTAAGCACGGCGGCTCGTCACGCAGCTAACAACCCCAACGTTGGTTACGAGATTTACGGCCGTGCGCTGATCGGTGTGGAGCCTAATATTGCTCCGAACCCGGCGTTTATCTAACTCAATAGTTGTGACGCGCGCGTTGGTGCGCCGAACATAAAAAAGCCGCCTTCTGGCGGCTTTTTTATTGGCGGATTTTTAGTTTCTGGGCACCTGCGCGTGTACGTCGTACTCGGCCCACATGTACTCGCTGTAATGGCCGAGCTGTGCGCGGTGATCGAGATAAAGAAATTGCACAAAGCCTAAATCACCTTCAATCGCAATCGGGTGTGTTTCATTGCCGACTGTCGCGCGAAACTCCGTCCACGCTTCACGCGGGCCCGGTACCAGATAAGCAAAATGGTGAAACTTAAGGCCATATCCGGTTTCGGGCAATACTTCCTGATACAGCTTCATGCCGGGTCCGCTCAGCGGCTGAATCAATTCAATCTGCAAATCGCCGACGAACGCGAGTGCGATTCTTAATTCTGCATGCTCCAGACCACGCGCTGTTTTCAGTTCCATATTACTGTCGAACTGAAAATAATCTTTAACGCCGAAGTCTTTAGCGAAAATGCTTTTTGCTTGCTCGATATCGGTGGTGACGTAGGCGTGCTGAAGAAAGTTAGCGAACGGACGTATGGCCATTATTGGTTCCTATTAAATTATGGTTAGTTGAGTCTTGAAAAGGACACAGTACTGCGCCGATAGCGAGCCTGAAATTGAGGGCCATTGGGCTGTTTCACTCGTCGTATAAATCAGCGCTAGAGCCGAAGCTGGCGACATCACAAGGTGTGCAAGCATAAGGTAGCGGTGAGCTAATTGGCGAGCGCGCTGGCTTTGGATAAAGCGCCAAAATGTTTGTTTTACAGAAAGTAGCGTAAGGGGCGGTTCGGAAAGAGGGTTGTCGGTATCGAGGGAGAACTAAAGTCGATGCGAAATTACATCGACTTTAGCTGGCGGAACGAGAAGGGCGGAACGCTTATTTCAGGCGATTAGAGAAAGTAGCTTCCGTTTTCGCGGTAATTTCTTCGAGGGTAACGCCGGTCGCCAATTCGATAAGCGCAACGCCACCGCCTTTGCGATCTATTTCAAAAACGCCAAGATCTGTGATTAGCAAGTCGATAACGCCTTTACCGGTCAGAGGCAGCGAGCAGCGTTGCTTGAATTTGGAAGCGCCACCTTTCTCGGTGTGTTCCATCACCACCACCACACGCGGCACGCCGGCGACTAAGTCCATCGCGCCGCCCATGCCTTTGATCATCTTGCCCGGCACCATCCAGTTCGCCAGATCGCCATTTTCAGCTACCTGCATGGCGCCAAGAATCGACAGATTGATGTGGCCGCCGCGAATCATGCCGAAACTGTCGGATGAGGAAAAGTAACTGGTTTGCGGCAATTCGGTGATGGTTTGCTTGCCTGCGTTGATCAAGTCAGGGTCGACTTCATCTTCATACGGGAACGGCCCCATTCCGAGCATGCCGTTCTCGCTATGTAGCGTCACTTTGATGCCGGGGGGAATTAGGTTCGCCACTTGAGTGGGAATGCCGACGCCCAGGTTTACGTAAAAACCATCTTTCAGCTCGCGCGCCGCGCGCGCCGCCATTTCATCGCGAGTCCAAGCCATTAAGCGTTACCTCCCGTAGCATTGTCGTGCGGGCGGGTAGTGAGTCGTTCGATGTGCTTCACGTAGTTGCCGCCTTTGAAAATCCGGTTAACGAAGATGCCGGGGGTGTGTATCTGATCGGGATGGAGTTCGCCGGGTTCGACCAGGATTTCAACTTCGGCAATAGTGATTTTGCCGGCGGTCGCCATCATCGGGTTGAAGTTACGCGCGGTTTTGCGATAGATCAGGTTGCCTTCGGTGTCGCCTTTCCACGCTTTAACTAAAGCGACGTCGGCAACTAAACCCGTTTCCATCACATAGTGTTCGCCGTTGAATTCACGGGTTTCTTTACCGTCGGCAATGACGGTGCCGTAGCCGGTGCGGGTGAAGAAGGCGGGAATGCCGGCGCCGCCCGCGCGAATCCGCTCAGCCAAGGTGCCCTGCGGATTGAATTCGATCTCGACGCCGCCGTTCATATAAAGCTGCTCGAGAATCTTGTTTTCGCCAACGTAAGAGGCCAGCACCTTTTTAATCTGACCGTTAGCCAGCACGGCCCACATACCATGGTTATCGGCGCCGACATTATTACCGATGACAGTCAGGCCTTTAACGTTCGAGTCGCGCAAGGCGGTGATCAAATTCTCGGGAATGCCGCATAGGCCAAAGCCTCCGGACATCACCACTATGTTGTCGCGTAATATGCCAGCGAGCGCACTCGTGGCATCAGAGAACACTTTTGATTGCACCGGTAAGAACCTCAGATGATGGAGAAGCTGGACGCCATCCGTTCATGCGCAGTGCTGTGAGCGGTGGCCCACAGTCCTCAATACATAAAGCAGGAGATGACGGAATAAGTTGCGAGAGGATATCGTCGGTATTGGCGTGAACGCAAGCCGAGACTTAGGTTGTCGATTTGATCCGTTTATTGGCCATCTTTATCATCCTATCTTTTGGCAGGCGACGTCATTGCATTGTTGTTCCATCGTTCGCGCACTCAAAAAAGCGGAAGATAAAAACACCGCGCTGTTTTTGCCCGCGTTTAATCTAAATCGCGGCTCGGTTTAATTAGTCAGCCCAATAATATCAACGGAGGTTTGGTTCTATGAAAGCAATTATTACAGGTGCAGCTAGCGGTATCGGACGTGCAGTGGCGTTCCAGTTGAGCCGAAACGCCGCCACCCGTGAAGGAAAAGCTCCTCAGGTTTTATTGGTCGATTTGAATAAAGAAAAACTGGAAGAAGTCGCAGAGTTATTGCGCGGCGAGGGCGTGCAAGCGGAAATCTATGCGGGTGATCTGACCGATCCCGAAGTGCCGGCCAAAGTTGTTGCCGCCGCGGAAAAATCGTTCGGCGGCCTCGATGTATTGATCAGCAACGCCGGCATTATTGGCCGCGCAACTTTACTCGAATTGAATCTGGCCGATTACGACCGCGCCTTTCAGATCAATACGCGCGCGACTTGGTTGTTGGGCAAGGCCGCGCATCCACTACTGTCGGCATCCAAGGGTTGCATCGTCGCGACGGCATCCATGTCAGCATTCCAGCCGACATCGCCGCTCGGCGCTTACAGCTCCAGCAAAGCGGCGCTGATTATGTTGGTTAAGCAAATGGCGCTTGAGTGGGGTCCAGATGGTATTCGTTGCAATACGATTTCACCCGGCTCGACGCATACCGGTATGACCGATCAGCGCTTTTCCGATCCAGCTCAGCGTGAAGTGGCTGCGGCGCGCAACCCGCTGCATATGGTCGGATCGGCGGAACATCAGGCGGCGGCAATTTGTTTTCTGGCAAGTCCAGAGGCCGCCTACATCACTGGAGCCGACATACTTGTCGACGGCGGCATGAGCACAATGTTGATGAAAGCAGCTGGCGCCGGCGATCCCTGGAAAAAATAACTACGGCGAAAGTAAAATAAAGCATTCACGAAAAGCGGCTCTTGAGCCGCTTTTTTGCATTTGCGCGGTAGTGAAGTGCTAGCGATTTTGTTCGAGGAAGTTAGTGATGGCGTTACTGAAAGCGTCGTTGCTATCGCCCGCCACCATGTGACCCGCTTCATGCACATCGACGTATTGAGCCGAAGGAATTAGGTCGAGAAAGTGGCGCACATTTTCCTCTTTCACCAACTCGCTATGCGTGCCGCGGACCAGGAGTGTCGGCACCGCGATTCGGCGCGCTGCCGCTTCATACCGTTGCTGCATATATTCCGGGGCTACGTCGGCCGTATCGAAAAACGAAGGGTCCCAATGCCAGTAATAGCGACCATCGCGCAAGCGCAAATTACGTTTTAGGCCGGAGGGATCGCTGGGTTTCGGTCGATTCGGCAAATACGCTGCAACCACTTCGGCAGCATCTTCGAGTGATGCAAAACCTTGAGGGTTCGCCTGCATAAATCCGATGATACGGGCCTGTCCGTCGGGATCAACTTGGGGCGTGACGTCGACCAGTATTAAGGAGGTAGCCAAAGCCGGCTCAGCGGATTCGCCCAGCGTCGTGAGGGCAATAAGGCCGCCTAAAGAAGCGCCGATTATCGCGGGTCGAGACGGTAACTGTGCTAACACTGCGGCGATATCAGCAGCTTGCGTAGTCGTAGTGTAGTCGCCGTCTGCCGCCCAATCGCTGTCGCCGTGGCCTCTTAAATCGAGCGCGACGGTGTAAAAGCCGCGTTGATTGAGTGCAGCTGCTGTGCGCCGCCACGCGTGTCGAGTTTGCCCGCCGCCGTGCAGTAGCACGACGACCGGTTCGGAGGGATTACCGCTGACGTCGGCGACGAGCCGGATACCGTTCTGCCCGACAAAGTGGCCGATGGTCATGACTTAATGATCTTTTAGCCCAAGCTCATCCAGCAGTGCGTTACGGAGCTGGAACTTCTGAATTTTCGAGGTGGACATCGGCCATTCGGTAACAAAGCGGATATGACGCGGCACTTTGAAGCCGGACACTTCGCCACGGCAGAACTCAATCAGTTCAGCTTCGGTGGCTTGCGTGTTTGGTTTCAATTCGACATACGCTGCAGGTACTTCCGCATATTTCGGATCGGGAATACCGACGATCTGAGCCAGCTTGACAGCCGGATGGCGCGCCAGCAGTGCCTCGATTTCGGCAGCGGCGACGTTTTCTCCGCCAACTTTCAACATGTCTTTGAAACGGCCGTGGAACATCAAGTGGCCACTGGCGTCCAGCGAGCCGATATCACCGGAGTGGTACCAGCCGTCTTCATCCAGTGCCTCGGTGGTTTTTTCCGCGTCGCGGTAGTAGCCATCGAACAAATTGAAGCCGCGAATAAAGACTTCGCCGCGCTCGTCCAGCGCAACATCTTTGCCGCTTACTGGATCGACGATGCGCACTTCCTGACCAAGCAGCGGTGTGCCCAGACGAGTAAAGCCCAGTTCGTGTTCCATGCCGGAACCACCAGTCGCGACGATGCCGCAGGCTTCGGTCATGCCGAAGGTGCCGACCTGCAAGGTTTGCGGAATCGCCTTGCGGTAAGCATCGCCAACGCTTTTCGGCTGCGCTGCGAAGCAGGTATTACCAAGGCGCAGGCTCGATAAGTCGGTGCTTTCGAAGTCAGGGTGAAACAGCATCGCCTGCAGGAACGTGACGAACGGGCAGAACATCATCGTCGCTTTGTGTTCTTGGATCATTTGCAGTGATATGCCCGGATCAAAATGCGCCATGCCGAGGAAGGTGGCGCCGGCATCAAATGCGGCGAGCATGCCGAGCATTGCGGCGATATGGAACAGCGGCAGCGGCGACCAGACTTTCTCGTCAGCGGTGTATTGCCAGCGGTAGCGGCCGAGCACTATCGAATTGCGCACAATCGCCTCATGCGATAACAGGCAGCCTTTCGGATTGGCGGTGGTGCCTGATGTGTACAGAATCAAACCGATATCGCGGACATAAGTGCCGATGCGGGTGCGATGCACGTCATTTTCAGTACGGGTATCGGCGGCGGCGTAAAATTCAGCCTCGGTGACAAATCCCGCTGGCGTCGACTTGCCGAACAGCACGATGTTGCGCAAACGCGGCGTCTCTTCGAGCTGTAACTGTTGTGTGTTCTTGCTGTGAGAAAGGGCTGGCAGCGCGACCGTCAGGCGCTCGACGAAGTTGACCTGTTCGGCGATGGCGTCGGTGGTCAGCAATGTCACCAAATCGGCGTTCTCGGTGACGTAGGCCAGTTCGCTGGCACGATAGCGGGCGTTGACCATGACCGAGGTGGCGCCGCAGAAGGCGATGGCGAAAAAGGCTTCAACCAGGTTTGGCGATGTCGGCATCAGAATCCCGACATGATCGCGCGGCTTTACGCCCATGGCTTGCAGGCCTCGGGCCATGCGCATCGCATTGGTTACCAGTTCTGCATAAGTTTGGCTGGAGTCAGGAAATACCAGCGCCGTCTTATCGGGAAACCGGTCGTATGCTTTCAGTAGCAAATCGCCGATGGTGGTGGCGTCAATGCGCGCGCTCGCCAGATCTTCGCCATCATAAATTGTGGTGTGGTTGATCGCAGCGTTGGCTGCGGCAATTTGGGCCGAACTGGACATGCCGATTCCTCGAGTATCTCTGAAAGCGCCGGGCCGGTTTATGGTTAGGACAAATTCCAAACGTAGCTTTGGAATATTGGCGCCGGGCGTGTGGCCGGAAACTATGTCAAACGTACCCCTATAAGCGCTTCTATCTTTCGATAGGTGCCCGGTTGCTGGCCGGTCGGCAATCCTGTCACACTCTCCATTGCGTTAGGTTGGCTGGATTTTTCCAGTGCGCCGGCGCGTCCCTTGATCATCCAGGAATTGAATTATGGCGGACGCTTTCATTTACGATCACGTGCGAACCCCTCGCGGCCGCGGCCGAGCCGATGGATCTCTGCACGAGGTGGGCTCGGCGGAGCTGGCTTCACAAGTTCTGAGTTCGCTGCAAGAGCGCAGCAATCTCGATACCGCGCTGTTAGACGATGTTATTTTCGGTTGCGCGCAGCCAGTTGGTGAGCAGGGCGGCAATGTCGCTCGCACGGCCGTATTGATGGCGAATTACGCTGAATCCGTCGCTGGTCAGCAAGTGCATCGCTTCTGCGCCTCCGCGCTGGAAGCTGTCAATAACGCTGCCGCGCAAATCATGACGGGCCAATCCAATGCGGCCATTGGCGGCGGTGTTGAATCCATGTCCCGCACTTTTATTGGTGCCGATACCGGCGCTTGGTCGGCCGACCCCGCCGTTGCATACGCCAATTATTTTCTGCCGCAGGGCATCGGCGCCGATTTGATCGCCACGCTCGGTGGTTTTACCCGCACAGATGTCGATGCTTATGCCGTTGAAAGTCAGCGTCGCGCTCAGCATGCCTGGGCTCAGGGTTACTTCAAAAATTCGATCGTGCCGGTGCGTGATGTGCTCGGAAAGGTAATCCTCGATCACGATGAATTTATTCGTCCGGGCACCACGCTGGAAACCCTCGGCAATCTGAAACCTTCGTTTATCGCGATGGCAGAAGCCGGTTTTGGCGCAGTCGCGCTGCAGAAATACCCTGAAATCGAAGCCATTAACCACGTCCATACCGGCGGCAATTCAAGCGGTATTGTCGACGGTTCCGCCGGCGTGTTGCTCGGCAATAAAGAGTTTGGCACAGCGATTGGTCGCAAGCCGCGTGCACGTGTAAAGGCCTTTGCATCGATCGGCAGCGAGCCCACCATCATGCTCACAGCGCCCGCCGAAGTGACGGCGAAATTGCTGAAACGCTCAGGAATGAAGCTCAGCGATATCGACCTATTTGAGGTGAACGAAGCGTTCGCGGCAGTGGTACTGCGTTTTCTGCGCCTGACCGGCGTCAGCCATGACCGCGTCAACGTGAATGGCGGCGGCATCGCGATGGGCCATCCGTTGGGCGCATCCGGCGCGATGATTCTCGGCACCGTGCTCGACGAGCTGGAGCGCCGCGACCTCAATACCGCATTGATTACGCTGTGCGCCGGCAACGGCCTCGGCACGGCGACCATCATCGAGCGCGTCTGAACCCCGTCAGCGGGCGCTCGGCGCCTGCTCAGAGAGAGAATGAAACAGCATGACGACCCTGAGTTTTGCAGTTGACGCCGATGGCGTCGCCCTGATTACGCTGAACGATCCGAGCAAGCCGATGAACGTCGTCTCGCCGGAATTTATCGACGATTTGATTGCCGCTATCGAGCGCGTCGCCAGCGATGCCGCTATCAAAGGCGCGGTGATTACGTCTGGCAAAGCCGCTTTTATGGCCGGTGCCGATCTGAAATACATCGTCAATATGATCGATGGCATCACGCCGGAAGTGGCCTACGAGTTCAGCCAAAAAGCTTCGGTGCCGATGCATCGCCGCTTGGAAACCTGTGGCAAACCATTCGTTGCGGCGATTAATGGTCTCGCGCTCGGCGGTGGTTACGAGTTGGCTCTGGCCTGTCATTACCGCGTGATCGTAGATGATCCGAAAGCCGTGGTCGGCTTGCCGGAAGTCACTGTGGGTTTGCTTGCCGGCTCCGGTGGCACGCAACGCTTGCCGCGCATGATCGGCTTGGAAAAGTCGCTGCCAATTCTGCTCGATGGCAAAACCGTTGGTCCGGCCGAAGCATTGAAGCTCGGCATGGTGGATGCTGTTGTTCCTGCGGCCGATCTAATCGAAGCAGCGCGTCAATGGATCCTCGGCACGCCCGATCCAGTTCGCGCTTGGGACAAGAAAGGCTACCGCATTGATCTTGGTCTGCTGAATCCAGCCAATATATCGACCTACGCCAATCGTCCGGCGCAGATCGCCGCGCAAACCCAGCGCAACTACCCGGCGCCCATCGCAATTCTGAGCTGCCTGTACGATGGCATGCAGCAGACTTTCGATAACGCGCTGAAGCTTGAATCCAAATATTTCGCCAAATTGTGTGTCGATCCGGTCGCGCGCAATATCATTCGCACCACATTCGTAAATAAAGGTGAGGCCGCCAAACTGGTGCGTCGCCCGCAAGGTATCGACAAAAAACAATTCACCAAAGTCGGCGTGCTTGGCGCCGGCATGATGGGCTCCGGTATCGCTTACGTTTCCGCAACGGCGGGCGTCAATGTGGTGCTGCTCGACAGCAAGCAAGAGTTTGCCGACAAAGGTAAAGCCTATTCGGCGAAGGTTCTCGGCAAGTTGGTCGACAAGGGTAAGAAGAAACAAGAGCAAGCCGATGCCATCCTCGCGCGCATTACGCCGACTACCGATTACGATGCGCTGAAAGGCTGCGACTTGGTAATCGAAGCGGTATTTGAAGATCGCGCGATCAAGGCTGACGTGACGCGTCAGGCCGAAGTTCAATTGGACCCGTCCGGGTTCTTCGCCAGCAATACATCCACGTTGCCGATTTCAGGTCTCGCTAAAGCATCCGTTAATCCCGCTAAGTTCATCGGTATGCACTTCTTCTCGCCGGTCGACCGGATGCCGCTGGTTGAAGTCATCGTTGGCAAAGACACCAGCCAGGAAACGCTGGCCCATGCGCTCGATTACGTCGGCCAGTTGAAGATGATTCCAATCGTCGTTAACGACAGCCGTGGTTTCTACACCAGCCGTGTATTCCAAACCTTCATTCACGAAGGCATGCGTATGCTCGAAGAGGGCATCGCGCCGGCGCTGATCGAAAATGCCGCGCGCCAAGCCGGCTTCCCGGTCGGCCCGTTGACGCTAACCGATGAAGTTACCGTTGAGCTGCCATGGAAGATCGTGCAGCAAGCAATTGAAGAGTTGGGTGATCAGTTTGTTAAACCCTGTGCGTATAACGTCATGCAGCGCATGCTCGAGGAATTGAAACGCCCTGGTCGTAAAGCCGGTAAAGGCTTTTATGAATACCCCGAAGGCGGCAAAAAATTCCTGTGGCCGGGCCTGAAGGACGCCTTCCCGCTGGCGGCGCAACAGCCGTCGGTTGAGGAAATCAAAGATCGTTATTTGGCGATTCAGGCGTTGGAAACCGCGCGTTGCCTGGAAGAGGGCGTGTTGACCCATGCTACCGACGGCGATATCGGCTCGTTGTTGGCATGGAGTTTCCCGACCTGGACCGGCGGTACGCTGTCGTACATCGACACCGTTGGCATCAAGCAATTTGTTGCCGAGTGTGATCGCATGGCGAAGGCTTACGGCCCGCGTTTCGAGCCATCGACATGGCTGCGCGATCGCGCTGCTCGCGGCGAGGGGTTTTACCCCTCGACTGCACACGCGTAACCCTGAACCCAATTAGCACTGAGAGTTGATGCCATGCGTCGAATGATATTTGAAGCAGAACACGACGATTTTCGTCGCTCTGTAAGCCGCTTCTTCCAAACCGAAATTGGACCGCACGCTGAAAAATGGCGCGAGCAGGGCTTTGTCGATCGCTGGGCTTACACCAAAGCCGGCGAGCAAGGCTATTTGCTGCTATGGGCCGACGAGAAATACGGTGGTGCCGGTATCGATGATTTCCGCTATGAGCAAATCATTATCGAAGAAAACATTCGTCACGGCGATATCGGTTTCTATATCAACCTGCATACCGGTTTGGTCGCGCCGTATATCGAAAAATTCGGCAATGACGAGCAGAAGCAGCGTTGGTTGCCCGGTTGTATTACTGGCGAAAAAATCCTCGCTGTCGCGATGACCGAGCCCGGTACTGGCTCCGACCTCGCCGGCATGAAAGCCACTGCTGTTGATAAAGGCGATCATTGGCTGCTGAATGGCTCCAAGACCTATATTTCGAACGGTCAATTGGCCGATCTGATCGTGGTCGCGGCGCGCACCGACCCCGAGTCTAAACACGCCATTGGCTTGTTTATGATCGAGGCGGGCATGGAAGGCTTCCAGCGCGGCAAGTCGCTGAAGAAGCTCGGTTTGAAATCGCAGGATACTTCCGAACTGTTCTTCGACAACGTCAAAGTGCCGAAGGCCAACGTGCTCGGCGATCCCACCAAAGGCTTCGCCTACCTCAGCCAATGTCTGGCGCGCGAACGTCTGGTCGCCGCAGTCGGCTCGATGGAGGCGGCGCAGACGGCATTCGACCTTACGCTTGAATACATCACTACCCGCAAAGCCTTCGGTAAGCCGATCGGCGCATTCCAGGATGCGCGCTTCAAAATGGCCAACATGCGCGCGCAAATCGATGCGACCCAATGCTTCATTGATCAGCTCGCGATGGAATTAAATGCGGGTCGCCTGACCGGTGAAGTCGCGGCCGAAGCGAAACTGCTGGCGACTGAGTTGGAAGGCCGCGTGATGGACGATTGCGTTCAATTGCATGGCGGCGCTGGCTACATGGAGGAGTACCGCATTTGCCGCATGTACGCCGATGCACGCGTTACCCGAATCTTTGCCGGCACGTCTGAAATCATGAAAGAAATCATTGGCCGCAGCCTGGGCCTCGACGAGCGGAAGATGAAGTAATGGGTCCGTTAGCTGGAGTAAAAATCGTAGAAATCGCCGGGCTCGGCGCGGCGCCATACGGCTGCATGATGCTGGCCGACATGGGCGCCGAAGTTATTCGCGTCGATCGCATCGGCGGTCGCGACGATACACCGCCGACGACTCCGCTGCTGCGCAACCGTCGCGCTATTGCTGTCGATCTGAAAAAGAAAGAAGGCATTGAAACGGTTCTTGCGTTGATCGAAAAAGCCGACATCGTGGTGGAGGCGTTTCGCCCCGGTGTGGCTGAGCGTCTCGGCATCGGTCCAGAGGACTGCCTTAAACGCAATCCGCGAATCGTATACGGTCGCATGACCGGCTGGGGCCAAACGGGTCCGCTGGCGCAACGTGCCGGTCACGATCTGAACTACATTGGCCTGAGCGGCGTGCTCAATCAGATCGGCCCAACCGGCGGCAAACCGGTGGTGCCGCTCAATGTGATCGGCGATTTCGGTGGCGGCGGCCTGCTGCTGGCATTCGGTCTGGCCTGTGCATTATTTGAAGCACGTCAGTCGGGCAAAGGCCAGGTGGTTGATGCCGCGATGGTCGACGGTGCCATTTCGTTTATGGCGATGTTTTTTGGGTATCGCGCCGAAGGTCAATTCAACGATAAAACCGGTCAGCATTTACTCGGTGGCGGCGCGCATTATTACGACGTGTACGAAGCCAAAGACGGTAAGTATTTGTCGGTCGCGCCTATCGAGCCGCAGTTTTACGCCAAGTTTATCGAGATGCTCGGATTGGACGCGGCGCGCTACAAAACCGCTGCTTATCCGGCGTTTAGCGAGCAGACGATTGAGCATGATTGGCCGCAATTAAAGGCCGAGCTGACCGAGCTTTTCAAAACGCGCACGCGCGATGATTGGTGTGAGTTTTTCGCAGGCTTTGATGTTTGTGTTGAACCTGTACTCACTCTGGAAGAGGCGCCGCAGCATCCGCACAACATCGCCCGCAATGCGTTTGTCGAGGTCGGTGGCCTGCTGCAAAATGCGCCGGCCCCGCGCTTCAGTCGCACGATAAATGATTTGCCGAAAGCACCTCCGCCCCATGCGAATGCCGATACCGATGCAATCATTGCGGATTGGGGTATCGATCCCGATTTGGTTGCGCGGGCGCGGCAAGCCGGTGGCTTGGGTTCCTGATAAACGTAAATTTTCAGCCGCAGATGTAGCCGTGTGAAGTTTCTGCCCGGCATTCAATAAACATCTTCATTCATGCGAAGAAAAGAAGATGACGGATAAAAAAGCGCGCTCGTTACAACGTGTGCTCGAGATCGCTGCGCAGACCTTTGTGCAGCAACCTTTCGAGAGCGTCTCGGTCGGTGCTATCGCCGAGGCCGCACATTGTTCGACGGCAACGATTTACGATATTTACCGCTCCAAGCAAGAGCTATTTCTCGCTGCTATTTCGCATGCGCTGTACGAATATCGTTCTCCGCATATCGTCGAAAAAGGCAATGAGATTTCGCTGCGCAATTTGTTTCTATATGCGGAAGCACGCACTCGATTTCTATCCAGCCCTGAATATCGCAATATTCGGCGCGCGGTGAAGTCGCAGGCCTATTTAACAGCACCGCTGGAGCGCGAGTTTGCCTCGCAGCAGCACGATTTGGTGATGGCGGATCTAATGCCAGAAGTTATTTCCTGCTGCGAAGCCGATCTGTTGCGACCGTTGCCGCCTAAGATTATTACGCGCAATATTGCCGCCGGCGTTTTTTATGCGGCGACCGTGCATGAAGTCATGCTGGGCGGGGAAGAGCCGATAAAGTTCGACGAGGTGATTCGCTTTATTTTCACGCCGTTGGTGTCGCCGCAGGGCGAAAGGCAACTCGCCGATTTTTTGCTGCAGTCTGTCAATTCGGCAGCGTCGATTGCAATTTAGCGCGCTGGGTTAATGTATTTATCGTTGAAAAATCCCAGGCGCATTGATCGCAAAATAGCGGTTTCAAGATAGCGGTTGAGCATCTGCAACGCTTTCCATAGAGTACCTGCCGGTTGCAGTTGTATATGCTGGCTTTGAGCTGGTGATTAGCGCGGGGCTGTCGATTTCATGAGCCTCGCCGCTGCAAAGAATTGTTTTCGGCAATGACGTTTGCATGATGTTCCTGTAAACGTGGCTGATTACTGACGTCGGTCCGGCTTGCCAGGCCGGTACAGTGGCTAAGTGGTAGTGCCAGGTTGGGCGCTTCGGCTGAGCTGGATTTAACGTAATAACACAGTCAACAAGAGGAATAATTATGCGTAGCGGCAATCTACCCCACGGCCAAGAAGAATTTTCGCTGGACGACTTTAACCTGTCGACGGCAAAGCGCGAAGAAATCACCACCGGCCTGACCGAGCGTCAGAAGTTCATGGCCAATCAGTGGATGAACATCCACGTGCAACTGAACAAAGGCAATTTCGCTGCATTGCACGAATACTGCGATACATCGAAATTCACCTACGACAACCCGAACCGTCCTGATCTCGGCAGCTTTGCCGAGTGGTCGACATCGCCTGAAGGCCTGTTCAAAACTTTCCCGCCTTGCGTTTACCGGCTGATGAAAGTGTGGGGCTCGGGTGAAAATGAAATCTGTACGCTGAACCATCACTACGGCAAACAAGAGACACTGCCGTACATGGGTGTTCCTGCAAAAGGCCAAACCATTAATGTTATGTGGTTCTCCTGGTTGAAGTTCGAAGGCGACAAACTGATTCACATCTATTCGATCTCCGACGTTCTGACCATGTTCATGGACATCGGCATCATCCAAGCACCACAACCGGTTGACCCCTACAAATAGGTTTATCCCACTCGATAAATTTATTTACGCACAGAGCCGTCCTCACAAGGGGCGGCTTTTGTGTTTCTGGGATAGGCAATTTGTCTCTTTGTATTTCTGATTTCATCGCTCCCCTCGATAATCTTCGCGCGTGCGGATTGTCGATCCCATAAACTCTTCGCATTAATCGATGGTTATTTGCCGGACTGCCCATCAGGCGGCTTGCCATTGTCGGAGTGAATTCAATGCTCAATCAGACCGTCCTGTTTTTGCTCGCCGCTGTGCTATTGGTGCCGCTCTGTACGCGTTTTGGTTTAGGCGCAGTGCTCGGCTATCTGATAGCTGGCGTGGCGATCGGCCCGGCCGGATTGGACGTCGCCAGCCATGTTGACGGCATCGCGCACTTGTCGGAGCTCGGCATTGTGTTGCTGCTGTTTCTCATCGGTCTCGAGTTACAGCCAGCGCGATTGTGGGTGCTGCGTCGCCTGGTTTTCGGCATGGGCGGTGCGCAGGTGTTGGTTACCGGTGCGGTGCTGGCGCTGATTGCTTACGGACTGGGTTTGAGCACGAAAGCGGCGCTAGTCGCAGGCCTTGGTTTGGCAATGTCGTCCACGGCAATGGTCATGCAAACACTGGCTGAAAAGGGTCAATTGGCGACTCGCCAAGGCCGTGAAGCGTTCGCGATTTTGCTGTTTCAGGATCTCGCCGTGATCCCGCTGCTGGCGTTGATGCCGTTGTTAAGTGGCGAACACGTCGATCACGCGCAACCCGGCTGGCAGGCCGCCGCAAAGGCGATCGCCATCATTGCCGGCGCGATTATCGCCAGCCGCACCATCGTGCGTCCGCTATTTCGTATCGTGATCAAATTCGGGGGTCGCGATATTTTTACCGCGGCGGCATTGTTGTTGGTGCTCGGTATGGCAATGTTGATGGTGGGCGTCGGTCTGTCGGCATCGTTGGGCGCCTTTCTCGCCGGTGTCCTGCTCGCCGATTCTGAATATCGCCACGAATTGGAGGCGGCGATCGGCCCCTTCAAAGGTTTGCTTTTAGGGCTGTTTTTTATGGCCGTCGGCATGACCACCAATATCGGCCTGCTATTTCATGAGCCTCTTTTGGTGGTCGGGCTCGCTGTCGGTTTGATCGCGATCAAAGCCTTAATTCTGTTCGCGCTGCGTTTAGTGCTTAAATCGCCGCCAGCGACCGCGCGCAAATTGGCGATCTCGCTCGCGCAAGGTGGCGAGTTCGCTTTCGTGCTGTTCGGGTTAGCGACGGATTACCGAATCTTCGATCAATACCATGCCGAGCTATTAATGGTGGTGGTCAGTCTTTCGATGGTGCTGTCGCCACTGCTGATGTTGCTCGACGACAAGGTGCTAACGCCATTGCTCGACCGCGAAGAAATCCGACCGTTCGACAATATTGATGTGGAAAGTCATCCGGTGATCATTGCCGGTTTCGGCCGCGTCGGGCAGGTGGTGTCACGGATTCTGAATATGCGCGGCATCGCGTTCACCGCCGTTGATAACAGTCCGCAGCAAGTCGATTTCGTGCGCAAGTTCGGCAACAACATTTACTACGGCGACCCAACGCATTTGAATTTGCTTTACGCGGCCAAAGTGGATCAGGCCAAGTTGTTCGTACTGGCAATGGACGATGTCGAAACCTCGATAAAAACAGCAATTTTGGTGCGCAAGCATTTTCCCCATGTGCCGATATATGCACGCGCGCGCAACCGGTTTCACTCGTACAAATTGATGGATCTCGGGGTGAAAATGTTGGTGCGCGAAACATTGCTGTCGAGTATTGATCTCGGTGCCGGCGTGCTGCGCGAGCTTGGCCTTAACGACAGCGAGGTCGAACGTACCGTTACCGCATTCCGCGATTTCGACAGCAAATTGCTGCTGCAACAGCATGCGGTTTATCAGGACGAGGCGCTGATGATCCAGTCCTCCAAGCAGGCGGTGGACGACTTGAAAACTTTATTCGAATCCGCGCCGGTCGAGCAGGAGGGTTAGAGTTTGTAATTAGTTCGCATCAACCGTGCACTAACTTGGCGTTAAATCGGTTGAGCGCCTAGACTTCCATCCAAATAATTATAGATTGGCGGGCGTGCTGGCCTTATTTCGCCGGCAAATGGTGAGCGCATGGAGAGTTGTTAATGCTTGAATTTCCGGAAGGAATGCAACAAGCCGTTGCGTATCTAAAAACCGCGGTACCGTTACTGAATAAACTCGCATTGCCGCCAAATCCGATTAATTACGGGTTGTGGTACGTGCATCTCAGCGGTCGCCGTCCTGAGCTAAGCGCAACGATAGAAAAAATTTCCAAGGGTCTTGAGCCCTACGACGAAACCATACTGGCCGCGCTGTTTGAAACGCATGTCTGTTTAAAAGGCGCGGAGGTTAACGGCAAAGCAGCGGCAAAATTTCATTTGCTCACAACGATGTTGCAAGAGCATTTACATACCAGCATCGACAGCAGCACGCGCCTCGATAAAAGCGTGCAGAGCTCGCGGCAATCGTTGCAGGCAGCCATCAATATTAACGACGTGGTGACAACCGTTGCGAACGTGGTTGCATTGCTCGATAGCTTTAATGAAACCAATCGCGAATGTCGGCGCACGATGCAAGAGGCTGATGAGGAGATCGATCGTTTGCGGGTGGAGCTTGAACGTGCACAGCAAAATGCCAATATCGACGAATTAACGCGCCTGTATAACCGCGCCACTTTTTACCGCGAAATAAAGCGAAAAATTGCGCGCAGTCCCGAACCAAAATTATGTGTTGTGATGTGCGATCTCGATTATTTTAAAACCATCAACGATCGCTTCGGGCATTTAATGGGCGACCGTGTATTGCAGCGAATTGGCGCGTTACTGCTTGAGCAAAGTCGCGATGGCACACTTGCCGCACGCTACGGCGGCGAAGAGTTTGCGTTGATTATCAGCGACGCTGATCTCGACGAAGCGACGTTATTTGCCGAGCGTTTGCGCAACAGCATTCAGCAGATGCGGATAAAAATTCGCAACTCCGACACGGTGCTGGAACGCTTAACCGCATCGTTTGGTGTCTCAACATTTCGCGCTGGCGATACCGTCGAAACATTATTTGAGCGCGCCGATCGCGCGTTGTATTTAGCTAAAGAATACGGTCGAAACATTACCGTTACGGAAAAGTCGATTTAACTGCCGGCGAAAATTTCTCAACAAAATGCAAAAAATAAAGTTGTTTGAATCGCCGATAAATAATTAGCCGCCCGCAATTTTTACTTTGTAGCCGAGTCGCTCCAGCTCCGTTTTTAATGTCTCACGATGGTCGCCCTGAATTTCAATGGTGTCGCCTTTGACGGCGCCGCCGCAGCCGCAACGTTGTTTTAGCGTTTTGGCTAAGTCTTTAATAGCTTCTCCTGCCAGCGCTAAACCACTGATGACGACGACTGCTTTGCCGGCGCGTCCCTGTGTTTGCCGCTGCAGGCGGACGATGCCGTCGCCGATTAGGCCACTTGCTGTCAGCTTATTTGTTTTATTTTTGCAGTCGCAAACCGCCACAGGTTTGCTGCAGGTGGGGCACAAACGGCCCTTATCGGTGCTGTAAACCAAGCTCATATCGTTCGACTCCTCGCAGTCATCAGTATAATGGCCGCCTTATTCGACATTACCATCGGATATCACTTTGTCGCGGAGCTCAGCATGACCGAATCATCGCAGGAAAAATTGGATGAACTACGGAATCAATTAGTGGAGCTGCAGACTCAGCTCGCTTTTCAGGAAGATACGTTGCACGCATTGGATCTGGTCGTCACTGCACAGCAGCAACAAATGGACAAAATATTGCGCGTCAATTCGCGCTTGGAGCAGCAGGTTTCTGAATTGGCCGGCTGGGTCGATGAGCAGCGCGAAGACGAGCGCCCGCCGCATTACTAGGGCGCACGCAGCTTGATGCAAGCAATGAAGACCTTTGGAAATTAATACCTTTGAACAATAACTGTCATGTTGCCGGTTCTGGGGCGGAATCATGCGGTGCCGTCTGCTAGACTTAGCGCTTGCGATAAATACCAAAAGCTCAATTCATCAGCGCAATTTATGCCTCAAGTTCAGCTCTCCGAAAACCTTCGCGATGCCTTTACGGAAATCGCCAACATAGCGGTCGGTCAGACTGCGGACAAGATCGCCCGCAGTTTTTCCACTTTCGTGGTGATGCCGATTCCGCGCGTGCATTTATTGGAGTCCGCCGATATCCACATGGCGTTGACTGCAATGGATGGCGCGGACAGCGTAACCGCTGTCACCCAGGCCTTTTTTGCCGAAGGCATAAGCGGCGAAGCGTTATTGTTATTCGGCACTGGCACGGGCTCCGATCTTTCGCAATTAATGGGTTACGAGCCGACCAGCGATCCGCGCGCGCAGCTCGAACATATGTTGGAAATGGCTTCTCTGTTAAATGGTTCGTGCATTCAGTCGGTGCTCGAACAGCTTGAAATCGATGTATTGATCGGCTATCCCGTGCTGCTTGGGCAACGCAAAAGAGCGAGTGAAATGTTCGCGGACTATAAGTTTCCGTGGAGCGAGACGCTTGCGATCGAGCTTAATTACACGTTTGAAAACTTCGCCACTACCTGTGACTTGGTGCTCTTGTTTCATCAACAGGCACTGCCTACGCTATTTAAAAAGCTTGAAGTGTTGCTCGCCTGATGGATGCTGACGATTTCAAAGAATTACACTGGCTACTGGATGTTATCCAGAGCTCGAATATCGGCATCGTGGTGCTGAATCGCACGCTGGAAGTCGAAGTATTCAATCGTTTCATGCAAGCCCATAGCGGTATTTCGTCCGAGCGCGCGATGGGTCACGCCATTACCGAATTGTTTCCCGATCTGCCCGAGCAATGGTTATGGCGCCGTATGCAAACCGTGTTCGAGCTGGGCATTCCTGTTTACACGACCTGGGAAGAGCGGCCTTATTTATTTCGGTTTCCGTTACATCTGCCGATTCATTACGACGTCGACATGATGTATCAGAACGTCATGTTCGTGCCGCTGCGCGCGTCCAACGATAAAGTCGAGCGCGTCGGTATTGTCGTGCACGATGTCACCGAAAGCGCGCTGGCGCGACAGGCACTTGAAGCCACTCGCGCCGAATTGTTGCAAGTGAGTCGCACCGATCGACTCACCAATTTGTGGTCGCGCGGTTATTGGGAAGAGCGCTTTCGCGAAGAATGGCAGCGCGCGCAACGGACCGGCGAAAAAGTCACACTGGTTATGTTCGATATCGATCATTTCAAACTCGTTAACGATACGTACGGTCATCCGACCGGCGACGAAGGCATTCGGTTGGTATCGCGTATGCTGCGTGAAAATTCGCGCGATATCGATATTTGCGGGCGTTACGGCGGTGAGGAATTTGTCGCGATTTTGTTAGATACCGATACTGCGGGTGCTGAAATTTTTTGCGAGCGCTTGCGCACTGCGGTTGAAGCTCAATCGGTGCTGGGGCCGAATCAACAAATGGTGAAATTTACCATTAGCTTGGGTATCTCAGAGTTACACGGCAATATCGAAAGTGCCAACAGTTGGCTTGAGCGCGCCGATAAAGCGCTGTATCGCGCTAAGACCGGCGGCCGCAATCAAACTCAAATCTTTGACGTCTAATCAGACCTTATCCACTTCTTCGGCGTGCAATCCCTTCGGGCCTTGCATCAACGCGAATTCAACTTGTTGTCCCTGCGTGAGCGTGCGATAGCCGTCGCCGCGAATCGAGCGAAAATGCACAAATACATCGTCGCCGCCATCATGGGTGATGAAGCCAAAGCCCTTGGCATTATTGAACCATTTGACGATTCCTTTGATACGGTCTGACATCACACCATCCTCTAAACCAAGCATCGTTATTGTCACCATTTCCACGCTAGAGCCGGCGTGGCAGTACCGCATGACTGCGCTGCCGACTTTCCGACAAACTCAGCGCATGCAAAAAAGCGAACGCAAGAATTGCGTCGCAGCCAAAGCGTAAAAATAAAAAAAGACGAGAAAATAAGGCTGGAGTGGATACCGTAAAAAGGTAACGCATGCTGCCGAAGCAGAAAGATAGGAAAGAGTTTGCAAACATCGCGACAGCCCAGCGTTTTATTATTTTTCAGCGCAGCTCAGGTTCGCTGAAAAGCGGGGGGCGAACAAATTAATTTTGCGTAATCGGTGAGAGCAGTGGCGAGGAGGGCACGAAAAAATAGATACCGGATCGAATAAGCGAATTAAATCTGCAGCGATTAGCGGGACTTAAAAATTGGTTTTGGAGAGTAGAAGCGCGTGAGCTTCGCGGTGAAGTGCGCTACGTGTCGATTAATTATGTCGATTTTTTCTATCGCAAGGGATGCATCTTGCACCCCGAAGCTCGACAACAAGAACGTTTAAATGACTACAGGGCCGCGATAGTGGCGCGCTGTAAATGCAATTGCGATAACGCGATTTGCTGCGAGGCAAGTTTTTCGCGCTCCTTAGCGACCACGTCTGCCGGAGCACGCGCAGTAAAGTCAGCGTTGTTCAGTTTGCCTTCCAGTTTCGCCAATTCCTTTTCGATTTTTTCTATTTCTTTCGCGAGCCGCGCGAGCTCAGCATCCTTGTCGATCAAATCGGCCATTGGTACCAACAGCTGCATATTGCCGGCTAGTTGAGTGGCACAGAGCGGCGCTTCACTGCCGGCATCGAGCCACTGAATTTCGGAAAGCTTCGCCAGCTTTTTCAAAAATGCCGCGTTCTCATTGGTGCGACGCTGATCTTCGTTGTCGCCATTGCGCAAAAACAGTGGGATTTCGCGCGCGGGAGAAATATTCATTTCGCCGCGAATATTGCGCACACCGAGAATTACCGCTTGCAGCCATTTAATATCGGCTTCGGCATTTTCATCGATACGACTTTCATCAAGCTGCGGATAAGGCTGCAACATGATTGTGTCGCTGTCTTTTTCGGTGAACGCATGACCGGCTAACGGCGCCGCCAGTTGCCAAATTTCTTCGGTGATAAATGGCATCAGCGGATGCAACAAACGCAGCGTTGTTTCTAACACCCGGATCAAGGTGCGGCGTGTGCCTTTCTTTTGCGCGGCGCTGGCATTGTCATCCCACAATACCGGTTTCGATAATTCCAGATACCAATCGCAGTAATCGTTCCAGACGAATTCATAAATTGCCTGCGCGGCAAAATCCAAACGATAACTCGCGAACGCTTTTTCTATTTCGGCTTCGGTGCGCTGTAGCTTGGAAATAATCCAGCGGTCGGCAAGGCTTAAAACGTAATCGCTGTCGGCGCTATTCGCACCGCAGTCTTGCTCTTCGCAATTGCTTAAAACATAACGCGCCGCGTTCCAAATTTTATTGCAGAAGTTGCGGAAGCCTTCGATACGACCGACATCGAATTTAATATCGCGACCGGTTGATGCGAGCGAGTAATAGGTAAAGCGCAACGCGTCGGTGCCGTACGGCGCAATGCCTTCCGGAAATTGTTTGCGCGTGGATTTTTCGACTTTCGCGGCGAGCTGCGGTTGCATCATGCCGCTGGTGCGCTTCTGCACCAGACTTTCGAGATCGATGCCGTCGATCAAGTCGATCGGGTCGAGCACGTTGCCTTTCGACTTCGACATTTTCTGGCCTTCGGCATCGCGCACCAGGCCATGAACGTAAACGGTTTTGAACGGTACCTGTGGTTTGCCGTTTTCATCTTTAATAAAATGCAGCGTCATCATGATCATCCGGGCTACCCAGAAGAAAATAATGTCGAAGCCGGTGACCAACACATTGGTCGGATGAAAGGTTTTCAAGTCAGCGGTCTGCTCGGGCCAGCCGAGTGTCGAGAACGTCCACAACGCCGACGAGAACCAGGTGTCGAGTACATCGTCGTCGCGCTTTAATTCGATGTCGCCCAAATCATATTTTTTGCGTACTTCGCCCTCCGTGCGGCCGACATATGGGTTGCCATGGTAGTCGTACCATGCGGGTATTTGATGCCCCCACCATAATTGCCGCGAAATACACCAATCCTGAATGTCGCGCATCCACGAGAAATACATGTTTTCGTATTGCTGAGGCACGAATTGAATATCGCCGTTTTCAACGGCGGCAATTGCAGGCACGGCGAGTTTTTTTGCATCGACATACCATTGATTCGTCAGCCATGGTTCGATAACGACACCGCTGCGATCGCCGCGGGGGACTTTTATTTTGTGCTCGGCGATTTTTTCCAGCAGACCGAGCGCATCGAGGTCAGCGACGATTTGCTTACGCGCGACGAAGCGATCGAGGCCTGAATATTGAGATGGAAGGGTAAGTTTATGCTCCTCGCGAGTGTTCATATGAACACCATCGTGATAATCCCCATCACGCTGTAGAAGGGTGTCGCCATTGGGGAGCTTTAAAGACGCACCTGGGACTAATATCACATCAGCATCAGCGAGTATTGACGCGTTCGCATCCATAACATTAACGAGCGCCAATTTATGGCGTTTGCCCACTTCATAGTCATTGAAGTCATGTGCCGGCGTAATTTTCACGCAACCTGTGCCGAATTCTTTATCGACATAATCGTCGGCAATAATCGGAATTTCGCGATTGGCTAGCGGCAGCAAAATGTTTTTGCCGATTAAATGTTTATATCTTTCGTCGTTGGGATTTACCGCTACCGCGCTGTCGCCGAGCATTGTTTCCGGACGTGTTGTCGCAACAACCAAATGCCCGGAACCATCGGATAGCGGATAGCGGATATGCCACATCGAACCGTTTTCTTCGTCGCTGACAACTTCGAGATCGGAAATTGCGGTGTGTAAAACCGGGTCCCAGTTCACCAGACGTTTGCCGCGATAAATCAGGCCTTCTTCATGCAGACACACGAACACCTCAGTGACGGCGTTAGATAAACCTGCATCCATCGTGAAGCGTTCGCGCGACCAATCGGTCGATGCGCCCATGCGGCGCAATTGACGCGTGATGGTGCCGCCGGATTGCTCTTTCCACTCCCACACTTTCTCGATAAATTTTTCGCGGCCTAATTCAGCGCGTTTAATGCCTTGTGCTTCGAGTTGGCGCTCAACCACCATTTGCGTCGCGATGCCGGCGTGATCGGTGCCGACCTGCCACAGGGTTTTATTGCCGCGCATGCGGTGATAACGAATCAGCGCGTCCATGATCGCTTCTTGAAAACCGTGGCCCATATGCAAGCTGCCGGTCACGTTCGGTGGCGGAATCATGATGCAGTAGGGCGCACCGTCGCCCTGCGGTGCGAAATAACCAGCGCTTTCCCAGCGCTCGTACCAATTGCGTTCGATGTCGGCGGGTTGAAACGTTTTTTCTATCATTGCGAATTCGACAGCCTGAATAAAAATTTGAGAGCGCTACGCAATGCCGAATGACGCAGCAGCCAAGCTGCAAGCATGCGTTCAAAATCGGCTATTACTACGAGGGAGTTGCGCTGAATAAGGCGGCAGTATAACCCGGTTACGCGGGGCGCCGAAAACTCGGCGGCGGGCTTATTCCGATTCTTTCCAGCGCTTTAGCGTGGCGTCGTCGAGCTGACTTAAGCGTTCGCGCAGCGCCGCTTCGATCTGCGGAATAAATTCATCGACCAGCTCTTGTACCAGCACTTCACGGCTGTAGTCGGGGCGTACGCGTTGCGCTGGATGGGTGGAAGGCTTGAATACTGTCGCGGCGATTGACGCTGCGGGAATTATTGCCGCAGCAATGATTGGTTCGGGTGTTTTGTCATGGAGCAGCGTGTCGAGGCTAAAGCGCGGGAATTGCACATCGGGCTGCGCTCTGGACGCGGCCACCGTTATTTGTTCATCGATATCCGTGTCGGCATTTTCCTTCTCGTCACCTTCCGTGTCCTCCTCAAAAATCTGGCCGAGGTTTAGCAGCTGCGAATTGGCATTGAGGTTGTTGATGACCATATCGTCGAGCAGCGGAATATCGAGCAGCGCGGCGTCGTCATCGTCGAGGATGTCTTTGATTGACTCAAGCTCATCGAGCAAATGATCGGCAGGCAGGCGATCGGAGTTATTAAAGGAATCGAAATCGGACATAACGAAGCGCTCGGCACGGCTGCTAGTGCCCGACAGGTGCGTCGGGGTTTAGAAAATCTAGCAGCCAGTCCGCGTTTGCGCTCGTGCTTCAGGGTGTTGTTGTGAATTATTGCGCGCGGCTAATCAGGTATTGCGTCAATAAGCCTACCGGGCGTCCGGTTGCGCCTTTAGCGGCGCCTTCATCCCATGCGGTGCCGGCGATGTCGAGGTGCGCCCAGCGCATATCTTTGGTGTAACGCGCCAAGAATGCGGCCGCAGTAATGGCGCCGCCGCCGGGGCTGCCGACGTTGGCCATGTCGGCAAAATTGCTGTCGAGCCCGCGCTGGTATTCATCCCACAACGGCATTTGCCAGGCACGATCGCCGACCTGTTGGCCGGCAGCGAGCAGCTCTGCAGCGAAATCATCCTGATTCGTAAACAATCCGCTGGCGTGCTTGCCCAGCGCGACAACGCATGCGCCGGTGAGCGTGGCGATATCGATAACCGCCGCCGGTTTGAACCGCGCTGCATAGGTGAGCGCATCGCACAGCACGAGCCGGCCTTCGGCGTCGGTGTTGAGGATTTCGATAGTCTGACCGGACATGCTGGTGACCACGTCGCCGGGTTTGGTGGCGTTGCCGTTCGGCATGTTCTCGCTGGCGGCGATAATGCCGACCACATTGATCGGCAGCTTCAATTCGACAATGGCGCTGAAAGTGCCGAGCACGCTGGCCGCGCCGCACATGTCGTATTTCATCTCATCCATTTTTGCAGCGGGCTTTATGCTGATGCCGCCGCTGTCGAAGGTAATACCTTTGCCCACCAACACCTGCGGTGCGTCGGTGCGCTTGCCGCCGCGATACTCCAGCACGATCAGTTTGGCCGGTTGGTTAGAGCCTGCGGAAACACACAGCAGCGCGCCCATGCCGAGGTCGCGCATGGCTTTCTCTTCGAGAATTTTCGCGGTGACCTGCGTGCTCTTGCGCGCAAAAGCGCGCGCTTCGCTGGCGAGAAAGCTGGGTGTGCAGATATTCGGCGGCAAATCGCCGAGTCGACGCGCGACATTCATGCCGCGTCCGATCGCAATGCCGCGACTAATCGCGGTGCGGTGCGCGCTTGTAGTGGCATCGGCGATAAATAATTTGCGCAGTGCGAGCGCGGGTTTCGGCTTGCTCAGCGTTTGCGTGTAACGGTATTCGCGCAATGTGGCGGCCAGCGCCAGCTGCGTGAGCTGCCAGTTTTGATCGCGCCCTGTGACATTTAAATCGTCGAGTAGCCAATAGGCTTCTTCGAGTTTTTGCTCGGCCAACGTGCCAAGCACTGTTTGGGTGAGCTTGCGAAAATCGGCGTCGCTCAGCGCGCCATTGCCGATGCCGACGATTAATACGCGCTCGGCGGCGATGCCGGGCACCGACGGCAGCAACAAGGTATTGCCGCGTTCGCCGGTAATATCGCCGCGCTTTTTCAGTTTTGCGATCAGCCCATCGGTGGCGCTATCGATGGCTTTCGCGGTGCTGCGCAATGAACCGCTGCTGGAAATGCCGATGACGAGGCACGGTGTACGCAATTGTTGAGGTGAAGAAAAACTTTTGCCGCTGATTTGCATAGCCGTCCTCGCAAGACAAATGAAATGAGATTGGGGATAATCGCGCCGCAGTGAACAATGCGCTCTTGCCCTTCACCGTTGTTGAGACAATGCCGCGTGCCGATGTTGTTGCCGCGCGCAGTTTTTTTCGATGAGTTTTATAGCTATCGATTGCGCCAATGAAAATCGCAAAACGATTTTTATTGCCAGACGACAGTGTAGATGTGTGCTCTCCGATTTGGAAAGGGCGGTCTTTTGTGTATTCGCGGACGATAATTGCGTGATTTTGTTTCGATATATAACCCGTGAAATTCTGCTCACGATGCTGGCGGTCAGTTTTACGCTGCTGGTGATTGTGATCAGCAGTCGTTTGGTGACTTATCTTAATTCGGCGGCATCCGGCGATATTCCGCCGAGCTTGGTGTTCTCGATAATTTTCTTTCGCATGCCGGGGTTTCTCGAATTGATCCTGCCGCTGGCGTTTTTCATCAGCGTGCTGCTCGCTCTGGGCCGTTTTTATGTCGACAGCGAGATGGTTGTCATTGCGGCCTGCGGCATCAGCCCACAGCGTTTATTCGCGATGGTGTTGGCGCCGGCGCTGTTGGTGGCGCTATTGGTCGCCGCGATCAGTTTGTTTATCAGTCCGTATACGACCTTGCGTGCACAGACGATGCTCAACGATGCCGGTAACGCCAGCGGGCTTGAGTCGTTGGGCGCGGGACAATTTCGCGTCATTAATCAGGGCCGCGGCCGCGTCACCTACGTCGATAAACTGGCCGACAAAACCAACGAAATGCTCGGTGTATTTGCGGCCGATCGTTACACCGAAAATGACGGCTCCAGTCGGCAGGTAATTCTTGTTGCCGAACGCGGCCACACTGAAACCGATGCGGAATCTTCGTCGCGTTTTCTGGTATTGCAGAACGGCACGCGCTACATCGGCCAACCCGGCGATGCGCAATTTCAGGTGATGGATTTTGCCAAGCTCGGCCAGCAGATGGATCAGGAAAGTCGGCGCCCGCTGTATCGTAAACAAAATACGCTGACGACAGCGGAGCTGTTTCATTCGCGCCGCGCCGATTCAAAAGCGACCTTGCAATGGCGCTTTTCGCTCGGTCTGTTGGTGTTGGTGTCGACCTTGACTGCGGTGGCTCTGGCGCGTACCGACCATCGCCGTGGCCGTTACGGCAAATTGTTTCCCGCCTTTTTACTCTTCATGTTGTATTTGGTGTTGCTGAATGCCGCGCGTGAAGGTGTCGGCAATCAGCGCATTCCGGTCAATGTCGGTTTGTGGTGGGTGCACGGATTGTTCGTTATCGTCGGCGCCGCCTTTTTGATGGGGCCGGACCGTCTGCGCACATGGCGTTCTAAGCGCCTGTCCACGGTGAGAACCGCATGATGCAATTAATTACGCGCTACGTCGGCAAGCAAGTTCTCGCCGCAATTTTGCTGGTGTTGGTGGTGCTGCTGGGGCTGGATTTAATTGTCGGCATTATCGATCAAACCGAAGATTTGAGCGGACGTTATACGCTCGGCCCCGCTGCGTTATATACGGTGATGCAGCTGCCCAGCCATGTTGCGCAATTGCTGCCGTTTTCGATTTTGATCGGCTGTTTGGCCGGGCTAGGTTCGCTCGCGGGCACCAGCGAATTAGTGGTGATTCGCACCGCAGGCGTCTCGATCTCGCGCATTTTGTGGATGGCGTTGCGACCGGCCTTGCTGGTGGCTTTTGCGGGTTTGGTGGTGGCGGAATTCATCGCCCCCAAATACCAGCAGACCGCACAAAGTTATCGCGCCATGCTGCTGCAGAAGAAAGATATCAGCGTCAACGAGTACGGCTTGTGGCATCGCGAAGGCAACAGCTTCATCCACTTCAACGCGGTAAAGCCGGACGGAGAGTTGTTCGGCGTGTCGATGTTCCAGCTCGATGAAGCCCGCCATTTGCAGCGGGCATTGTTTGCACAACGCGCGACTTATCAAGACAAACAATGGCTGCTAGAGGATGTGCGCGAGACCGTCTTTAAGGGCGATCATCTCGAAACTAATGCCGTGCCGAATGAGCATTGGGAAACGCAGTTATCGCCGCAGCTGTTAAATATTTTGGTGCTGAACCCGATTAATTTATCGATCAGCGGTTTGTGGCGTTACGTAAGTTTTCTGCGCGAGCAGGGTTCAAATACCGGCCAATACGAACTCGCGTTGTGGAGCAAACTGCTACAACCGCTGGCGGCAATCAGTCTGGTATTAGTGGCCGCGTCGATTATTTTCGGGCCGCTGCGCCAATCGTCGATGGGGACACGCGTGTTCACCGGTCTGATGATCGGCATCGTGTTTCGAATCAGTCAGGATATGTTGGGGCCAGCCAGTATGGTGTTCGGGTTTACACCGATCCTTGCCTCGCTAGCGCCGATTCTGGTCAGCCTGATGGCAGGGTTTTTAATGTTGCGGCGCCGTTAGCGAGAGCGCTTTGGCAACACCACGACCCGCGTATGAGAGGCGCGGTCGTGCCAGGTTAAATGGTCGCGATTTAACAGCAGCCAAAAGTATCCAAGCCCGCCGCAAGCTAACGACACGACACTAACGCCCGATCGTATTAAGCACTGCGGCCATGTCGGTCGATTACCGGTGCTGCTATCGAGCCGTAATCGCCACGCCTGCATTCCTAATGTTTGCCCATTTTTGCGCCAGAAATACCAGTAAAAGCTGCACACGATGACCACGGTGTAAATCATCATTACCGGCGCTGGCGCAATGGGTGGCAGATCGTGGGTAACGCTATCGTTTTGTAATTGCGACTGGCCGCGAAGTATAAGAATTAAGATCAACGGCGCGACCAATAAACCAAATAGTAGAAACGTATCGTAAACGAGTGCAGCTAAGCGACGAAAAACCCCGGCATGCGGTAGGGCAGAACTAGTTGGGGTATCGAGTGAGGGCATGAAAGCGGCAGCGCGTGACGAAGGGCGCCGCATTCTAGCAAATCGCTATCCGGATAAAATCCGAAAGAATTTAAAAACTGTATTGCGCTTTGAGTCGTATTTCGTCGCCGCTGACTTTGACGTTGTAATCCATCTCGCCGGAGTAGCTCGACTTGCTACGCAGTGACCCATTTTCGTCAGGCAGCATATTGGAGCCTTGCGCATTGCGCGAACGATAGGCTTTGTATGCGGTTTTTACGTAGGAGCGAAACACTTCACCGAGCGCCGAGCCTCCGCTTTTACTTTGGTATCCGGGGCGGAATTGTTCCATCCACAACAGGTTGAAGCGTAGGTTGGGATCGTCTTCAGCGACTAGTCGGTTGCCGTGCTCGGCATCGGTAACGATCGTGAAGGTGCGGGTAGGTTGATAGCCTTTACTTTCCGGCAACTTTAAAAGTTGATGATAGAAAGCGTCGTCTTTTGGTTTTGCAGATATGGATGAGGAGAATGAGTCGGCCTGGCAGGGCGCTATTCCGTAAATAGCGAGAGCAGCAGCAACGCAGTTCATACGCGCCATGCAAATGCGGATTTGCAATTTATTTAATGTGCTCATGAGCGTCTCCCGCCGTGGCGGCTGATTTGCTCGTCCGTGTCTGCAGTGTGACTAAGTTCCAACAAATTGTCGCCGCAAAATTTAGACATGTTTAGCATATTCCAGTTCAAATTTTGCATTGGCGGTTGTTAGCGTCACCGGTTTTGTTTGCGCGACGCTTTCGTAACATATTGGCAATGTAGCAATGCCTGAAAATGACGATAATCCGACCCCGTGGAACTGTGACAGGCTACTCGCGAGATATGACCAAATGGAGAACTCATGCACATCCTGTTGATTGAGGATGACATCGATGTAGCTGACTACATCGGAAAAGGCCTACGTGAAAACCAGCATACGGTGGAGCATGCGGCCGAAGGAAATAAAGGTCTCGATCGCAGCCGCACTGGCAGTTTTGACGCGATGATTGTCGATCGCATGCTGCCCGCGCTCGACGGTTTGAGCATTATTCAGGACATGCGCGATCGCGGTGACAAAACCCCAGTGCTCATTCTGAGCGCGCTGGGCAATGTCGATGATCGCGTCAAAGGTTTACGCGCCGGTGGCGACGATTACTTGGTAAAGCCATTTGCGTTCGCCGAATTGCTGGCGCGGCTTGAAGCGATTCAGCGGCGGCAACAAGCTAATAAATATGAAACCCGTTTAAAGGTGGCAGATCTGGAAATGGATTTGCTCTCGCACCGAGTCACCCGCGGGGGACAAGTACTTACCTTGCAGCCGCGCGAATACAAATTACTTGAGTACATGATGCAGCATGCTGGACAGGTAGTTACCCGTACGATGTTGCTCGAAAATGTGTGGGACTATCATTTCGATCCGCAGACTAATGTCATCGATGTGCACATTAGTCGGCTGCGGCAAAAAATCGACCGTGGTTTTGATTCTGCTCTTTTAAGTACTGTTCGCGGTGCCGGTTATTTATTACAAGATCCTGAGCACGCATGAATCTGAAGCGCATTTTATCGAGCCTCACGTTTCGATTTATGTTCACGTATGTAACGGCGTTGAGCTTTGCCGGCTTCACGTTACTTGCGCTGTTATTTACCTCGTATTCGCTTAATTATTTCAGCTCGGTAAATCTGTCGATCAAGGACGAGTCGGCACGCCTTCTTACTATTTATCGCGCTGGTGGTAGCGCGGCTCTTGAAGCGGCATTCGCGGTGCCGCAAACCGGGCGCGCCGAGCAGCATTTTTTATATTTGCTGGCAGATGCCGAACAGCAACCTCTGGCCGGCACGCTATTGCAGTGGCCTTCTAAAACTTTCCAGTCGTGGGCCGCATTAAATCACGGTGTTTCGTTTCAGGATTTAACCAAAGGCCAGGAACAGCTGATCACCAGTGTCACCAAACTCGATACCGGCGAATTGCTTTTGGTTGCGCGCGATTACGGCGACAACATTTTGCTCGAGCACATCATTTTTAACGTGATGGTGCGCAGTTTGGTACTGATGATTTTGATGGCAGCGGTAGGCGGCGCGGTGCTGGCTGGTACCGGATTGCGTCGCGTCGATCTTATTAATCGCACGGTCGAATCCATCATTCAGGGCGATTTGACGCGCCGTATCGATATGAATGGTTTTCACGGCGATTTCAAGCGTCTTTCCGCTACATTCAACCGTATGCTGGATCGCATTCAAATGCTGATGGAAGGCATGCGGCAGGTGTCCGATAACATCGCGCACGATTTGCGGACACCGCTGACGCGGCTACGCAATCGCCTCACCGATCTGCAAAATATGGTGGATGGCGATGCCCAGGACAAAGTGCAGAATCTGCTCGAAGAAGCCGACAATCTGCTGTCGACCTTTAATGCCTTGTTGCGAATTGCGCAAATCGAATCCGGTAATCGACTCGCGGAATTTACGGTGCTCGATATCACCGTCATCCTGCGCGACGTGATGGAGCTCTACGAACCGTTAGCCGTTGAAAAACACATCACGGTAAGTACCGATTTGCGCGGTCCGCTGAATGTGCGCGGCGATCGCGATTTATTGTTTCAGGCATTCGCCAATCTGCTCGACAACGCCATTAAATACACGCCCGATGCCGGCGTTATTCGACTCGCTGCGTTTGTCAGTGTGGAGACTTTACACGTCGAAGTCGTCGATAGCGGAATGGGCGTACATGCGGGCGATCGCGATAAAGTGTTTCAGCGTTTCTATCGCGTTGAAGCGAGTCGCGGGCAGCAACCGGGAAATGGATTGGGTCTTAGCTTGGTGCGGGCCGTGGTGAATTTGCATTCCGGCAGTATTTTATTAGGCGATAGCACTCCGGGATTGCATGTCGATGTGCGTCTGCCCGCGCTCCTTAATTTGCCAGCGTAAGGTGATCGGTATTCGGCGCTGGCGGCGCAGCGGTTTCACGCTGCTCGGGCGTGAGCAATTCGGTTCCTGCCGGCGCCAGCGACAGCGCGCTGATGTCCGGTTCGACCGGTTCAACAGATTCGTGAAGTGTTTCGAGTATCGTTCCCGCTGGCGCCAGCGTTAAATCGCTGACATCCGGTATCGCAATTGGCGGCTGTTCTCTTTCTTGCGCGCTGAGCAATTCGCCCCCTGCTGCCGCTAACGACAAACCACTCACATCCGGCGCTATTACGTGTGCGGCCTCAACCGCAGGCAATGGACTTTGCGGCGCGAGCTGTAACGTCGTCGTATCGATTACCGATGCGACAATTTGGCGGCGCTCATCCGGCTTCAATAAATCAGTTCCTGCAGGCGCAAGACTCAGTTGGCTCGCTTCCGCGACAGTGGCAGTTTGCGCCGGCACCAACGTCGTTGTTGGCGCGCTCGCTTGTGCTTTAAACGCAACTTCAACGCCAGCGCTGGCCAGCGCTTCGCGGTATTTAAGCGCTGTGTTTTTGTCGATGCCCCGTTTTAGAAGATGCGGTTTGCCGGTGAGCATGCCGGTCATGGCGTCGGGCGTCGATTTGAACAAAGCAGCCAAACGCTGAGCGGCTTGCGCCGGCGTCGCATTTTCGGCAAGTTTGCCAGTCAGATAAACATCGTAAAGGGGCGTATCCATCGTTCCGCGCTCATGCGATTCAATTAGCGCTAACGTTAGCTGCGACGTTGATCCTGCGCAATCAAAAGCGCAGTGAGCGGCGTATAATCGCGCGCTCACGACGGGGGTGATCATGTCAGTCAAACAACAGATTGAAAGTAAACTCAGCAATGCACTGCCGCTGACGCTGCTCGAAGTCGTCAACGAGTCGCACATGCACAGCGTGCCACCGGGATCGGAAAGCCATTTCAAAGTGGTGTTGGTATCGGCCGAATTTGCCGGCAAGCGCGCCGTTGCTCGCCATCAATTGGTGTACGGCGTTCTCGCCGATGAGCTGGCAGGTCCGGTGCATGCGCTGGCGTTGCATACCTACACGGTCGAGGAGTGGCAGCAGCGCAACGCCGCAGCGCCGGCCTCGCCCGAATGTTTGGGCGGCAGTAGACACGATCGCGGTTGAGTGCCATCGCCACTAATTCAATGTGTTAGATAATTTGCATCCGGTTTTACTATGACTGTTGTCGTTACTGCTTTATATAAATTCGTCACACTTGAAGATTTTCATCAGCTGCGCGAACCGTTGTTGCAAGTCTGTGTTGCAGCCGAGATCAAAGGCTCGCTGTTGCTGGCGCACGAAGGCATTAACGGAACGATCGCAGGCGCGCGCGAAAATATTGATCGTGTGCTGGCTTATTTACGTGCCGATTCGCGCTTTGTCGATCTCGAAACAAAAGAATCGCTCGACACGGTGCAACCGTTTTTGCGCATGAAAGTAAAACTGAAAAAAGAAATCGTAACGTTGGGGGTGGACGATATCGATCCCAATGAATTGGTTGGAACCTATGTCGAGCCGCGCGATTGGAATGCAGTGATTAGCGACCCAGAAGTGCTGGTCATTGATACGCGCAACGATTACGAAGTCGAGATCGGTACGTTTAAAAATTCGCTGAATCCCAATCTGCAGACCTTTCGCGAATTCCCAGATTACGTCCAGCAATTCGATCCTGCTAAGCATAAGAAAGTGGCCATGTTCTGCACCGGTGGCATTCGCTGCGAAAAAGCCTCGGCATTTATGTTGAAGCAGGGCTTCGACGAGGTTTATCACCTCAAAGGCGGCATTCTTAAATATTTTGAAGAAGTGCCGGCGCAGGACAGTTTATGGCAGGGCGAATGTTTCGTTTTCGATAATCGCGTCGCGGTAAATCACGCGCTTGAAAAAGGCAGTTACGATTTGTGCCATGCCTGTGGTTGGGGTGTTACCGCAGTCGATAAGCAATCGCCATTGTACGAAGAGGGTGTGTCGTGCCCGCGTTGCTGCGAGTCGTTAACTGAAGAACAAAAAATGCGTTTTCGCGAGCGCAGTAAACAAATCGAATTATCCGCACAGCGCGGCGAACAGCATTTGGGTATTCCGATCGAACAACGCTATTCGCGCGAAGGCGATTAAGTTTTTCGTATTAAAAGTAAAAGCTTATTTGCTGGCGATGCGAATAGTTTGGCGCAGCGCCGCTTTGAATTTTTCACCATGCGTTGCCATCAAATTAGCCAGCGCTTCGGGCTCGCCGAATAAATAACCTTGCACCGCGTGACAACCTAACGACCGCAGATATTGCAGTTGCGCGGCGTTTTCTACACCTTCCGCGATAATGTTCAGCTTTAATCCTAGCGCCATCGAAATAATCGCATTAACGATGCACGCGTCTTCTTCTAGCGTTTTAATCGCGTGAATAAAGCTGCGATCGATCTTCAATGTATTGATGGGGAATTTCTGCAGATAACTCAGCGATGAATAGCCGGTGCCGAAATCGTCGATGGCTAATTGCACGCCGGCAGCAGTGATGCTTTGCAGTTTTTCGATAACATCCGGGCGGTCATTCATTAATAAGTTTTCGGTAATTTCCAGTTCCAGCAAATGCGCCGGAAATTGTTCGCGCGCCAGAATCTCCAAAATATTTTCGACGAAATTTGTGCGCTCCAGTAATAGCGGCGACAGATTTACCGATAGTTTTAAATTGCCGTGGCCGCTGCGGTGCAGTAACGCAATTTCACGACACGCTTTACTTAAAGTGAGTCGATCGAGTTCGATGATTAAACGACTGTCTTCGGCGACCGGAATAAAATCTGCCGGCGCCAACCGTCCGAGCGTTGGATGATTCCAGCGAATTAACGCTTCGACGCCAATCAATTGCTCGGTTAACACATCCATTTGCGGTTGGTAGCAGATTTCGAATTCATCGTTTTCGAGCGCACGCCGCATATCCTGTTCGAGCATCAGGCGATGCGTAGCAGTGGTGGTCATGTCGTGACTGAAAATGTGATAACCGTCTTTGCCGGTATTTTTCACGCGGTACATGGCGATATCGGCATTTTTTATCAGGCCGTCAAGCGTATCGCCGCCTTCCGGGTAAATTGCGATGCCAATCGATGCGCCGATATGAATGTCGTGCTCGCCGAGTCGAAACGGCTCTCTAATAGTTTCGAGAATTTTTTCCGCGACTTGCACCACGGCTTGTTGGCCCTGCGTGTCGTGCAGCAATAAGGTAAATTCATCGCCGCCGAAACGAGACAATGTGTCGCCTTTGCGAATGCAGCTCAGCAGGCGCTGACTCACTGCTTGCAGCAAACGATCGCCCATCGTATGGCCGAGCGAATCGTTAATTATTTTGAAGCGATCGAGATCGATAAACATAACCGCGACACGCTGCGTGTTACGTGCGGCTTGGGTCAGCGCCATGCTCAGTCGATCTTTAAATAACGAGCGATTCGGCAACCGCGTTAATAAATCGTGATACGCCTGAAAATTAATAAATGCTTCGGCTTCCATGCGGTCGGTGATGTCGCGTGCGGTGCCGTAAATGCGATAGCAGGGCAGGTGCGTAATTAAATCTTCGCTGTCGGCGACCGGCCATACCGCCAACTCGAAATAACGTTTGCTTTGATTGGGGTCGCGTGCGCGCAACGCGATTTCAATGCTGCGTGCGCCTTGCTGCGTGCGCGCCGCGTGCTCGAAGAAATATCGCGCTTTTTCTAAATCATCCTCTTCGATTATCGAAATAATCGGCAAGCCCAGCAATTCGTTGCGGTCGTAACCGAGCAGCTGTTCGACTTTTGAATTAAGAAAACTGAAGTGGCCTTCCTCGTCCAGAATATAAATAATATCCGGCGAATTGTTGACGATGCAGCGGTGCAGTTTTTCGGAGCGATTCAAGCGCGCTTCCATCACGCGATTGGCATCTTCGAGGCGTTTTTTGGTGACGGCGTTGTTAACCGTTGCCAGCAATTCTTCGGGCACGTAGGGCTTTTTTAAATAATCGTAAGCACCGTTTCGCAACGCGCGTGAAATATCGTCGATGGAGGTTTCACCGCTGACGACAACTGTCATGGTGGTGATGTTGTGCTGCGCCATGTGCTGCATGACATCGTGGCCGGAGATTTCCGGCATACGCAAATCGAGCAGTAATAAATCGTAGTGATTGCTGTTTAATTTGTTGATCGCTTCTTTGCCGCCCACGGCAATTTCTACATCGTGGCCATATAATTTTAATAAGCCGTGCAGACTATCGAGTAGGCGAAAGTCGTCATCGGCGAGCAAAATGCGCGCGGATGTTTCCAGCTCGATATGAGCTTTTTCCAAGGACGATGTGGTCATAGCAGATGCCGGTCGGCCACTATTAAAACAACACGCAGCCGATCTGGAAGGCTTCCTCGCGCTCGGTATAAGAGTCTTGTTAAGGCCAAGAAGAAATTTCTCAGCCGCCACTCGCATCCGTGCTCAAGCAGTTTCACTGTGCCGACAACATTGCTAAATATACAAACGAAAAATGCCGCGCGTCGATACAGCGCTGTATTGACGCCAACGCTTCTCGGACTTCCAACAGCAGTTCAGACTTCCCCAACAACAGAGTGACGCTATTTGACCGGTATAAATAATTGAAACTGCGTTCCGGTCTTGTTGCTTTTACAAAGGATAGATCCGCCGATCTCATCCATTAGTTTTTTAGTAATGCTCAAACCGATTCCCGAATGCCCCGAACCTTTTGTCGATGCCACCGGTGAAAATAATTGCCGCAGCACTGCTTCGGAAATACCCGGGCCATTATCGGCCACTGTAATTACAGCAAAACTTCGGCCATTTACCACGACGCCGCTGTCGGTACTGAGAATAATTTTGCCACCGGGCGAAAGCGCTTCAACGGCATTCTTCAACAGGTTAGTTAACATTTGCTGCAGGTGAGTGACATTCGTGCGCAGTGGCGGCATTGATTCCGCCAGATTTAACTGCAGGCCAATTTGGTGTGTGGCACAAAGCGACTGCTCAAATATGCGAGCGATACCGCTGACCAATCTATTCAGTGCAACCTCGCCGGGTTTTCCCTCGGCGGTGTTGGGTTCGCGCAGTCGCAATAAAATCGCGCCGACACGATCTATTTCCTCTTTGATCAATTCCAAATCGGCGTGGGCCTGATGTTCTTCGCCAAGCTTCAACGTCAGCATTTCAAGATAGTTGCGAATAATACTGAGTGGATTGCTGGCCTCATGCACTGCTTCGCTGATTTTTTGCTGCAGCGATCCGTTGCCGGTGACGGCCGCTTCGACATCATGCAATTGACGCTGCTGATGCTGAATGGCGGCGGCGATTTCGCTGCACAATCCTGCCAGCAATATCGGTTTGCTCGCCTGCGGATCGGCATCTGCTGTATTTAATCCCAGCACCAAAACACCGACGCGCATATCGCTTCGTGTTAGCGGCAAACACAGCAGATGATCGGTTTCGCAGAGCTTGAGTAATTGCTTGTCGATTACCGCAAGTTCGTTGCGCGCGATGCTCGACGAATGTTGCGCACGCTGCTGTAGCAGCGCATCGGTAACTAAGCTGCGCTGCGGCAGTAGCGGAATAATGAAATCGGCGATGGGCGCATCGGTCAGGTCTAGCTGCGCATCGCTGGCGTGTGCGGAAATGGTTTCGTTGTTTTCATCGACGGTGAACAGCACACAGCGTTCGATGCCCAGTGTCATAAAGACGATGCGGCGAATGGTCTGCTCGAGTGTTGTGCGCGATTGATCGCGCCACAGTTCGCTGTTCATTTGACTGAGTTGCGACAGTTGCCCGATGCGCTCGCCGAGTTGTTGGGTCGCCTCATCAAGTCCGGCAGAGCCGTCGCTAATGTCGATGTTGAGTCCGCCGGCGATGCGCTCGACATCGGCGTCAATGCGGGCGCGCAATTCGCGGGTTAATGCTTGGTTCAAGCCGAACAGTTGATCGGCCTGATCGACGGCGTCATCGCGCACCGGGCCGGGAGCGCTGAACATGCTTGCTAGATTGATGATTTTGACGAGGTGATGGGCATCGAGAATCTGCGCACCAGGCTCATGGTGATAACGCACGGCGTCGCCAGAGAAGCCCGATAGCTGCCAGGCGTCGACCATGTTCGCGCCGATGTCAGTGTGACTGCATTGAAGCTGCGCGATCTCCGCTTCAAGCAGAGCACGATCGTCCGCGGCGCTGGACCAAATGTCGAGATAGCGTTGATCGTACTGGTTGAGCAGGATGAGTTGTCCCACATCCATTAACAGCCCGCACAAATAGGCTTCTTCGGGCGCGGGATAGCCGGTTAAATTCGCCAGAATATGCGCGAAGTTTGCCGAGATCAGCGAGCGGCGCCAGAAAGCTTTAACGAAAGGGCGATGCTGCGGATTGAACCGGCTGAAAAACTGCTTCATCGACGCGGTAATGACAATGGTCTTTACCGTTTCGGTACCGAGGAACATCAGCGCGCGTTCAATCGTCTGACAGCCTTTAGCGCGGCCGTAATAGCTGGAATTGGCCACGCCGAGCAGGCGTGCAGCCATCGCCGTGTCGTGGCGGACAATATCGGCAATGTGCTGAAAATCCGCGTGTTCGCTATGAATCGCATCCAGGATTCGCAATAACACTTGCGGGAGGCTAGGCAGGCGCTCCAATGCGCGGCTGTCCGGTACCATGTATCTTCCTAAGGCCAGTAAATTGTTAGAGAGTATTGTAATTAGCAGTCGATTTGCCGGTAATATGCGCTAGTCGACAGACTTTTGCTTCACAGTATAGTCAACGTACTTTCCTTCGGCCATGTCGCGGCAGAAACGAAACGTCTTTGACTGACACAGTCTTCGCTGAACAGAACAATGCGCGATTGCGTAAATTAGGTGGGTCGGTCCTGGGGGGGATCGCGTCCAATGGAAAGAACATCCGTGCCGGCTGCACATCAATCCAACGCCCAGCGTACAACTCGGTTGTCTCCGCACGTTATCGCTATCACTAGCGGAAAGGGCGGCGTCGGCAAATCCAGCATTGCAGTAAATCTCGGTCTCTCCCTCGCCAAAGCCGGTGCTCGCGTTTGTATTCTCGATGCGGATACGGGTCTCGCGAATATCAATATTTTGTTGGGGCTGACACCAAAGGCCAGTCTCGAGCATGTGTTGTTCGGCGCCAAAACCATCGAAGAAATCATGCTCGATGGTCCCTTCGGCCTGAAGATAATTCCCGGCGCCAACGGCATCAGCGAATGCGTATCGTTGCATCCGCGGCAGCAATTGCGGTTAACCCGCGAGTTGGGTCGCATCGAAAATGAATTTGATTTTCTATTGCTCGACACCGCCGCCGGTATTGCCGAAACCACGCTCGATTTTATTGGCTCCGCGAATCAATCGTTGGTCGTGATCACGCCGGAGCCGACCTCGCTAACCGATGCATTTTCGCTGATTAAATTAATGCAGCGGCGGCGACCGGGTGTGAAGTGCCAGGTGGTCGTGAATATGTGCGCTAATGTCGCGCAGGCGCGCGAGGTTTATCACCGTTTCAGTTCGGCGGTGGAAAAATACATCGGCATTCGCACTAATTATTTGGGTCATCTGCTGCGCGATGAAAGCTTGCGCAATGCGGTGACGCTGCAAAGTCCGGTCGCGTTATTTCCCGAGTCCGATCCATCCTCGCGCAGTTTTATTCGATTGGCGGATGCACTCAAACAAGCGGTTGAAGCCGATCCCGTCGGCACTGGCTTTACATTGTTTTGGCAGCGCCAATTTCGGCGTAGCCAAAGCGCACCGGAAAATTCGTCGAAACCGATTACTCGCGCAGCAGGCGACGAGCGCGCCTATTTATCCGAATTGAAGTCGCGTCTGTTAACGCTTGTTGCGAAAGCCGACACGCCAAGCCCCGACCTTGCGGCGACGCTCGATGAAATTCAGCGCGCGTATGCAAAGCGTTTTGGCGGCTCTGCAATTAATCCACAGTCGATGATTGACGAGCTTATCGCCGAGCCGGAACGCAATGAGTTAACACTGCGACAATTGGCGGAGCGGCTTGCGCCGTGGAGCCCTGCGGCCGAGCAATCGGTTCAGCTCGAACCTACTGTTGTCATGGCGGAGCACGCTCCGGCCGAAAATGCGCCATTGGTTTCGGTGACTGCGCGCATTGCGCCCGTGCATTGTTACGACGAACACCGATTTGGTTCGCAACAAATGTTGCTCGATTTATTGCAGCGACAAAGTGGCAGCGGAAAAACAGCGCTGGAGCTGATCGAGATTCTGCGTATCTGATTTTCCCTTCGACAGCCTCGCCATTCCTTTAGTAATGCTGCTTTGCGCTGGTAATTTTAAGGGGCGAATAAGTGTGACATCTGCTGTTACTGACTACTCTATATTCACTATCTTCTCTGACGATGCCTTGCGCTCTCGGTAACACGGGCTACATTTCTATAGTCATTCTTTTACATTTTCTGGAAGCCGCATTGACAGCGTATAAATTCTGCATTATCAGGGCTCGCGAATTGCAGATATATGCAACGTGCGACAGCAATAGTTAAACGATTAAGTCAGGTGCTGATATGACGAACGCGCTATCTGGCACAGCCGAAAAAACCAGTGAATCCAACGAAGGTTTTATGACCGAGGATAGCGACAGCGTAGAGTTAGAACGAGCGACTACTGCAGCGCCGTCTCGCTCGGTACAAAAAGATCCCGCGATTCGCCGCAAAATTGAAGACCGTTTAGAGCGGAAACGTATGCGCGAAGAATTGGGGATCTATGACGATGAAGCGTGGGCTGATATCTAACGGCGCCAGATTCCCCGCTCACATAACCGTCTATATACTGGTTCTGTCACTCGATTGATACGTATGCGACTATGATGGAACCTCCTTCCGCCGTCCCGTTATTCAGCGCAGATATGTCACACGATAATAATAAATTGGCGCAGAGTCGGCTTGAGCGATTAACTCGAACGTTGGGCGAGTTGATGGACAAGGCGGTTCAGAACGAACGCATTCTGCGTAATTTTCAGCAATTCGAGCTCGAATTATTAGCCGTCAGCAGTATGGAAGCGCTGCTCGATAGTTTGCTTTCCAATAGCCTGCGCCATTTTCGACTTGACGCCGCTGAGCTGTGGTTATTCGATCCTGAATTTATTTTGCGCGATTTATTATCCGACGAGTTACAACAGAGCGTCGGTTTGCGTTGGTTTGAAAAAGATGAAGAATTGCGTGCGCTATATCCCGCGCAAAAAGTCGTTCGTCTGGCCGGGCCGCCGCCAGCGGATTTATTTCCCGGTCGCCCGGTACGCTCCGCTGCATTGTTGCCACTGGTGCGTCAGGGCGCATTGGTCGGCAGTTTGCATTTTGGCGCTTTTGCCGCGAAGCGTTTTAGTATCGATAAATCCACCGACTTTATTAATCATCTCGCCTCTGTCGTGGCCGTGTGCTTGGAAAATTGTGTCAACCAAGAGCGCCTGCATCGGCTCAGTTTGATCGACATGCTGACGCGCGTGGAAAATCGCCGTTCATTTCATCTATCGATGGAGCGCGAAATTTCGCGCGCTATTCGCCAGGTGGAACCGCTCACCGTGATGCTGGGCGATCTCGATCACTTCAAACAAATTAACGACAATCACGGTCATCAAGTCGGTGACCGCGTACTGCATGCAGTCGCACAGGAAATTGCCGCGATGCTGCGAAAAACCGATCACGTCTGTCGTTACGGTGGTGAAGAATTCGCATTAATTTTGCCGAACTGCGATCGCGAGCTTGGAATTGAAATTGCCGAGCGTATTCGATCGCGCATTGCCGATATGCGCATTGCTAGCGACAGCGGTATAAAAGTGCCCACGTCGTTGTCGCTGGGCGTGACGTGTTGGACTAAACCCGCCGCTGACGTTTCCGTAATCAGTGATCGTTTAGTGAAACGTGCGGATGAAGCCGTATATCGCGCCAAATCGAATGGACGCAATCGCGTTGAGTATTTAGTGTTCTCGTAACTTGCCACCTTTATTCCCGCTGCAACAGACCGGCTGCAATACTCTCGCTGTAATTTGTTCGCGCCGCAATTTTTCGGTTTCTTTTCAAAAATATTTCATTTAGACAACATTTTTCAATGTCCGCGCAATAGTTGGTAAACTGCGCAACTGCTGCCATATATTCTCCAATTCGCGAATCGCAAGCCAGGTTGCCTGGTAACTCGTATCAACGATCTTTTAAAAGGTGTATTGACCGATGGACAACCTCGATCATTTATTCTTGAAGAACCGTGCCTGGGCCGAAAAAATCAAGCAGGAGGACGACAGTTTCTTTTCTAAATTGTCCTCGCAGCAGCAACCTGAATATTTATGGATCGGGTGCTCCGACAGTCGCGTACCGTCCAATCAAATTATTGGCTTGATGCCGGGCGAAGTATTTGTGCATCGCAATGTCGCCAATATCGTGCTGCAGACGGATTTGAACTGCCTGTCGGTTATTCAATACGCCGTCGATGTGCTGAAGGTTAAGCACATTATGGTGGTGGGGCATTATGGTTGTGGCGGTGTGCGCGCGGCGCTTGAGGATGTGCAGCACGGTCTGATCGATAACTGGCTGCATGCGCTGAAGGACATTTATCACTCACAGCAACAGCGTTTTGCCGATCTCGAAACCGAAGACCGCGTGAATTTACTGTGTGAATTAAATGTCGAGGCTCAAGTCGCGCATGTCTGTCATACGCGCATTGTGCAAAATGCTTGGGATCGCGGTCAGGCGCTTTCCGTGCACGGTTGGATTTATGGCGTCGGCGATGGGTTGTTAAAAAATCTGCATGTCACTGTTGATGGTCCTGAGCAGATCGATCAGGTTTATCGCATCGTCGCTCCGAAAAACCCTTCCGGTGCGACGCAATAACCCACGTCGCTAGTATGTCCTCAGTGATTTAGCCTTGCGCCAGTAAAACCTCATCACGTACTTCGGCATCGACGAGCAATACGCGTTGGTCATCGAGAAAAAGTCCGAAGGTTTTGCAGAGTCGACGCGTGCTGGCGTCGCGGTACGTTGTCGATGCGACCAGATCGAATTCGATTCGGTTACGCATCGCGAGTAAGGTGGGAAAATACGGGCGCCAGCTCCAGTTGTAGCCGATATACGCATCCTCGATGCAAATTCCATCGGTGCCGATTTCAAAATTCGGTGACAGTTGATTGCCGCTGTCATCGCAGATAAAAAAACGCATGATGCCTAAGGGTTGCAGTGCCGAGGTCATCACTTGATGTGGCTCTGCGCCGTTTTGCAGGTTCTGTTTTAAATCGAGCACAGCGCTTTTAATATGGCGGGTGTGATCAATGCTGTGACCGAGACGCGTAGTTTTGCGTTTGAAATATTCGCCGGTCAGCTCTTTGATGAACGGTTTAAAGCTGTCAGTTGCCAACGGTTCCACTACGGCTTCCGAAAATAAATAGCCCTGCATATAGTTCGCGCCGCAGTCGATTCCGAAACAAAATTCCTCTATCGTTTCCACGCCTTCGCAAACTACTTCGAAGCCCGCTCGCTCGGTAATTGCCATTAAGCCCAGCAGTACGTCGGCTGATAATCCGCCGCGCGCCGCATTTTTAAATAAGCGCATATCCAATTTTATGATGTCGGGCGCCAGCGCGATGATGCGATCGAGTTGCGAATTGCCGGCACCGAAATCATCGATAGCTATGCGTAAACCATGCTTACGATATTGCTTCACTAAACGTTGCAGCTCTTTCAACTCGCCGGCGGTTTCGGTGATTTCGATAACGACGCGACTCGGATCAAGGCCGGCTTCGTCGATCATTTTCAATGTCGGCGAAATCACGCCGGCACCTAAACGACTGATCCAATCCGGTGAAATATTTATCGAAACGAAACCGCATTCTTCGTGCTGTGCAAAATAATCGAAGCCAATTTGGCGTAAATGGCGATCGATACCAATCTTTAGAGAAACCGGCAACGTGGGGTCGGAAAATAAACCGCCCGCGCTGACAACATTGTTTTTTCGCGCGTGAGTACGGGCCAGCAATTCATAGCCAGCAATTGTTCCGCTGGGAACATAAATAAGCGGCTGGTAATGAGGGAAATAATTTTCGGCCGATAAACTTTTTGCAGGCATTAGCACAGCGTGCTCCGGGGGTAATACCACACTTGTTACTTACCGCGTGGAAAAGCTGAACGATCCTTCGAGAGGGAATGCACAAACAGAGTGCAGCAGAGCAACATTCAGACCAATACGTGGTGCGTGAGCTGTCCTCTTATTTATCGAAGTAAATTGTACAAAGCTGAATCAATATTAAAAGTGGTAATAGTACGGATGGAATGTCGCGGGAAATTTTGTGCGTTTCAGTCGAGTAAATTGCTTCTCGATGGGGCGGCTTAAATATAAATGCACTAAAGTGGAATTTGATCGACGCTGTTTCGAGTTTCTACGGCCGTATAAAGCAACGTGGCGCGATTCGATTAGACACGCATTAAATGCTAAAGGAGCAATTTTATGGCGAAGGTTGTAGTGCTTGGTGCTAGTGATAATCCTGAGCGAATGTCTCATCAAGCGATCGAGCGTTTGCTGAAGAATGGTTACCAAGTGATTCCGGTAAGCCCAAAAGGTGGCGAGATATCGGGGTTAAAAGTAGTCGAGGCGTTAAACCAAATCGTCGAAGCAGTGGACACCGTGACGATGTATATCGGCCCGGATCGGCAAGGTGCGCTGTTAAGCGATATCGTTGCGTTGAAGCCGCGTCGAGTTATTTTTAATCCAGGCGGTGAAAATCCAGCGCTCTATCCGCAATTACAGCAGGCCGGAATTGCCGTTCAAGAAGCCTGCACGCTGGTATTGCTATCGACTCGTCAATTCGATGCGCCGCTTTAGTTTCATCGAATGGTTTTATCGAATTTTGGAAGAAGGCATTGGCGATTAACCGATTGCGCGAACGGCATTGGTTAATCGCGTCGCACCTTTAGCATTTATGCAGGTAACGCGCTGCAGCTACGCAATACGACACGCCCATCTTGAATGGCTAGCGCGGTGTGCTCCGGCAACGACTCCCACTCCTCACCGGAGAGTGGCGCGCTGGCGAGCAACACCATCTCTTGATCCGAATCCACATCGATGCCCGCTAATATCTCATGCTCGTGATTGCGGCGATTCAGCATAAATAAACCATGCTGGCACACTGTGTTGTCGTCATAACGACGGTAGTGCGAATGCACGAACAAAAACTCGCCATCGCTGTAAAGGAAATTGGCAGCGCCGAATTCGGTCATGTGCTGTGCAAAGCGATTAAATGCTTCGAAGCGCTGCGCTAACGACGGCGATTGATTGCCATTCCATAATGGTTGCAGCAATGACAGCAAATAACAGAAAGCATATTCAGAGTCAGTATCGCCAATGGCGCGATAGGGGCTGTTGATTAAATCGATATGGCGATGGATGTCGACCAAATCACCATTGTGCGCAAACGTATGCGGCCTGCCGCCGAGTTCGCGAATAAAAGGCTGTGTATTACGCAGGCACACGCTGCCTTGCGTGGCGCGGCGAATATGCGAAATGACTAATGCGCTGGGAATGTGTTGGTCGTGAATAAAGCGCAAATGCGCGCTATCGGCGGAGGGTTTCGGTTCGCGAATCAGTTGCACATCACCATCACCAAAGAATGCGATACCCCAGCCGTCGATATGCGGCCCGGTAAGTCCGCCACGCTTTGCGAATTCGGCCAGAGAAATTTGTACCGTTGTTGGTTCACGGCTCGATACGCCAAACAGCTCACACATTGCAATCGCTAGACCACGGCAGTTGAATAAATCGTTAAATGATTTTAGTAGAAGAAACTACGCAAAGTGTATTCCATCTTCGAATTGCTGGGGAATTCTCAGCTAGATTGAAAAATTTAAGAAAGTTTGAAATTGGAATAACTGAGTGAGGAGGCTGATAACGGAAGTAGGTAGATATGCGGATGAAGCGAAGGCGAGGCGGGGAGAAAAACTGCGCCGCCCAAAGTGCGGCGCAGATTATTTACTAATTACGCTGCCGGAGTAGTTGGAGTGGTGCTTACTACCGGAGCTGCTTTCGGCGCACGCGCTTTGCGCGGTGCTTTGGTTTTTGCCTTAGCTTTAGTTTTCGGTGCCGCTTTTGCCACTACTGCTTTTGCTACTACTGCTTTTTTCGGGCGGCCAGGGCGGCCTTTTTTTGCAGCCGGAACTTTGGCGGTAGTTTTGGCTTTGGTTTTTACCGCTGCCTTCACCTTAGTTTTGGCTTTTGCTTTTTTTACTGCTGCTGCGTCTTTCTTCGCTTTAGCTGCTGCTACTTTTTTTGCTTTAGCGTCGGCCTTTTTGGCTTTAGCTGCTGCTTTTTTATCATCGGCGGCCTGTTTAGCGTGGGCTTTTTTCAGCTTGGCTTCGAGAGCTTTGATTTGCTTCTCCAGTCCCGCCACCGTAGTTTTCTTTGCTGCTTTCTTTTTTGCTGCTGCCATAAATAAAATCCTTGTGAGTAGAGTTGGTGGATTTGTGCAGTAACACGCGATCAATTATACGTCGGATTTTTAAGTTTTGTAGAAATTTTGTATTTTTTGTGTTCAACAATTTTACGATCGTTTAATTTTTTATGTAAAAGTAAAACGTGACGGAACTCTGCAATGAGTTTTCGCGATTCCAAGCAGCGTTTAAAGTGGTTTTTCAACGCTAACCGATGAGGTTAATTTACTGTGAATAATGCAACGAAGATTGAAATTGAGGCGGCGGTATTTCGTCGATTGCTGGCGCATTTGGACAGTCGCACAGATGTGCAGAATATCGAATTAATGAATCTTGCCGGCTTCTGCCGCAACTGTCTGGCGAAGTGGTACGTAGCTGCTGCAGATGAAAAAGGCCTGGAAATACAGTATGAAACTGCTCGCGAGCGCGTTTATGGAATGCCGTATGAGGAGTGGAAAACACGTTATCAGCAGCAGGCCAGTGGCGAGCAACTGGCTCAGTTCGAACGCAAGCGTGATGACGAATGAAGACAGAATGGGATGACGATGAATGTTAGCGATCGCGTAATCGAGCAAGCGTTACGTTGGTGGTCGCTAACAAATTTTCGAATTCAGCACTTTGTAGAAACGCCAGTTCGAGTGGTCGCGTTGCAGCGATTGGATCGTCGCTGGCGCTATCTAAAAACCCCGGATGACACATCAATAAATCGCCATCGCGTACTTCATGCATCCAGTTTTTCATTAACAGCGCGAAGTTTTGTTGCGGTTGTAACGAGTAAATTCCGGCAAATCCGCTGTTGGTAGACATATTCAATCGCGCTGCGGCACTGGAAAAGCCACTGCTCAATAGTTTTAAAAAAGCCAGTTTGAGTAATCCACCATGGCCGGGAAGGCGTGGATTCACCGCTCGCAAATACGGTTTTTTAGCCTTATAGCGCTGCGCCAACTGCTGTAAAACGACGCTGCGAATACCGGGAAATACGTGCACATGTTGATGTCCATCGACAAAATCAGGCGCTTGACCCATCACTTTTTCAAAGCGGTCGAGCTGATTGTTCAGTGTCGATGCAATCGCTTTTTTATCGATGCGTCCCATCAATGCGGTGCGCAAAATGACGGAAAGCGATTGCGCAGGAATGGTCTGAGCGGGAAGTTCGTGTGTCAGATTGAAATGAACACCGATATCGACACGGTCGCGAAATTCGCACAGACGATTATCGGTGCTGCTCCAGAATTCGCTATCAGTCATGCAGCTCGTAGCCGATAAACGACCGCGTTCGATCAAATGCAGAATGCCCGCGCTGATTGCTGCTGACTGGCCGTAATCGTCGGCGCAGAGAATAATTTTCTTCATGCCTGACGAAATGCCCAGTAGCGACTTAGAACGAAAGTTAGCGCTGCCACCGCGCCGAGCACAATAAATAGCGCCACACGGTAATCAAGTGCGGTGAAACGCAACAGCAGCGAGTACATCGCTTCGTTAAGCAGAAAGCTGGCAATCGCCACGGTGAGAAAGCGGGTGAATGTATTGCTGTGCGCGGCTGCGCTGTTGAAAGTCCAATTGCGATGGCCGAAATAGCTGACATTGAATGCGATGGCGAAGCCAATAATATTGGCAATTAGCGGTGCGATACCGAACGGCACCAATAGCGCGACAATGATCCAATGCACTGCCATCGCCGCAATGCCCACTGCGCCGAATCGCGCTAGCTGCGTAATCACAGATGGCGCCCGTCATCGGAATGATCTTTATCAAAGCCAATTCGGCGCGCGACGATGTAATTGGGGCGGCCTTTCACTTCATTAAATATGCGCGCGATATATTCGCCGAGAATGCCGATTGCGAGCAGCTGCATGCCGTTGAGAAAGGTAATGGCAACCACCAACGTGGCCCAACCGGGTAAGTCGACACCAAAAATGAGTGTGCGAATCGCAACATAAATGCCGTACACAATCGATAACATCGAAATGAATAAACCGATAACGGCGGCAATGCGCAGTGGCAATTCGGTAAATGCGACCATGCCCATTACCGCGAGTCGGGTCAGGCGCCGAAAATTAAACGTCGATTTGCCCATGCGCCGTTCTTCGACTTGAAACGGCACGCCGATACTTTTGTAACCGACCCACGCATACAGTCCCTTCATAAAGCGGCTGCGCTCGGGCAATGCTTTGAGCGAGTCCACTACTTTGCGATCGAGTAAACGAAAATCACCGGCATCGGGTTGAATCGGAATACGTGACGCGCGTTGCAGTAGCTTATAAAAGCCATTGGTAAGCGAACGTTTTACAAAACCTTCGTCGTCGCGATTGGTGCGCACGCCGTAAACCATTTCATAACCTTCGCGCCATTTTTCGACGAACACCGGAATCATTGCCACCGGATGCTGAAGATCGGAGTCCATCAAAATCACGACATCGCCGTTTGCTTCGTGAATACCCGCAGTCAGCGCCGCTTCCTTGCCGAAGTTGCGCGACAGGAATACACATTTGACCGGGTACTCGTCGCGTAGCGCAGCGGCGGTGGCAGCAGTGCTGTCGGAGCTGCCATCGTCGACGATAATAATTTCGACATGGTGCGATAGCGTTGCCAGCGTTGCGGTTAATTGCGGTACCAACAGGCGTAAGTTGGGGGCCTCATTAAACGCGGGCACGACGCACGAAATAAACGGTTCATGTTTGCGCGCGGGAAATGTAATCGGGGTAACGGAGCTGAGTGACATGATGATGCGATCTCGAGAGGCGGGATGCTGACGCGAACATAACTGTCCGCGCCATTATCCGCAAGCGTCGATAATTGTGTGGCGCGACTTCAGCACCAGCGATTTTCGGAAGAGTTAGCTACCGGGGTTTTCCTGTAAGACGAGGAATTTACCCAATTGTTGCAGTGTCTTGAAATGCGCGCGAATTTCCGGTGCGAGCGAAGCTAGATCCTCAGGATAAATCACGACAAAGTCAGAAACGCCGTTATTGAATAAGGTCGAAATATCGTCCGCATCGATCACTTTTGCTTTGCCTGCCGAATAAAATTCGCCGGAATAATAGCGGCGGCGAAAGTAATACAGACCGCTGTCGGCATTGGGCCGTACGCGCATGTAGTACTGCGCTGTCGCGCGTTGCGAAGACTTTAACAGCGTCTGTTGCTCATCGGTATAAATAGCGGTAACAACCAACAAGGCTATCGGCACTGCGAGCGTGAATGCGATCAGGCGTGCACGCAGTGGTTTTTGCGCCGCGCCGAAGCGATACATCAACTCAACGATAAGTACCGCAAAGGCTGGTAATGCCGGCAGCGGATATGGCCAGATGATGTTATTGGCGAAGGTGAAAAAAAACATCGACGTGAACGACCACAACAATAAAAAGCTGATAAATCCATTGTCATCGTGCAGCCATTCGCTGCGGCGTGTGATCAGCAGTTTCGCTTTTGTCAGAAACACCAGCGACCACGGAAACGCCGACATAAACCAAAATACCCAAATCATGCCGAATACTTCGGCGTGCGCGTGGCCGTATTTGTCGCCGCCCCAGCCCGAATTTAAAAAACGGCTGAAATGTTCGCCCAAAATAAAATACGCAATAAATCCCGGTGTCTTGTGTTCGGCGATGGCGTACCACGGCAAGCCGATCACCAGCATCAACGCGCTGCCGCTGAGCCAAGGCAGTGAGCGCCACATCTGCTGCCAATTCTTACGCAGACATACCCACGGAATAATCGCTAAAAACGTCAACACACCGACGACGGGTCCTTTCGCCAATAAACCAAGACCGAGACCGACAAAAAACAGATAGCCCCAAAACCGTTGCGGCGAATGTAATGCCTGCCAAAACGCCACCATTATTAATGTGGTGCAAAAGGCGAGGCTCGAATCGGTCATCACCGCGCCACCGGCCATAAAAAATAAAGCCATGCTGGCGAGTATCGTCGTATTAACTAAAGCCGCGTCGCGTCCGCGTCGCGATGCGGTCCATTGCCATATCAATGCGAGCATGGCGATGCCGAGCAATAAGGAAGGCAGGCGCGCGGCGAATTCATTGACGCCGAATAATTTCATGCTGAACGCGGACAGCCATGTCGACAGCGGAGGTTTCGCCCAAAATGGCACGCCATATTCGTGTTGCGGCGTAATCCAATCGCCGGTTTCCAACATTTTGCGGGCGATTTCGCCGTAACGCGCTTCGGTGGTGTCGGCCAATGGCACGAGCGCGCTAGAAACAATGCGTGCTACCAGCATAAAAGCTAGCGTGCACCACAGCAGCGTGCGTGTTTTGACGGTTAATAGAAGATCGCGGGGTTTTACTAATAGCATCAAAAAAATTCCGGTCGTATTCGCGGCGCGGCGCGCATTATCCATTATTAAATGTGGAAAATCGCCTTCTTGGATTTTCGCAGTGGCTTGGTGCCATGCACCGGGCGCCACGATACCGATTTCGGCTGACAAAACGCGTTGTACGTGGTCTGCAAAGGCTGCTGCACATTACTGTAAACCTTCAGAATGATGCGCTTAAAAATCGTTCCTCAAATTTTCCTCAATGTTTACTGCGTATTTGCTGAAGAATTGCGTCGCGTCGCGTTGACCGCCTATACGGTGCTAGTTGAGACTGCGGTGGTTGGCGCTGGTTGCACATCGAACCGCTTTCGCGGCGTCAGATTTAGGCGCTCACCGTAATTAAGATCCGCGTAATCAAACAATGTCATGTCAGTGATGACATCGCTGTGAATTACATAGACATGAATGATTTAGATAGACACGAATGATTAAGCCATAACTGGCTTAAGTAACTTATTGCAATTGGGAGTTTTTGTTCATGGTGTTAGTTCCTGCGCGCAAACGCTTCGCCAGACGTTGGTGGATTGTCGTAATAGTCGTGTTGTGTGCGCTTGCTGCATGGTGGTTTTTCGGTAAACGCACTAGCGCGCGTACAGGCCCCGAGAATCGTCCGGTGCCTGTTGCGGTGGCAACCGCAGCGCAGGGCGATCTGCCCTTATTTTTAGGCGGACTCGGCACCGTAACGCCGGCGAATAATGTATTAGTGCGCAGCCGCGTCGATGGGCAATTAATTCGCGTGTTATTTCAGGAAGGTCAGCTCGTGCACGCGGGCGATTTACTCGCGGAAATTGATCCGCGTCCGTTCCAAGTGCAATTAATTCAGGCGGAAGGTCAGCGTGCACGCGATTCGGCGTTGTTGAAAAATACGCAGCTCGATCTCGAACGCTATCGCACTTTGTGGTCGCAGGATTCCATCGCGAAACAACAGGTCGATGCGCAGGAAGCATTGGTGCGGCAATACGAAGGCGCGGTGCAGGTCGATAATGGCCAAGTCGAAGATGCGAAATTGCAGTTGGTGTACGCGAAAGTCACCGCACCGATTACCGGGCGCGTCGGTTTGCGTCAGGTCGATCCCGGCAACATCGTGCATGCGTCCGATGCGACCGGCATTGTTTTAATTACGCAGGTGCAGCCGGTCAATGTCGTGTTCACGTTGCCGGAAGATAACCTGCCGCGCATTGTGCAAAAAACCAATGCGAAAACCGCGTTGATGGTGGATGCCTATGACCGCCAACAAAAACTGAAGCTCGCGACCGGCACGCTGCTTTCGATCGACAACCAAATCGACACCACCACCGGCACGGTAAAACTCAAAGCGCAATTTCATAACGAAGACAGCGCGCTATTTCCCAATCAATTCGTCAATGTCCGTATGCATGTCGATACGTTACGCGGTGTGGTGATGGCGCCGGTGAATGCGGTGCAACGCGGCGCGCAAAGTAATTTCGTGTATCTGCTCGCGGCCGACAACACCGTGAAAATTCAGAACGTGCGCGTGGGCGATACCGAGGGCAATCGCGTCGTGATCGAATCCGGTTTGCAAGCCGGCGATCAAGTTGTTATCGAAGGGCTCGATAAATTGCGCGAAGGCAGCCCGGTTGAAGTGGTATCGCGCGATGGCCAGCCATTGGGTGGCGAAGCGCGCAAAGAAAAATCAGCCGAAGGCGCGACAGATGGCGCAGACAAAACGAAACATCGCCATAAAAATTCGGGTGCCGCACAGTAGATGAATCCCTCACGTCTTTTTATCGAGCGCCCCGTCGCGACATCGTTATTAATGGTGGCGATTTTGTTGGCGGGATTAATTGCATATCGGCAATTGCCGTTATCGGCATTGCCCGAAGTCGATTATCCGACCATCCAAGTGGTCACGTTATATCCGGGCGCGAGTCCGGAAGTAATGACCAGTTCGGTGACGGCGCCGCTTGAACGGCAATTCGGCCAAATGCCGGGTTTAAAGCGCATGTCATCGTCGAGCTCCGGCGGCGCTTCGGTTATCACGCTGCAATTTAATCTCGAATTAAGTTTGGATGTTGCCGAGCAACAAGTGCAGGCAGCTATCAATGCCGGCTCGAATTTATTGCCGGTCGATTTACCGACGCCGCCGATTTACAGCAAAGTAAATCCCGCCGACGCGCCGATTTTAACGATTGCGATTGCCTCGAAAACGCTGTTGCTGCCGCAGGTCGAAGATTTGGTCGACACGCGCATCGCGCAAAAAATTTCGCAGGTATCCGGCGTTGGCCTGGTCAGTATCAGCGGCGGCCAACGTCCCGCCGTGCGCATTCAAGTGAATCCGAAAGCGATCGCAGCGTACGGATTAAGTCTCGACGATGTGCGCACCTCGATCAGCAACGCCAACACTAATCAGGCCAAAGGTTCGTTCGACGGGCCGACGCGCGCATCGACTATCGACGCCAACGATCAATTGCGTTCCGCCGCCGAATATCGCGATCTGGTTATCGCCTTTAAAAATGGCGCGCCGATTCGATTACGCGATGTCGCCAATACCATCGACGGCGCAGAAAATTCGCGACTCGCGGCGTGGGCTAATACCACGCCAGCGATTGTTTTAAATATTCAGCGGCAACCGGGTGCCAACGTCATTGAGGTGGTCGATCGCATTCAGAAATTAATGCCGGAATTGCGCGCCGCATTGCCGGCATCGGTCGAGGTCAGCGTATTGACCGATCGCACCACGACCATTCGCGCCTCGGTGCACGATGTGCAATTCGAATTATTTCTCGCCATCGCACTCGTGGTCGCGGTGATATTTCTATTCCTGCGCAATATTCCTGCGACGATTATTCCGAGCTTCGCGGTGCCGCTGTCGATTGTCGGAACATTTGGGTTGATGTATGTCGCCGGTTTCAGCATCAACAATCTGACGCTGATGGCGCTGACTATTTCGACTGGCTTCGTCGTCGACGATGCAATTGTCGTGATCGAAAATATTTCGCGCTATATAGAGAAGGGTGAGTCGCCCTTGCAAGCGGCTTTGAAAGGTTCGCAGCAAATTGCGTTCACTATTATCTCGCTGACGTTTTCGCTGATTGCGGTATTGATCCCGCTGCTGTTTATGGGCGATGTGGTCGGGCGTTTATTTCGCGAATTCGCCATCACGCTGGCGGTGTCGATTTTAATTTCCGCGTTCGTATCGCTGACGTTGACGCCGATGCTGTGCGCAAAAATGCTGCGGCACATTCCCGATGACCAGCAGAGCCGTTTTTATCGCGTCACCGGCGAATGGTTCGATCGCATCATCGCGCGTTACGGTGTGTGGTTGAGTTGGGTGTTGCAGCGTCAGCGCGAGACTTTGTGGGTTGTCGCAGGCACCATCGGTCTCACCGTGGTGTTGGCGATCATCGTCGCGAAAGGGTTTTTCCCGATTCAGGATACCGGTGTGATTCAAGCGGTTTCCGAAGCGCCGCAATCGATTTCATTTCAGGCCATGGCCGAGCGTCAACAAAAATTGGCCGATGTGATTTTGCAAGATCCAGCCGTCGCCAGTCTTTCTTCTTTTATAGGTGTCGACGGTTCCAACGCGACATTGAATAACGGCCGCATGCTGATCAATTTGAAAGCGCACGGCGATCGCCCCGATGTGCAAACGATAATGCGCCGCTTGCAGCCGGAACTTGCGCACGTGCCCGGCATTAATTTATTTATGCAGCCGGTGCAGGATTTAACGATCGAGGACCGCACCAGCCGCACGCAATATCAAATGAGTGTGCAGGATGCGAGCAGCACTGAAATTGCCGAGTGGGTGCCGAAGCTGGTCAACGCGTATCGTGAATTACCCGAACTTGCCGATGTCACCAGCGATTTTCAAAACGAAGGGCTGAAAGCGTATGTCGATATCGATCGCGCCACGGCTTCGCGTTTAGGCGTCACCGTCGCGGTAATCGACAATGCGTTGTACAACGCATTCGGTCAGCGTTTAATTTCAACAATTTTTACACAGGCCAATCAATATCGCGTGGTACTTGAGGTCGCTTCGGAATATCAGATCGGCCCCAATTCGTTGCGCGATATTTATGTACCGTCGACCACCGGTGAGCAGATTCCGCTGAATACATTGGCGCGTATTGAAGAGCGCACGCAGCCATTGGTAATCAGTCATGAAGAGCAATTTCCGTCGGCGACGATTTCATTCAATCTCGCGCCCGGCGTGGCACTGGGCGCTGCGGTGAAAGCGATCGAGCGCACGCAGCAGGAATTAAAAGTGCCGCTCAGTGTGAAAACGGAATTCGAAGGTTCGGCCTTGGCATTTCGCGCCGCGCTCGCCAATGAATTGCTGTTGATCGTGGCCGCCATCGTGACCATGTACATAGTGCTCGGCGTTTTATACGAAAGTTATATTCATCCGATCACGATTTTATCGACGCTGCCGTCGGCCGGTATCGGCGCGCTGTTGGCGCTGCTGGTGTCGGGCAATGAATTAAGCATCATCGCGATTATCGGCATCGTATTGTTGATCGGCATCGTGAAAAAGAACGCCATCATGATGATCGACTTCGCGTTGGAAGCGGAACGCGAGCAGGGCAAATCCGCATACGACGCCATTTATGAAGCGTGTTTACTGCGCTTTCGTCCGATCCTGATGACGACCATGGCGGCTCTGCTCGGTGCGTTGCCGTTGATGCTCGGCGGCGGTGTCGGTTCGGAATTGCGCGGACCGCTCGGCGTAACGATGGTGGGCGGTTTGTTGGTGAGCCAAGTGCTGACGTTATTTACCACGCCGGTGATTTATTTAACGTTCGATCGCCTCGGCAAACGCTTTGCCAGTTGGCGCGAGCGCCGCTGGCCGGCACCGCATGTCGGAGAGGCGCAGCCGTGAATATTTCCGAACTGGCCATTCGCCGCCCCGTCGCAACGATGTTGCTGACGCTCGGCATTGCGCTGGCAGGATTGGTTGCCTTTAAATTATTGAAAGTCGCGCCGCTGCCGCAAACGGATTTCCCGACCATTGGCGTGTCGGCCAACATGCCCGGGGCGAATCCAGAAACAATGGCGGCAACCGTGGCTACACCGCTTGAGCGGTCGCTGGGGCGCATCGCCGGCATTACCGAAATGACCTCATCGAGTTCGCTCGGCTCGACCCGTATCACGCTGCAATTCGATTTGAATCGCGATATCGACGGTGCCGCGCGCGATGTGCAGGCGGCGATAAATGCGGCGCGCGGTTTATTGCCGAGCAGCTTGCCGAACAATCCGACCTATCACAAAGCCAACCCGGCCGACGCGCCAATCATGGTGCTGGCGTTGACCTCTAACACAATGACCAAGGGGCAGATGTACGACACTGCCTCGACCGTGGTCGGCCAAAAACTTTCGCAGTTGGAAGGCATCGGTCAGGTCGATATCGGCGGCAGTTCATTGCCGGCGGTAAGCGTGGAGTTAAATCCAACCGCGCTGAATAAATACGGCATTTCACTTGAGCAAGTGCGCACCACGCTGGCTGCGACCAACGCCAATCGTCCGAAAGGCGCGGTGGAAGCCGGTGATAAACACTGGCAGATCGACGCCAACGATCAAGCGCGCAAGGCTGCCGATTATTTGCCGTTAATTGTCAGTTATCGCAATGGTGCGCCGGTTCATCTAACCGACATCGCCGATATTAAAGATTCGGTGCAGGACGTGCGCAACGCCGGCACGCTCAACGGCGAGCCGGCGATAATTTTGCTGCTGTTTCGTCAACCCGGCGCCAATGTGATTGAAACGGTGGACCGTGTGTACGCGGCGATTCCGCAATTACAGGCGTCGATTCCGCAAAGTTTGAAGTTGCAGGTGGCGATGGATCGCACGCCGACGATTCGCGCGTCATTAAAAGAAGTCGAACACACGCTGGTGATTTCGATCGCCCTGGTGATCATGGTGGTGTTTATTTTTCTGCGTAACACCAGTGCGACGCTGATTCCGAGCGTGGCGGTGCCGGTGTCGTTGTGCGGCACTTTTGTGGTCATGTATCTGTGCGGTTACACGCTCGATAATTTATCGCTGATGGCATTGACGGTGGCGACCGGTTTTGTCGTCGACGATGCGATTGTCGTGCTCGAAAATATCACGCGCCATATCGAGCGCGGTTTGACGCCGTTCCGCGCGGCGTTACTCGGTGCGCGCGAAGTGAGTTTCACCGTGTTGGCGATGAGTTTGTCGCTGGTGGCGGTATTTATTCCGCTGCTGCTGATGGGCGGCATTATGGGCCGTATGCTGCGCGAATTTTCTGTCACATTGTCGGCAGCAGTGTTGGTGTCGCTGGTGGTTTCGCTAACAGTTACACCGATGATGTGCGCGCGTTGGTTGCGCGCCGAGCCGAAAGAAAAACAACACGGCAAGTTTTATCAGTACAGCGAAAATTTCTTTAATCGATTATTGCGCGGCTACGAAAAATCACTGGCGTGGGCATTAGTGCACAATAAATTGATGCTGTTTACGTTGTTGCTGACTGTCTGCCTCAATGTGTATCTATTTATTTTGGTGCCGAAAGGTTTTATGCCGCAGCAGGATACGGGACGGTTGATGGGCCAGATTCAGGGCGATCAAAGTATGTCGTTTCAGCAGTTGCGACAAAAAATGGCGAAAGTTATCGAAATAATTCGCGCCGATCCAGCCGTGGTTAGTGTCAACGAATCAACCGGCAGCAGCGGCGGCGGTCGCGGTAATTCCGGGCGCATGTTTATCACGTTGAAACCCAAGTCAGAACGCACCGAATCGGCCGATGAAATTGCTATGCGTCTGCGCAAGAAGCTGTCGCACGATTCGGGCCTGAATATTTTTCTGCAAGGCGTGCAGGACATTCGCATCGGCGGTCGATCCAGCGGTGCGCAATATCAATACACGTTAGAGTCGGACGATCTCGCTGTATTACGGCATTGGACGCCGCTGATAAAAAATGCGCTCGACACGCTGCCGCAATTTAACGATGTGAGTTCGGATTTACAGGATGGCGGTTTGGAAACGATGGTCGTTATGGACCGCGATACGTCGGCGCGAATGGGTCTTTCCGCCAAAGACATTAGCGGTGCATTAAATGACGCCTTCGGTCAGCGCCAGGTTTCAATTATTTACAATCCGCTGAATCAATATTATGTGGTGATGGGGCTGTCGCCGAAGTACACACAAGGACCGGAATCGTTACGCGATATTTATTTGATCGGTGCGGATCAACAACAAATTCCGCTGTCGGCGATTGCGCATATCGAGCCCGGGACCGCACCACTTGCTGTCAGTCATCAAGGACAATTTGCTGCGTACACCATTTCGTTTAATTTGACCGAAGGCGTTTCGCTCAGCGACGCAAAACCTTTGATTGCACGCGAGATGGCGCGACTCGGCGTGCCCACGACAGTGCGCGGCAGTTTTCAGGGCACCGCAAAAGCCTTTCAGGATTCGTCGTCGAGTACGCCGTTGTTAATCGTGTTGGCGTTAGTCACGCTGTATATCGTGCTCGGCATTTTGTACGAAAGTTATGTGCATCCGTTGACGATTCTTTCTACGTTGCCGTCCGCTGGTGTCGGTGCGCTACTGGCGTTGCTGCTGTTTAAAAACGATCTAAATATTATTTCGCTGATCGGTATTTTTCTATTAATTGGTATTCTTAAAAAGAACGCAATCATGATGATCGACGTCGCGCTGGTTAACGAGCGCGAACACGGCATGAATTCGCGCGATGCCATTTATCATGCATGTACGCTGCGGTTTCGCCCGATTTTAATGACCACGATGGCCGCGATGCTCGGCGCATTACCGCTGATGCTTGGTAATGCCGACGGCGCTGAATTGCGCCATCCGTTGGGTATTTCGATTGTCGGCGGTTTGATCTTCAGCCAGGTGTTGACGCTGTATACGACGCCGGTAGTTTATTTGTCGCTCGACCGCTGGCGCTTAAAATGGCTGCGGCGCTGGAGTAACTTCAACGAGCGGCTATTTCCGGTTAAAAATTCGTGATCGCATTGAATGCAAAAAACTCTCTGCTGGAAACCGACGCAACATACTTTTAAAAGCTCAGTAAAAGCTCTGAGCCATTGAGTATAAAAATTTAAGTGCTTCGACATGCGCTTAAAAATTAGAGATCGAAAAAGTTAGCGACCGCATTACGATTGGTGAATATCACATGCAAAAAAAATTTATTTCAGTAGCAATTTTTGTTGCCGCATCGCTCACCGCTTGTGCGGTCGGGCCAGATTACAAGCGCCCACAGGCGCCGATGTCGGACACCTTTAAAGAAGCGCAGAACGATAAATGGAAAATGGCCGAGCCAGCCGATCATGTGCAGCGCGGCAATTGGTGGGAGGCGTTCGGCGACGATCAATTAAATGCGCTGCAAGCGCAATTAATCGCGGCCAATCAAACCGTCGCGGCTGCGGAAGCGGCGTATCGGCAGGCACGTGCGACAGCGCAAGCCGCGCGCTCATCATTTTTCCCAACACTTGGTGTAAATGTCGGCGCTACGCGCGGCTCCTCCGGCTCCGGTAATCTCAATACTACGAACGAAAATATTACGTCGTCGTCTTCGACAGTGAGACAAAACACGGCGACGCTCGATGCGAGCTGGGAACTCGATGTGTGGGGCCGCATTCGCCGTGAAGTAGAGGCAGGCGAAGCCGGCGCACAGGCCAGCGCGGCCGATCTCGCCGCTGCACTGTTGAGCGCGCAGGCGGAATTGGCGCAGGATTATTTTCAATTGCGCGTTAGCGATGCGCAGCAGGAATTATTCGATCGCACGGTTTCCGATTACGAACGCTCGCTACAACTTACACGCAATCAATATAACGTCGGTGTGGCCGGTCGCGCCGAAGTGGCGCAGGCCGAAGCGCAATTAAAAGCAGCGCAGGCACAGGCGGTCGATAACGATTTAACACGCGCGCAACTTGAACACGCGATTGCGATTTTAATCGGCAAAGCACCGGCGGATGTCACCATCGCACGCGCCTCATTCGCGGACACTCAACCGCAAATCCCACTGGAATTGCCGTCTGTTTTGCTTGAACGCCGGCCCGATATCGCGGCGGCCGAACGCCGCGTGGTCGCTGCCAATGCGCAAATTGGCGTTACACGCGCGGCATGGTTTCCAACATTGGGATTGTCGGCCAGCGGCGGTTATCGCAGCAGTAGTTTCAGCGATTGGTTCACTGTGCCGAATCGTTTTTGGTCGGTAGGTCCAACGCTTGCGGCGACATTATTCGATGGTGGTTTGCGCAGTGCGCAAAGCAAAGAGGCAGTCGCTGCCTACGATCAAACCGTGGCGAATTATCGGCAAACGGTATTGGGCGGACTGCAGGAGGTTGAAGACAATTTGGTTGCGCTGGATCGGCTCGATAAGGAATTGCAGTACCAACAAGATGCCGTGCGTGCCGCGCGCGAGGCGTTGCAACTGGTCAACAATCAATACAAGGCCGGCACCGTCAGCTATTTAAATGTCATCACTGCGGAAACCACATCATTTAATAACGAGCGCAGTTTGTTGCAAGTCCGTGGCCGTCAATATTCGGCAAGTATTTTATTGATTAAAGCGTTGGGTGGCGGCTGGAGCCAGGACGAGCTGAATAAACAAGCACGCAATTAATTAGTTAAGCCACCGCCAGCGTCGATGAAAATTATCGATTTATTTGCGAGCGGTTTTTTATTGTCGCTATCGCTGTGTCTCGATATCGGCATCGTCAACATTGCGCTAATTAACACAGCCGTTCGCTCGGGTATGCGTTCGGCCATGGCGCTCGGTCTCGGCTCCTGTTTCGGCGATTTAGCGTATGCCGCGTTATCGCTGGTCGGTATCGGCGTATTGCTTAAATTCGCGTGGGTGCATGAGCTGATTGCAGTGGTCGGGATCGCGGTATTGTTATTCCTCGCCTGGGATGCGGCGCGGTCGGCATGGCGCACTGAAGCCGTAGCCGCTACCGCGCATCAGCCCATTCAAAAGCTGTCGCAACGTAAATTATTTATTCGCGGTTTTGTGTTGTCGCTGGCTTCGCCGACCTCGATTTTATGGTTTGTAGCTGTCGGCGGTAGTTTGATCGCGCAGCACAATCCGCAATCATCGGCGGGGCTATTCGCATTATTCGCCGGGTTTTTCTGCGGCGGCTTAAGCTGGTGTCTATTTATTACCGGTCTTTCGGCACGCGGCGGGCGCGCGCTGGGCGATCGATTTCGGCGTTACTGCAATGCTATTTCTACATTGCTGTTTTTATATTTTGCGCTCAGAATTTTGTTCGACTTTTCCTGGTTTCATTAAACCAGCCTCTGTCTCTCAGCCATTCCAAAATAACTGCATCTGCAAGGAGATACCATGATCGATCACACCGGTGTTGTCGTCAGCGATTTCGATAAAAGTAAGCAGTTTTATAGAGCCGCATTGAGGCCTCTCGGTTTTGAACTGGTTGTTGAGTTTCCCGCCGCCGTAACTAAGAGTACTGATGTCGGTGGTTTTGGTGAGCCAGGTAAGCCAGAGTTCTGGATCAATCGCGGCACACCGAATAAGCCTTCGATTCACATCGCCTTTCGCGCCAATGATCGCGCTACCGTCGATGCTTTTTATAAAGCAGCTATTGCTGCGGGTGGCGCGGATAATGGAGCCCCCGGTATTCGTGCGCATTACCATCCGAATTATTACGGCGCATTCGTGCACGACCCGGATGGACATAATATTGAAGTCGTTTGCCATAACCCGCAGTGAATTTGATCGCCGGCTTTTTGCCGGCGCCGCTGATTTAAAGCGCTAGATTTACAGTGGGGATAACTTTTTACAGCGAGAATAGCTATGGACTCCGATGACAAAGCGATCCGCGAGTTGGTGACGCTGTGGCATACCGCAACGGCAGCCGGAGATGTCGATACAGTGCTGACGCTGATGGCGGACGATGTTGTATTCCTGGTAGCCGGACATGCACCGATGCGTGGACGCGGAGAGTTCGAACGCGGTCTGCGCAATCTTTTACTGCAATACCGCGTTGAATCGACTGGCGATATTCACGAGGTGGAAGTAAATGGCTCACTGGCCTATTGCTGGGCGCATTTAACGGTTCGCGTTATTCCATTGGCAGGTGGAAAAATTGCGGTGCGTTCGGGCAATGTACTTTCAATTTTGCGTAAACAAGTAAATGGCAGCTGGTTGATTGCGCGCGATGCTAATTTGCTAACGCTGGTCAATTAATTAAATTCGATTATTTCAACCATTCGATTTCAACATTATTGCTTGAGAACAACTATTACTTGAGAACAAGTCCAATGATCGAGCTGAAAACGGTAATGTTGTTTTTCGTAACTGCGGTTGCAGAAATTATCGGCTGCTATTTGCCCTATTTATGGCTCAGAGAAAATAAAAGCGTATTGCTACTGGTGCCGGCCGCGTTGAGCCTTACATTGTTTGCGTGGCTATTATCGTTGCATCCTGCAGCTGCCGGGCGCGTTTATGCTGCGTATGGCGGTGTATATATTTTTGTCGCAATTTTGTGGCTGTGGTCGGTGGAAGGCATCTGTCCAACGGTTTGGGATCTAGTGGGATCGGCAGTCGCGCTAACCGGCATGGCGATTATTATGTTCGCGCCACGCGCTACGTAATTGTGTGCTCATGTACATAATTTTCTCTATGGTTCTTAAGATTCGCAATTATCTTGAGATGTTTTTTCGTAGATATTTTTTTGAAAAAGCTACGTGCACTATTTTTCCACGATTGATTGTCATCGTGACCCGTTTGTAAGCCCCTCGTAAAAAGTTAAAAATAATAACCACTTAGCGGTGCTGTTAGGTGTATTTTCAAGTTCATATTTATTTCACGTGGGCAGTCCATAAATAGTTTTTGAACTATCAAGTTCATCCGCTCTCCTAATTACAGCGTCGTCATTTAAGCTAAAAATATTTGAGCCGCCCATGTCGAGCCAAATAGTTCAACGTTAAATGGCGATTTAAATTATTCAGCGGGAGAGAGTCCTTATGAAAATTAAGTTCGCAATTTTTTTATCATCGCTTTATGCCGCCACCGGTGTGCATGCGAATAATTTCTACACCGTCGGCGCTGTGGGCCAAAGTCATTTTAAGAATGCGAAAAGTGCGGCCGACGATGCGCTTGAAACCGATAGCGGATTAACCGCCGATGGCGCCGCTGGTGTACCGGGAAATTTCGACAATAACGATACCGGTTATAAATTGCAACTCGGCTACGCATTCAATCCAAACTTCGCGGTTGAAGGCGGCTATGTGAATTTAGGCGAACAGAATTATCGTGTCGATTTTTCTACTGGCGAAGGTAATGCGCACGTCGATGGTCGCGGTTGGAATATCGATGCGCTGGGTATTATTCCTGTCAATGGCGAGTTTTCGGTGTTCGGGAAAATCGGCGCCATCGATGCCAAAGTAAATTATCATTTGTCGGGTGAAGATGCCGACGGTGCTATTTCCGACAGCCGCGAAAAATATAAATGGGCACCGAATTACGGTGTCGGTGCGTCTTACGCCATGAACGATGAAACTGCGGTGCGGTTAGAGTTGGAGCGCTTCGCCGATATAGGTAAGAAAAGTACCACGGGCGAGCAAAATGTCGATTTAGTATCGGTCGGAGTTTCGTACAGTTTTAATTAAGTCTTTTTTAATTAATTTTTTAAGTTGAACAAACGCTGCCGAAATTAATTTTAAAATGCAGCGACATTGCGTCAGGGAATTAAAATCGTAATGCATAAAAACCGCGCCCATCTCGGCGCGGTTTTTTTTGTTAGGCAGTTACGCTTATTGAGCTGTTTAGGTCTGTGGTGCTGTTGTTGGAATTACTGTTCTGTGCGTAATCGTCCACGCCAGGATGACGTGGTGCATTAGCCTGCAAATCTTCAATCAATGTTTGAAATAAACTTTGCGCGCTGGTCAAATCGCCGGATTGCAGCGCGTTGCTAAGCGAACTTAAATCCGTGCCGATCGTGTCCGTTAAGTTGGCGCTATTGGCGGTGTTGATGCCGGTAGTAATCGAGCTGGACGCCGAAGTAGTTGCTGTATCCGACGTGTCTGTCTGCGTGCCTGATGCAAGCGACTGCAAGGTGGCAAATGCGGTTTGCGCGGCGCTTAAATCGCCAGTTTGCAGTGCGCTGGCCAAATCACCGAACGCCTGTTGTGCCTGATCGCTGCCACTATTTGCCGAGGTTCGATTGCTGTCCTGTGGCGGCGGCGGTGGAGGCGGCGGCGCATTTTGAATATCTTGCTGCAATTGGGCGAACGCGGTTTGCGCACTGGAAATATCGCCGGTGCTAAGTGCCGAACTTAGCGACGCAACGTCGCTGCTAAATGAGTTAGAGGTGTCGCTGTTATTAAGGCCTGCTTGCGGTGGCGGTGGTCCATTTTCAATATCTTGTTGCAGATTCGAGAACGATGTTTGCGCACCGGTTAAATCGCCTGAGGCCAGGGCTTGGCCAAGGGCGCTGATATCGGCGACCACACCGTCGCCTGACGATGTGGTCGCGCTGCTATCGCTTTGACTGCTGGCAGCGTTTGTAAACAAAGTGCTGAAGGCTTGTTGCGCGCTGCTTAAATCTCCCGATTGCAACGCCTGGCTCAACGCATTGATTTCCTGTTTGCGTTGCTGGTGTCCACCACCGCCTGTTGTTTGGTAGTAGCCGTACTGACTACTGATGTTGGATACGGACATTTTAGTCACCTGCATAAGTTGAAAGTGAATACGATAAATCGTCACCGCGCGGCGCCAATATGCTCGCAGTGATTAGCGTTAATTAATAGCAAAACCTTAGCCGTCAAAAAAATGCAGTTGTTAGCAAATGTTTCAACGGCGGAAATAATTAAAATTTAAAAAGACTTTATATTTCAGTCGTTTGCTTGAGGTTTTTTCAGGTATTAAATTTTTTGTTGCCGGGTAATTGAAAGTGAATTTTTTTCGCGATTAAAAGCGGCAATATTTGTTGCGGGAGCGGAAATTTATTGCCGCTGCCGGTGATTTATCGACACGCATGGCTGCAACAATTGGCAATGATTATTGCGCTATAAAAATACTAAGGCGTGATAAAAACATACCCATAGCCCCACACTGTCTGTAAGTGATGTGGGTTTTCTGCATCGCGCTCGACCAGTCGCCGCAGCCGCGATATTTGCACGTCAATGCTGCGCTCAGAGGCTTTGTAATCGGGGCCATGCGCTAATTCAATCAGGCGTTCGCGTGTTAGCGGCCGATTGGCGTGACGCGCGAGCGCGCTGAGCACGGCAAATTCGCCGGATGTCAGCTCGATTTTTTTGCCCGCTCGGTACAGCGAGCAGGATGCAAAAATTAATTCGCAGTCGCCAAATTGAAATGCGGGTCGATCGAATTGCGGTGCACCGCTCGGCAGTGCACTGCGACGTCGCAGCAGCGCGTGCATACGTGCGACCAATTCTTCCGTATCGAATGGTTTACCGAGATAGTCGTCGGCGCCGATGTTGAAACCGGCGATACGATCCTGCGCACTGTTTAACGCGCTGAGAAAAATAATCGGTACATCGTCGCCGCTGTGGCGAATGCGCTGGCAAATCGTCAGACCGTCTTCGCCGTCAAACAGTCGCTCCAGCAACATGATTGACGGGCGCTCGCGGGCGAGGCGACGTTCGATATCGCGCGCGTCGGCGAAGGTGCGCACGTCGAACTGATGGGCATCGAGCTGGCGCTGCAACTGCGCGCGACAATCCGCGCTGCGATCAACAATCCACACCAATTGTCTGTGTGCAACCGTTTCCATTTTATTTCCGTGGCAACGTTAGACGGGCGATTAATCCGCCACCGGGCGCGTTGCGCAGTGTTAATTCGCCGCCATTGCGCAATGCCGCTTCGCGCGCGATAGCTAGCCCAAGACCTACACCGCCGGTGTTTTTATTACGCGATACTTCCAGTCGTACGAATGGCTCAAATACCGAATTAATTTTATTTTCGGGAATGCCAGGGCCGTGATCGATGACTTCAATAATGACGGAGGTGGTGGAATCATTAATTGACAGTTCAGCGTGTCCTGCATATTGCACCGCGTTTGCCACTAAATTAGAAATGCAGCGGCGCAGCGATTGCGGTTGCGCAAGCAGTGGATTGGCCGAGCCGCTAACCGTTACCGCGAAGCCGCTTTCCTGCGCATCCTCGGCGATGGTTTCAACCAGTGCTTGGATATCGAGTTGATTCCAATTTTCGGTTTGCGCTTCGCCGCGCAAATAATTCAATGTAGCATCCAACATCGCTGCCATTTCATCGATGTCGTTGTTCATTTTTTCTTTATCGAAATTGTCGGCGATATGCGTCACGCGCAAACGCATTCGCGTCAGTGGCGTGCGCAAATCGTGCGATACGGCCGCCAGAAAACGGCCGCGTTCTTCCAGCTGCGAGCGAATGCGTTCCTGCATGCGATTTAATACATGCGTCGCTTCGCGAATTTCATCGGGGCCGAACGCGGCCATCGGTGGCGTGTTGATGTTATCGCCAATTTTCGTCGCGCTATCGCGCAATTGTTGAATAGGGCGCGCAATCGTGCGCGCACCGAACCAGGCGGCGATAGCGAGCGCCAGAAATTGCACGGTGAATCCCATAATAAAACCGGGATTCAACCAACGGTGCCGCGCCAGCGGACGCTGCTCAAATGGCGGGCCGGGTGGGCGTGGATTAAAAACAAACATATCTCTTTCACTCGGGGCTCGATTATTCATTGGCTCCGGCGCGGGCGGCGGCGCGAAATGATTGCTCGGGCCGAGCGTGAAAAAAACAACGCTGCTAATAATTTGACTGCAAATCAGCGCAATTAATATCAGTGCGAACAAGCGCGCAAAAATGGTGTTGGGAATTAGCGAAGCGGAAAGCGGCATGTGTTTCATCGTTTCACCTGCGCATCGAATAGATAGCCTTCACCACGAATTGTTTTTAATAGGCGCGGTGCTTTCGGATCGTCGCCGAGTTTTTGGCGTAAGCGCGACACGAGTAAATCGATACTGCGATCGAAGGCATCGCTCACTTTGCCGCGTGCTGCGTCGAGTAACTGATCGCGATTGAGCACGCGTCGTGGCCGCTCGATAAATACCCATAGCAAGCGAAACTCGGCATTGGATAGCGGCACGATTATTTTTTCCGGCGTGGTTAGTTGCCGCGAGTTGCGATTTAATTTCCAGCCGTCAAAAAATACATCGTCAGCGGCATCAAACAGCGGCGGTTCGTCATTGCTGCCGTTTTGCACGCGTCGCAAAATGGTATTGATGCGCGCAACCAGCTCGCGTGGATCGAATGGTTTAACGACGTAGTCATCGGCACCGAGTTCAAGACCGACAACGCGATCCGCGCTTTCGCCGCGTGCGGTCAACATGATGATGGGGATGGCGCTGCTGGCACGCAATTCACGACACAGTGTCAGGCCGTCCTCGCCGGGCAGCATTAAATCCAAAATAATAATGTCGTAATGCTGAGCCGCGAGTTCATCGCGCATCGCGCTGCCGTCGCTGACACCGTCGGCCTGAATGCCGAAGCCAATTAAATAAGCGCTAAGCAATTCACGAATTTGAGTGTCGTCATCGACGATCAAAACACGGATGGGTTTTATCATAGTGAGGATTCGACAGAACGCTGAATGGGTCGCTGGAAGCATAAAGGCAAATGAATATTGCCCGCTAACTGTATCGAGCGATTGTCCTCATTGTGTCAAAGCAGATACAAGTCAAAGCGAATGCAAACAGGCGGCAGCATTTTATTGCGCGGTTAAATAAAGAATTCCGCGCGCGTAGGGTCAACTGGAGTGGGTCAACCGAAGAGGGGCAGTTGGAGTGGGACAGTTGGAATGAGATCGAAGTAGGAACTGATGTGTTAATTGAGCTTGCGCAGCCGAAGTAACTCGGCTGCGCTGTCTTAATGATAGATAGCGATGGTGCCTTAATACTTGTAGTTAACACGTAAGCCCACGGTGCGCGGTGCGCCGTAAAACGCATTGCCGCCGCCGGCGGTGGAACCCCAATAAGCGTATTCCTTGTCGCCGAGATTTTTACCGAACAGCGATACATTCCAGTGCTTGTCTATGTCTGAGTAAGAAACGCTGCCGTCCCATAACGTGTACGAATTGGCGTGAATGTTATTGGCATCGTCGAAATACTCGTCGCCAGTGTAAGAGCCGGAAATGCGAAATTGCAGATCGCCGATGTCGCCCAATGCCAACGAGTAGGTCGCGGAGCCTGAATAGGTTTCTTTCGGCACGCGCGAGAAGTGATCGTTTTTATCGAACAATGGATTGGGTATCACGCTGTCGTAGCTTGCGTCGGTATAGCCATAGCCAGCGGTCAGCACCAAGTTATCGGTTGCCTGCAATGCAACATCTAGTTCCAAGCCTTTGATCGTTGCGTCAGCCGCATTGAAGGTCGATTGCACTACACCGAACACGGGGTCGGAGCTAAGTACTGTGCGCTGCAAATCTTTATAGTCGTTGCGATAAATTGCGGCATTCAGGCGCAGGCGTTGATCGAACAGCGAACTCTTGTAGCCGCCCTCATAAGCGGTAACTTTCTCGGCATCGAACGGCGACAACAAATCGTTGCCGCGCATTGAATAACCGCCGCTACGAAAACCGCGCGTGACGTTGGCATACAGCAAGTGATCGGGCGCGGGCTTGAAGGTAACGCCCACTTTGGGTGAAAAATCTTTCCAGGTTTTGTCGTCTTTTCTCCCCAGATCGAAATCGCAGCTCGAGAGGTCGTACACGGAAACGCCGGGGCACTGCACCGCTGCGGGAATAAATTTAACGCTCTGTCCTTCTTTGGTTTCGGAGGTATAGCGGCCACCGAAGGTCAGCGTCAATTGATCGGTCAGATGTATGTCGCTTTCGCCGAACACCGCATATGAGCTTTGATCCAAATGCGCGCCGGTGACAGTGAGCGTGGCGTGATTGCTGAGATCGCGTCCTTCTTTGTAATCGAAGTTTTGCGTGAAGTAATACAGGCCAGCAGTGAAATCCCAAAACTCGGAAAACTTAGAGGCATAGCGCAATTCTTCGCTGTACTGCTCTTGTTCGTAATCGATAATTTGATTAAACAGCGGCAATGGGCGGCCATCGAAATCGGTGTTGTTGTCGACATCCACCGTGCGGTAACCGCTGATGGACGTGACGACACCGCCGAGCGTGTTCCAGTTAACTTCGAGCACCGCCGATTTTTCATCGATGGCGGAATCGCCCGGGCTATCCAGATTTAAATCGAATGGCTTGTGCGGTGGTTTGAATGTGCCGCCGGCCAGGGTCACGCCGACTGCAGCCACGGAATCGCCGCGCTGTTTGTATTGTTCGAGAATTAATGTGGCGTCGAGATCGTCGGTGATATTGAGCTTGAAGGTCGGACGCACCACGGTGATATGCGATTCGCCGAAATCTTTGCCGTCGAATTTATTGTCGTAATAACCATCGAGGCGGCGATCGAGCACCGCCACTTTTGCCGCTAATTTATCTTGAATCAGCGGGCCTTGAACGCTGATCGATGCATCGCGCCGGCCGTAATCGCCGATCACGCCTTCCAACTCGTAACCGAAATCGCCGGTCGGTCGCGCGGTGCGCACAACCACTGCACCACCGGTCACGTTGCGACCGAATAATGAACCCTGTGGGCCGCGCAGAATTTGCACAGATTCAATGTCGAAAGTATCGAGCATCGCGCCGTAATTGACGCCCCAATAAACGCCGTCTTGAAAAATGCCGACGGCGGATTCATCCGATGGTGTGGTGCCGGAAACACCCATGCCGCGAATCGTGAAATTTTGAGCGCCGACTTGCGCCGATGGTTTTAATTCGACGCCGGGCGACAGCTTGCCGAGATCGTCGAGATTGTCGGCAAACACCGCTTTAAATTGTTCGGTGCCAAAAGCGGTCATCGCAATCGGCGTGTCTTGCACCGCTTCGCCTTCCGCACGTTTGCGCGCCGTTACGACGACTTCTTCCATCAATGCCGATTTAGGTTTGGCCGGCTCTTGGGCTTGTGCCAGCGCCGGAACGCTCAGCAGTGTTGATGCAATGATTACGTTGGAGAGTTTATTTTTCTGCATTGGGTCTACCCCGTAATTATGGTTATTGAGTGGTGTTGCGATGCCGCGTTACTAAAGTTGACACGTAAAACTAAACGTGAAATTGAGCGACGAAATTGAATGATGTACATTTTTTTTATGGTCGAGTCATTTGATCTGCTGTCAAATAATTCGCCGCATTGATTGGGTCGTGGTTTTTGCGCGCCGCAATGCTTGCGTTAGAATTTATAGCAAGGTGCGTGTCTTATCAATCCAAGCAAAGAAGATAGCGGTGTGGCGATAGTGCAATAAGCCGCGCCATAGCTGGCAATACCGATTTATCGATGTTTATTAATAATTTTTAATCAGTAAAAATAAGCCGATTACTTGTCTTTTGCATCTTGCTGCGCGGGGAAAACGCATTCGCCCGCGACGTAGGTGGCGCGTGTGCAGCGATCATCGCCCAGCATTATCAGAATAAATAACAGTTCATTAATGTCGCGCGCGTAATCGGTGCGCATTTTTAATAGCGGCGTGGCGTGCAAATCGAGCACAACCAAATCGGCGTCCATGCCCGCTTCGATACTGCCGATACGATCATCTAGATACAGCGCGTGCGCACCGCCGCGCGTCGCCAAATAAAAAGCGCGCAACGCATCGAGCTTATCGCCATGCAGTCGTGCGATTTTATAAGCTTCATTTAACGATTGCAGCGGTGAGAAACTGGTGCCCGCGCCGATGTCGCTGCCAATACCGACGCGCACTGGCCGCTCGATACGTTTAGCGTCGAATAATTTAAATAAACCGCTGCCGAGAAATAAATTCGATGTAGGGCAGTGTGCAATGGCTGATCCAGTATGGTGAAGCTGACTTAAATCATTTTCATCGATATGAATGCAGTGCGCGTACAGCGAACGCGAGCCGAGCAAATTGGCGTGTGCATAAATATCGAGATAGCTGTCGCGGTGGGGGTAAAGTTCGCGCATCCAATTTACTTCGTCTTTATTTTCGCTCAGATGCGTTTGCATAAACGTCGACGGAAATTCGCGCCATAAATTGCCGGCTACGTCGAGCTGCGCTTCGGTGCTGGTGCCGGCGAAGCGCGGTGTGATGCAATAGTGCTGGCGTCCGTTACCGTGCCAGCGCTCGATTAAAGTTTTCGATTCGTCATAACCGCGCTGCGCAGTATCGAGCAGCGCTGCCGGCGCGTTGCGATCCATTAATACTTTGCCGGCGATCATCAATGTGTTCAGCCGTTGCGATGCTTCAAAAAAAGCATCGACCGATTGCGGATGTACGGTGCAATACACCGCTGCGGTGGTGACGCCGTTGCGCAATAATTCGTGCAGGAAGAAATCGGCGATACGATCCGCGTGCGCTTTATCGGCAAACTGCTGTTCAGTGATGAAGGTGTATTTTTCCAGCCACTGCAACAGTTGCTCACCAAAGGCGGCGACCATTTGCGTCTGCGGATAATGCACGTGTGTATCGATAAAACCAGCTGAGATAATACTGTTGGGGTAATGGATAATTTGCGCATCGGCGTGCGCGCTTTGTTGCACTTGCGCGAATGCACCGGCAACAATTATTTTTCCCGCTTGAATTAAAATGCCGCCATCGCTGTGATAATCAAAGCATTCGGCGGCCGGATATAAAAACGGATCTTTGCGAAAGCTGATGGTGCTGCCGCGCAATAAGGTTTGCGATGATGTCACGTCGGCTCTCCGCATCAATAAAAGATATTTGAAGAGGTATTCTGAATGAGTGGCGCCAATGAATCGATCACTATCGTGCGCGCGAATTACGCGGACGCCGACCATGCTGCGGCAATTATTGCGCTGCTTGACGGTTATGCGCGCGATGCCAGCGGCGGCGGTGTGCCACTGCGCGACGAAGTGAAGCGCGAGTTGGTTTCAGTGCTCGCCGGGTGCGCCAATGCGCTGACATTGCTTGCCTACTGTAATGATGAGCCAGCGGGTTTATTGAACGCGTTTGAAACTGTTTCTACCTTTAATGCGCGGCCGTTGCTCAATATTCATGACATCGCGGTTTCAACGCAATTTCGTCGACGCGGTATCGCACGCGCTATGATGGATGCGTTAGAGCAGATTGCGCGCGAGCGTGGCTGCTGCAAAATAACGCTGGAAGTATTGGAAGGTAATCTCGGCGCGCAAACGCTGTATCGCGAGGTTGGCTTTGCCGCGTACAGCTTGAAGGAGGCGTTCGGGCGCGCGCTGTTTTGGCAAAAGCCACTGGCGTAAAACGATCAGGTAAATTGTCGCGATGGCGCGCCGAAGAGACGGTTCGGTAGCGGCGCAGACACCGCTACTTATTCAGCGTTAGTTATTTATTGTTTTATTCGTCGGTAACTTGATAGTTGTTCGTTTGTAATTATCGAGAGCTATTCGTTAGCAGGCAGCAGCGCTTCCACTTCGCAAATGCTTTCTTCCAGCGTCTGCCGATCGGCGCAACGCAGTGTGGCGTGTCCGACCTTGCGACCGGGTTTAAACGCTTTGCCGTAATGGTGCGGGTGGCAGTTTTCTATCGCTGCCAATTGCGCTAATTCCGGCACGCTGCCGATAAAATTCACCATCGCGCTCTCGTCATTTTTTTCAGTCGAGCCCAACGGCAAACCAACAATCGCGCGCAGATGGTTTTCGAATTGGCTGCACTGCGCGCCTTCGATGGTCCAGTGCCCGGAGTTGTGCACGCGTGGTGCGATTTCGTTAGCGGTCAAGCCGTCATCGACTTCAAAAAATTCGAACGCGAGTACGCCGACGTAATTTAATTTATCCAGCGTGCGCAATGCGTACAGTTCGGCTAATTGCTGCAGCGGATGCGCAGTGCTCGCAATCGACAAACGCAAAATACCATCGCGATGTGTGTTGTGTACCAGCGGATAAAAACGCGTTTCACCGCCGCGGCTGCGCACCGCAATCAACGATACTTCACCGCTGAAATTAACAAAGCCTTCAAGCAGGCATGGCACATTGCCGAGTGCGGCAAACGCGCCGATAACATCGGTGGTTGTACGCAATACTTTTTGGCCTTTACCGTCGTAGCCGAGTTGCCGCGTTTTTAATATCGCCGGCAAACCGATATCGGCGACGGCGATTTCCAATGCGTGTTGCGATTCGATATTCGCAAATAACGCGGTCGGAATATCGAGTTCGCGAAATAGATTTTTTTCGAGCCAGCGATCGCGCGCAGTGCGCAATGCTTCCGCCGGTGGAAACACCGGTACGAATTGCGACAGGAATGCGATGGTATCGGCCGGTGCATTTTCAAATTCAAATGTCACCAGATCGCATTCCTCGGCGAGGATGCGCAAATGATCGTTATCGGAATAATCGGCGCATAAATGTTCGCCGAGTTGCGCGGCGCAGGCATCCGGCGCGGGATCGAGAAATACGAACTGCATGCCGAGCGGGTGGCCGGCCAGTGCGAGCATGCGCCCGAGTTGTCCGCCGCCGATGATGCCGATTTTCATGATGCGATCCGTGGGTCGGAATTATCGAGCACGCTTTGCGTTTGCTCGGCGCGATAGGTTTTTAATGCATTCGCGTATTCGGGATATTTGCCGCCGAGAATACTGGCAGCGAGCAGTGCGGCATTAATGGCGCCGGCTTTACCGATAGCCAATGTCGCCACTGGAATGCCGGCCGGCATTTGCACGATCGACAGCAGCGAATCGACGCCGCTCAACATCGACGATTGCACCGGCACGCCGAGCACGGGCAAATGCGTTTTCGCCGCGCACATGCCGGGTAAGTGGGCCGCACCGCCGGCGCCGGCGATGATCACCTGGATACCGCGGGCTTCGGCTTGTTCGGCGTATTGAAATAACAGATCGGGCGTGCGATGCGCTGACACCACTTTTACTTCATGGGCGATCCCCAATTTATCGAGGGTCTCCGCCGTGTATTGCAGTGTCGCCCAATCCGATTTGGAACCCATGATCACGCCTACCAGTGCGCTCATTGCCTATCACCTGTTTGAATCGTCGCGTTGTTTGTCGCGCATAGCCGCGTAAGCCGCGCCGAAAATGAACAAGCCACTTTCCCTATCGATCAGTCATCGCGATGCCGGTGGGCATTGGCTGACGATTGACGTAGAGCAGTGGCTTGAGTCGAAGGCGGTGAAGTGTAGCGATTGCGCGCGGCTTCGTCGACCGCTTCAGTGCGCCCGCCGCGAAGCCTTGCGCCAGTCGCCGAGCAGCATTATGGCGATGGTGAGCAATGTGCCGCACATCGCCATCGCCATGTCCTTCTGCGCGTCCCACTCGTCGCCCTGCGTACCGAGGTACGCAGTGCCGAGATCGCCGCCGAAACCCGCCGCCGCGAGCCATTCGATCACTTCGTAAATACCGGCGTGCGAGGTGATAAAAGCGCCCACTAAAAAATAGCGCCAGCCGCGGCCGTCGATATGCGGCGCGAATAATTCCCAGAACACCGGGAACAACAGCGCGCCGTAAAGAAAATGCACAAGGCGGTCGAATGCATTGCGCTGCAGGCCGAGCAGATCGTTGAGGCGATGTCCGCTGAGCGTTTGAAACCAATCGTCGTACGGCACTTTCGCATAGGTGTAATGCGCGCCGATGGCGTGCAACAACATAAAAACCAGCAGCAGCGTGTAAGTGGTATTGGTAAAGCGCTGCCAGCGATAAGTAAAAATCAGTAGTGGAATTGCAATCGCCGGTAGCGCGTTTTCGAGCAACCAGTCGTGACGATCGAGCGGTGCAATTGCCAGCGCAATCCATGCGATTACGTAAATGGCGAGAAGTATCGGCGGAAAGGAGGCAGTTTCAGATTTTGAAGCGATGGAGTGGGGCAGTTTCGTATCTCGATTCATGGTGTGTTCGCGCGGTTATTGTTTTGGCGCAGCCTAACACGGCGGCTTGGTCGCTTTAGAATTTCGACGACTTCTGTCTGTATTAACGACCGCTGCTGCCCTTGCGCACCGCTTGCTGTAATTGCGTCAGCGTCACGCTGCGCGCAATCGACTGGCTTTTGCGGATGTGTTCGATCATGGTTTTGCGCGCCAGCCGCGTCTTGCCGGCTTTTATCATCTCCAGCAACGCAGAATGTTCCTCGTAAGTTTCGAGCACGGCCTTGCGATCGGGAAAACCCAATCGACGCAGAATACGAATGTGGTTGTTGATATCGCGCAGATAATTCGCCAGTACCGGATTGCCGCTGCCGACTGCAATGCTGATGTGAAAAGCCTCTTCCAGCATTTTCACCTCATCCATATTCACGGTCTTTTTCACCGAGGCCGGATTCCATATTTCGCATAACGCATCGAGTTCGTCGCGATTCATGTGTTCGCACGCCAATTCAATCGCGGTGGCTTCCAGGCTAATGCGCACATCGTAGTAGTAGCTGATTTTTTCGATATCGACCGGACGCACGAAACAACCTTGCTTCGGCATGATGGTGATATGGCCTTCCAATTCCAGCCGTTGCAACGCGGCGCGAACCGGCGTGCGGCTGACGCTGAAGCGCGTCGCCAGTTCGGATTCGGTAATGCGCGTACCGGGATACAACTCGAATTCGAGAATTTTCTGGCGCAGTTGCTCGTAAATTTTCTGTGACGAGAAGTGTTGAGTGGTCATTACATCCGACACTTTTGTGTAAGTGCGACCTACGGTAATGGAGTGCTCGCGGATTTGTAAAGCGCTAGCGGCGGTGTTCGCGTTAACAGCGGTGTTAGCAACGACGAATAATCAGAATTGCTGCCCGCTTTTTGTGCTCATGCCTCAACACGATGCACAAATAATTAATTGCGCGCCGAGTCGCGGTTTATCGCGTGATTCTGTCCCTGTTTTTTAACTCTCGAAAATAAAACACTTTTTTAAATCGGTGATGATTTTGTCGCCGCCGATTTTATTGGCTGGCACATCTGTTGCGTTCATCGTTGTATACAACAATGTGCACTACAGTGCGTTTCAGAGAAAAATCGACGACAACACGCTTAAGGGGAAAGCCATGCAGCAAAGCGAAATTAAAAAAACCGACGTATCGCCCAAGGGAGCTCGTTGGAAGAATTCTGCGGTTGTAGTTACCACGATGGCTGCGGCTTTTTGTGTTGGTGCTGCATTGCCAGCGAGCGCCGAAGACGCGCCCGGCTCTGCAATTCACGGCTTTATGGATTTATCGTTGAAGACGGATTACATCACCCCGCGCGGTTTATTGGTGCATGACGACGGCGAGGCGCTGCAGGTCGTCAATGGTTTAGTAGTTGGTATCACGCCGGATGTGTCTGTCGTGGTCGGCACCTGGAACGATGTCAATCTCAACAATCAGCACGACCCGAATGTTGAGGCGTGGAATGAGTTCGACTGGTTTATTGGGGCAAATTGGAATGTCGGCAATTGGGCGCTCGGTTTGCAGTACGTCGAATTTATTAGCCCGCCACACAATTTCACCACCGAAAAAAATGCGGAACTCACCGTTGCGTACAACGACGGCACGCCTGGCGGCACCTTTGCATGGAAACCGTATGCGAAATGGTTTTACGCGATTTCCGGCGACTCCACGGTGGTGCTCGGGAAAAGAGGAGGCACCTACGACGTTGAGCTCGGCCTCGTGCCGACGTGGAATGTCGGCGATTTCATTGTCACGTTTCCCTCTTGGGTAACGGTGGGGCCAGATGAATATTGGGGCGGCGATAACGGCAATGTCGGCGTCGCGTCGCTCGGCGTGAATGTGAAATATCCGCTCGGCATTCCGCAGCGATTCGGCAAATGGTATGTCGATGCCGGCGTGCAGTATTACCACTTGGTTAACGACAGCTTGGTCGATGTGCAAACGCTCACCGTCGGCAAATCATCCGGCGATCGCAATTTGGTGTTGGGTTCGATCGGTATCGGTTTTGGCTTTTGATTTATTTTTTATTTTGCTACAGCACAGAGTTCTATACGGATTGGCGCCAAGGACGGTGCAATTTTTCAGTTTTTTACAGCGATGAATTTGTTGCGGAACAGGAGTGACAGCAATGCCGAAATTAGCTGCACAACCACAATCAATCGATTTCGATATTGCGCGCACTGCATTAGTGATTATCGATATGCAGCGCGATTTTCTCGAGCCCGGCGGCTTCGGCGAATCGCTGGGCAACGACATTTCATTGCTGCGCAATGCGGTGGCGCCGTGTGCGGTCGTACTTGAGGCGGCGCGCGCCGCTGAGATGTTGGTGATTCATACCCGCGAAGGACATTTGCCCGATTTAAGCGATGCGCCGCCATCAAAAATTTCGCGCGGCCAACCGAGTAAACGCATTGGCGATATCGGCCCGATGGGGCGCATTTTAATTCGCGGCGAACCCGGGCAAGACATTATTCCCGAGTTGTATCCGCTACCCAACGAAGTCGTGATCGACAAACCCGGCAAGGGCGCTTTTTACGCGACTGAATTTGGCGATGTATTGAAAAAGCACGCCATCGAAACATTGTTGGTGTGCGGCGTGACGACAGAAGTATGCGTGCATACGACCGTGCGCGAAGGCAACGATCGCGGTTATCGCTGTGTGGTGCTCGGCGATTGTTGCGCCTCTTATTTTCCTGAATTTCACGAAGCTGGTTTGCGCATGGTGCGCGCACAAGGCGGTATTTTTGGCTGGGTTTCAAATTCACGGCAGTTGTTGACGGCGTTGGCAGATGTTTGATTTTTAAAATTCAAATGGGGAGAAGAATCATGAGTGCATTCAAACCGAAGTTATGGACGCCCGGCGACTGGAACGCCTATTTTGGATTCGGCACCAACATTTTGGTGAACTTGTTGGTGCTGACCGGGCTGTTGCGATTTGTGCTGAAAATGCCGGATGAAATCGTATTCGGCCGCATCCTGCCGGCGACCGGTTTGATGTTATGTCTGAGCACGTTGTACTACGCGTGGCTCGCGTATCGATTGGCGCAAAAAACTGGACGCACCGATGTGTGCGCACTGCCGTCGGGCATCAGCGTGCCGCATATGTTTGTCGTCGTCTTTGTCATCATGCTGCCGATTGCAACGATGACGGGCGATCCGGTGAAAGGTTGGGAAGCTGGATTAACCTGGGTATTCGTGCAAAGTTTTGTGTTGATGGTGGGCGGATATGTCGCACCGTTTATTCGAAAAATTACACCGCGCGCCGCGTTGCTCGGCACGTTAACCGGTGTCTCGATTGCGTTTATTTCATTGCGACCCGCGCTTGAAATGTTTATGACGCCGGTTATTGGTGTCACCTGTTTTGCGATTATTTTATTGAGTTGGTTTGGCGGCGTGCGTTATTTCAAAGGCATTCCCGCAGGCCTGGTCGCGATTGCGGTGGGTACGCTAATCGCGTGGGGCTCGACGGCGCTGGGATTAAATTACGGCGGCATGAGCGTTGTGAAATTATCGGCATCGGTAGCGAATTTTGGTTTCTCGATGCCGCTGCCGGCTTTCGGTCATGTGTTTTCCGGCTTTCAATTTATCGGCGTCATTCTAGTCACCGCGATTCCTTTCGGTATTTACGATTTAGTTGAGGCGATGGACAACGTCGAAAGCGCGGCGGTGGCGGGCGATAGTTTTCCTACCACGCGTGTATTAACGGCGGATGGCGTTATCAGTTTGATCGGCTGCTTGATGGGCAATCCATTTATAAACGCGGTGTATATCGGTCATCCCGGTTGGAAGGCGATGGGCGGTCGCGTCGGTTATTCGGCGGCTACCGGCATTACCGTGATTGTATTGTCGTGGTTCGGTGTTATCGCTGTGATGTCATCGTTGATTCCGGTTGTAGCGATTTCGCCGATCCTGCTTTACATCGGCATGTTAATCGGTGCGCAATCGTTTCAAGAAACGCCGAAATCGCATGCGCCGGCAATTATTCTCGCGTTGCTGCCACATCTTGCGGCGTGGGGGAAATTGCAAATCGATAATGCACTCGGTGCAGCGGGAACGAGCGCGAATGCCGTCGGTATGGATGCGCTCGGCCAAGTAGGGGTTTTGTATCACGGGCTCGCCGTGTTGGGCGGCGGCTCGATACTCGGCGGCTTAATGTTGGGCGCGATCGGCGTATTTGTGATCGAGCGTCAATTTGTTAGAGGCGCTGCTTTTGCACTCGCCAGCGCAGCGTTGACGTTCTTCGGATTCATGCACGGCGAGTCGATCGGTATCGGGCAAACGCCGACCGTGGCGGTGAGTTATCTCGCAGTGGCGGCGATATTATTCGGTTGCGCAAAATTCGCTACCACTTCGGCGCCAGTGCAACACGCTGAACTGGCCGAAGCGGAGGCCGCAGCATGAGTGAAGTGTTAGAGCAATTCACGACAGTGCAGAGCGAGCCGTATCCGTGGCCGTTCGATGGCGATTTACGCCCGGAAAATACCGCGCTAATTATTATCGATATGCAAACCGATTTTTGCGGTGAGGGCGGTTACGTCGACAGTATGGGTTACGACATTGCGCTGACGCGTGCGCCAATCGAACCGATTAAAAATTTGCTGGCGCGTTTGCGCGAATTAAAATTTCACATCATTCACACCCGCGAAGGACATCGCCCCGATCTGGCCGATTTGCCGGCGAATAAGCGCTGGCGTTCGCGTCGTATCGGCGCAGGCATTGGCGATGCCGGTCCATGCGGAAAAATTCTCGTACGCGGTGAACCGGGTTGGGAAATTATTCCAGAGCTGGCGCCATTGCCTGGCGAGGTCATTATAGATAAACCGGGTAAGGGCTCGTTCTACGCCACCGATCTTGAATTCGTGCTGCACACGCGCGGTATTCGCAACATTGTGCTGACCGGAATTACTACGGACGTTTGCGTGCATACGACCATGCGCGACGCGAACGATCGCGGTTTTGAATGTGTGTTGCTACACGATTGTTGCGCCGCAACCGATCCAGCCAATCACGCTGCCGCATTGCAGATGATAAAAATGCAGGGCGGTGTATTCGGCGCGGTTGCGCATTCACAAGATTTTTTAGCGGCGCTGCAAACGGTGAATGGCTGATGTCTATTCCAACGCAATCGGCAGCGAATATGGTCTGGCCGGATTTTCTAACAATGAATCCCGAAGATCCGAATTTATTGTGGCAAGCGTTTCATGAGGGCGTGGATATATTGCCGCTGAACGGCACGCCGGAAGGTTGTTTTTGTGCGCTGTTGCGTTATCAGGCGGGCGCGGTGATTCCGCAGCACGCACATTCGGGTTGCGAACATATTTTAATTTTACGCGGCGCCCAAACCGACGAGCGCGGCACTTATACGCAAGGCACATTTTTAATTAACAAGCCGGAAAGTACCCATGGCGTTGTGAGCAGCGCTGAGGGTTGTTTGGTGCTGGCGATTTGGGAATTGCCGGTTAGGTTTTTGTGAAGTTAGGTGTTTGTCTTGGTAATAATTCTCGACGGGCAGCACGGTTGTTTTTGTAAATGGTTTCCCAATTAAAAAGGCCTCGCATCGCGAGGCCTTTTTATTTCCACTTCCGATCAGCTTTGCTCAATCTCAATCAACACTTCGCCCGGTGTAACGCGATCGCCTTTCGCAACATAAATGCCGGTGACTTTCCCGGCAATTGGTGCTTGTACTTCGGCCTCCATTTTCATTGCTTCGGTGACTAGTACCGGTTGACCTGCAGTAACGACATCGCCTTCTTTCACTAAAACGGTGACGATATTGCCCGGCATATTGGTGGTGACGTGTCCTTCTTTCGTCGCTTGTTTCCGGCCGGTTTTGCTTTCGGCTTTGTATTCGTTCAACGATTCGAACACGACTTCTTCCGGCATACCGTCGACGGTCATGTAGAAGTGACGTTTGCCAGTGCCTTTAACGCCGACGCCGGTAATTGCCACCTGATAAGTTTCGCCGTGCACGTCGATCATGAATTCGGTCGGTGTGGTGCCGGTGTTTAAATCACCTTTTTGACGGCGCTCGAATGGCATCAGCGATTCGGGTTTCAGCGTGCCGGCTTCGCGCTCTTCCAAAAATGTGCGGCCGATATCCGGGAACATCGCGAAGGTCAGTACGTCTTCTTCGGATTTTGCGAGCGCACCGATTTGTTCGCGCAGCTTATGTAATTCGTTAGGAATTAAATCGGCCGGGCGAACGTCGATGACTTCTTCGTTGCCGATGGCGCGATGGCGCAATTCGGCATTGACCGGCGCGGGTGCGGCGCCGTAATGGCCTTGTAAATAACGCTTCACTTCGTTGGTAATAGTTTTGTAGCGCTCGCCTGCAAGCACATTCATCACCGCCTGAGTGCCGGCAATTTGCGAAGTCGGCGTAACCAGTGGCAAATAACCGAGGTCGGCGCGCACGCGTGGAATTTCCGCGAACACTTCGTCGATGCGATTCAGTGCGCCTTGTTCTTTTAACTGATTCGCTAAATTCGACATCATGCCGCCGGGCACTTGATTGATTTGCACCGACACATCTTCACGCGTGAAATCGCTTTCGAATTGCTGATATTTTTTGCGTACTTCCCAAAAATATTTGGCGATCTCGTGCAGTTTTTCTAAATCAAGACCGGTGTCGTACGGCGTGTTTTTCAGCGCTGCGACCAACGATTCGGTGGCGGGGTGGCTGGTGCCGCCAGCGAATGCGGAAATGGCGGTATCGATATGATCGACGCCGCATTCGGCTGCTTTCAAATGACACATTTGCGCCAGACCCGCGCTGCTGTGCGAATGCAAAAACACTGGAATTGTCAGTGCTTTTTTCAGCGCGGTAACTAATTCGCCAGTGGCGAATGGCGTTAATAATCCCGCCATATCTTTAATCGCAATCGAGTCGCAGCCGAGCGCGGCCATTTTTTTCGCCTGTTCGACGAACAGTGCAATCGTGTGCACCGGGCTGGTCGTATAACAAATTGTGCCCTGCGCGTGCTTGCCGGTTTTTTTCACGGCGCGAATCGCGGTTTCCAAATTACGCACATCGTTCATCGCATCGAAAATGCGAAACACGTCGATGCCGTTGTCGGCGGCTTTTTGCACGAATGCTTCGACCACGTCATCGGCGTAGTGGCGATAGCCCAATAAATTCTGGCCGCGCAATAACATTTGCAAACGTGTTTTCGGCAATGCCGCGCGCAATTTACGCAGGCGTTCCCACGGATCTTCTTTCAGAAAACGCACGCACGCATCGAAGGTTGCGCCGCCCCACACTTCGAGCGACCAATAACCGATGTCATCGAGTTTCGCGCAAATCGGCAGCATGTCTTCGGTGCGCATGCGCGTCGCAATCAGCGATTGATGACCATCGCGCAGCACGACGTCGGTAATCAAAATCGGTTTGGCTGTGCTCATGAAAATATCTCCAAAGTTGTGTTCCCACTTTTCTGAGAAAGTGGATAAAAACTAAAGGCCAGCGTAAGCCGCGATCGCGGTGGCGATGGCCATGGCGACGTCTTCGGGGCGTTTCTTTTCCGAATACTGCAACAAATCCGGATGTGCATCGACGAAGCTAGTGTCGAATTTCCCCGAGCGAAACACGGGATTTTCCAGAATGCGTTGATAGTACGGCGCGGTGGTTTTAATGCCCTGCAAGCGCATATCGTCGAGCGCACGACTGGCGCGATTCAGCGATTCTTCCCAGGTCAAACTCCACACGATTAATTTTAGACACATCGAATCGAAATACGGCGGAATCGTGTAGCCGGTATAAATCGCGGTATCGACGCGCACGCCCGGGCCGCCCGGCGCGTAGTAGCGCGAAATTTTGCCGAAGGTCGGCAGGAAATTGTTTTTCGGATCTTCCGCATTGATGCGAAATTGCAGCGCGAAACCGCGATGGTGAATATCTTCCTGCCGATAGCCGAGCGGCAATCCCGCCGCGATGCGAATTTGTTCGCGCACGATATCGACGCCGGTGATTGCTTCGGTAATCGTGTGCTCGACCTGCACGCGGGTATTCATTTCCATGAAATACACTTGATTGTCGGCGAGCAAAAACTCCACCGTGCCGGCGTTTTCATAACCGACGGCCTGTGCGGCACGCACGGCGAGATCGCCGACATATGCGCGCTGTTCCGGCGTTAATTGCGGCGACGGTGCGATTTCAACCAGCTTCTGATTGCGCCGTTGAATCGAACAGTCGCGCTCGAATAAATGAATCGTGTTGCCGAGACTGTCGGCGAGAATCTGCACTTCGATGTGCTTCGGATTGACGATGCATTTTTCGAGAAAAATATCCGCGCTACCGAAGGCTTTGGTCGCTTCCGAAATCACGCGATCGAAATTGCGTTCGAGTTCCGGTTCGTTATCGCAGCGACGAATGCCGCGACCGCCGCCGCCCGAGGTCGCTTTCAGCATGATCGGGTAGCCGATGCGCTGCGCTTCCTGTTTCGCTTCGGCAACATCTTTCAAGTTGCCTTCGGTGCCGGGCGTGACCGGAATGCCGGCGGCGATCATCGCTTGGCGCGCTTCGGTTTTGTCGCCCATGCGGTGAATGACTTCCGCCGATGGACCGATAAAAATTACCCCGCGCTCTTTACAGATACGCGCGATTTCGGGGTTTTCGGAGAGGAAGCCATAACCGGGATGCAGTGCATCGCAGCCGGCTTCGACCGCCAGATTGACGATACGGTGCGCGTTCAAATAACCCTGCAGCGGATCGTCGCCAACCTGATAGGCCTCGTCGGCGCGCTTAACGTGCAGTGCATGGCGGTCGGGCTCTGTGTAAATTGCGACCGAACGAATGCCCATCTCGGCGCAGGCGCGCACGATGCGCACGGCGATTTCGCCGCGATTGGCGATCAGTATTTTCTTGATCATGTGTTAGATCCTCGCTCTGGCCGCAGGACGGCAGGCTATTTTTTCGACAGTTGCCGAAGCAGCACGCAGGCTAGCCCATAGACAAAAAAAACAATAATTGATATTACTGGCTATCTTCATAAGGAATTGCTTATGGCTAATCCAGTTCAGCCGCATCGCCCTATTTACTTAAACCGCCTGACGCTGCGCCAGATCCAGGTGTTCTTAACCGTTACACGTCTGAATAGCTATTCGCGCGCGGCCGAGGAGTTGGCATTGACGCAGCCGGCCGTGAGCGCGCAGATCCGGCAATTGGAGGATGTGGTCGGCGAGCCGGTATTTGATTATCTCGGCAAGCAGCTTTATTTGACGCCAGTCGGGCAGGCATTGCAGCGCACCGGCCGCGATTTGATGCAGCGCTTGATCGCGCTGGAAATGGAAATCGCCGGACTGCGCGGTGTTATGCAGGGCACGTTGACGCTCGCTATCGAGAGCAGTGCCCAACATTTTATGCCGGGCGAATTAGCGGCTTTTTGCGCGGAGCATCCGGCCGTTAATATCGCATTGGAGGTGGTGAATCACAGCGCGGCGCTGCATCGGCTGCGCGAAAATTTCGACGACTTGGTAGTGATGGGGCAAGTGCCGGCCGATCGCGCGCTGACGTTTATCCCATTTCGCGACAACGAACTCATCGCGGTCGCGCCGCCATCGCATCGTTTCGCGGATGGCACTGAAATTACCCTGCTGCAATTAGCCGAGGAGGTATTGCTGGTGCGCGAAGTAGGTTCCGGCACGCGCAAAGCTTTCGACACGTATTGCTTGCAGCAGAGTGTGGTGTTTCCGCGTCGGCAGCAATTAGGGTCGCTGGAGGCGATTAAGCATGGCGTGCACGCCGGGTTAGGGGTTGCGGTGCTGCCGCGTGAAATGTGCGCGCGCGAATTGCAGGAGAGCGAGTTGTGCGCGCTCAACGTGCGCGGCCTCCCGCTGCGACGATCGTGGTGTGTGGTATATCCGCGCGGCAAAAATCTCACGCCGGTAGCAAGTGCCTTTCTTAAGCATTTAACGGGAACGTAACGGTGCGTTCGTTTTTTTGTTTATCGGCGAGGGTGCATTTGTTTGCAGAAAAAGGCCTGCTGTTTTGCGCTTACAGACTCAGCACCACACTGAGCGGGTTATGGTCGGAGCTGTAGACGCGATTCACCGAACAGTTTTTCAATTGCAGGCCGCGCGTGAAGACATGATCGAGCGCAAAGCCAAACGCCTGCAGGCGATGATCGTGCTCGAACGCGACCGAGGTCAGCTGCAGGCGTTCGATTAATTCGTGCACGATGCGCAGACGTTTGCTGCGCCAGGTATTGAAATCGCCGCTCAGAATCAACGGCCCGCTGTGATCCGAGAGTGGTGCGACGATCGCATCGAGCTGACGGCGAAAATGGCCGGTGCCGGGTGTGAAGTTAATGGCGTGCACGTTGACGACTTTCAGCGTTTCGGCGCGCTCTTTTAGGCGGTATTCGGTAATTAGCGCCGCTTTCGGCAGCAGCGTGAACGGTTCGCGGTGGCTGTGGGCGTGGTGTTGAATGGTTTCGGCGCGCGCAATGGTCAGCACCCCAGTGGTGTGGTTACGGCGTTGAAAGCCGGGTGCAAACGCCCAGCAGCTGTCGGGCATGACCTGATGCATCGCGTGCTCGAGCTTGGCTTCCTGAATCAGCGCGAGGTCGGCGTTGTGGGTCAAATGCTGTAAATCCGCATGCCAGTCGCGATTGCGACCTTTTGCAATATTCCAACTGACAACGTGGATATTTTCCGGGTCTAGCGCGTAATTCGGCATTGGCAACCGCTGTAAAAACGATGTTGTGACTATAGGTGTTCGTCGCCGCCGAGGACAAGGCGGAACGTTTAATCCGTTGCGTCCAGTTGCTCATCGCTTTCATCGGCGGTGGGCGGTTCGTGCTTCCACTTACGGTTCGTCCACATCCAGATTTCCGGTTGCACGCGAATTGCCCGCTCGACGGTTGCGATGTACTTGTCGAGAATTTCGGTCCCGCCTTTCGGGTACGGCGGCCGCGCCAGTATTTCAAAGCGCATGCGGTAATGACCGCGCCGGGGCTTGGTCATCGCCGCGTAAATCACCGGGTACTGCGTGGCTTCGGCAATTTTCTGCGGGCCGAAATAAAACGAGCTCAAGCGGCCGAAGAAGTCGTGCCAGTAGCGTTTCTCGCGCTTGAACGGCGATTGGTCGGCCAGCATGGCGAAGCCGCGAAATTCGCGCCGCCGCCGTAAAATTTCGCGACCGGCGGTTTTCAGTTCGATCGGGCGGCCGGAGCGCGAGCGGGCTTCGAGCACAAAAGCGTCAAACGCGCTGTTGTGCAGGGTTTTGTAAACGGCATCGATCGGGCAACCGAGATAATCATTGACGACATGCGACAACCATTCCCAATTGCCCTGATGGCAGGTCAGAAACAGGATCGATTGTTGCTGGTTTTTAAACTCGTCGAGCAGCTCGGGGTTTTCGAGCGTTATGCGTTCCCGAAAGACCTCCCGTGGCAATGTGCGTGACGCCAGCAGTTCCACGCCGAGGTCACACAAATGCCGATACACACCTTTCTCGATGGTCAGTCGCTGGGCATCGGTTAGTTCAGGAAGAGCGTTGGCCAGGTTGTCGCGGACCACCGCGCGCCGGTAGCGCGCGACGTAGTAAAGCAGCGCCGCCGCAACACTGGAAAACGCGTACAAAAACGGCAGCGGCAACCGTCCAAACAATCGATAGAAGGTAATCATTAAGTATTCGTGGCTTGGAAATGAGCGGCTATTGTAATGAGTCGGACAGGAAAACCAACCGCCGGTGTGCTGGCACGAGTGTGCGTTAGCGTCTATGGTAAGCGTATTGCCCGGTTATCCGTGCGTGGGATGAGAGTTTGCCAAGATGGTGGAACAACGCCGCTTTAATCGTGTGCCCAGCAGTGCTGTTGTCGAGATGCAGCACCCCGTACTCGGCCTGATCGAAGTAAAAGCGCGCGACTTATCCGACGGCGGAATTTTCGTGTCGATGGGTAGTCATCCGGCGCCGCCAATGGGCACTGAAATGATGATCCGTATCAAACGTTACACCGGGACGATTAATCAGGAGCCGGTAAGGATGCGCGTCGTGCATCACCAAGCGGGTGGCGTCGGTTTGGTTTTTATCCGATAGCTATTGGTGTAGTTAATGAGTGCCCGCGTGGTTTCCAAGCGCGTGGTGCAACTAGGGATGTTAGTTACAAATTGAAAACGAATGTTGTTGTAGACGCGAGCGCGAAACCAGTTTTATTAATACCGGTGTTAACAATAAGAGCTACTCCAGTTCTTACTAACGTGAAGCAATTTGCATCATGACTGTTGAGACGCATCTGCCCATGACTGTCGACGCTGTGATCCGCGCAACGCAATTGCGCGAGCTCGAAGAGCAGGTGCGCGAGCAATGGCGTCTCGGCCAAAATATCGTGTTGTGCTGGTGTGCCCAGGAAGAGGGCATTTATCTGCTGGTGGTACCGCATTATTACCTCGGTCGCTTCTCCGCAAGCTTGAGCGATACCTCGCCCAGCGATCGTCTCGAATTACTGAATGGTCGGTTTATTCGGCAATTAATTTCCAGCAAACGCTTGATGAGCACTGAGGATTTTTTCAGCACGGCGCATCGCCTGGAGCTTGAGCCGATGCTGATTTTGTCGCCGATCAATGCGACGTCCGACGCCGAAACGCTCGACGATACCGAAAATCTGATCAAGCGCTACAGCATCAGTTATGTCGATAGCCGCGCGGTATTGTTATTCGATATTGTCGATTTCTCGCTGCATTCGCCGTTTGAACAAACCACGCAATTGAACAGCCTGTCGTATTCGCTGAATTCCGCGTACAACAAGTTACTGAAGAAAAATATCAAAATCGATTTTGCGCGCACGACGACCGGCGACGGTTTTTACGTGTGGAATCGCAATACGGAAGCGCGCGCCAGTCTCGATTTATTTCAATTCATGTTGTTGGTCATTGCCGATAACGCCATCGCGCGTCGTAAAGCGCGCGGCAATACCAGCACGGTGCCGCTGTTGCGCACGGCATTTCATATCGGCAGTCATTTCGAGTTTTATCAGGTCGAGGGTGTCAACCCAACGCTGCACAGTTATATCGTCGGCGATGTCACGATTGAGCTGGCGCGCATGGTTGAGATCGCGCGCCCCGGGCAGATTTTTATCGGCGAATTTAAAACGACGGTGCCGACCTCGCTGCGCGAAAGCGCATTTTTAATTCAGGCCGATACGCAGCATTTCGTTGAGCGTGTCGGTAAGCACCTCGAATATTTGCAGGGCCTGGAATTGTCGGGCGAAAACGTCGAATCGCTGCACTGTCAGCTGACCGGCGAGACCGGCGTTTCGGCGGGTCAGCGCGCGCGCCGTTTCCGTATTACCGATAAGCACGGTCGCTCGCGTCACGCATTCAACTTGCGCATTAATATTCATACCAGCGGTGGTAAGCGGCCGTTGATTCTTGGCATCCAAGGCTATTATTTGCCGAAGCCTGAAGCACGTGGTGCGCGCCGCTCAGTGCCGGACGCGCAGGTCATGCCGCGTCGGCAACATCGTCCGCGCCTGCTTCCGGAGCAGAGCGATGGGTGAGTTGCAGCGTTTTAATTTCGACGTTACTGGCACAGTCGATGTCAGTAATCCAAAGAGCGTATGCGCTGCGGTAATCGCAATCCTGCGCGGTCGCTATGACGGAATCGATACTTCCACTGTCGAAAGTTTATTTACCGAATTCGCCCGTTTGTATCGCGGCCAATATCCGGGGTTTTTTGCCTGCGATACGCAGTACCACGATATGCAGCACGTGCTCGATGTGACGCTGGCTACCGCGCGCTTAATCGACGGTTATGAAATCGGTCAGCCGCTCGAGAAGCGGTTGGGTCGCGAGCTGGCGATTCTGGGCGTCGCCATCGCGCTGTTTCATGACTCCGGTTACATCCGCCGTCGCGGCGATTCGCGCCATCAATTCGGCGCCGAATATACGCGCACGCATGTCAGCCGCAGCGCGCGCTTTTTACGCGAGTTTCTGCCAACGATCGGTTTGGATACATTGGCGCCAATCGCTGCAAAACTGGTGCATTACACCGGTTACGAATTCGATCCAGCCACGATGCATTTAACCAATCCGAAATGGCACATGCTCGGCACCTTGATCGGTAGCGCCGATGTACTGGCGCAAATGGCCGATCCCGGTTATCTGGAAAAATGTCGCGATCGGCTGTTTCATGAATTCGAACTCGGCGGCATTACCCGCGAGCTCGACGCCAATGGTGCGGAGAATATTCGCTACGCGTCGCCCGCCGATTTGCTGAAGCAAACTCCGGCATTTATCCGCCACACGCTGAACGAACGCCTCGACGCATTGTTCGGCGGCGCCTACCGCTATTTTTCGGCGCACTTCGGCGGCTACGATCCATACTCCGCATCGCTCGAACGCAACCGCGTGCATCTTGAGCGGCTGCTACAGCAATACGACGATTCTGCGCTGCAGAGTTTATCGCTGCGTTTCTGAATCCCTTAGCACCGTTGCTCTCTACGCACACGTTGCGTTTATACTGCGATCCATTGTCACGGGGGTGGGTATGGCGGTTACGCAAGGCCTGGGTATCGAGCGCTTACGCGAATTCACCAGTTTTCGCAATTTGTCGGAAGACGATCTGTTAATTCTGTCCAGTCGCATGCAGGTGAAAGAAGCTCGCCGTGGCGATACGATTTTTCTGCGCGGCGATATCGACTCGCAAGATATTTTCCTGTTGTCCGGTAAATTGCAGCTCATTGCAGAGGACGGACGCGAGCGCGTGATCGAAGCGCGTACCACTGTCGCCAATCTTCCCATCGCAAAATTACGACCGCGCCAATACACCGCGAAAGCGCTGACCAATCTCGAGTATTTCAGCGTCGATTGCGACGTGCTCGAATCGCTGCAGGATAATTCGCAAGAGCAGCAGGAAATTGAAGTCGGTTACGGCGTGGTTGAAATGTCGGACCATGCCGATGACGAAACGCTGGAAATGCTGCACGCTTTCAAAGCCGACATGGACGCGCGCAAATTTCGTCTGACCAGTTTGCCCGAAGTAGCGATGCGCATTCGCACCATGCTCGACAATAACGATGTCAGCGTGCGCCAAATTGCCGATGTAGTGAATCGCGATCCAGTTATCGCTGCAAAAATAATGCGCGCCGCCAATAGCCCGATTTATTTCGGCGCCAGTAAATGCGACACCGTGCAAAACGCCATTATTCGCTTGGGTTTGTTGACGACCAAACAATTGGTTATCGGTTTTACGCTGCGCGATTTGTTCAACAGCGATGTGCCGTTGCTGCGTAAATTAATGACCGAAATTTGGCAGCAAAGCTCCGATGTCGCTGCAATCAGTTTCGTGCTGGCCCGCCATACTAAATTGTACGATCCGGAAGAAGCGATGCTGGCTGGACTCGTCAGCAATATCGGCGTGTTGTCTGTGCTCAGCTACGCGCAGAGTTATCCGAAACTATTGGAAAATGAAGTTCTATTACGCCAATGGTGCGACCGGCTAAAAGGCGAGGTCGGTGCGATGGTGTTGGAGCACTGGCAGTTCCCCGATGAAATTGTCGAAGTGGCGCGCGGCTGCGAAGAGTGGACGCGTTGTCCTTCAACACGCGCCGATTTGTGCGATCTCGTTCTGGTGGCGACGCTGCACAGCTACATCGGCAAACGCAGACAGCCTGCGCCGCCGCGTATGGATCAAGTGCCGGCCTATCAAAAGCTCGCGCTCGGTAAATTGACGCCCGAGTTGACTCTACAAATTCTGGTTGAAGCCAAAGATCAAATCTCTCAGGCGAAGGCATTGGTTGCTGCCTAACATTTTTACCATGTCGCTAAATTTATTCTGCACCGGCAAAGGCGGACCGCGATGACGATCGTTGTTGTCGCTCCGGCTGCTTGCGAGCGCAGTGCAGCGCTCGCGCACAAGCTTGCTATTCCTCTCGTCGCTTTTACTACGCACTTGCCGCTCGATTGCGTCGCTTATCTGCACTACGTTGATTCATCGTTGCGATTATTTCCCGCCGACTCACAGCAATCGGGCCCTGTTTTTGTCGACTTCGTTGAGGGAGCAACCGCGCATCGATTGCGCGGCGCCGGCGAAATGATCGTCAAAGCAATTAAGGGTCGCAGCAAGGGCGTATTGCGCGTTATCGATGCGACAGCGGGATTGGGGCGCGATAGCGCGGTGCTGGCGAGTTACGGTTTTGCGATGACATTGCTTGAACGCAATCCAATCGTCGCGGCATTGCTCGCCGACGGTATTGAGCGTGCGCATTGCAGTGATGATGCGCGCCTCAATGAAGTTGTTAGTTTGATGCAATTGCACTGCGCTGACGCTGCGACTTATCTCAACAATCTGTCGGAAGCTGAATATCCCGATGTCGTTTATCTCGATCCGATGTTTCCGCCGAACGATAAGTCGGCGCTGGTAAAAAAAGAAATGCGCTTATTTCAGCAGCTTTTCCACAGCGCCGACGAAAATAGGGCGACCGAGGATTACACTGAATTATTTAACGCAGCACGCAAACGCGCGCGCATACGCGTAGTGGTAAAGCGTCCGCGCAAAGCCGATGCGTTGGCTGGAAGGGCGCCAAATTATTCCGTGGAAGGGAAAGCAGTGCGTTTCGATGTGTATGTCGCGCCCAGCGAAAATGCGTGTGATCTTTGCAATAACAATGAATAGGTGTAAGCCACCTCGCTTTTAGCGCTCATTCCAAGTAAGCTGCACGTCCTTATCTTCCGCCAGCCCCTTCACGTGGTGACTCTGGCGGGTCCGTTCATATGGCCGCCACTGTTGTTGTCACATCTTTTAGTTTGCTCTTACTTATTAGTTTGATCTTGCTTTGAGTTTGCTCACGTAACAACGCTTGCTGCTTTTCCCACAGGATTCAAATTTACATGACTGCTTTTTCCACATTGGGTCTTATTGAGCCACTGCAACGCGCTGTGCTCGAAAAAGGCTATGAAATCGCTACACCAATTCAAGCGCAATCGATTCCGGTTATTTTGGCGGGTCGCGATATTTTAGCGGCGGCGCAAACCGGTACCGGTAAAACTGCTGGTTTTACGCTGCCGTTATTACAGCGCTTGGCCGATGGCGAGCCTGCAAAAAATCGCGCAGTGCGCGCATTGGTGTTAACGCCGACGCGCGAACTCGCCGCGCAGGTTGCCGAAAGTGTTTCGGTATACGGCCAATATTTGTCGCTGCGTTCAGCGGTTGTTTTCGGCGGTGTTAGTATTAATCCGCAAATGATGAAACTGCGCGGCGGCGTCGACATTCTGGTGGCGACACCGGGTCGCTTGCTTGATTTGCAAGGTCAGCGCGCGGTCGATTTATCGCAGGTTGAGATTCTCGTGCTCGATGAAGCCGATCGCATGCTGGACATGGGTTTTATTCACGACATTCGCCGCGTTTTAAAACTGTTGCCGCAGCGTCGGCAGAATCTTTTATTTTCCGCGACGTTTTCCGATGAAATTCGTCAACTCACCAAAGGGTTGTTGCACGATCCAGTCAGCATTGATGTGGCGCCGCGCAATACCACCACGTCGCTGGTTAAGCAGACCGTTTATCAAGTCGATAAAAACGACAAGCACGATATTCTGAGTTATTTAATTACCAGCGGTGGCTGGGAGCAGGTATTGGTATTTTGCCGCACCAAGCACGGCGCGAATAAATTAGCGCAGCAGTTGGAGCGCGACGGCATTACATCCGCAGCGATTCACGGCAATAAAAGTCAGGGCGCGCGCACGCGTGCATTGGCGGATTTTAAAAGCAGCGAAGTGCGCGTGTTAGTTGCTACCGACATCGCCGCGCGCGGTCTCGATATCGAGCAATTACCGCATGTGGTCAATTATGAATTGCCGAATGTGCCGGAAGATTACGTGCATCGCATTGGTCGTACTGGCCGCGCTGGCGCAACCGGTGAAGCGATTTCGTTGGTGAGCCCGGAAGAGCGCAAATTGCAGTTGGATATCGAGCGTTTATTAAAACGCAAACTCGATGTACAGCCGGTACCGTACTTTGAGCCCGGTGAGAAAAAACCAATGCCGGTGCTTGATGATGTGCCGCAGCGTCGCCCGCAACCGCAGCGAACTCAAACTGCGCAGAGACGTTCACCACAGCCCAATTCGGCTAGACCGTCGACATCGCATCGGCCGTCGACGCCGCGTCCGCAAAATCGTCCACGACCGAATCCGAATGCCAGCAACGGCAATTCGCCGCGCGGCGATGCGCAGCCAACTGATAATGCCAATGCTGATCCAGTGCGTCGTCGTCCTCGGTTTAGCGGACGGTAATTTTTAGAGTTCTACTTAAAGAATTGCCCGCCATGCCAGCAGTTTGTCACTGAACGTTTTGCCGGCATGAGCGGGGCTAGTCGATGGTAAAAATAGATAATTCAGCGTCTGTTTTTCGATCGCCAAAAATGGCTGCACGTGACGCCGAAATAGTTGCGCAGCTTTCGCGCCGTTAAAACCAATCCGATCGATTAATGGATGCGCGTCGAGAAAATCCGAAAAATTATTGGCGACGATGGATTTGTTATCGATGTCGCTGTCCAAGCTGCTTTCGCGAATGCACGATTGCAACACATCCCACAATGCTACTTCCGCTCTCATTAATCGCGTTTTTCGAAGCGCGTAATCTTCGCGCGCATCAAAAGAAAACAACTCGCCCATAATTGGCCAAAACGCATTACGAGGATGCGCATAATATTGTTGCTGAATTAACGACATTTTTCCCGGCATGGTGCCGAGAATTAATATCCGCGCCTGCGGCGTCGATATCGGTGGGAAACTGTAAATGTGCATCGGCAGGATTTACTGCGCGGCATCGCTTTGCTGTGCCCTTTCTTGTTGGAGCAGCGCTTCAACATTTTTCGCTTTGTTCAGTGCATCGAGTTGCGCTTGGGGGATGACACCCGCATCTTTTTGCGTCGGCTCTGGCGAGTTTTTTTCACTACATCCCGCAATTGTTGATGCGATAGGAAGCCATACGATTAATATTATTTCTCTACGCATCATCGATAGTCCCGTAATAGTAAAATTATTTCACCAATAGAAAGCAACTGATGTTCTGAGCTCGCTAGCGCTATTTTTTTCGACAGTTATTTCCCAATCCCAATTTTTGTTTCCGCCAAGTCGATTTTCCCAGCGAAGAAGCGGCTTCATAGCGCGGGCGCCGTTGATATAGGCGCGCTCGCCAATAGAGATGCGCGTCCTCCAATGTTTAATCGGTTCGGCGATTATGCCCAGCTCTGTGGTTCCCGCTAACGTTCCTGAGCTTTCCATATTGGATTGGAGCCTCGCGTCCAACATGCCATAGATCAACGTGTTGCCGTCGATTATCGCAGCTTTCCCAATGCCGCCTTCTGTGAACGCTACGGTGCAATCAATGCAACGAAGATTTTGCTGCTCAAGGCCTACTCGAAACCGCCACGCATAGCTGCCGTCGCCGGGAGCGCCGGTACGCGATGGACTCAGGGTTTCTATACTTAATAAATCGAGACTTCTAAAGTGCAAATGTTCATCGCTATACATCAGTTTAAAATCGAACATGGCTAAGCTGGAGTAAGGGATTTTCCCCGCATCCAATGCGAGCATATCGTAATAGGCGGGACGGATTCGCACTTCAATCGCGTTGCCATCGGCGGAGTTCGTCAGCGCAGAGAGTTGCGCCATTAAGGGCGGATTACCTTCATGCGGTGGCTTGTCCGATGTTTGCGGCCACGATAATTGTTCGGAAGGAAGTTTTAGTCGCCCCAGCAGGACCACTTGTTTTTTTTGTCGATATTTTTGCTGATCTATTTCATCCGCTGCTCGGAACTCGTAATAATCGAAAAGAGTTTCGAGGGTTTTAATTTTATCAGTGTTGGCCATATCTTGATATTCGCCACCGCCAAAGTTGGCCGGGTGGACAATAATTTTTTTAACCAGAGCCCGTTGTTGTTCGCTGAGAGCGAAATATTTTTTATAGAATCGATTTTGTCGCGAAGGGATTTTTCGTACAGCGCTAACTAGCGGTCTTCCTTCTCTATCAATGACTGTTAGTCGATTGAAAACCGTGGAAGGAATCGACCATGGCGTATTCGGCAAGAGACGATCGTCTATTGCTACATGTAAAAGCTCGGAAACTTCATAGGCGCAATTATTACTCAGAAAGTAATAATTAAATTTGGCGCCGAGCATTTCCCACCCGTGCGCAACAATAAGGTCAACTTCATCGGGCGGGAGTGCAAGCCGATACTCCCAAAGGTCGCGCAATTCTGTTTCGGCATAGTTATGATTGTGCTGAAAAAATTTGTCGTGTGAAAACCCTGCTTCGTAGCCACCTAGTAGTCCTTTCGACATGTAAACCAACCCGCTCTCATGCTTGGGTACTATTGCCCCGTAACTTAAGCTTGGGTCCAGCAAATCGTTGTCGACGATGTTGTCCGATGTATTGAATTTTATTAACAGATGGCCATAGAGCGATGCCGGATTGCTTAGGTATCCGGTGGCAAAAATTAAACTGACAGATTTTATGTGCCCATTGAGTGCCCACTCCCGGTATTTTTTGCATGTGACCAAGGGTGGTTCGACATCTGTCCAGTCCAGTGTTTGGCGCAACCATTTATAGCGAGCGACAAATCGACATTGCGGGTGCTGATCTGGGTCAACTCCGATAGGGGCATAGAACCCGGCTATCGTTGCCTCTAGCTCGGCAGATGGATTTGTTGAGCCCGATTTTGCGAGAAAAAATTCCGGGGAGATAATTTCACTATGAACACCATCGGTAAAATGCCATTCGTTCTTTTTGTAGTGAACTAATGCATGCCAGCGAAGCGCATCGGCGAGATGCTTTGCGCGTGCCTGCATGATAAGCATCGTCGGAGCCTGCGCTGAATCATTATTGCTGAAATCATTGTGATCTGCGGCAGAACACGGCGCTGGTATTACTAAAGCTAAAAAAATTGCGAAAAATAAAGATCGCATCAATTTGATTTCTTATTGGTTGTAGTTGTTGTAAGGGCGAGTAGCAACGCCGGTAAGCGCTTCGTAAGTTTTTACGGAGCCCGTGACTTTCTCGTATGTGAGTTACATGAAAAGGGCCCGCCCTCACGGGCGGGCCCTATCTGCCTACGGAGAGTTAATTAAATCGCCTGGCATTGCTGGGCATAACGACCGGATACTTTTTCGTCAAGAATGAAATAATAATCTTGAGCTTTGGCCGATTTTGTTTTTTCAGCGTAGGAAGCGCTAGCTGCTGCCTTGCTGAAGTCGGCGCGAACCGAATCTATGATGTTTTGTTGGGAGGCGCTGTTACAGCCGAGAATGTTGAGCATAGCGGTGATATGCGCTCCATTCCCATTGGCGGTTTCTTCTTCAATATTTGCATAGGTTTGATTGATAAAGAACGCTGCAACAACTTTTTTGCCTTCGCAGGTATGCTTTGAAGAGACTGCTGAGGTGGTTGCGGTAATGCCCCAATCCCAAATAATATTGGACGTTACTGCAGCCCATTTCGTCTCGTCAAAAAGCATGGCGCCAATACCGCAATCAGTCCACGGATTAAGCTTTTCGTCGGATTTCGATACTTTCTCAAGCTCAGGTTTTTTTTCCTTTGCGGTCTCGGCGAAACTTTGCACTGGAAGAGCAAATGCAAGAGCCGCGAGAGCAATTTTCAACTTATCCATTTTGAATCCCTATTTTTGTAGTTGGTTCTGCCTTTATGGCGCGCAAAATTTAGTCGAGCGCCAGCAGCAGGTCAACTGTCGTCCTTGGCAAAATGTTCACGTTGGGCGAATTGCCGTCAAAAAAATAGCGGGGATTTTGTCACCGCGACCGCTGCCACGTAGCCAAATGTCACGATCGCCAATAAATAGGCAACGATTCGCACCGGTTGCGTTTTTGCAGTGCGTAAAGTCACAACGCCGAGGCCGATATACACAATTAATCCGATCAGTTTCGCACTGAGCCAATCAGTAGTGATTGGATATTGATGGATTGTTATCGTTAATCCGATGGCACTCAGCAATAGCAGCGTGTCGATGATATGCGGCACGATGCGAATCCATTTTTTTTGTAACACCGATGAATTGGCGAGGCGCAGTGCGCCGCGAATAATAAAACCGACAATCGAAATAACCGCACACAGCACGTGAATATGTTTCAACGCAAAATACATTTAACTTTTCTCCTCAATGATTGAATCAACTGTACAAATTAATTGGCCGTGGGCCAGGCGCGCGCGCACGGTATCGCCGCGTTTGCTGTTTGTTGTGGTGCGCAATACTTCGCCGTTGGTGTCGCTGACGATGGCATAACCGCGTTGCAATGTGTTGAGCGGACTCACGCTATTTAATAATTGAGCAGCGGCGGTTAAGCGTTGTTGTCGCGCTTGCGATAAACGCGAATTCGCACTGCCGAGTTGCTTGCGCAGTGTTTCGAAGCGTTCATTTAAATGCTTGAGTTGTACTGCCGGGTTGTGGCGTTGCAGCCGCGATTGCAACAGACGGATATGCTGATGCTGTTCGCGCACGCGGCGCTGCAGCGTATTGCGCAGGCGCATGTCGAGTTCATCCAAACGCAAAGTCCATTGCCGTAGCCGTTGACCGGGATGTTGCAGGCGACGTTGCTGCCAACGCAGCTGTTGTTGTTTTTGTTGCGCTATGCGTTGCCAGCTGGCGATCAAGCGTTTGCGCCAACCGAGCAATTGCTGCAACTGTTCGCGTTGATCGCGGCTGAGCAATTCGGCGCCGGCCGAGGGTGTCGGTGCGCGCACGTCGGCGACAAAATCGGCGATGGTGAAATCGACCTCGTGGCCGACTGCGCTGACGATCGGCAATTCGCTTGCATAAATCGCACGCGCCACGCGCTCGTCATTAAATGCCCATAGATCTTCGATCGAGCCGCCGCCGCGGCTGAGCAAAATTACATCGAATGCTTGTTTTTGCGAGGCTGCCAATGCGTTTGCAGTGTTGATCGCGCCGACAATGGCGGGCGCCGCTTGGTCGCCTTGTACCGGCACCGGCAATACGGTGACGCGGGTGCTCGGTGCGCGCCTGTGCAGAACCGTTAGAACATCCCGAATCGCGGCGCCGGTGGCCGATGTAATCACGGCAATGTGCGCAATGTTTTCCGGCAGCGGTTTTTTATGGGCTGGGTCGAACAATCCTTCCTGCTGAAGTTTCTGTTTCAGCATTTCAAATTGCGCGGCAAGTAAACCTTCGCCCGCCGGCAATAAATCTTCAGCGATTAATTGATATTCGCCGCGCGCCTCGTAAAGGCTGACCACGCCTTTGACTAAAACCTTAGTGCCGTCGCCTGGTTGAAAGCGAATGCGGATATTGCGATTACGAAACATCGCGCAGCGAATCTGCGCATTGGCATCCTTCAACGTGAAGTACCAATGGCCGGAACTCGGACGCGACAGGTTCGAGATTTCGCCTTCGACCCAAATTTGCGAGAAGCAATCTTCCAGCAGTTGACGGGCCAACCGATTGAGTTGGCCGACATTGAGAGCGCTGTCGGGTCGGTCGTTGCTGGTGCCCGGTTTGGCGATATCGCGGCCGGGATAGAGGTTTGGGTTGCGCATGGCGCCGCATTTTACTGGCTGCGTCGCGCAAACAAAGAGAAATTTTGTGGCTATTTGGCGGTCCGAGGTAATCACTTCACCGGCAGCGCCGTATTTACCCGGCCCCGCCGATCCATTAAGATGTCCGGCTATTTAGCCAAGGGGGTTTCACCAATGCTACGTATCCTCCATGACGCGCTTACTTTCGATGATGTCTTGTTGGTACCTGCCTACTCGGACGTAATGCCGAAAGACGTCAGCCTGAAAACCCGCCTGTCCCGCAATATCGAACTGAATATTCCTCTCGTCTCCGCCGCCATGGATACCGTTACCGAAGCTCGCCTTGCGATTGCACTGGCGCAGGAAGGCGGTATCGGCATCATTCACAAGAACATGACGGTGGCGCAGCAGGCGCGCGAAGTACGCGCAGTGAAAAAACACGAGAGCGGCGTCGTTAAAGACCCGATCACCATCGAAGCCAGCGCACCGATTAGCCATCTGATCGAGATTCGCCGCCAACACAATATCTCCGGCGTACCGGTACTCGATCACGGCCGTTTGGTCGGCATCGTCACCAGCCGCGATGTGCGCTTCGAGACGCGTATGGATGCGCCGGTTTCCAGCATCATGACGCCGAAAGAAAAGCTGGTGACGGTGGGCGAGGGCGCCGATCTCGAAAGCGTTAAAGAATTGCTGCATAAACACCGTATCGAAAAAGTGCTGATCGTGAACGACAAGTTCGATTTGAGCGGCATGATCACGGTGAAGGACATCAACAAAGCGCAGACCTATCCGCAGGCGTCGAAAGACAAGCAAAGCCGTTTGCGTGCCGGCGCATCGGTCGGCACCGGAGCCGACACCGACGAGCGCGTTGCCGCATTAGTTGAAGCTGGCGTCGATGTCATCGTGGTCGATACCGCGCACGGTCACAGCCGCAACGTCATTCAACGCGTGCAATGGATCAAAAAACATTTCCCGCAGGTCGATGTGATCGGCGGCAATATCGCGACTGGCGATGCCGCGCGCGCATTGCTTGATGTCGGCGCCGACGCCGTTAAAGTCGGCATTGGTCCCGGTTCGATTTGCACCACGCGTATCGTCACCGGCATCGGCGTGCCGCAGATCAGCGCGATTGCCGAAGTGGCCGAAGCATTGCGCGATTCCGGTTTGCCATTGATTGCGGACGGCGGTATTCGCTTCTCCGGCGACATTTCCAAAGCACTCGCCGCCGGTGCGTACAGCGTGATGATGGGCAGCATGTTTGCCGGCACCGAAGAAGCGCCCGGCGAAACCGAATTGTTCCAAGGTCGCACCTACAAATCGTATCGCGGCATGGGTTCGCTCGGTGCGATGGCGAAAACGCAAGGTTCCAGCGATCGTTATTTTCAAAGCGTCGATGATGGTGTCGAGAAGTTGGTGCCGGAAGGTATCGAAGGTCGCGTGCCATACAAAGGTTCGCTGTCGGCCATCGTGCATCAGTTGATGGGCGGCGTGCGCTCGGCGATGGGTTATACCGGCTGCCGCGATACCGAAAGCCTGCGCACCAAGCCGAGCTTTGTGCGTGTGACTTCCGCCGGCATGCATGAAAGCCACGTGCACGATGTCAGCATCACCAAGGAAGCGCCGAACTATCCTTTGGGCGGTTGAAACAGTTTTACATTTACAAACACACGGGGCTTTGCGCCCCGTTTTGTTTTTTTCAAAACCGTATTTTGTTTGCTGGATTCTTTGTTACTGAATTCTTTGCTACCGAACAATTTGCTGCCGAACAATTTGCTGCCGAACAATTGGGTTGCTGCACATTTTATTTATTGAACAGTAAAAATTGATTTTGGATTTTTCTATGACGCACGATATTCACGCCAGCCGCATTTTAATTCTCGATTTCGGATCGCAATACACGCAACTGATCGCGCGCCGCGTGCGCGAGATTGGGGTGTACTGCGAAATTTATCCGTTCGATATGAGCGAAGCCGCCATTCGCGAATTTAATCCGCGCGGCATCATTCTCGCGGGCGGTCCCGAATCGGTCACCGAATTAAATTCGCCGCGTGCGCCGCAGTGCGTATTCGAAATGGATTTGCCGGTGTTCGGTATTTGTTACGGCATGCAGACGATGGCCGAGCAACTCGGCGGCAAGGTCGAAGGGTCGAATATTCGCGAATTCGGTTACGCGCAAGTTAAGTTGCATGGCGATACCGATTTGCTGCGCGATATTCGCGATCATGTCGATCACGAAGACGGCGCTTCGCTGATCGATGTGTGGATGAGTCATGGCGATAAAGTCGTGAAAATGCCGGAAGGTTTTGCGCTGATGGCATCGACCGAGTCGTGCGCGGTAGCGGCGATGTCGCTCGCATCGAAACATTTTTACGGCGTGCAATTTCACCCGGAAGTCACACATACGCTGCAAGGTTTACGCATTCTCGAACATTTCGTGTTGACGATTTGCGGCTGCGATGCGTTGTGGACGCCAGCCAATATTATCGAAGACGCGATCCGTACGGTGCGTGCGCAAGTCGGCACCAATAAAGTGTTGCTCGGTTTATCCGGCGGCGTCGATTCGTCGGTTGTCGCAGCGTTATTGCATCGTGCGATCGGCACGCAATTGACCTGCGTGTTCGTCGACAACGGTCTGCTGCGCAAGAACGAAGGCGATCAGGTGATGGATATGTTCGCGCGCAACATGGGCGTGAAAGTCATTCGCGCCGATGCGGAAAAACAATTTCTCGATGGCCTGCTCGGCGTTAACGACCCGGAACAAAAACGCAAAATTATCGGCGGCACGTTTATCGATGTGTTCGATGCCGAAGCGACCAAATTGCAGGATGTGAAATTTCTCGCGCAGGGTACGATTTATCCCGACGTAATTGAATCGGCTGCGGCGAAAACCGGCAAAGCGCATGTGATTAAATCGCATCACAACGTCGGCGGCTTGCCGGCCAATATGCAATTCAAATTAGTCGAACCGCTGCGCGAATTATTCAAAGACGAAGTGCGCAAAATCGGTTTGGAATTAGGCTTGCCGTACGACATGGTGTATCGCCATCCATTCCCCGGTCCGGGTTTGGGCGTACGCATTCTCGGTGAAGTGAAAAAAGAATACGCAAATATTCTGCGCGAAGCCGATGCGATTTTTCTCGAAGAATTACTCCGCGCCGATTGGTATCACAAAACCAGCCAGGCCTTTGCCGTATTCTTGCCGGTGAAATCGGTCGGTGTCGTCGGCGATGCGCGTCGCTATGAATACGTGATCGCATTGCGGGCGGTGGAAACCATCGATTTCATGACCGCGCGTTGGGCGCATCTGCCCTATGAATTGTTGGAGAAAGTATCCAATCGCATCATCAACGAAATCTCCGGCGTGTCGCGCGTAACGTACGACGTATCGAGCAAGCCGCCGGCGACGATTGAGTGGGAATAGCAGCGCTGCGACCGGCGCTAAGGTTTAGGTATGCAAGGTTCTTTGTTTGAGTTCGAGCCGCTGCCGGTCGCGGACGATAAATTATTCTTCGCGCTGGTTCCCGATGCCGATTTAACGACTCGAATAGTCGCAAGCGCTGAAGTCATCCGCGCCGAATATGGCGTGCACAGCCGGATTCGCCGAGATCATTTCCACCTCACATTAAATGCGCTCGAACCGCAGGCCGGGGTTCAAGCTGAATTGCTCGACCGCGTGCGGCAGGCAGTTGCGACGATTCATTTTTCTGCCTTCGAGATCCGGTTCGATCGCGCGATGAGCTTCGTATCGACAGGAGAAAAAGCTCCATTGGTATTGGCATCTAGCCAAGCCCCGGCCGCGTTGACCACATTGCAGCAGGAATTGGCGAAGGCGCTCTTGCTGCAGCGGCTCCCCCTTAGCAAGCAACCGTTCTCGCCGCACCTTACGCTGCTCTACGATCCCATCCGCATAAGCACCGTCGATATCGAACCCATTTCATGGTCGGTCGCTGAACTTGTATTAATTCATGGACGCACTGGCGAGCTTTATCGAATCTTGGAGCGGCGGTCCGCTGCGGCTTAATTTGCTCCTTCGCGTTTGCCAATATTTTTGCCATGCTGTATATAATCACAGTATGGCAAAGACGACTCTCGACAAACTTATCATCCTGGCCGATGCCGCCAAATACGATGCGTCGTGCGCGTCCAGCGGCGGTGCGCGCCGCGATTCGCGCGATCAGAAGGGCATCGGCTCCAGTGGCGGCATGGGTATTTGCCACAGCTACGCGCCGGATGGCCGTTGCATTTCGCTGCTCAAATTACTGCTGACCAACTGGTGCACCTTCGATTGCCTGTACTGCGTCAATCGCCAATCGAGCAATGTCGAGCGCGCGCGTTTTACCGTTGAAGAGGTCGTCAATCTCACCCTCGACTTCTACAAACGCAACGTCATCGAGGGCTTGTTTCTGAGCTCGGGCATCATCCAGACGCCGGACTACACCATGGAGCAGCTGATCGAGGTCGCGCGGCAATTGCGTGAGGAGGATCATTTTCGCGGCTACATCCACCTGAAGACCATTCCCAATGCCAGCGCAGATCTGATCGCACGCGCCGGCCTGCACGCGGATCGGCTCAGCATTAATGTCGAGCTGCCGACCGAAGAAGCGTTGATTCGGCTGGCACCGGAAAAAGATGCGGCGGCCATCGCGCTGTCGATGGAGCGGATTCGACGCCAGTCCGATGAATCGCGCGAAGATCAAAAAGCGGAGCGCAAGATCAAGGTAATGGCGGGCGGTAAGCCCAAGCGGAAGGTCGCGCAATTTGCGCCAGCAGGGCAGAGCACGCAGATGATTATCGGCGCCGATGATTCGAGCGATCGCAGCATCCTCACGAAAAGTGCAGCGCTGTATCGCAACTTTCGGTTGCGGCGCGTGTATTACTCGGCGTTTAGTCCGATTCCGCACGCGAGCGCGGCATTGCCGTCGGTCGGCGCACCGCTGATGCGTGAACATCGCCTTTATCAGGCGGATTGGCTGCTGCGCTTTTACGGATTCGAAGAGCAGGAGCTGGTCACGGATAACGGCATGTTATCGCTGGCGGTCGATCCAAAAATGGCCTGGGCGCTGGCCCATCCCGAGTATTTTCCGGTCGATATCAATCGCGCTGCCAAGGAAATGTTGCTGCGCGTGCCCGGGCTTGGCGTGCAATCGGTTACGCGGCTTTTAGCGGCGCGGCGGGTAAGGCGCATGCGCAAGGCCGATGTCGAGCGTCTCGGCGCGCCGACGCAAAAAGTGCTGGCCTTCGTGCAATTGCCGGATCATCGGCCGGCGCAGGATGCCGCGCAGCGCCTGTTGCTGCCGGTTCCCTCGGCGAGAAACACATCGCCGCAGCAGGGCGATTTGTTTCAGGCGAGCGCGCCATGAACGGACAAGCGACAGCGCACACGGTGAAGCTCGCGCGCTCCGATGATGTCGACGGATTCTCGGCGGCGCTGCGCTATCTGCTGCACCACGATATTTCGCCGGCGCAGGTCACCTGGGATGACGGCACTCAGGCGCAGGGCGATTTGTTTGATATAGAGGCGGGCACTGTGCTAGATCGCAGCCGCGTCGAAACTGTCGCTGCCGGATCGATTCGGTTGCCGCGCGATTTCCTGACCCTCGCGCGCACGATAGTGCTGCACAACAGCGTCGACCGTTTTCGACAATTGCATGCGATGGCCGCATTGCTAATGCGGGATCGCCACGCCTGGGCCGATCGTATGCACCCGGCGCTGCTGCAGCTCGACCGCATGGCGCGCGAGGTCGGGCGCGAGATCCATAAAATGCACGCGTTCGTGCGTTTTCGTCCGGTCGTTACCGAGGAAGGCGAGACGCATATTGCTTGGTTTGAGCCGGAACACCACGTTGTGCGCGCGGCGGCGCCTTTTTTTGCGAAGCGCTTCGCGGCCATGCACTGGACGATTCTGACCCCCCTCGGATGTGCGTATTGGGATCGACACGCGCTCGTCTTTGCTCCGCCAGCTGCACGCGAAGATGCGCCGGAGGCGGACGCCGGCGAGGCGCTGTGGCTCGCGTATTACCGCAGTATTTTTAATCCCGCGCGCGTCAAGGTCGATATGATGCGACGCGAAATGCCGGTGCGCTTCTGGAAAAATTTGCCCGAGACTGGCGCGATAACGCAGCTGTTGCACGGCGCCGGCGAGCGGACTTACCGCATGCAAAATGAGGTTGATGAGCCGGTGCGCAAGCGCAAGATCCGAGAAAATATTGCTTCGAAAAATACGACAGAAAGATAAAGGCGCGGCTGTTTAGGCGAGATGCGGTGAAGCATTCGCGCTGACAATTTCATTTTAAAAAGATCGATGGTTCTTAAGTATGCAAGGTGGCCTTTTCGGCAATGAAAGTTCTGCGCTAGTCCGCGCAGCAATGCCCGCTCCCGCGCTAATCGAACTCGCCACTGCGTTGCCGGCGCAACTGCGGTTGGGTTGTTCCTCGTGGAATTATCCGGGTTGGAATGGCATCGTCTGGGATGGCGATTATCCCGATGCGACGCTATCGCGGCACGGCCTGCCCGCGTACGCACAGCACCCCATGTTCCGCACCATCAGTATCGATCGCAGTTTTTATCGGCCGCTTACGGTGGCGCAATTTGAGGCTTATGCCGCGCAGGTGCCGGCGGATTTTCGTTTTGTCGTCAAGGCTCCAAGCATTGTGACCGATGCGTTGATTCGCGACGAGAGCGGGCAGGGTCGCCAAATTAATCCGAATTTTCTCAATGCCGATTCGGCGCTGCGCGATTTCATCGATCCTGCATTGGCGGGATTGGGCGGAAAGCTCGGTGCGCTGGTTTTTCAAATCAGCCCGCTGCCACTTCAATGGCTCGGGCAGATGTCCGATCTGATCGCGCGGCTGAATGCCTTGCTAAAGGTTATTCCCGATGTACGGGCTGTGGCACCAGATGCTGCGGTCGCCGTTGAGGTTCGCGATCCGCAATGGCTGACAGCGAATTTCGTCGCCGCGTTGCGCGATAACGGCGCGACGTATTGCATGGGCCTGCACGCAAAAATGCCGCGCATTGCCGAACAATTACCGATTTTGCGCGCGCTGTGGCCGGGGCCGTTGGTGTGCCGTTGGAATCTCAATCCGATCCACGGTGCATTCGGTTACGAAGATGCGCAACAGCTGTACGAGCCCTACGACAAAATGCTCGATCCCGATCTGGATACGCGCGCCGCGTTGGCGAAAGTTATCGCCGGTACCGTCGGTGCCGGCCAGAATGCGTACGTGACGCTGAGCAATAAAGCCGAAGGATCTGCACCGCTGTCGGTGTTTGCGTTGGCGCAAGCGATTCGGGAATTACAGCAGTGAGTCTTCGCAGATGTTTCGGCGGCGAGATTCCGACGAGACTGACTAACATTTTCTAAATGTTAGCTAACGGAAGCTATACATGAGCGACGCCGCAAATTTAACGGATTATTCGCGCGTTGAATTTAATGAAGTTCGGCTTTGAATTTAATGATGGTCGATTAGCGCAGTATTTCGTTGCGGCGCGAGTGATCGTAATCGTCGTTCATAAAGCGTTTAGCAAATGCGATGACATCTAATGTGTCCGCCGTGTGTCGAGGCCGATGCAAAATTACCGCCGAATAAAATAATGCCGACAACATGCGATGCGACATTCGCAAATGCGTAACAACCATTTGCGAGGCACCTCATGGCGAAAGAAAAATTACTCAATAAATCGTTAACGCGTCGGCAGGCAATCGAGGCGGGTGTGTTGGGTGCGTTAAGTATCGGTGCGTTGATTAATTGCGGCGGTGGCGGTGGTTCATCGACAGCGGCGAGCACATCGACAGTCACTACGACGACAACTACCGCGACCGGCAGCTCAAGCAGCGGTTGTGTATTGATACCGAGCGATGAAGTCGGTCCGTACCCGCTATGGTCGACCATTGCCGGCGCCGAGGTCGTCCATCGTGCGGATATCACCGAAGGCACGCAAACCGGTGTGCCATTTACGTTGACGCTAACGTTGGTCAACGTGAACGACAGTTGCACGCCGCTCAGTGGGGTCGAGGTGTATATCTGGCTTGCAATAAAGACGGCGAATACTCCGGTTACAGCAGCAACGAGAACGGCAGTCATAGCGGCGAGACGTGGCTGCGTGGTGTGCAGAGCACAGACAGCGATGGCGCGGTCACCTTCACGACAATTTATCCGGGTTGGTATCAAGGGCGCGTCACGCATATTCATTTGCGCGCGTATCTCGGCAACGCGCTTGAAGTCACCACACAATTAGCGTTTCCCGATGCGATTAATACGACGGTCTACAACTCCGCGCTGTATACGCACGGGCAAAATACATCGATCGCAAACAATGCGGCGGATCACGTATTTTCCGATGGCACTACTTATCAATTGCTGACACTGACCGGCAGTGTCAGCGCCGGTTACACGGGTACGTTGCAAATCGGTATCGCGTTATAGCGTTCACGTGCGGCATTTTCGCGTTATCGCCATATTCTGCCGCACAGCATCGCCCTTTGCCGCACCGTGACACATAGTGCCGCGCGATTGAGATATGCGAAAATCCCCCTTCAATTCGCGAGCGGCCTTCTGCCCTGATGAACTTCACTGACGAATATTGGATGCAGCTTGCGCTCGATCAAGCGCAGCAAGCTGCAGCGGCCGGCGAAGTGCCGGTCGGCGCCATTGTGGTTAGAGACAATCAGTTAATCGGTGCGGGCTTTAATCAGCCGATCAGTCTGTGCGATCCGACCGCGCATGCCGAAATTGTCGCGTTGCGCGACGCGTCGAAAAAAGTATCGAATTACCGTCTGCCCGATACCACGCTGTACGTGACGATCGAACCGTGCGCTATGTGCGCTGGCGCATTAGTGCATGCGCGAATTAAACGGTTGGTATTCGGTGCGCCGGAACCGCGCGCCGGTGCTGTCGTGAGCAATTTGCAGTTGTTGGATGGTGCGCATTTAAATCATCGCATCGAGGTGCAGAGCGGAGTTCTTGCCGAGCAAAGCACAGAGGCGATGCGAACTTTTTTTCGCAGCCGTCGCGGTGGCGGCGAGAAATAAAATGATACAAAAAATAGCTTGTCTCGAAATGCCCGTATTTAGCTGACTCGTTTATTGCTCGCGATAACTATTTTATGTGCCATGAAATTACGCAGCCGCCATCAACCGTGATCGAAAGTTGGTGTTGGTGTCTGCGGCGTGAAGCGTTCCAGCACATGATTGGTCATGCCTTTGGCTAATTCTTCCTCGCCAAAAAACACCGCGCCGATACCTTCCCTGCTCAACAATATCGATTCGTTTTCGCTGTGCGTGCGCAGCACGATTTCAATTGCCGGATTAAGCATGCGCGCGGTATCCGCCATTTGCCGAACATTTAATGGATCCGGTGTGGCGATAACCAACATTGCCGCGTGCGCGATATGCGCTTGAATTAAGACGGCGGGGTCGGCCGCGTTGCCCGACACGGCGGCCATGCCTTTCTTACGCAAATCCTCAACTAACTCGCGATTCTGCTCCGCTACGACGTAGGGAATACCGCGTGCATCCAGTGCCGCCGCAATGCGCCGTCCGACGCGCCCAAAACCCACCAGCACCACTTGCCCTTCCAGGTATTTGCGCTCCGTGCTCATCGGTAATTCGGCATACGGGTCTTGCCGTCTTTCCAAGCGCTGGGCAAATTCGGAGCGCGCCAGAAACCAGCGGCGCAGCGGCGCGATTGCGGCAAACAAAAACGGATTCAGCGCAATCGAAATCAACGCGCCGGCTAGGACCAGGCTCATGCCTTCCGCCGATAACAACCCGAGCGTTTGCCCGAGACCGGCGAGAATGAAAGAAAACTCACCGATCTGCGCGAGGCTGGCGGCGACGGTAAGGCCGGTGTTGAGCGGGTAGCGAAAGGCGAGTACCAAGGCCAGCGCGGCGAAGGCTTTTCCGACCACGATGATGGCTACCACCGCGAGCACGCGGATCGGTTGTTCGACCAAAATCGACGGCTCGAACAGCATGCCGACCGATACAAAAAACAGCACCGAAAAAGCATCGCGCAGCGGCAGCGATTCCTCGGCCGCGCGATGACTGAATTCGGATTCGCGCATCACCATGCCGGCGAAAAAAGCGCCGAGCGCGAACGACACACTGAACAATACCGCCGCGCCATAAGCGATGCCGATGGCGGTCGCGACCACGGCCAGCGTAAACAGCTCGCGCGAGCCGGTGCGCGCCACCTGCCATAACATCCACGGCAGTACACGTTTACCGGCGATCAGCATCACCGCAATAAACGCGGCGACCTGCAATAAGGTTTTGCCGATGGTCAGCCACAGCGGTGCGTCGTTGCCGGTGTCGATCACCGTCCCGCCCAACAAACCGGCGAGCGGCGGCAGCAATACCAACACCAATACGGTGGCTAGATCCTCGACCACCAGCCAGCCGATCGCGATGCGGCCATTCATTGTTTCCAGTGATTTATTGGCTTCGAGCGCTTTCAACAACACCACGGTGCTCGCACACGACAGCGACAAGCCGAAAATCAAACCGCTGCCGAAACTCCAACCCCACCACGAGGCGAGTCCCATGCCCAGGGCGGTCGCCAAGCCCATTTGCACCACGGCGCCAGGAACGGCGATACGTTTTACCGCGAGCAGGTCGCTCAGCGAAAAATGCAGACCGACGCCGAACATCAGCAGCATCACGCCGATTTCCGACAGTTGCGCGGCGATGTGCGTGTCAGCGACAAAACCGGGCGTACCGGGGCCGATCAGAATGCCCGCCAACAGATAGCCAACCAACGCCGGGACCTTAATTTTTTCGGCGATAAAACCAAAAATTAACGCGATGCCAAAGCCGGCGGCGATCGTGGTGATGAGTGGGGTGCTGTGTTCCATCCATTTTCCTTAAAAAATTGAACGCGCTTGGAAGTCGTCAGGCCGCGCAATTTCCGGGCGCCTGCCCCAGTGCAGAGAGTTAATTCAAGCGCAGACAGTGGCTGTGTTTTGGCTTCCGCAAATGCAGCGGCCGACGCGGCGGATTGCTTTCAAGCACGGATTGGATGGCTGATTTGCCGTCGAAAATTGGCGGCAGCGTGTAAAGAAGAAAATAGTCAGCGGCAAAAATATCACGGATAAAAGGCGAGAGGGCCGCGTTTTTTGTTACAGCGCGTTAAGAGTGGCGTCGAACATATCCGGCAGATATTGGTCGGTGGATTTCGGCGGCGGGGTGCGCTGCTTCGCCACTTCGGTCCAGGTCAATAAGTTGTAGTAGTAGCGAATGTTCTGCACGTAGCGCACCGGCTCGCGGCCGCGCGCATAGCCATTTTTGGTGTGCTCGTAATATTGGCTTTTTTGCAGTAGCGGCAGCGTGTCTTTGACATCGCTCCAGCGATTCGGATCTTTGCCCATGCGCTCCGCGATCAAGCGCGCATCTTCGAGATGGCCGTAACCGATGTTGTACGCCGCCAGCGCAAACCACATTTTGTCTTCGGGCTGAATGCGCGGCGGCAGGTCCTGCAAAATGCCTTTTAAATAGCGCGCACCGCCACGTAGGCTTTGCAGCGGATCGACGCGATCGGTAACGCCGACTTCTTTCGCCGCGGCGTTGGTCAGCATCATCATGCCGCGCACGCCGGTGGGCGATACTGCGTGCGGTTTCCATTCCGACTCGGCGTAACTGACGGCCGCCAATAGACGCCAGTCGATGTCGTAGTCTTCGGCGACCTGCTCGATCATGTCGCGGTATTTGGGCAATGTGCGTTGCAGATTGTCGGTGAATTGCGAGGCATCGTATTTATCGTTATCGGCACTGCCGGCGTAATAGCGATCGATCAATTGCGCCAGTTCGCCGCTGTCTTTGAGCTTCGCAAAGAAATTATTTACTTCATCGCGCAGGCGTTGATTGCGTGGATCTTTCGCCAGCGCCCACGCCAGTTGGCTACTGGCGCCAAGTTTGAGCGCCACGTGCGTATTGCGATAAAACGCGCTGTTCGCGGCAAATTCATTGGAGTCGACAATGGTGGCATCGATTTCGTTAGCGTCGAGCTGATCGAGCAGGTCGATGGTTTCGATATCGTTCGATTCCTCCCACTTCAAACCGGCGACCAACTCTTTTTGATCGTGCAGATATTCGGCCGCGTAACTGCCGGCGAGCACATGCACGCGCGCGTTGCGCAGATCGGTGAGCGCAGTGGGAGAAATACCGTCCTCATGCGTCAACACGACTTGTTCGACATCCATGAAGCCCGGACCGAAATCCACTTCCTGCTGGCGCTTCGGCGTGATGGCAAGGCCGGCAGCAGCGAGATCGGCGCGGCCGCGACCGAGATTTTCATAAATGCCGTCGATGCTGGGCTGCGTTTCGATCTGTAGCTTCACGCCGAGATAATCGGCAAAGCGTTTCGCCAATTCGTATTCGAAGCCGGTCGGGCCGTTGCGATCTTCGTAATAGGTGGTCGGGCTGTTGCGGGTCAGCACGCGCAGGACGCCGGCGTCGCGGATTTCTTGCAGGTGATCGGACGAGCCGCAGCCGCCGAGTAGCGCAAGTACTGAGGTTAGGAATAAGCCGAGTAACGGACGAAGAGGCGGGAGACGGGAGAGCAGGGAAGCGGTCATAGGTCGGCATTCTACTGGTCAAAGCCTGATCAGCCAACCAAGTCGGAGAAATCAGATACGCGCGCACACCGCTCGGAGAGCGCAACTGATGGCAAATCGGCGCGTTATCAAGCTGATCAATCCAGCCCATTCCTTTACAATACGCGCCTTTCCCGTTGCCCCCCGACCTAGAGGTATCTTCCGGCATGCTGATTCTGCGCGGCGCCCCGGCTCTTTCCCCCTTTCGAATCCGCAAGTTGCAAGCGATCCTAAGCGCGCGTTTGCCGGCGCTGACGGCGGTTTATGCCGAGTTTGTGCATGTGATCGATGCCGAACGCGTTTTGGACGATGCCGAAACCGCGCTGCTGCAACAACTGTTGCAGTACGGCCCGGCGCTGCAGGCCGGCGCCACCGAGGGCGAGCTGTTTTTCGTGGTGCCGCGCTTCGGCACCATTTCGCCGTGGGCGAGCAAGGCGACCGATATCGCGCATAACTGCGGGCTGCGCGACATCAATCGCATCGAGCGTGGCATCGCCTATTACCTGAAATTTTCCACCGCGCCGACGGCCGAACAGCGCAAAGTCGCCGTCGCGCAATTGCACGACCGCATGGTAGAAACCGTGCTTGCCAGCTTCGACAGCGCCGCCAATTTATTTGCCCGCGAACCGGCTCGCGCCTTGACCAGCGTCGATATCCTGCAGGGCGGCCGCGCGGCGTTGGCGACAGCGAATAAAACGCTCGGTCTGGCGCTGGCCGACGATGAAATCGATTACCTGGTCGACAGCTTCATCCAATTAAAACGCAATCCAACCGACGTCGAGTTGATGATGTTCGCGCAGGCGAACTCCGAGCATTGCCGTCACAAGATTTTCAATGCGAGCTGGAGCATCGACGGTCAGGCGCAGACGCATTCGCTGTTTCAGATGATCAAGAACACGCATCAGCAAAACGGCGACAACGTATTAAGTGCCTATTCGGACAACGCGGCGGTCGTCACCGGCAGTCGCGCCGGCCGCTTTTATCCCGATCCTGAAAGCTTCACGTATCGCTATCACGAAGAAGACATTCATCTGTTGATGAAGGTTGAAACGCACAATCACCCGACCGCTATTTCGCCGTTCTCGGGCGCGGGCACCGGCGCTGGCGGCGAGATTCGCGATGAAGGCGCGGTCGGGCGCGGCTCGAAACCGAAAGTGGGATTGACCGGTTTCAGCGTATCCAATTTGCAAATTCCCGATTTCACCCAGCCGTGGGAGCGCGATTACGGCAAACCGAATCGCATCGTGTCGGCGCTCGACATCATGATCGAAGGCCCCATCGGCGGCGCTGCGTTTAACAACGAATACGGCCGCCCGAATATTTGCGGTTATTTTCGCGTGTTCGAAGATTACGCCGACGGCGTTAATGGCATCGAGCGGCGCGGCTATCACAAACCGATCATGATTGCCGGCGGTTACGGCAATATCAAAACCGAACATATCGAGAAGAAACCGTTCGCAGCCGGTTGCCAGTTAATCGTGCTCGGTGGTCCGGCCATGTTGATCGGCTTGGGCGGCGGCGCGGCGTCGTCGATGGCCAGCGGTTCTTCGACCGAGGATTTGGATTTCGCCTCGGTGCAGCGGCAGAACCCGGAAATAGAACGCCGTTGTCAGGACGTGATCGATCGCTGCTGGGCGCTCGGCGCGGAAAACCCGATCGAATTTATTCACGATGTCGGCGCCGGCGGCTTATCGAACGCATTCCCCGAGTTAGTAAAAGACGGCGATAAAGGCGGCCAATTCGAATTGCGCTGCGTGCCGAACGACGAGCCCGGCATGGCGCCGCTGGAAATCTGGTGCAACGAGGCGCAGGAGCGCTATGTGCTCGCAGTGCTGCCGGATAATTTGCAGCGCTTCGTCGATATTTGTACGCGCGAGCGCGCGCCGTTCGCGGTGGTCGGTGTCGCCACCGACGAAAAACATTTGCGCCTGGGCGATGAGTTCTTCGCCAACAATCCGGTCGATTTGCCGATGTCGGTGCTGTTCGGCAAAGCGCCGAAAATGCAGCGCGAATTTTCGCGGCAATCTTTCACGCACGCGCCACTGCAATTGGGCGCTGTCGATATCGCCGAAGCGGCGCAGCGCGTACTGCGATTACCCACCGTCGCCAGCAAAAACTTTCTGATCACGATTGGCGACCGCTCGGTCGGTGGCATGGTCGCGCGCGATCAGTTCGTGGGACCGTGGCAGGTCCCGGTCGCGGATTGCGCGGTAACGACGGTGGCGTTCGACAGTTATCGCGGCGAAGCGATGTCTATGGGCGAGCGCACGCCGTTGGCGTTAATCAGCGCGGCGGCATCGGGCCGCATGGCGATCGGCGAGGCGATCACCAATATCGCCGCGACCCGTATCGAGAAATTAGGCGACGTGAAATTGTCCGCGAACTGGATGTGCGCGGCCGGTCATCCCGGCGAGGACGAAAAATTATTCGATACGGTAAAAGCAGTCGGCATGGAGTTGTGTCCGCAGCTCGGCATCGCGATTCCAGTCGGCAAGGATTCGATGTCGATGCGCACCGCGTGGAATGACGGCGAAGAAAACAAGTCGGTGACGGCGCCGCTGTCGTTGATTATTTCGGCGTTCGCACCGGTGCTTGATGTGCGCAAAACCGTCACGCCGCAATTGCGCCTTGATGTTTCGGCACACGGAAGCAGCGCAACCGATTTATTGTTTATCGATTTGGGCGCGCGCAACAATCGTCTCGGCGCCTCGTGCCTAGCGCAGGTATTCAATCAACTGGGCGACAGCGCGCCGGATGTCGATGATCCGCAAATCCTCGCGGCATTTTTCAATGCAATTCAACAATTGCTCGAACGCAATTTGGTGCTGGCATATCACGATCGGTCCGATGGCGGTTTATTCGCGACGCTGACTGAAATGGCGTTTGCGGGCCACTGCGGTTTTAACGTCGAGCTGAGCGCGCTGGGCGCCGATGCGTTATCGGTATTGTTTAGCGAAGAATTGGGCGCGGTATTGCAAATCCGCCGCGGCGATCGCGATGCAGTGCTCGCGCAATTAACGCAGGCCGGACTGCAGGCACACAGTTATTTAATCGGCGAACCGACGACGAATTCCGCGTTGGAATTTTCCTGGCAGAGCAAAATTATTCTCGCCGCCGACCGCGTCGATTATCAGCGTCTATGGACGGAAACGAGTTATCGCATTCAGGCGTTGCGCGACAATCCCGAATGCGCGCAGCAGGAATTCGATGCGCTGCTCGATGCGAGCGATCCTGGTCTCAGCGTCAAACTTAATTTCGATCGCAATGACGATATCGCCGCGCCATCTATCGCCAAAGGCGTGCGTCCGCGCATTGCTGTGTTGCGCGAGCAGGGCGTGAACGGTCAGGTCGAAATGGCGGCGGCATTCGATCGCGCCGGCTTCACCGCTGTCGATGTACACATGAGCGATATTTTGAGTGGCCGCGTTGCACTCGATTCATTTAAAGGTATTGCCGCCTGCGGCGGTTTTTCGTACGGCGATGTACTCGGCGCCGGCGAAGGTTGGGCGAAAACAATTTTGTTCAATGCGCGCGCGCGCGAACAATTTCAAACCTTTTTCCATCGCGACGACACGTTCGGGCTCGGCATCTGTAACGGCTGTCAGATGATGTCGAATTTAAAAGATTTAATTCCCGGCGCCGAATTGTGGCCGCGCTTCGTGCGCAATTTATCCGAGCAATTCGAAGCGCGCGTGGCGCTGGTGCAAGTGCCGCCGTCGCCGTCGTTATTTTTCGCCGGGATGACGGGCTCGCATATGCCAATCGCCGTCGCACACGGTGAAGGTCATGCCGAGTTCGCCAGCGAACAGCAAAAACACGCATTGCAGCAAAGCAATCAAGTGGCGCTGCAATTTGTCGACAATCGTTTGCAGGCGACCGAACGTTATCCCGCCAATCCGAACGGTTCGCCGGCGGGCATCAGCGGTGTGACTTCAAGCGACGGTCGCGTCACGTTGTTAATGCCGCATCCCGAGCGTGTATTTCGCTCGGTGCAGAATTCGTGGCGGCCCGACGATTGGCAGGAAGACGGTGCGTGGCTGCGCATTTTCCGCAATGCGCGCGCATGGGTCGGATAAACACGTTCCGATAAAGAAATGAATAAAACGTCGGATAAAAAATTGGCTAAAAAAAGAGCGGGACGGTAAAGGTTGTTGTGCAGGGCAGTTTACGTATAATTGCCCCGCCCTTTAATTGACCCGCCTTTAATTGACCAACTACGCGCGGTTAGCTCCAGGACGATAATAACTGCCGCCACCTATTTCGATTCGGCAGATACACATTGCAGTGGGTTAATTGTTGCGGCTTTCGCCGCGCGAGCCATTTTCCGGTTCCCTATTATTTTGATCTGCTGCCACTTCAGCGAAGTGGTCGAACTGATAAGAAGACGGTTCGCATTTATTTTTGGAAGCTCTATGAACAAATATCCCTTGTGGAAATATCTGCTGATTTCATTTCTGCTGATTGTCGGTTTTTTCTATGCGGCGCCAAATCTGTTCGCACCTGATCCCGCTATTCAAATTTCCGGTGAAAGCAGCGCCACGGTGGTTGAGCAATCCGCGCTCGATCTGGCGACGAAGGCACTAAAAGAGGCGGGCATCGACTATTTCGGTGTGGCCATTACCGAAAACGGTAAGAGCGGTTTAATTCGTCTGCGCGATCGCGAGCAACAATTGATTGGACAGGCCGCCGTGCAGCGCTCGATCGGCGACGGTTTTGTGGTCGCACTTAATTTGGCGTCGACGACACCGCGCTGGATGGCAGCGCTGGCCGCGCAGCCTATGAAACTCGGTCTCGATTTATCCGGCGGTGTGCACTTTCTGTTGGAAGTCGATACACCGGCAGCGGTGAACAAACGTCTTGAATTGGCGACGGTCGGTATCAAACGCAAATTGCGCGAAGATCATATTCGCGGTTTTATCGAGCAGCAGAAAAGCGATCGCATCGTCGGTAAATTTAAAGATAAAGAGTTAGCCGACCAAGCAATCAGCGCAACGCGCAGCGAATATCCCGAGTTGTTGCAAACCACCGAAACCAACGAAGAGGGCGTGCTGGTCAGTTGGACCATGTCGCCGGCAAAAATTAAAGACATCGAAGATTATGCAGTCGGACAAAACTTAACGACGTTGCGCAATCGCGTTAACGAATTGGGTGTGGCCGAACCATTGGTGCAACGCCAGGGTCGCAATCGCATCGTGGTCGAATTACCCGGTATTCAAGACACTGCCGAAGCGAAACGTATTCTCGGTAAGACCGCGAATCTGGAATTTCGTCTCGAAGCCAAAGGCGATGCCGATACAACTTCGCGCGAGCAATTTGAGTTTCGCGATGCGCGCTTCGGCCAAAAATCAGCATGGCTTGAGCGCGAAGTGGTTATCACCGGCGAGCGCGTGACCGATGCGAAATCTGGTTTCGACTCGCAGAGCAGCCAGTCCGAAGTGAGCATCGTGCTCGACAACGAAGGCGGTAATTTGATGGCGCAGGCAACGCGCCACAATATCAATCGCAAGTTGGGCGTGTTGTTTATCGAACGCAAATTTCGCACGCATTATGAGAAGGGCGAAGACGGTAAAGATGTGCCGGTGAAAGTACCGTATGACGAGAAGAAAATTATCAGTCTCGCCACTATTCGCGATGCACTGGGCAATCGCTTCCGCATCACAGGTTTAGATAATCCAGCCGAAGCATCGGAGCTCGCATTGTTGTTGCGCGCCGGTGCATTGGCTGCGCCGATGGATTTTGTTGAAGAGCGCACCGTGGGTCCATCGCTCGGCGCTGCGAATATTCATCAAGGTGTGACTGCGGTGTGGGTGGGCTTCATCCTCGTCACATTATTCATGCTGTATTACTACCGCGTGTTTGGTCTCGCCGCTGTCGTAGCATTGGCGATCAACATTATTTTGCTGATCGCGTGCATGTCGTTGTTATCGGCGACGCTGACGATGCCGGGTATTGCGGGTATCGCGTTAACCGTCGGTATGTCGGTCGATGCGAACGTGTTGGTATTCGCGCGAATACGCGAAGAACTTAAAAATGGCATGTCGCCGCAGGCGGCCATCAACGCCGGTTTCGAGCGCGCTTTTGTCACCATCACCGACTCGAATTTAACGGCCTTATTAGTCGCGCTGATTTTGTACGCGGTTGGTACCGGTCCGGTGCGCGGCTTTGCCGTGACGTTGGCGCTCGGCATTATCACGTCGATGTTCACCGCGATTACGGTAACGCGCGCCATTATCAATCTGTCAGTCGGCGGTCGCCGCGTGACCAAACTGTGGATCTGAGTCGGTTTCGCGCCGGCCACCAGCATCGAGAATAAACATGACAGAAAATCGAATTATTCATTTCATGGCATTTCGGCGTTATGCCTTTGCTTTTTCCCTGCTGCTAATGGTTATCAGCGTTGCTGCGCTGGCGATACGCGGCATCAATTTCGGCTTGGATTTCACCGGCGGCACCTTGGTGGAATTAACTTACAGTGAAGCCGCGCCGCTGGAGCCGATTCGACAAACCTTGCATAAAGCCGGTTTCGAGCGCGCGACCGTGGTGAATTTGGGCGCCGCAACCGATGTGGCAATTCGCTTAGCGGCCGGCACCGATAAAAATATCGGTCAGGAATTAGTGCAGGTCCTGCAAAAGGAGTTCAGCGGTTCGATCAAATTGCGCCGTGTTGAATTTGTCGGTCCGCAAGTCGGTGACGATTTGCGCGAACAGGGCGGCCTCGCCGTATTGTTATCGCTGCTCGCGGTCGGCGCGTATATCGCAGTGCGGTTCCAATATAAATTTTCGGTAGGGGCGGTGGTCGGCTTGTTTCACGACGTATTTGTCGTAATGGGCTGCTTCGCATTGTTTCAGTGGGAGTTCGACCTCACGGTGCTCGCTGCGGTACTCGCGGTAATCGGCTCGTCGGTCAACGATACGATTGTTGTGTTCGATCGTATCCGCGAAGTTTTTCGGAAGCAGCGTCGTAGCGATACCGAGGAAATTATCAATATTTCGCTGACCCAAACGCTCGACCGTACCATTGGCACTAAGGTAACGGTATTGCTGACGTTGATGTCGTTGTTGATATTCGGCGGTGAAATGATTCGCGGGTTTTCGATCGCATTGGCGATCGGTACATTCTTCGGCGTGTATTCGTCGACGTATGTGGCAGCATCGATTCTGATGACAACGAAAGTGACACGCGAAGATTTGGTGAGTGCACCGGTGCAGAAAGAAGGCGCCGTCGACGGGCGCCCTTAAGTCAAAGTGTTAGATTAATCTGCGATAAATTAAGTCGGTTGCAACGACCGGCTTAATTCAAATGCCCTAGGTGCGGCTGCACAATTTGCAGCAGACCTTTAAAGCATTTCGGATTGCCGCACACGACATGTCCATTTTCTAAATAATTATTGCCGCCATTGAAATCGCTGACTAAGCCACCAGCTTCGCGAATCAATAACACGCCAGCGGCGATATCCCACGGCGCTAAAGCCATTTCCCAGAACGCATCCAAACGACCTGCCGCAACATAGGCGAGATCGAGTGCCGCTGCGCCAGCACGACGCAATCCAGCTGTTTTTTCCGCCACTTCTTGCAGGCTGCGCATGTATTCTGGAATCTGCGCCTGGGTGCGCGATTTAAACGGAATGCCAGTGCCAATCAACGCGCCATCGAGGCTTTTACGTTCGCTGACGCGAATGCGGCGACCGTTAAGTTGTGCGCCGCGACCACGGCTGGCGGTGAACTCTTCGCGACGAACTGGATCGAGCACGACGGCGTGTTCGAGTTGGCCGCGGTATTCGCAGGCGATCGACACCGCGAAATGCGGAATGCCGTGAATAAAGTTTGTGGTGCCATCGAGCGGATCGATGATCCAGCGATACTCGGCATCGCTGGCGCCACTGGCACCGCTTTCTTCGCCGAGAAAGGCGTGATCGGGATAGGTCTTCTTCAGCAGTCCGATAATTTCGCGCTCGGAGGCGCGGTCAACTTCCGTGACGAAATCGTTGGCGGATTTTTCATCGACGCGAATGGTGTCGAACTGATCCATCGAGCGAGCAATCGTTTCGCCGGATTTGCGGGCGGCCTTGAGAGCGATGGTGAGCATCGGTTGCATGAAGCGATTACCTGAACTGATTGATTTTGAAAGGGGCGCGAGTATATCACGCGGTCCTGTTCCGAGTGGCGTAACGAAGCCTAAGACTGCGCGTAATTGCAACGCGAGCTGGTAAACTGGGCGGCATTTTTAATGGCATCGGACTTAACTTGAAAACTCTTGCTGGCGTGAATCCGCTCGACAATCTTCGCATCGTACTCGTCAATACCACCCATCCTGGCAATATAGGCGCGGCAGCGCGGGCGATGAAAAATATGGGCCTGAGCGAGCTCTATTTGGTCGCACCGTTGAAATTTCCGGCCGATGAGGCGACTTGGCGGGCATCGAATGCGGCCGATGTATTGGAGCGTGCCGTCGTCGTTGAAACGTTCGATGATGCCATTGCGGACTGCGGTTTGGTGATCGGCAGCAGCGCGCGCGAACGCACAATCCCATGGCCGTTGCTCGATGCGCGTCGCGCTTGCGAGCAGGCCTATCGCGAAGCATCCAAGCAAAAAGTGGCGCTGGTATTCGGGCGCGAAGATCGCGGCCTCACCAATGAAGAGCTGCAGAAATGCCAGCTCCATATCAATATTCCCAGCAATGCCGAATACAGCTCGTTAAATGTGGCGATGGCGGTGCAGGTTATTGCTTACGAATTGCGCATGGCGCATCTCGCCAACGATCAGCCCATCGACGTCATGGCGGATTGGGATTTTCCGTTCGCGCAGGCTGACGATATAGAGCGCTTTTATACGCATCTCGAACAGACATTAAGCGAAATGGGTTTTCTGAAAGCGGATGCGCCGAAGCAGACCTCGGCGCGATTGCGGCGAATGTTTCAGCGCACGCGTCTCGATGCGATGGAAATCAATATGCTGCGCGGCATTCTTTCTTCCGCTCAATATTGGGTGAAGAAAGCGCGCGGCGAGAATAGTTGACTGCTGCGCTAGGTTTTTAGCATACTCAGCCTCCTCAAGAAGATACTGGACCGGATGGGCAGGATATGCGTTTAACTACGAAAGGTAGGTATGCCGTCACAGCAATGCTGGATCTCGCGTTAAACGCCGAGCGCGGTCCCATTAGTCTTGCTGATATTTCTCGTCGGCAAGGTATTTCACTGTCGTATCTTGAGCAATTGTTCGCCAAATTACGTCGCAGCAAATTGGTAACGAGCGTGCGTGGCCCGGGCGGTGGTTATCGTCTTAGTCGCTCCGGTGGTGATATTTTTGTTGCCGAGATTATCGATTCGGTCAATGAAAGCGTGGACGCTACCGATTGCAATGGCGCTGCGGATTGTCAGGACGGTGAGACTTGCTTGACGCACTATTTATGGAGTGATTTGAGCGATCAAATACACCATTTTCTCGCGCAAATCAGTCTCGCTACTTTGGTCACGCGCCAAGAAGTGCAGGCAGTTTCTGTTCGTCAATTACAACGCGAGCGCGTCTCCCCAGAAACGATACGCTGGGAATCTATCGATTGAATTGTTGAGGCGCGATCGCTCGATTGCGCTTGATGGCTGTTATGAATCTTCCTATTTATCTCGATTACGCGGCGACCACGCCGGTAGATCCGCGCGTCGCGGAAGCGATGTGCGCGTGTCTGACCATCGCGGGCAATTTTGGCAATCCCGCATCGCGTTCGCATATTTATGGGTGGCGCGCTGAGGAGGCTGTTGAAAATGCTCGTCGCGAAGTCGCCGATTTAATCAATGCCGATCCGCGCGAAATCGTGTGGACATCCGGCGCTACCGAATCGAATAATCTGGCGCTGAAGGGCGCTGCTTATTCGCGCCGCCACGCTGGTGTCGGTGCGCATATCGTTACCTCGTTGATTGAACATAAAGCGGTGCTCGACGTTTGCGCGCATTTGGCGCTGGACGGTTTTGAAATTACGTATCTCGATCCCGGCGCCGACGGGATTATCGATCCGCAACAGGTGCGAGACGCCATTCGTGCGGACACGTCGCTCGTTTCAATCATGCACGCCAATAACGAAGTCGGGACGATTAACGATATCGCCGCTATTGGCGCGATTTGTCGGGAAAGTAATGTCTGGCTGCATGTGGATGCGGCGCAGAGTGTCGGAAAATTGGCTATCGATATGCGCGCTATGGCCATCGATTTGCTGTCGATTTCCGCGCACAAGATTTATGGCCCGAAAGGTATCGGTGCGCTGTATGTTCGTCGGCGGCCGGCAGTTGATTTGGAGGCGCAAATACACGGCGGCGGTCACGAGCGCGGCATGCGTTCGGGCACATTGCCGACGCACCAAATTGTTGGATTGGGCGCCGCTTGCAAAATTGCCGGCGCTGAAATGGCGTCCGAAAATAGTCGAATTCTCGCGTTAAGAAATTACTTTTACGAGAAAGTTAGCGCCATGCCCGGTGTGGTTCTCAACGGGGATTTCACGCGGCGATTGCCCGGCAATTTAAATTTGAGCTTCGCGGGGTTAGACGGTGAGGCTTTATTGCTCGCGCTGAAGGATATTGCCGTCTCCACCGGATCGGCTTGTACCTCGGCAAGTCTTGAGCCGTCCTATGTTTTGCGCGCGATGGGGTTGGGCGAAGAACTGGCGCAGAGCGCTATTCGATTCTCCCTTGGCCGGTTTACCTCGCGTGAAGATATTGATATCGCGGCAGGGCGCGTGCGCGACGCCATCTCTCGGCTACGCGCCTAGAAATTTTCTTGGTCGGCTAGTTGTTTTGTCATTTCCACGGATGAGAATCCCTCATACAAATTTGCGTTAAACCTGCGTATAATCGGCGCCTTTCTTCTCTTAATCCTTTTTCTAGCTTTTGTTGATAACTTGCTAAGTTGTTAATTTTTGGAGAGTTTCATGGCAGTTGAACGCACCCTTTCTATTATCAAGCCCGATGCCGTTGCGAAGAATGTAGTTGGCGAAATTTACAGCCGATTCGAGAAAGCGGGCTTGCATCTTGTTGCTGCAAAAATGTTGCGTCTCAGCCGCGAGCAGGCGGAAGGGTTTTATGCCGAACACAAAGGTCGTCCGTTTTTCCCCGCACTGATTGATTTCATGACTTCCGGTCCGGTCACCGTGCAAGTGTTGGAAGGCGAAAATGCCGTGTTGAAAAACCGCGAACTAATGGGCGCAACCAACCCAAAAAACGCCGAGCCCGGCACCATTCGTGCGGATTTCGCCGAGTCGATCGACGCTAACGCGGTACACGGTTCTGACGCTCCTGCTTCGGCTGCGCGTGAAATTGCCTACTTTTTCGCTACCTGCGAATTGTGCGAGCGCGCCTGATAAGCATGGATAACGCTGCGGTAGAGGTCGTGGAAAAGGTCAATTTATTAGGGCTTTCCCGCGTAAAAATGGAGCAGTTTCTCGTCGAGATTGGCGAGAAGCCGTTTCGCGCGCAGCAAATTTTGAAGTGGATTCATCATGCGGGTGTCGACGATTTTGAGTTGATGACGAATATCGGCAAATCGTTGCGCGCGAAGTTGCAACAGGTCGCCGAGATTCGTCCTCCCGAAATCGTCAGCCAAAAAGACTCAACCGATGGCACGCGCAAATGGGCTATTCGTGTCGAGGGCGGTAATTTGGTCGAGACCGTGCTTATTCCCGACGGTCATCGCGGCACTTTGTGCGTGTCGTCGCAGGTTGGATGCAGTCTCGATTGCAGCTTCTGCTCGACCGGCAAGCAAGGTTTTCAACGCGACCTGACCGCGGCCGAAATCATCGGCCAAGTGTGGCTAGCGATTAAATCGTACGACGCCTTTGGTGCCAAAGAACGCACTGTTACCAATGTGGTAATGATGGGTATGGGCGAACCGCTGCTCAACTTCGACAATGTTGTCGATGCGATGGGTTTGATGATGGATGATTTCGGTTACGGAATTTCCAAGCGTCGCGTCACGCTCAGCACCTCAGGTGTAGTGCCGGCGTTGGATCGTCTCGGTGAGGTTAGCGACGTTTCGTTGGCTGTATCGCTGCACGCACCGAACGATGAATTACGCGACCAATTGGTGCCGATCAATCGCCGTTATCCGATCGCCGAATTGCTGGCCGCCTGCCAGCGTTATCTCGATCGTCAAACCGATACGCATCGCGTGGTAACTATCGAATACACGTTGATGGCTGGCATTAATGACAGCGTTGAGCTCGCGCGCGAATTGGCCGAAGTGCTGCGCAATTTGCCATGCAAAATTAATTTAATTCCGTTTAATCCATTTCCCCACTCTTCATACGAGCGACCGAGCAAAGTGGCGATTGAGCGGTTTTGGGAAGTGTTAACTAAAGCGGGCTATGTCGCGACTGTGCGCACCACGCGCGGTGACGATATCGATGCAGCCTGCGGACAATTAGTCGGACAAGTCACCGACCGCACGCGTCGCAGCGAGCGTTATCGCGAACTGCAGGCCGGTCCCGACCCGATTCGTATCCTATAGTGTGCTGACATGACAATAATCAAGAGCGCACCGATGACCAGATATTTATCGGCAGTAATGCTTACGTTTTTTACGCTGTTCGCGTTGCAAGGTTGCGTTACCACACAAACCGGTGGTTTCGGGGAAAAAAAAGACCCAAAAAAGGCGCTTGAATACTCGGTTCAAGCAGCCAGAGGCTATATTCAACAGGGCAATTGGGAAGCGGCAAAACGGCATTTGAAAACAGCGCTCGAAATTGACGATCGCAATGCCGATGTACACGAAACCATGGCCCAAGTGTTTTGGAATACGGGCGAATACGAGCAGGCCGATTTGCACTTTCGGCGCGCGCTTTCGATCAACAGTAACGATGCGCGGATTCACAACAATTACGCGGCATTTCTTTACGATCGTAAACGTTATGCCGAGGCTGAAACCGAACTCGAAAAAGTAGCGGAAGATCTGATGTACGATCGCCGCGCCGATGCCTTCGTCAACTTGGGACGAGTGCGGATTAAGTTAAAGAAATATGCCGCCGCTAAGGATGTTTTAGAGCGCGCCGCATTAATGGATCGCGGCAATTTGATGCTGACTTTCCAATTGGCAGAAGTGTATTACCAGCTTGGCGACTATGCTAAAGCACAGAGTTATTACGACAGTTATCGCAAATCGGTTAACGGGCAGACGGCTGCCTCGTTGTGGTTAGGAATTCGGCTCGCAGAGAAATTCAGTGATTACGACGCCGCTGCAAGTTATGCGCTGGCGCTGAAGAATCTATATCCGCAGTCCGAAGAATATCTCGCCTATAAGGGTGCAAATCGCGATGGTGGAACAAAACCATAACGCCATCAAGGATGAAGCGGCGACAAAAGCTGTCGGAACGACAGCAGGGGAATTACTGCAACAGGCGCGCGAAAGCGCCGGTCTGACGCGCGCAGCTATAGCTGAAAGTTTGAATTTGTTGCCGGCCCAAGTCATCGCGCTGGAGCAAAATGATTTCAAACGCTTTCCCGGTGAGACCTTCGTAAAAGGCCATTTGCGCAGCTACGCGCGGTTGCTCAAGTTGGATGGCGATATAGTTTTGCGTGCTTACGGCGGCAGCGCTGCACGCATTGCGCAAGCACCGGATAACTCCCCCGCATTCACATGGCGACCGGTAAGTTTGGATGCAAAATCCAGTCGCTGGAAACGTTACTCCGGTTTGGCGGCAGCTTTTGCCGTTATTTTTTCGCTGTGGGGATGGCAGCAGCATCGCGATCACGCCCAGGTGTTATCGCTAACAGCGGAAACCAGTGATACGGTTGGAGGCATCGACTCCGCCCTGAACAGCGATGCTGAAAGTGCGTTGATGGACAGTGTGCAGTTGCTGCCGACCGCGCCGTCGCCAACCCTGCCGGTTGCTTCGTCTAATCCGCAAGCGCCCGCTACTAATTCGCAAGTGCCAACGACACCGCAAACCCAGGTGGTCGGCGATGCCGATAAGTTGAGTTTGCGGTTTTCTGCGGATTGCTGGATTGAAATAAAAGATCGCGACAATCATTTGTTGGTGGCGACGCTGAAACATGCTACCGAGCAACTGCAGATCGAAGGCCGCGGCCCGTTCCGCGTGTTGCTCGGTTATGCGCCCGGTGTCGTGATGGCGTATAACGGCGCGCCGGTTAAAGTGGACGTTGCCGAAGGCAGCCGCTCCACGCGGTTGATTGTCGGCAGCAGCTAAGTGCAAATGCCCGTCGCTGATGGGCGCATATCCACGGGTGCTCGCAGTGCCGGCATCCCCGCTTGTGCAGGTTGATTTCCCATGAAGTTCGAATCACCCATCCGCCGCCGTAAATCGCGGCAGATCTGGATTGGCAAAGTGCCGGTTGGCGGCGATGCACCGATTTCCGTGCAGACAATGACCAATACCGAAACCTGTGATGTCGCAGCGACCGTTGCCCAGATTAAGCGGGCGACCGATGCCGGCGCCGATATCGTGCGCGTTTCCATTCCCAGTATGGAAGCAGCGGAAGCGTTCAAACTGATCCGTCAGCAAGTCGATACCGCGCTCGTCGCGGATATTCATTTCGATTACAAAATCGCGTTGAAAGTCGCTGAATACGGCGTCGATTGCTTGCGCATCAATCCCGGTAATATCGGCCGCGAAGATCGCGTGCGCGCGGTGGTCGATTGCGCTCGCGACAAAAATATTCCGATCCGTATCGGCGTCAATGCGGGATCGCTGGAAAAAGACCTGCAGAAAAAATACGGCGAACCTACGCCCGATGCGCTGGTTGAATCAGCCATGCGCCATGTCGAACTGCTCGCGAAGTTGAATTTCGATAATTTCAAACTCAGTGTTAAGGCCTCCGATGTATTTATGGCGGTGGCGGCCTATCGCAAGATTGCGATGCTGATCGATCAGCCGCTGCACTTGGGAATTACCGAAGCCGGTGGTTTGCGTGGCGGTACGGTTAAATCCGCGGTTGGTCTCGGCATGTTGTTGATGGACGGGATTGGCGACACGATTCGAATTTCACTTGCCGCCGATGTGGTTGAGGAAGTGAAAGTCGGCTACGAGATTCTAAAAAGTCTAAAACTGCGCACGCGCGGTATTAATTTCATCGCCTGCCCAAGTTGTTCGCGACAAAACTTCGATGTGATCGCCACGCTTAATGCGCTGGAGATGCGTCTTGAGGATTTAAATGTGCCGCTCGATGTTGCCGTCATCGGCTGCATCGTTAATGGTCCCGGCGAGGCGAAAGAAGCCGATATCGGTCTTACCGGCGCGTCGCCGAACAATTTGGTGTACGTCGACGGCGAGCCGGACCACAAAGTGGTGAACGCCGAATTGGTCGATCACCTGGAAAAACTGATCCGCAGTAAAGCCGCCGCCAAGGTTGAAGCCGAAAAAAATCTGATTGCGCAGGGCTGAGTTGTCTTTTCGCATATAATGCCGCCCACCGCCGCTGGCGGCGCGCGCTCCGCACTAGCGAGTACCGCGCAAATATCGAAGCAATACGAATAAGCACCGCGACCGCCGCATCCGTAGTCGACTAATTTTGAGCTTTCAATGAGTAAGATCCAATCGATCAGGGGGATGAATGACATCCTCCCCGAGCAGACGCCGCTTTGGCAGTATGTCGAGCGTATCGGCGCGCAGCTGCTTGCCAGCTATGGCTATCAGGAAATTCGTTTTCCGATCCTTGAGCAAACCGAGCTGTTCAAACGCTCGATCGGCGAAGTCACCGATATCGTCGAAAAAGAAATGTACACATTTGAAGATCGCAACGGCGACAGCCTGACCTTGCGCCCGGAAGGCACCGCCAGTTGCGTGCGCGCGTGCGAGCAGAATGGCCTGCTGTTCAATCAGACCCAGCGTCTTTGGTACACCGGCCCCATGTTTCGTCATGAGCGTCCGCAGAAAGGCCGCCTGCGTCAGTTTCATCAAATTGGCGTTGAAGCGTTCGGCATGAGCGGCCCGGATATTGATGCCGAGTTGATTCTTCTAACGGCGCGACTGTGGCGCGCGCTTGGCGTGATCGATCACGTGGTGCTCGAATTAAATAGCATCGGTTCTGCCGCTGCGCGGGCGAACTACAAAGCAGCGCTGGTGGTTTATTTACAGCAGTTTTTTGAACAGCTCGATGCCGACAGTCAGCGTCGGTTGCTTACCAATCCGCTACGCATTCTCGATAGCAAAGATGAAAATACGCGCGCGATATTAATTAATGCGCCGTCGTTGTCGGATTATCTCGACGATGAATCGAAGCAGCATTTTCAGCAATTGCGCGACTTGCTGGATGGCGCCGGTGTGCGCTACATGATTAACCCCGCACTGGTTCGCGGTCTCGATTATTACGGCAAAACCGTGTTCGAATGGACCACCGACAAATTGGGTGCACAGGCGACTGTGTGTGCCGGCGGCCGTTACGACGGTTTGGTCGAGCAACTCGGCGGTAAAGCGACACCGGCGGTCGGCTTCGGTATGGGCATCGAGCGGCTGTGTTTATTACTTGAGGCCTGTAATGCGGTGCCTACGGATATTGTGGCGTCGCCGCAGGTCTATATCGTCGCCGTTGGCGCGCGCGCTGAAGCGCAGGCGGTGATTCTCGCCGAAAAATTGCGTGATCAGCTGCCGCTATTGAAATTGATTACGCATTGCGGCGGCGGCAGTTTCAAAAGTCAGTTTAAAAAAGCGGATAAAAGCGGCGCTCAACTGGCGTTGATTCTCGGCGATCAGGAAGTCGAATCCGCAAGCATCAATATTAAATGGCTGCGCGATGAGCAGAGCGAGCAACAGACCATTGCACAGCCGCAATTGGCTGAATTTCTCGCCGCAGCGTTGCATTCAAAAACACAATAAATAAGGGGTAAAACCGTGCAGGTTTACACAACGGAAGACGAACAGGTTGAAGCGATCAAGCGTTGGTTTCTCGATTACGGACGTTATGTTTTAACCGGAATATTAGTGGCTGCGGTAGCGGCATTCGGCGTTTACAGTTGGAAGCAGCGCCAGGCTCATCAAACAGCGGCAGCGTCTCTCGAATACCAAAGCCTGCTGCAGGCCCTGCAACAGGTTGACGCCAATACCACCACGAGCAAAGAAGCGCTGACGACCGCGCGGCATTTTGCCGACACGCTGAAAAATGATTTCGCGGCGACCACATATGCGCAATTTGCTGCGTTATTCAAAGCCAAGCTCGCTGTGCAGGAAAACGATCTTGCCCAAGCCGAAAGCGAATTGAAGTGGGTGCTCGATAAAAAGCCGTCCACAGAAATAAAAGTGACGACGCAATTGCGTCTGGCGCGTGTGTTGAACGCTAAAGGCGATACAGCGGGCGCGTTAGCGCTGCTCGATGAAAAAGAAGCGGGCAGTTATGCCTCTGCTTTTGTGCAGCTAAAAGGCGACATTGCATTAGCTAAAGGCGATGTGAGTAGCGCCCGTACCGAATATGAAAAAGCACAGGAATTGGAACGCAAAATGACTTCGCCGATTAACGATCCACTGCTCGAAATGAAATTGCGCGATCTGCAAGCTGGCGATAAATCTGCCGCCGATAAAAAAGCGCAGGGAGCGAGCTGATGTCGATGCAATTTATTGTTAGAAAAAGTTTTCGCGCCACGGTTTTATTGTTAGCGCTCGGTGCTATCGCCGCGTGCAGTTCGAACAAGGACAAAGATCAGGAGCCTGCACCGCTGCCGGATTTTAAAGCCGAGCGCTCGTTCGATAAATTGTGGAGCCATGGCGTTGGCAACGGCCAGGGCAAGCTATACAACCGACTCGCGCCGGTCGTTCACGATAAAAAAATATTCGCCGCAGCGGCGAATGGCAAAGTTGAAGCCTTCGATCGCATCTCGGGTAAATCGCTGTGGGATGCCGATATCGATGTGCCGGTATCAGGTGGCGTCGGTGTCGGCGGCGGTTTAGTGCTGGTGGCATCCGAAGACGGCCGGGTGTGGGCGCTCAATGAAGAGACCGGCAAGACACTGTGGAAAACTCAACTCGGCGGCCAGATTCTTTCCGCGCCGCAGAGCGATGGGACGTTTGTCGTCGCCCTTACCTTTAGCGGCGACGTAGTCGGACTCGATGCCAAAACTGGCGCCATCAAATGGGCTTATGCAGGCACCGCGCCGGTGCTCAGTTTGCGCGCCAGCAGCACGCCGATCATCGTCGACGGCACGGTGTTGGCAGGTCTTGCCAACGGCAAAGTTGTGGCGCTGGAAATTGCCAGTGGCCGCGCGTTGTGGGAAGTGCGTGTCGGCATCGGTCAAGGCAGCTCGGAAATTGAACGCCAGGTCGATGTCAGCGGCGATTTGTTAGTGGATGACGACACCTTGTACGCGGTTTCTTATCAAGGTCGTTTAACCGCGATTGAACTGCGCAGCGGTCGCCGTCTTTGGGAAAACAACGCATCCAGTTATGTTGGTTTGAGTACAGACGTCAGTAATATTTACGTCGTCGGCGCGACCGGCAACGTCACTGCATTTACCAAAAGCAGTCGCGGTGTGCGCTGGGAACAAACCGCTTTAGCGCGCCGGCAATTGAGCGGCTCTGCGGTGTTGGGTAATTACGTGGCCTTTGGCGATTACGCCGGCTATTTGCATTTGTTATCGCAGTTGGATGGACATTTTGTCGCGCGTACGCGTGTCGATAGCGATGGCCTGCGTGTAGCGCCATTGGTAGTCGACGATATTTTGTACGTGTACGGCAACAGCGGTGATCTTGAAGCTTACAAATTGGAGAAAAAATAGTTTTCAGTCGAATGAATGCGCCGCAATCGATGCGGCGTATTTATCGGCGGACAGCTGAACTCACATGATTCCAGTATTCGCATTAGTTGGTCGTCCAAACGTGGGAAAGTCGACGCTATTTAATCGACTCACCAAAACCCGTGATGCGCTCGTCGCAAATTTGCCGGGGCTCACGCGTGATCGCCAATATGGCGAAGTCACTTTTGGTTCGCGCCATTTTATCGTTATCGATACCGCCGGTATTACCGGGCAGGAAGAAGGCATCGATTCTGCTGTCGCGCAGCAATCGCAACAAGCCGTGCTCGAAGCGGATGCGATCGTATTTATGACGGATGCGCGCGAGGGTCTTAATGCCCTTGATGAGCAGCTTGCACAAAAATTGCGCGTGCAAAATAAACCGATTTTCTTCGTCGCGAATAAAATTGACGGTGTTAATGAAGAAGTTGCATTGGCCGAATTGTCGCGCTTGGGCGCGGCAAAATTGTATCCGACCACTGCTACGCACGGTCGCGGTATACGTCCGTTAATCGAAGATATGTTGGCGCTGTTTCCCGTTGAGGAAACCGATGCTGTGCCTTCCGATCAACTCGATCCCGGCGTAAAAATTGCCATCGTCGGTCGGCCGAATGTCGGCAAATCGACACTGGTTAATCGCTTGCTCGGCGAAGAGCGTGTCGTTGTTTACGATCAACCTGGAACCACGCGCGACAGCGTTTATATTCGCTATCAACGCAACGATGAAATTTTCACGCTGATCGATACCGCCGGTATTCGTCGCCGTAAAAATGTTTCGGAAACAGTAGAAAAATTTTCCATCGTTAAAACATTGAAAGCCATCGATGACGCTAACGTCGTGATTCTGGTGCTCGATGCATCGGAAGGTATTGTCGATCAGGATTTACATCTGCTCGGCCATTCGATCGAAGCCGGGCGCGCATTGGTTGTCGCCATCAACAAGTGGGATGGTTTGGAAGATCAGCATAAGCAGTACGTAAAAAATGAATTGGAGCGGCGGCTGCAATTTATCGACTACGCGCAGATTCATTTTATTTCAGCGCTACACGGCACCGGTGTTGGCCATTTATATGAGTCCGTGCGTGCCGCGTTCAAAGCCTCCACGCAGAAGCTGCAAACGCATAAGCTGACGCAAATTCTCGAACGTGCGATATTCGATTACGCGCCGCCGCTGGTCAGTGGGCGTCGGATCAAATTGCGTTATGCACATGCGGGCGGAAATAATCCGCCGATCATCGTGATTCACGGCAACCAAACGGAAGAAGTGCCGCGCGCGTATCAAAAATATTTAGAGAAAGTATTTCGACGCGAATTGGAAATGGTCGGCACGCCGGTGCGCATTGAGTTTCGCACTGGGGAAAATCCATTCGCGGGCAAGCGCAATAAATTGAATGAGCGTTTGATTGCGGCCAAAAAACGTCCGGTAAGACCGACCAAAAAAAGCGTTCAGGGTACCAAGAGCGTGAAGGGCGGTAGCGAAAATGAAAAGGGTATAAAAACCACGCGTAGCCCTAAAGTCATAAAGACTGCCGAAAGCGCGCAAGGTGCTAAGGCGTCTGCGCGTACGCAAACCGCTTCGCGCAGCAAGCCAGCCTCTCCACGCGCTAAGGTTTCTCCTAGAGCTAAAGCGGCCAAAAGCCCAAGAAAATAATCGCCCTTCGCGTTGCAAAATATAAGCAATCAATGATCGTTAAATGAAAACCTGTAGAGGTTTTCATTTGCTCGATAATTTTTTAAGCGTTATTGCATTACGTAGTTGGGTTGCTGAATTCGATTGAATGAGTCGCGCTGTTTACGTGCCGGTTGCACGTGCTTGGCAACAAGTTTGCCATCGAATACATGACATTCGAATTCCACCACGTCACCGACATTGATGCTTTCGGCGCCGCGTAAACTCTTTGCGTTTACATAAATATCCGGACCGGTACCGTTTTCCAGAAAGCCATAACCTTTTGCAACGTTGAACCACTTAACCGTTGTGCGCATAAATTAATCTTTCTTTAAAAAATGACTGAGAGTTTTAACGTTAATTATTGAAATCGTAATTTCTAAAGCGTAATTGTAAAAAGGCGCCGCTATAACGCCGTGATATTTATCGCGAGCAAATAATAGTGACGGAGATTTTCGCAAAAAAAACTTCTCTTGATCAAGTTATCGAATGGTAATGTTTGCGAAATTGCACAAATAAAAAAACCCGGCATTGCCGGGTCTTTTTTGCAGCTAAGTTGTTTCGTTAGATTATTTCAATGGCCACTGCCAACGCTTCGCCGCCGCCGATACACAGCGTGGCGATACCGCGTTTCTTGCCAAGTTTTTGCAGTGCGTACATCAGCGTCACAATTAAGCGCGAACCGGTTGAGCCGACCGGATGGCCCTGCGCACAAGCGCCGCCGTGGATATTTACTTTGCTGTGATCTAGGCCGAGATCGCGCATTGCGAGCATCGTCACCATTGCGAATGCTTCGTTGATTTCCCACAGATCGACATCATTAACCGACCAGTCGATTTTCTTCAGCAATGTCTGCACTGCGCCGATAGGCGCCAGCGTGAAAAGCTCCGGTGCATGTGAGTGACGTGCGTGGCCGATAATGCGAGCGATAGGGCGAACATTGCGTGCCTTTGCTTCATCTTCATGCATCAACACTAGGGCGGAAGCACCGTCGGAGATGGAACTGGCGTTAGCCGGCGTAATAGTGCCGTCTTTTTTAAACGCGGGTTTAAGCGTGGGGATTTTTTCCAGTTTTGCGGTCAATGGCTGCTCATCGTCTTTAACAATGGTTTCGCCTTTGCGGGTCACGATGGTAACTGGCGTCACTTCACCTTCGAGCGAACCGTCTTTGATGGCGCGTTGCGCGCGTTGCAGCGATTCGATCGCATATGCATCCATTTGTTCGCGAGTAAGTCCATTGGCGTCGGCAGTTTCTTGCGCGTAATTGCCCATCGGGCGCGTTGTGTTCGGATCTTCCAGCGCGTCGTAAAACATGTGGTCTTTTAATTCGACGTGACCGGTGCGAACGCCACTGCGTGCACCTGGCAACAGATGCGGTGCGTTGGTCATGCTTTCCATGCCGCCCGCAACAATTGTTTTGTAGCTGCCGGCAACGATTTGATCGTGCGCGAAAATAACTGACTGCATGCCGGAGCCGCACAGTTTGTTAATCGTCACCGCGCCCGCGGAATTGGGAATACCAGCTTTCAAGCCGACTTGGCGGGCCGGGCCCTGCTTCAAGCCAGCGGGTAACACGCAACCCATGAACAGTTCTTCGACATCCGACGGCTTAAGCCCCGAACGCTCAAGTGCCGCTTTGACGGCTACGGTGCCGAGCTCAACGGCGGTGGCGCCGCTAAGGCTGCCTTGAAGGCCGCCCATCGGGGTGCGCGCGCCGCTAACGATAACTACAGGATGGTCAGACATGATGAATTCCAGCAGTAAATATTGAATGGGAAGGGCGGTCATTTAGCCACAGACACGTGTCCCACGACAACCGCTGCCATGTCGCTCTGCACTACAACTGTCGCAATAAACGCAGCGCTGCTATTTTATTTTTCACGAAAATTAATCGGGTCGCGTCGCTTTTGTTCGGGCACGTTATTTAGATAACGGTAAATAATTTGCCGCGCACCGATTCGCGGTAATCGCGCGGGGTCTGCTTCATCGCTTCACGAAACAGTCGCGAAAAATAATCGCTGTCGCTGTAGCCCGCCGTCATTGCCACTTCAGCAATACTGAGATTGGTGGTGCGCAATAAATCGCGGGCATTGTGCAAACGTTGCTGCAACAAATAGCTGTTGGGGCTCATCCCTGTCGCGCTTTTAAAGCGTCGATTTAGCGAGCGCAAACTCAATCCCAATTGTTTTGCCAGTTCCGGCATATGCAGTGTTTCGGCGCAGTTGGTGCGCAGATAATCCTGCACCTGCACGATTACTTCGTCGCTGTGTACGTCAGCGCGACCGGCACTGTAAGCATGGCTGGCGAAGGGCTGGCGGATTTCCGGTGAAAACTGTGCTTCCACTTTGCGCGCCAGTTCGCGTCCGTATAACAGCTCGATAAAGTGGATCGTTAAATCGGCCACCGAATTTACCGATCCCGCGCAATAGATATTGCCCGCTTCGGTAATTAGATGATGGCGCTGCAACAGCACGCGCGGATAACGCTGCGCGAACGAGTCGAAATAAAACCAATGCGTTGTGGCCGGTTTATCGTCGAGCAGACCTGCTTCCGCTAATAGAAAGCTGCCGGTACCGACGGCGCATAGCAGGGTTTTCTCCAGCGCCAAGCGTTGCAGCCACGGCAAAATATTGCGGTGATTGCGCAGTGCCGTGCGCGGGTTGCGCCACAGCGCGGGAATGATCAGCAAATCGGTATTTTGAACTGCATCGATGTCGCCGCTGAGCTTCAGTGTTAGGCCGTTCGCCGTTTTGATTTCAGCACCGCCCGGGCCTACAAAACGGTGCGTCAGGGACGAATATTTTTTGTCTGTGTGGCGATCAATGCGCGCCAGTTGATCGGCGGCCGTGAGCATTTCCATCGGCAGCGACAGGCTGGAAGGGAGCGCTTCGGGCAGTACGAGCAGAGTTATGTCCGGCATTGGCGTGAAAAACCAGTTTAGTGGCTGTTTTGTCCAGTATATCGGCGGGGTCAAACATTACAATGCGGCAACAGAATTATGTCAGCTCGAGTGTTCCGCTCGGCAAAACTCTTCCCAGATAAGGATTTACGATGGCCAGGCTTCCTCTTATCGTCGGGTTTGGCGGCATCAACGCCGCCGGTCGCAGCTCATTCCACCACGGTTACCGGCGCATGATTTTCGATGCGTTGGATGCAGCCAAGTCGGCCAGCACCTTGCAAAGCTTATCTGCGTTGATGCGTCTGCCCGCCGAGCAAACCATGAGCGCCGAGCGCAAGCGCTTTATTCTCGACCATACCTTGATTCGCCGCATCGAAAACGATTGGTTCGACCCGGAGCGCGCGCCGCTCAATCGCCGCATTCCGATTGAAGCCAGCGACAAACCCGTGTCTCTCGTCACTAAAGCGCGCAATTTGCCACCGATTCTGCCACCGAATTGGACCGTAACCGATTTGGACGGACGCAATGTGCGCGTCGATATCAGTGGCGATACCGAGTTTCTGTTGCCCGATACCGAGGCGATGAGCGTGCAAGCGGCCGGGCAGCTCCCAACGGGGTTCGATCCTGCCGCACTGTACCAATCGCGCAATCACCCGCGCGGCTTGCAGCTCTCGGTATTTGCAGCGTCGGATGCGTTGGGTTCGATGGGGATCGACTGGCAAACCGTTTGTAGTCGCGTGGCGCCGGATCAAATCAGTTGTTATGCCGGCAATGCGTTGGGGCAGTGCGATGAAAATGGCAATGGCGGCATGCTCGGCGCCCGTTATCGCGGCCGGCGCGTGACATCGAAGCAACTGCCGTTCGGCTTGCTGGAGATGCCGGCCGATTTCGTCAACGCCTACGTGCTCGGCAATATCGGTAATACCGGCGGCAATGCCGGTGCTTGCGCGACTTTTCTGTACAGCTTGCGGCAGGGGCTGGACGACATTAGCGCTGGTCGCGCCCGCGTGGTGGTTATTGGGTCCAGCGAAGCGCCGATCCTGCCGGACGTCATCGAAGGCTTTGCCGCGATGGGTGCGCTCGCGCAGGACAAAGATTTGCTCGCGCTCGACGCAGACAAAGGCCTCACCCAACCGGATTGGCGTCGCGCGGCACGGCCGTTCAGCACCAACTGCGGCTTTACGATTGCTGAGGGCGCGCAATACATCGTGCTGATGGACGATGAGCTGGCGCTGGAATTAGGCGCGACCGTCTACGGCGCGGTCACTGATGTATTTATTAATGCCGACGGGCATAAGAAATCGATTTCCGGCCCTGGCGCAGGCAATTACTTAACAGTCGCCAAATCGTGTGCGTTGGTACGCACCCTTCTCGGTGAAGAATCGCTGCGGCAGCGTTCGTTCATCCAGGCACACGGCACCAGTACGCCGCAGAACCGCATATCGGAATCGCATATTTTCAACGAAGTCGCCAAGCTGTTCGGAATTCAGCAGTGGCCGGTAGCGGCGATCAAAGCCTTCATCGGACACACGTTAGGCCCAGCATCCGGCGATCAGCTGGCGGCCACACTGGGTGTATGGAATGGCGGTTTGATCCCCGGTATCAAAACCATCGATCACATCGCCAACGATGTGCATTGCAGCAACCTGAGCATCAGCAGTGAGCACACCGAAGTGGGGGTCGAAGGTATCGACAGCGCCATTCTCAATGCTAAAGGCTTCGGCGGTAACAATGCGTCGGCACCGATTTTCGCGCCGCATATCGCGCTGAAAATGCTGACCAAACGCCACGGCGAGAAAGCGATGAGAGCTTGGCGCGAGCGTAATGAGCAAGTGCGCGAGCAAGCGGCGCAATACGATGCGGTGGCATCGAGCGGCGACTTAAAGTCGATTTACAAATTCGACCACAACGTGCTCGGCGGCGGCGATCTCGATTTATCCAAGCACGCGATTGCGGTACCGGGATTCGGGCAGCCGGTCGATTTGGATTTCGACACGCCATTTCGCGACTGGATCTGATTTCGCTGGCTATACTTGGGTGTCGGTCAACGGAGGGCGAGCACCATGCGCAAATTCGTCCGTCATCCCAGTTCGATTCCCATCGAGCTGTCTGTAGCGCGCGCAGCTATTCCCCGCGCGCGCTGTCGCAATATCAGCAACGGCGGTTTTGCCTGCACGGTCGACGAACCGCTGCCGGTGGGAAGTTCGGTGTGTTTGCGAATTCCCGTGATCTGGCCCGAGTATCGCGGCAACGGCGTCGTTGCCTGGTGCCAGCAAGTAACGCCTGCCTATGAGATCGGCATTCAATTTGTCGCGCAGGATTTATTTAAAACCAAGATGGTCGAGCAGCTGTGCCAGATCGAACAATACCGTATTCAATTGCAGTTAAACGAAGGGCGCACGCTAAGTAGTCAAGCGGCAGCGGAAGAATGGATTGCGTTGTACGCGAAAGATTTTTCCGATTCGTTTCTGGGTTCGGATGAAAGCGCTGGCAATTAACGGGTTAGTTGTAGTTAAAAACGTTTAATCGAGCGTTAAGCCTTTTTCCACATACGTCTCAACGCGCACGCCATGCGCCCCGTTCGGCAATACGTTTTTAATTAATTGCTCCGCCGCACCAGCCGCCGCTGTTTTTTCCAAATTCAAAATACGTTCCGGCATCGGTTGTTTAGCGCTGTCGCGTAACAGCATCACTTTCGGTAAATGGCGATGGCGATGATTGGTGCTGATAACGATCCCGACTTCGCCGCTGTGTAATTCCACTACGCTGCCGGGCGGATACAGGCCGATGCAATCGATAAATTGCTGGCCCAATTTCGGATCGAATTTTTTGCCGGCTTCGTCGTGAATAATGCGCAATGCATTTAGCGACGACGCGCCTTTTTTATAAATACGATCGCTGGTAATCGCATCATAAACATCGCACAGCGTAATGATGCGCGTGAAATCGGTAATATTGCCGGCTTTAATTTTGCGTGGATAACCGCTGCCATCCAAATTTTCATGATGGCTATACGCCACGTCGATGGCGCCATGATAAATATTGCGATGCGCGAGCAAAATATCGCGGCCTTGTTGCGCATGCTTCTGCATGATTTGAAATTCGTCTTCATTCAGCCGCGTTTCTTTCAATAAAATTTCGAGTGGCGTTTGCATCTTGCCGATGTCGTGCAGCATGCCGGCTACGCCGAGTTTATTTAAATCCTCCTCGCTCGCGCCCAAATGACGACCAAACGCAATCGCTAATAACCCTACATTTAAACTGTGCTCGGATGTGTATTCATCCTTAGAGCGCAGCTTTGCCATCCACAACATGGCGTCCGGGTTGCGCAAAATACTACGCACGCATTCCGAAACCGTCGCTTTTACTTCTTTAATATCGATGCCGCGCCCGAGCCGCACTTCATCCATAAACGAGCGTGTTAACGCACGGGCATTTTGATGGGTGCTTTGCGCGGTGATCATTTCTTTCGCGCGCGGCGTGGTCGTGTTGTATTTATTGATGCGTTGCGACAGCGTTTCTTTTACCGCGCGTTCTTCGGCGGGCTGCCAGGTGTCTTCGCCGAGTTCGATATACACACTCTGGCAATATTTCGCTATTTCCTCGATATCGGCGAGGCTGCGGATATGAAATCCCTGCAGAATAAACGGCGTTTCCAGCCACGGCCGATCCAGCTCGCTGACATACATGCCGACCTTCAAACCGGCGACGGCAATTTGCATCACCCGTTTTTCTTTCAGGGTGCGGCCGGGGCGAACTACGGTTTTTTTATCCATGCGGTTCGAATCTAATCGGTCGATGAGCAAATATTGGCGCTTTAGTGTTCAGTGTAGGAGAGCAATGAGTTTTTGCATCCCCTGCATAAGGTGGCAGTTGTTAGCAGACTGGTAGAATTAAAAACAATTGATGAGGCCGGATAATAAAATAGATGCGATCGACCCTGTTTCGAGTTCCTTTTTTAAGCCCGGTATTAGCACGCGGAGCGGCGGCCCTATTGTTTATTTTTGGCTGGCGCGTGGTCGGAGCGCTGCCCGACCAACGCAAATACGTGCTAATCGCCGCGCCTCACACCAGCAATTGGGATTTCCCATTGATGCTGCTCGCGGTATTAAAAATTCGCATGGATCTGCACTGGTTGGGGAAAAGCAGTTTGTTTCGCGCGCCCTTCGGTGCGTTGATGCAGTGGTTGGGCGGCGTACCGGTCGATCGCAGTAAATCCAATAATTTGGTCGGCCAGTTGGTCGAACAATTTAAGCAGTGTGAGCAGTTGGTCGTGTTAATCCCGCCCGAGGGCACGCGCACTAAAGTCGAACGTTGGAAGAGCGGGTTTTATTACGTGGCCGCTGGTGCTGGGGTGCCGCTGCTGCTGGGGTTTATCGATGCCTCGCGCAGGCAAATAGGCTTCGGCCCATTTTTTTATCCAACCGGAGATTACGCAGCGGATCTGATCGAAATCCAAAAGTTTTACGCCGATAAAACCGGCTTGCGCGGGGATGCCCGCTAACGACAGAGTGCGATGTGATGTCCCTGCAAATAAGGGCGCAAGCGCAGTGCGCGGCTTATAACAATTGTCGAACGGATTGAAACATTCTGTAGGTTGACAACTGTCGGTGATTGTAATTTAGTGCATCGGCTTATTGGCTGCTGCGCGAAGCGATACGCGATCATCGCAGCGACAATCGATAATAATTTAACAATTGATGAGGCATCGAAAATGAAAGTAGGAGTAAGCGGGGCGAGTGGTCAACTAGGTACGGCCACCATCAAACATCTTTTGGAGCGTTTGCCAGCTAGCGCCATCGTCGGTATTTCGCGCACGCCGGAAACCGTCGCGAAGCTCGGCGTCGAATCGCGTTTTGGCGATTTCGATAAACCCGAATCGTTGGAAGCAGCGTTCGCGGGGCTCGACAAAGTGTTGATTATTCCGACTGTCGATTTGCGTCCGGGCGCGCGTCAAATTCAGCACAGCGCTGCAATTGATGCGGCGGTAAAAGCTGGCGTTGGCCACATCACATTTGTTTCGGCAGTGGGCACGCGTGCGACCTTGGCAATTTCGGATGGCTATTTCAAACCCGAACAAAATTTAATGCGCACTGCGCCGCAGTGGAGCATTTTGCGCATGGCCTATTACATTGAGTCGTTCGCGCAAGAAGCACAGCAATCGCTTGGCCACGGCGTGCTCGCCAGCTTGAGTGCAACCCCGGTTAACTTCGTGTCACGCGATGACGTTGCCGCAGCAGCAGCAGGCATTCTGGCAACCGACGGTCACAACGGTGCGATTTATAACGCGACCGGTTTGGAGAATTTTTCCGGTGATCAACGCGCCGCTGCAGTTTCAAAAGCAGCGGGAAAACAATTGCCGTTCGTGCAAGTCACGCGCGAACAATATGCGGGCGGATTAACTCAAGCCGGCTTGCCCGACTTTATCGTCGATGCGGTATTGGCGATTCAGGATGCATGGGGTGCCGGTGCGTTCGAAGTAATTACCGGCGATGTGGAACGCCTGAGCGGCAAAAAGCCGCGCACGTTTGCCGATGAGTTAGCCAAAGTATTTTAAGAAGTGCATTTCGAGTAAGGTGTTTAAATATTGATTTATTCTCGCGTCGTCATCGCGACGCGAGAATTATTATCTTCAACAGTTTTTATTTTCAGCCATTTTTATTTACTGACGCGGTGCGATCGAGTTTGCCCCAGCCGACCGCAGAGCCATGCAGCGCGCTCAATACCGATTTCACAATCACGTAATACATGATTTGCCGATAGCCGAAGCGTTGTTGGATTAACCACCACAGCAATTTCCAATCTTCTTTTTTCTCCAGCGCAAATGCGAGCACACCGGCGCTGACATCGACCAAAGTAAACAAGGCGTAATACGCGCAGGTGATGGTGAGGTTGGTCGTATCGGCCTGGTTCTTATGCTGCACATAATCGATAACGGCGCTGATGATTTGCCACACCAGTGCGAGATCGACCAGCGGTGAAATCAATCCGAAAATAATTTGAAACAACCACACCTGCGGCAATGCCACTAAACCGAGCATGCCGTAGCGCGCGCGAAAAACCACATCGCGGTATTTCCATAAACATTGCAGCGTGCCGAAGCTCCAGCGAAAGCGCTGCTTGGCCAGGCCTGCAAATGTTTCCGGCGCTTCCGTCCACGCAATGGCCTGATCGTCATAAATAACGCGATAACCTGCGGTTTGAATGCGCAGCGTTAAATCCTGATCTTCCGCCAGCGTATGTGTAGGAAAACCGCCGACTAAATCCAACGCTTCGCGACGCCATGCGCCGACTGCGCCCGGAACCACGGTGATGCTATTAATGGCCGCGAGCGCGCGGCGTTCGAGATTTTGCGCCGTGATGTATTCGAGCGCCTGCCAGCGCGTAACGGTATTAATACGGTTGCCGACTTTGGCATTGCCGGCGACAGCGCCAACGCGTGCGTCGTCGAACCAGCGCACGAGTTTTGCAATGCAATCGGGCTCGAACTGGGTGTCCGCATCGAGTGCCACCACAATCGCACCGGTGGCGAGTTGTAATCCCGCATTGATCGCGCGCGCCTTGCCGCTGTTTTGCAGCGTCAGTAATTGCACGCGTGGATCGTTGCCGAAAGATTCGCGCACCACAGCGGAAGTGTTATCGCTGGAGCCGTCGTCGATAACGATGACTTCGAGATTGCGATAATCAGATTGCAAAATGTGTTCGATCGAAGTCGCGATCACTTTGCTTTCGTTAAAGGCCGGAATTAAAACCGATACGCGCGCGGTGCTTTGCGCTGTTGTGGCAAAACTTTCATTGCGACGTTGGCGCGTGCGTTGCCACAAACCGAGCCCGCATAAAATAATCAGTCGCAAAAATCCCAGGCCGATAGCGAACATAAACAACCAATACAGCGCGTGATTGGCCCATCCGGTGATGTAAAAAACAATGCGGTCGGCAGTTTGGCCGAACGGCTGACGTTTCACCTTGGGCATCGCCTGCTCGTGGGTGAGGCCGGCCAATTGCGACACGGGCACCAACTCGTAACCCTTCGCGCGGATGGCGTCGATCAACACCGGCAATGCTTCAACGGTGTTGGCACGATCGCCGCCGGCGTCGTGCAGTAATACGATTTGGCCGCGCGTTTCCGGGTTTGGATCGCTGATTTGCGCCAGCGTGCGCTCGATAATCGTAGCGGCGGGTGGACGTTGCCAATCGTCGGGATCGACGCGCAAACCGACGGTGATGTAACCCATGTTTTGCGCGTGCTCGACTGGTATCAATTCGTCCGATGTGGTCGGTTCCGCATCGCCGAAATAGGGCGGGCGAAAAAATCGAATCGAGTGCCCGGTGATGGCTTCGAATAAACGCTGCGTGGCGTTCAATTCGATTGCAGTTAATTCACGCGGACTTTCGCCGAGGTTCGGATGCGTGAACGTGTGATTACCGACATCGTGGCCTTCATCGAAAATTCGCTGTACCAATTGCGGATTCGCCTGGCCGTTTTCGCCGATGATGAAAAAGCTCGCGTGTACTTTTTTCTGTTTCAAAATATCGAGAATTTTCGGCGTCCAGGTCGCGTCGGGGCCGTCGTCGAACGTCAATGCAATTTTGCCGGGCAGCGCGCCGAGACGGCGAATCACATAGCTCGATGGCAGTGCCACGTAATTTTGTTCGTCGATTAAGCCGCTGTCTTCGTCCGTACCGAAAGTGCGCGCGCCGGCGCTTGGCAACGCCGCGATGCGCAGAATTTCACCGGTGCCTTCCATGTCGATATCGCTACCCATCGCGATTTGTTGCAGCGCTGCTGGCGCCGGAGCGTCGTAAGGTTGCCCCAATACCGAAGCAATCGACGGATCTTCCGAGCCCAAACGCCACAGCGCATAACCTGCTGGGCGATAGGTATCGGCGATATGAATTTGATTGAACGCGGTGACACCATCGAGCAGCCACACCTGATGCACGCTACCGTCGTCTTCTTCGTACGAGTAACGCGGATTCTGCGTAACCGGATCGAACTCGATGGTCGCCTCCGATTCGCGCGCGGTTAATACCGCTTCCTGAAACGTAATATCTTCCGCGGTTTTTCCCTGCGCCCAGTCGTAACCGTAATTGCCGATACAAATAATCGTGTGTTGCGGATCGAGCGTGCGCATGCGGCGGTGCAGCACTTTTTTAAACCAATCCTGCGATGCGATGCTGCCGGGCGTGCCTTCTTCCCAGTGCTCGTCATACGCCATCAACATGATGTAATCGGTGGTCGCGGTGTACGCGGTGTAATCCCATTCGGCATCGTCGAACGGCGCCGCAATCGCCAGCGTCCAATGATGCGCGGCAAAACGATTTTTTATTTCGGCGAGAAACGTCAGAAAGTTTTTGTGCGCGGCCGGCGGCACATTTTCAAAATCCAACACCAATCCCTGAAATTGATTGTCAGTGAGAAATTTTTCAATTTGCTGCAAACGCGCGGCGCGCAATTGCGGATCGGCAACCAAGCGCGCCAATGCAGCGCCATCCCAATTGCCGTCGCTGGCGTTTTGCCACATCGGCAAAATCGACGTGTTCGGCTTAGTGCGGCGAATTAAATCCAGCGCGCGTCGATCGATATCGAACTGCAGCGTTAGGTTTGGTTCGAGCGAATTAATCCAACCCGGCACCACCCAATCCAGCTGCGGCAACATGCGTTTCAACGACGGGTAACTGCTGTCGTCCCAGTTCACATAGAAGCCAATTGCCAGCGGCTTACTGGTCGTGGCCGCGCTCGCGGCAATCGGCGCGGCGGCTTGCGTGATCGGCATTATTTCCGGGCGCGACGAACGCGGTACTCCGCGCTGATGGGTTTTCACACGCTTGGCGAGTTCGGAAATTTTTTGCAGCGAATGCGCCTGAATGGCTTTCTCGAACGGGATCGCATGTAGTTTTTTATCGCCGGCAATAATTAATGGCGCCAGCGATTGCACCGACAAAATAGTGGTGACGAAGGCAAACACTACGACCGTGGTGACGATGGCGAAAAACCAAGCCAGCCGCGACATGCCGCGCGCGCGTTTACCGGAAGGATCAAAAAAAACGGATTTCTCAAGCATATAAACGGCAATCAATTCTTGAGTGACGGTGAAGGAAATAACTGTCACCGCAGCGGCACCGCTAGGTCGCGGCGGGGCGCGTGGGCATAAAGCTTAATTGAGGCGCGGAAGTTTACGGGAAAGATTGCGCCTGTAGCCAGAATTATGGGACAGGCTGCCTGACAATTCGATTAGTTGGCGGTCAACAATTGCACCCTAGTACGTTGTTGCGCGGCATAAATCGATACTTTGTACTGACTGTTTTTTGAAATTATTTTTTTGCGGCAGCAGCGGCGTTGTCTTTTTTTCGATTGCTCAATAAGCCCTTAAAGAAAATAAACGGCAGGCGCGCGATGACCTTCCACGGCATCAATGCCACGGCTTCGGCCATGTCTTCGGGCTTGATATAAACGGCGGTATTCATCGAGCCCATCATTTTGCCTTTCATAACCAAGCTGTCGCCATCGAGGAAGAAGGATTTAACCTCCATCATTTCGATGCCTTCTTTACTGAGCATTTTCATAACGCGAATCTCATACCTGCCAATTATGTAAGGACGCGCTTTACCGCGCCCTTGTTTCTATATACCGATTAACCGATAACCTTGTCGAAGTCGAGACCAAAGTCTTCAAATAACACCTGCGCTACGTTGCGTCCCGAACCGCCGGTCACGCCGCCACCGGGGTGCGTGCTGCCGCCTGCCATATACAGTTTACCGACCGGTGATTTGTATTGGCCGAAACCGGGAACCGGGCGATTGCCACCGAGTTGCCACGCATACGGACCCATGTGACCGATGTCGCCGCCAACCATCGCTGGATTGCCGCGCTCGATATCGAGCGGTGTGCGCCACGCCATGCCGATAATGTTGTCGTCGGTCATGTTGGTGGTGAGCTTGCGCAAATCGTCGACGAAACCCTGCGCCACTTGCTTGCCGATTTCATCCCATTTTTTAGCGCCGCCGTTTTCCAATTCATACGGCATGAAGGCATATAAATACATCTGACTTTTGCCGGCGGGAACGCGGCTCGGGTCGACTTTATGCTGGCCGATATAACCGACCAAATCGCGGCGCGGAATACCATTTTCCTGATCGCGAAACGATTGTTTGAAATCGCTTAAATGCGAGTGCGCCAGTTCGATCCAGAAAAAATCATCGACGCGTGGGCCGGCTTTATATTTGGGTTCTTCGTACAACGCGAGATGCACGTTCATCGCGCGAATCGTCGCCAGCTTGTTGTTTTTTACGCGGCGCACGAAATGATCCGGCAAATCGTAGCCGGGCAGCATGTGCGGAAATACTTGCTTGGTGTTGAGCGTCGACACCACGGCTTTCTTCGCCAGAATTTCCTCGCCGGATGTAAGGACAACACCGCTCACTTCAGAGCCGTTATGTTTGAATTCTTTGATCGTGCTATTTAATTTAATGACGCCGCCGTGATGCTCCAGGCAGCGCACTAATGAATCGGCCAGCGCACCGGAACCGCCGATGGGAATGCCGCCGCCAAATTTGTGCATGAACGGCAGAATGAGATAAAAACCGAAACCGGTGCCGTTATCGAACGGGTTGGTCATCGATTCCGATGCGTAACGCGCCAATGCAATTTTAATTAAATCGTTTTCGAACCACTCGTCGATTAAATCGAACGCGCTGATCGATTGCGCGCGCATTAATTCCTGACCGACCGGGCTGCCGTCCATCATCGCGGCTTGCACGCCGGCATTCGGCGGAATGTTGAACATGCCCATCGCCAACATATCGAGGGTTTGAAACACCTCGTTGCAGAAGCGGCGATAAGCCTGCGCATCGCGCTCCGAAAATTGCGCGATGGACTGACAGGTGCGCTCCATGTCGGTGTAAAACTCGAGCACACGACCGTCGTCGAAAATCATCGCGGTCATTTTGTCGGGGTTTACATAGCTCAACCCGAACTTCGCCTGCAGTTGCAGTTCGTCGTCGCGAATAACCGGGTTGGCTTGAATCATCGAATGCGACACCGAGCATAAATCGCTGTGAAAACCCGGCGCGGCCAGTTCGCTGGTTTTAGTGCCGCCGCCAGCCTTGTCGCTTTGTTCGACCACGCAAACCTTAATGCCGGCCTTTGCTAAATAACACGCCGCGATCAAACCGTTATGGCCGCCACCGGCGACAACGACTTCGTATTGTTCCGCCATTTTATTTTCTCCTCGACATTCTTATGGAAGGAAACGCAAAGCGATGGAAAGTGATATGAGCAAAACACTTGAGCCATCGCGATGGGTGCGAAAAGTAGCATCAACCGGCCATCACAACAGCGAACAAAAACACGCTATTCGATAGTTTTCATACTAAGTTGCGCCTCTTGTTCGAGAGCTGCAATTCTTATTATTGTGCGAGCGGCAAAACGCCATTGAGCCCGCCGCGCGATAGTGCGTTAAACGTCGCGCTCATCTCGTCGGCCGTGTAGGGGAAATCATTGTGTACCCACCACGCCAACATGCCGATTAGCGCATTCGATAAAAACTGTACGGCTAATTCGATTTCGCGTTTGTGCTGCGCAGCATCCAAGTGCCCCTGCATCCATTCGCGAATCTGCACGACCAGCAAATTACGCAAGTGATTGGTGGTAAGACTATTGGCGTCCATATTCAATAACGCGCGTACCATGCGCTTGTGCGTTTGCGCGCTGTTAAATAATGCAGTGCCGAAAGCGGGGTATTCGCTCGGTGTTTCCTGATGAAGGGCGAATAATTTACCGCCGATGGGCTGCGCCAGATCGCGCTGAAAACCATCGAGCAGCAAATCGTCCTTGTCGCGAAAATGTGCATAGAAACTTGACCGCGCGACATCCGCACGATCGATAATTTGCTGCACGGTCAATGCGTCGTAACCCTGTTCGATAATCAACTCGTAAAGCGCGGCGCTAAGTAGTTGACGGGTGCGCGCGATGCGGCGATCGGGTTTCATCGGCTGTCCTTTAACGGGTTAAAGCAGAAGTTATTATTAAGGGCTATAGCTTAGGCGTTGCAACAAACGGTGGCCACGGAAATAAAATTACTCCGAGCGCGCCATCCAGCTTAATAGACGCGGCGTAATAATTATCTGCGCGTTGGGCGTACTTCTACAGTCGAATATAGAGGATTTGTCTTGGCCGGGCATAGCTATGGCCGACTTTTTAAACTTTAACTCTCGGGTATTTAATCAATTCCTAATATTAAATTTATATCTGAACTTTTTTAAAAAAAATGGTGTACCGATTGCCGCGTTATATTTACTCGGCAAGCTCATTTTTATGATTAAGTGCCATTTTTTAAGATTACCTATTATTTGAGATGGTAAGCTCGCTGCGAAAATAAATTCCGCAGGTCTCATAAAAACATAACAAGGAGTAATCATGTCCGCGTTGATTGATTTAAGCAGTCTTTACGATCTTGGTGAAAAAGTAGCGCTCGTTACCGGCGGCGCTGAAGGCATGGGCAAAGAAGTTTGCCGGTTCTTGGCCAGTGCGGGTGCGACCGTGGCAGTGGCCGATATCAATTTGCCGTGGGCGCAAGATACAGCGCGCGAAATTGTCGAAGCTGGTGGCAACGCCAGCGCGTATCACGTCGATTTGGCCGCCGAGCAGTCGGTCGTTGATTTACTGCATGCAGTGCGCAAACAGCATGAGCGACTCGATATTTTGGTGAATGTCGCCGGCTTGCAAGATCGTGAATTCTTAACGGAAACATCGCTGGCGCTGTGGGATAAATTACACAACGTCAATTTACGCGGGTCATTTTTAACGATTCGAGAAGCGGCAAAAATAATGCGCGCCGATGGTCGCGGCGGCCGTATCGTCAATATTTCATCGATGGGTTCGGTGCATCCGATTTTCGAAGGCTTGGTTGCGTACAACGCATCCAAGGCCGGTGTAAATGGGCTGACGCGCAATGCAGCTTACGAGCTGGCACAGCACGGAATCAACGTGAATGCGATTTTGCCGGGTAACACCACCACTGCGGGTCAGGGTCGTACTCCTGGGCCGCCCATCGATATCAGCAAATTAAAAAATCTAACACCGCCGCTGGGGCGCACCGGCAAGGTATCGGATATTGCCAGCGCAGTGTTATTTTTAGTAGCGCCAGCATCGGAGTGGATTACAGGGCAAACGCTGATCGTCGATGGTGGTCATTTGAATAATTAATGTTGAGCATAAAACCAGAGTTCTAAAGCAGGCGCGCGTTTCGAGAAATAATTAGCGATTTTAAAATCGATGTCGTTTATCGCGACATCGATTTACAGGCGGTGTTTTTTTAATTAGTTTTTTTCAATGGGCTTATTTTTCGGAAGCTTTTCTCGCCGCCGTTTCTTTTCTAACAACGGGTGCTACCTGTGCGGCAAAACGCTCAATGCCACGCATAACTTCCGTGTGTGGTTGACCGCCGATATCGATCTGACCAAAAAAACGATTCATCCCGAATACTTCGTGTTGCGTTAACAGCTTGTCGATAACTTCTTGTGCGCTGCCGGCAACCAATGTTCCCTGGGGCGCCAGCATGTGCTCGAATGCTTCGCGCGGCATATCAGCTTTAAACAGCGGTCGCAGATACGCGGAATAATATGGATAAAATTGCGTGCGTAGGTGTTCCGAATGCTCCGCGACATGCAGATGTTCAAACGTGGCAACGCGCGCCGCAGTTGGATCGCGCCCGTTTTCTTGCCACATCTGCCGATATAAATTTATCGAGCGCGCATAATTATTTAAGCTGCCGCCAACCATCGGCACCGCGATCGGAAAGCCCCATGTAGCAGCGCGTGCAACACTATTTGGCGAAACCGCGCCCATCCATATCGGCAATGATGTCTGCGCCGGCCGTGGTGCTATTTCCGCATTTTGCAGTGCCGATCGAAATCGTCCGGACCAGCTCACGCGTTCGTTCTCGTTCAGCTCCGCGAACAGTGCTAACTTTTCGACAAACAGCGCATCGTAATCCTCGAGATCATAGCCAAACAGCGGAAAGTTATCGGTGAAGGCGCCGCGACCGAAAATAATTTCAACGCGACCATGCGCCACCAAATCGGCCGTCGCGAATTCTTGAAACGTACGTACCGGATCTGCGGTGCTGATCGATGTCGATGCGCTGGTCAGGCGAATGTGCTGCGTGACGGCGCCAATGGCGGCGAGCATGGTCGCGGTGGCGGAGTTTACGTAACGCAGCGAATGGTGTTCGCCGACACCGAACAGGTCGAGGCCGGCATCGTCGGCGAGTTTCGCCGTTTCAAGAATTTGATCCATGCGCTGCTGCGGTGCAACGGATTTTCCGGTGTGCGGATCTGCAACAATATCGCCGAAGGTATAAATGCCTAGTTCCATAGTTACTGCTTCATTCTGAAAAGTTAATTGGATTCAATTATCGGTTGGTGCTGCATTTGCGCACGAAAATTGAGAGCCACGGTATTGAAGTAACGCCACTGTCGCAAGGGCAACGGCGGCTGAGTTTTAAAATCCACGCAGTTTACTTGCACTATGGTGCGGTCGGTATGCCATTCGCACTATCGACAGTCAGCTTTTTAATCCTATGTATCAAAAATCATCCTTCTTGTTGAGTCATCCTTAGTTCCATAAATTTGAACGTCACGAGCCGACATTTATTCTCATCTGTTGTCGCGCTGTCCAGTGCTTATTTATTCAGATAGATCTGTGATTTACTGCGCTTAATCGAATTGTTCGAAACCGATATCGAGGATTGTCGCGACGGAATACCCGTTGCCAATAAGTTTGGTTGCGAATTTATTGGTGCCGGAGATTCACCGGCGGCATGACTCGAGTTGCATCTGTCCGATGGATATAGCGAAACAGGAAGCACCGTGCGTAGCAAAGCTGATGAGCGATGCTTGATAATTCTCTTGCGCAGTAAAAATGGATTTTTATTTAATGAAGTACTTTTATTAAAAGCTGAACCTCATAAAAAATCCAACTAACGGAGAGACATAATGGTAGATCTGGCGGATTTCACTCTTAGCGAAACTAAAAAAGCAGAAGTATGTGCGCACCTAACCTCGCGTCAGGCACAGCGTGCACGTGCCTGGATCGCGTTGCAGGAAACGTTGAATCGCGGCGAGTTCGATGAGCGTATGGATAATTTCTTCGATCCGAATTTTACCTACGGTAATCCGAGTCGCCCCGATCTGGGCAGTTATGCCTCGTGGAAAACATCGCCGGCTACGCTTTACAAAGTATTTCCGCCCAGTGCGTATCGTACCTTAGCGGTAACTGCGCGTGGTGATGATGAAATATGGGTGTATTGTCACCACCACGGCAAGCAAACCGGCGGCCGCTACATGGGCGTCGAACCGCAGGGTCAGGAAATTAACGTCGAGTGGTTTTCCATTGTGACCTTCAACGGCGAAAAAATTCTGCGGATTTTCAGTATCGCCGATGTGCTCGGTATGTTTATTTCGGTAGGCGCGATCGACAAAAGCAAATTGCCGGTTGATCCGTATAAATAAGTCACGATATTTTAATACAACCTAGTGAATTCGATCTTGATAATGGGTTTTGCAGATGATTGAAAATAATGAGCTGCAAATGGATTGGCGATTAATTTTTAGGCTGCACAGATTTTTTATCGCGTGCTTTTTATTTTTTAAATAGTAAATTCGGCTAAATACGTTTAACTCAACAAATCATAAAATTCGAGGAGCGGCACAGTGACAGTATCGGCGGGAAGATTGGCGGGCAAAGTAGCGATCATTACCGGCGCCAGTGCCGGTATCGGCGCGGAAACGGCTATTCAGTTTGCCGCACACGGCGCCAAGGTGGTTGCGGTCGGTCGCAGTGTCGAGCGCGTGCAACCGATTGTCGATCAAATCAAGGCCAGCGGTGGCGAAGCGTTAGCGGTCGCAGCCGATATCGGCGATGAAGCGCAAATTATTGCGCTGGTTGAAAAAACCATCGCGATTTACGGTCGCATCGATGTGCTCGACAATAATGCGGCACTGACCGATGCGGCTACCATGTCGCTCGACGGCAAAATTGCAGAAATGGATTCGGCGGTTTGGGATCGTGTGCTCGCGGTTAATCTGCGCGGCCCGATGCTATGTTGCAAATACGTGTTGCCGCATATGCTCAAGCAGGGTGGCGGTTCAATCATTCTGACCGGCTCTGGTAAAGGCACGGAGGGCGATCTCGGTCAGTCCGCATACGGCGCATCAAAAGCTGCATTAATTAATTTGACGCAGAATCTGGCGACGCAATACGGCAAAGACGGCATTCGCGCCAACATCATGATTATCGGTTTGGTAATGACGGAGGGGTTGAATAAAAACTTTCCACCAGCGCTGCAAACATTAATGATTAGCCATCACTTGACACCGTACCTCGGCAAGCCGCGTCATATTGCAGATACTGCTGTTTTTCTCGCGTCGGATGAATCGGCATTCGTCACCGGTCATTCTTTATATGTCGATGGTGGTTTTACCGCGCATTCGCCCGCTGTTGCGGATATTCGAAAAATGATTTCTCCACATTGATTGTATCGAGCGCTTGAAAGATTCAAAGTCATTCAGCGCATTTACACAGACGTGACCGCTCCTCATGATCAGATCGCGCACTACGAACAATTCGTTTCGCGATTTAAAATTAATGTATCGATTCATATGTTCAAGTATTTCATGCAGCAAATTGTATTAACGATTAAAAAAATATTGTGCGAGCGCATTATGGAACGGCAGTCATTGCTATTTTTTTAAAGCCCAGTGATCTAATACGCTGACTGCTCGCAACTAGTCTTGGCTTGAATTCATCCTATGAAAAAGAAGATTGACTGCGTTGGTTCTTTAGATGGCGGCGATGTATTAATGCGCGATGGGGTCCGTTCCGTGGTTTCGTTGATCGGCGGCAAATGGAAGCTTGAAATTTTATGGCTGTTGAATCAACGGCTGCATCGTTTTAATGAACTGCGGCGCGCGATCCCCGGCGTAACTCAGCATATGTTGACGGTGCAATTGCGCGAACTGGAAGCGGATGGATTGGTGCGGCGAACGATATACGCGGAAGTGCCGCCGCGCGTTGAATATGAGATCACCGAAGAGTCGCGCAGTCTGCAGCCGGTATTCGATGAGATCAGAATGTGGGCCCATGCGCGCCAGCTGAAAAAATGAGCTGGGTTGTTAAATGATAGTTCCGCGATGGAGTTTTGGAACTTAGCTACTGCGTGGAACTAACGCGAATTTACCTGTCTTAGGAAATTCATGTGCGGTTTTTGCTTTTCTAACGTAATCGCTTGCCCGCGCTAGCGTTGAAAGTTGGTTGTCAGATAATAGGTATAAGATCGCTCCTAGACTTGGCGTTAGGGTCCATCCATCGTGCGCGATTTAGTAATAGGCGATATCCACGGTTACAGTACTGCATTGGAGAGCGTGCTGGCTGTCGTCAAACCCGACAAAAACGATCGCATCACTTTCCTGGGCGATTACATCGATCGCGGCCCCGATAGCTGCAAGGTGCTCGATATCTTGATGCGCTTAGGCAAGCGCACGACGACTCGCTTTCTGCAGGGCAATCATGAACGCTTTCTGCTGACTAGCATTGCCGATCCGAGCATGGAGTCGACCTGGACTAAATACGGCGGCGCATCCTCGCTGAAATCATTCGCGGTTAAACATGCCGCCGAAGTGCCGCGCAGTTACCTGCAGTTTCTCGAAGGTCATCCATTGTGGATCGAAGATGAAAACTTCATCTTCGTTCACGCTGGCGTAAACCCGAGGAAACCGATGGAGCGTCAGACTGAAGAAGACTTGTTATGGACGCATCTGAAAGTGCCGCCCTGGCATTATTCGGGAAAAACCGTGGTGTGCGGTCATACCTATGTTGAGCGCCCGGTACTCACTGCAAAATGTTGTCAAATCGATACGGGAATTGCGCGCGGTGGTTGGCTGACTTGCGTTAATTTAAACGATTATTCGTTTGTGCAAGCCGACGCAAAAGGTACTGCTCGCGAAAGTCGCGCTTAGTTTGCGTGCAGCCGCGGTTACGATGACATCAGGTCGAAATGAAAGCCAATCGTTAAACACAGAAAGGCGATTATTTTTACCGCTGTGTTGAGCGTTGGTAGAGCAAGTACCCAGGCCAGCGGTTTTATGATTATCAATGCCAGCAGTCCGGTGATGCATAAAATTAAGAAAGACGATACCGCAGCAATCACCGGTGCAATCAGCAGCTGCAAAACATAAATCAAAATAAACGCCAGTAATAAATTCAACCACCAGGTCGCGATGGGTGAATATATCCATGCGAACGTTACGGTAATTAACGACAGTAGCGTTGAGAGATAGAGTAACGGTTCACCGCGAATTTCCTGCCACGTAATTTTTCTCTCACGCACCGCCGCCGCTCTATCGTGCGGAAAGTAAAAATGATGCAGCCATCCAGATACATTGGCCAATCGAGCGCGTATATCTTTTACAGTGATCAATGCGAGCAAGTACGTACTGGCCTCTCGAATCCGATCGGGTCCGATTATTTCCAGAATAACTGTCGCACCGCCAATAAACTCCGCAATTTTTCCGGCGCGACCGAGCCATAAAATAGAAAGACCCCATAGTGTTGCATTGCTGAGTTGAGCGCCGGTGCGCCATTGTTCCCATGCTTGAATCCAGTTCAAATCAGCCATAGGATCCCCAAAAATAATTTTATGTAATTATTTTTCTAACTATTTTAATTTTTAACTTGCAGTCTTTCGACAGCAACTGCTGATGGTTTTTCGGCTCATTATTTAATCAGGCAAATAATTAGCTAAAGCACGCTGAGTTTTAAGCGCAGATTTAAAAAAGACGCGGCACCTTTTCGTATAATCAGTGCCATCTCGGATAAATTGTAATTTGCGCTGTTTTCTTAGCAATGCTTACGTTGAGTTATTAGTTACATACGTCTTAATTTTGCAACATCCGCATCAAATACTCGTTAGAAAGCGTTTCTCTTTTATTTTTTGCTGAATTTTTTATTAAGCGCTGACATATTGAGTTTTTTCGCTGTCAGAAATACAGATGATTTCTTTGCGGCGCGATTCGTGCAGTGCCTCGCAAGAGAAAAATCGATTCAGGCAAAAAATTTTTTCTACGTAAAAAATTCTCGGGCGCAAAAGCCATAATTTAAATGAGGTATTTATGACGATTGTTAGTTTCGATGCGCCGCTCCCTGTTGATCTATCCGCACTGGGTATATGGCCCCAAAAGATTGGCGAGTTTGCGATTGCCTTCGGTGCACTGGAAGCTGAGACGGTCCGCTATTTACGTCTTTTGGAGACGTTCGGCGAACAGGTCGAGTCAGTGCTGTTTCAATCCTTTAATGCCCGCGTCGATTATATTGTTATTGCCATTCATCGCCATTATTTGCTGGCTGCGGATGACGCTGAATTATTTGCGCAGACTTGGGCGCAAGCACAACAGCTCGCGGATTGGCGCGATCGCTTGACGCATTTTCGTCTCGAATTTAAATGGAGCGAGGAGGCTGATCGAGCAGGGCCGCCGAATCGATTGCAGGCTGTTGAGGATGTCACCGGCAACAATGTCGATGCGACGGTGGAGCTCGATCTCGTCAATTTGGAAGAGCTTATCGCGCGTGCCGGCACACTTGCCTTTAAGTTGTACCGATGGGACGAGGAGTTTGTAAAGAGTAAGTGATGACAATCTATACGCAGCTATTAACCGATTTTTAAGTTATTGGCATTAATCGCGCGTAACGCATTAACTAGCGAACTGTGCCGATCACTAGGGCGTATATGGCGTTCTATCTGCCCAATTTGCGATGCGTTAGTATTGGCGATGATTGGTAATCGGCGCGATGCTCTGTTTTGTGTTGGACCTGAAACAATCAAGGGATCACAGCGGTTGGTAAAAGACCATTGGTCAGAGCGGAGGCCCATGGGTTTGTGTGAGAAACGTAACGCCGCTAACAAAGGATCGTAACGTTATGGAACAAAACATCCACAGTTTCGCCGTGGGCGCCTCCCTTGTACGCGGCACATTCGCCGCTTTTCTTGTTAAATTTCGCTTAGATGATAACAACGAGTTATTAACCGCATGGAGTAGGGCCCAATTGCCTGGATTATTGCGGATTTGTTTAGACTATCAGCAGGAGCTTTTAAGTCGAGGCGTTGTGTTCAATACGTTCCCTATCGAACGTATTCTTCGCGAAGAAGCTCCGCAGTTTACCAAACGGGACGTGGAGCACTTGCCGATTGCGTCTATTGTAGAAAATGTCTCCAGCGTTCTTCGCAGCGACCAAAAATTAATTTTTACTTTCAAGCGCGCAACAGTCGCACAACCTGAGTTGGTCGTGCTGGCGCCAAATCAATGTAGCCTGTTGATCGGCTCAATCAGTCAGGTACAGGAAGAGTATGACGACGCGTGGATTTCGGATACCTCCACAAGCGGTCAGTATCAATATTCAGCGATTTAAGTCACGTTAATTTATTACTGCGGATGGCATTTTTGAAAATTGTATAAAATCCGGTTAAATGTTCGCTCTGCAAAAAATCGACACTCGCAGTATTCGCTTCTGCATATAACGCTGCGGTCGAACTCGAAGTAATTGTAAAAATAATAATTATCGGGCGAGTTAAAAAATAAATTGCTGCTAATTCATTAGCGGTGAGTTTTGTCGCGCACTTTAATTCATACCGCTGCTCTTTCAGTTCATGTCTAACGTTTTTTAGTTAGCCGATAAATCCTGACTGCTTCTAATAACACTTTTTCTCTTTGCTTGATTCCGGTGTGTATTGAGCTTGCTGTTTGGTGCGCTTGGAAAGGCAAAAAAACTATTCGTCGCAAAACCGTCACGCTCCTGTCACATAAGCCTCTTAGTCTCGCAGCCTATCGATTATCGCCGCCTTTAAAGGTGCGCGAATGCAAGGCATGGACGCGATGCAATAAGTAACTTCTGAAGTTGCAGAACCAGTGCAGTGCCGATAACCATTCCAACTACTTGCTCGACAAAGGGGATTTTTCACAATGAAGAACACTGTTTTCTCTCGCCTGAAATTGCATGTTGCCGCCGCAGGCGTGGCATCGATGCTAATGACCAGCGCTTTTGCCGCCGACATTACCGGTGCGGGCTCGACCTTCGTTTATCCGATCCTGTCGAAATGGTCGACCACCTATAACGCCAAGACCGGTAGCAAAATTAATTACCAATCGATCGGCTCCGGCGGCGGTATTGCGCAGATTAAAGCCGGCACCGTAACCTTCGGTGCCTCCGATAAACCATTGCCGCCGGAAGAGTTAAAAGAGGCTGGTCTGGTTCAATTTCCTATCGTCATCGGTGGCGTCGTACCGGTGGTGAATTTGGAGGTCGCCAAAGCAGGCGACATGCGTTTTAGCGGCCCGGTATTGGCGGATATTTTTCTCGGCAAGATCGAGAAGTGGAACGATCCGGCGATTGCTGCACTTAATCCCAGCCTGAGCTTGCCCGACCAGAAAATCACCATCGTGCATCGCTCGGACGGCTCCGGCACCACGTTCAACTGGGTTAATTATTTGTCCAAAGTCAGTGACGAATGGAAGACCAAAGTGGGCGAGGGCACTTCGGTTAATTGGCCGGTCGGTGTAGGCGGTAAAGGCAATGAAGGCGTGGCTGCATACGTCAATCAGATCAAAGGTTCGATCGGTTATGTCGAGCTCGCTTATGCGATGCAAAACAAAATGAAATACACCGAAGTTAAAAACAAAGCGGGCAATTTCGTCGATCCATCGCTGGCAACATTCCAGGCCGCTGCTGCAAACGCGGAATGGAAAGCGCAGGACTTCTTCGAAGTTATCACTGACGCTGCCGGTAAAGACTCTTGGCCAATCACCGCGTCGGTATTCGTGATGATGTACAAGCAGCCGAAAGAAGCGACGACTTCAGCCGATGCGTTGAAGTTTTTCAAATGGGCGCTGAACGAAGGCCAAGCTGACGCCAAAGAGCTGGACTATGTGGCATTGCCTGCTCCTCTCGTCAAACAAATCGAAGCTTACTGGGCACAGAACATTAAGTAAGCCGCTTTTTATGTAGTTTCGTTGGGAGAAGCGACTGCCTTTCGGCGCAGCCGCTTCATGCTTGTTGGGAGTCATTAATGTCGCAGTCACACACTCTGCCGCTTAGCGATGCTTTGCCGCAGGATCCGCGCGAAGAGCGCGACCATTTTCACGATCGGTTATTTCGCTACGCAGTGACCGGTTGCGCCACGTTCGTGCTTATCGCGTTGCTCGGCGCCGCGTTCTCCATGTTATGGGGCGGGCGCGAAGCGTTTTCCACGTTCGGGGTGCAGTTTTTATGGAGCGCCGATTGGGATGCGGTGCAGAAAAAATTCGGCGCGTTGGTGCCGATTTACGGCACGTTGGTTACCGCGTTAATCGCGATGATCATTGCGGTGCCGGTCAGTTTTGGAATCGCTTTATTTTTAACGGAAATCGCACCGGCCTGGCTGCGCACGCCGGTAGCGGCGGCGATCGAATTACTCGCAGGGATTCCATCGATCATTTACGGCATGTGGGGTTTATTCGTGTTCGTGCCGTTTATGGCAGAGCACGTCGATCCTTGGCTGGATGAACATCTCGGCCCGCTCGCCATTGTCGGCCCGTTATTTCAGGGCGCGCCAATCGGCTTGGGCATGCTCACCGCGGGCATCGTGCTCGGCATCATGGTGATTCCATTTATTTCATCGGTAACGCGCGAAGTGTTCGTCACGGTACCGGTGCATCTGAAGGAATCCGCTTACGCAGTCGGCAATACGACGTGGGAAGTCGTGTGGGACATCGTGCTGCCGTATACGCGCTCTGCTGTTGTCGGCGGTATATTTTTAGGTCTGGGTCGCGCGCTGGGCGAAACCATGGCGGTGACGTTCGTACTCGGCAATTCACACCGCTTGACCGCTTCGTTATTGGAGCCGGGCAATTCGATTGCCGCGACCATCGCCAATGAGTTCACCGAAGCAGATTCGTCGGTGTATTTGTCCTCGCTGATTGCGCTGGGCTTTCTGCTGTTCATCGTCACCTTCATCGTGCTGGCAGTGGCGCGTTTGATGTTGAGCCAACTGGCACGGCGCGGCGGAACCACGTCATGAATAACGCCAAGGCCCATTTAAAGAGCGACAACATGAGCATGTGGATGCGTCGTCAATTCACCGATTATCTGGCCAAGGTGCTGGGTACCGCCGCGACCTTGTTCGGGCTGTTCTGGCTGGCGTGGATCTTGTGGACCACGGTCAGCAAAGGCCTGCCGGCGCTGAAGTGGGAGCTGTTCACGCAAATGACGCCACCGCCCGGCGCCGATGGCGGTCTGCTGAACGCGTTTGCCGGCAGCATCATCATGAGTGGTCTGGCGGTTTTGATCGGCACGCCGATCGGCATCGCGGCGGGCACTTATCTGTCCGAATACGCGCGCTATTCGAAATTCGGCGCCACCATTCGCTTCGTCAACGACATTCTTTTATCGGCGCCGTCGATCGTTATCGGTTTGTTCGTGTACGAATTGATGGTGCGGCAGATGGGCCATTTTTCTGCGCTGGCCGGTGCGGTGGCGCTGTCATTTATCGTGTTGCCGGTAGTCGTTCGCACCACCGATGAAATGCTGCAATTAATTCCATCGACGATGCGCGAAGCGGCGTTAGCGCTGGGCGTACCGCAGTGGAAAGTGGTGCGTCAGGTGCTTTATCGCGCGTCGATGTCGGGCATCGTGACTGGCGTGTTATTGGCGCTGGCGCGGATTTCCGGCGAAACCGCGCCACTGCTGTTCACCGCGCTCAACAATCAATATTGGGCGAGCAGCCTGCTCGATCCGATGGCCAATGTGCCGGTCGTCATTTTTCAATATGCGATGAGTCCGTATGAGTTTTGGCATGCGCTCGCGTGGGCTGGCGCCTTCGTGGTGACGATGTTCGTGCTGTTACTCGGTATCGCGTCGCGCTGGCTTCTTCTTAAGGGAAAAAATCATGAATGACTTAGCTGCAGTAAAGCAGAAGAACGTGGCAGCCGAGGCGGGTTCCATCGCCACTGCCGATGCGAAAATTACCGCGCGCAATTTGAATTTTTATTACGGCAGTTCGCACGCGGTGAAGGGCGTTAATTTGTCGATTCACAATAAGCGCGTAACCGCTTTGATTGGACCTTCGGGCTGCGGGAAATCGACGCTGCTGCGTATTTTCAATCGCATGTATGCGATCTATCCGAAGCAGCGCGCGGACGGCGAGTTGTTATTGGATGGCGTCAATGTGCTCGATGGCAATTATTCGATCAATCGCTTGCGCACCAAGGTCGGTATGGTTTTCCAAAAACCGGTGCCGTTCCCGATGTCGATTTACGACAACGTCGCCTACGCGATTCGGCATTACGAAAAATTATCGCGCGGCGAAATGGATGGCCGCGTGGAAGAAGCATTGCGCAATGCCGCGCTGTGGGACGAAGTTAAAAATAAACTCAATCAAAGCGCATTGGGTTTATCGGGCGGGCAACAGCAGCGTTTGTGTATTGCCCGCGCCATCGCATTAAAACCCGAAGTATTACTGTTGGACGAACCGACATCGGCGCTCGATCCGATTTCCACCGCCAAAGTGGAGCAATTAATCGGCGAGTTGAAAACGCAGTACACGGTATTGATCGTTACGCACAACATGCAGCAAGCCGCGCGCGTATCGGACACCACCGGCTTTATGTTTATGGGTGAGCTGATCGAATTCGGCGCGACCGAAGATATGTTTACGCATCCAAAAAATCAAAAAACAACAGACTACATTACCGGGCGTTTCGGTTAACACCGCGCTGCCATTTCGGAGAAATTTTTTATGACGCCTCCCCATATCGTCAAAGCTTTCGATCAAGAATTACAAACGCTCACTAGCAGCATCGGTGCCATGGGCGATTTTGCCGGCGCGCAATTTTCGGATTCCGTGCAAGCCTTACTGCGCGGCGATTTAGTGCTGGCGCAGCGCGTTATCGATCAGGATCGCCAACTCGATGCGTTACGCCGCGATCTTTCCGCAGCGGCCGCTTCGGTGATTGCGCGCAGACAACCGATGGCGACGGATCTCGACGAAGTGTTATCGGATTTTCGCATCGTCGAAGAATTGGAGCGCATCGGCGATCTGGCGAAAAATATTGCCAAGCGCGCGACAGCGGTAAGCAGCGCTAATTTTCCGCTAGAAATCGTGGAAATGCTGGAGCGTTTATCCGCTCTCGCCGCCGCGTTGCTGAAGGGCGCGCTCGAAACTTATGTAACGCGCGATGCCGAACAAGCGATTGTGGTGCGGCAGCAGGATGAGGAGATCGATGAATTACACACTTCGATTTTTCGCGATATCGTATCGCGCATGACGGCCGATCAGTCGCAGGTTATCGATTTTGTGCATTTATTATTCTGCGCAAAAAATATCGAACGCATCGGCGATCACGCAACGCATATTGCAGAGGCCGCCTATTTCACCGTTACCGGCCAACGGCCGCCGCTGGAAAGACGACGGCTCGACCAAAGCAGTTTAACGAAAAGTGCTGACACTGTTTTTAACGTGGAATAAAGCACAGCTTTGAGCGTGGCATAAGCAGGACGCAGAGGTTAAATGAATATAAAAGCGTGCCGATTACGGTGCGCTTTTTTTTATTAAAAATAATAATGCCTGATCATTTTCTGCCACTTAAGCAAGCGTGCAGCGATTCGATAACAATCGTTCGCAGCGTGAAACTAATAGTCGAATAAAAATTAAATAAGAGGCGACGAAAAAATCGTGCGGAGTCTTGGTGAGGATCAAATAAAATTCGAGAGTGGGCGGCTCGCACAAGAATTAAAGAGGTGACTGCTACGAAAATTAAGGTCAGTACATGCGGGAGTTAATGTAGTGCAGCAGTTTAGAAAAGCAGTCAGTGCGGGAGTTTTAAAAGTCAGTACGAGAATGAAAAATTAGCTGCAGCGCCGTGAACTGTAAACGCTTAGTGATCGCCACTTGCCTCGCCACCTAAGTGGACAAAGTAAGTGGCGGTGAGAGAGGGGTTCGAACCCTCGATACGCTATTAACGTATACACGCTTTCCAGGCGTGCTCCTTCAACCGCTCGGACACCTCACCGAATCAAGAAAATCACCAATATCTGGCAATTTCTGGAGGCGCGCACTCTAGCGGAGAACGCCTTCATTGGCAACCCAATCGGCGTTGCGCATGCAGTTTTCAATGCACGTAGACCGAAGCGCCAACGCGCAATTTGCCGCTTTGTTTCGGCGCGCCGTAAATACCCACATTCTGTTCGGCTTGTTTGACGATGGTGCGCAGGATTGTCTTGTCGGCGCCGAACTCGCGTTGCGCGCGCGTGACCGCGCCGCATCGTGGCGTAGTACCTGCGCAATCGACCGCCGCATCGCCCAGCGTTATCTGCGAGCCGATCCATTGCTGCTCAACAAGTCCTTCACTGGTGTCGGTATCGATGACAACATTGGGGCGAAACCGCCGCACATCCCAGTCGGACTCGGGATTTACTGTTTTTAAATACGCCAGCGTTGCCGTGGTGACGATATGAAAGGGCGTCACCAAAAAGAAGGTGCCGGGCAGCGACACAAATTCAGCCGCTGCTGCCGGGAATTGCTCGAAAAAGTCGGGCAGCGGTTCACCGGATTCGCGATCGAATGTGGCTTTGAGTTCGCTAAGCCAGGTGTGCTCGTCGCGTTTGTGGCGCCGATAGAAATCGAGATCGGATAACGGTCGCAGCGATTCCAATGTCGATGCGTGGCCGGTGAGCTCCGATAGTCGCGCATGGATGTCGGTGTTATCGGTGCCGATTAATGCACCGTCGGGGAATAGCACGTCGACGTTATGGTCATCGGCAGCATTCGTATTTCTGCTGCGCGCCGAGCACAGCAGTAATTCAGGGCGGAATTTACAGCTTTGAATTTCCTGACGCGCGAGGTCGCGCAATGCCCACACGCGATCGCCCTGCAATCCCGTTGCGCCCAGATGGCAGGATTCGAGTTTTTCGCCGGCCATGCCTTTTACCGGGTAGCGCCAAATCTCTTTGATCGTGCCCACTTTGCGCATCGGTTTTCTCGGAATTGATTGCTCGAATGAGTTCCAACTTTGCTGCGGTCGCGCATTTGCGTCAACGAGGCCCAATATCTTTCTAATCTTTTAAGCTCATTCGGGCCAGGCGGCGGGAGCCGGAAAGGCCTGCCCATTGTGATATTCTCCGGCCAGATTCCCCGCTTTCGGATTTCATCGCATCATGAAAATTACCATCGTGCCGGTCACGGCATTTCAACAAAATTGCAGCATTTTGATTTGCGAAGCGACCAAGCGCGCAGCTCTCGTCGATCCAGGTGGCGATATGCCGCAATTGCGCGCCGCATTGACGCAACTCGGCGTCACTGTCGAAAAGGTTTTCCTGACCCACGGTCACATGGATCACTGCGGTGCGGCGGATTTGGTGCGCAAAGAATTCGGCGTGCCGATCGAAGGGCCGCATCGCGAAGATAAATTCTGGATCGATCAATTAGCGGCATCGTCGAAAATGTTTGGATTGCCGCCAGCCGAAGCATTCGAGCCGGACCGTTGGCTTGAGGATGGCGACACTGTGACGTTCGGTGAACAAACGCTGGAAGTCGTATTTTGTCCGGGCCATACGCCGGGCCATGTGGTGTTTTTTCACCGCGGTGAAAAGGTCGCGTTGGTGGGCGATGTATTGTTTCAAGGCTCGATCGGGCGCACCGATTTTCCGCGCAGCAACCACGACGATTTGATTCATTCGATTCGCGAAAAATTATGGCCGCTCGGCGACGATGTAGTGTTCGTGCCAGGTCATGGTCCGACTTCAACATTCGGCGCGGAGCGACGCACCAATCCGTTTGTTGCCGATAAACGCTTCGGCTAATTTTTTATTTCCTCTTTTCGACAATTTTTATAAGGGCAGTGACTCATGTTGTTGTATTGGCTCGACGTGCGCTTGGCGCGTGTTGGTTTAATCGTGGCGGCGCTCGCCATCACAACACTGGCGCTAATGCCGGGGCCGGACGTGCCGATCACCACAAGCTGGGACAAGCTCGATCACTGGACGGCTTTTTTCACGCTGGCATTTTTAGCCAATCATTCCTTTCCGCGCCTGCCGTTTTGGCGCGCCATAGCGTTGGCGTTAGTGGCGTACGGCATCGGTATCGAAATCGCGCAATCGTTCACGCCGACGCGTGACGCCGATCCGCTCGACGTAGTGGCGGATTCGATAGGCATTGTTATTTACGGTGCAGTATTGCAACTGCGTTTGGCTCTGTTTAAGCCCCAGCTCGCCGAATAGCTTTCGGGCGGCGCCACATGAAAAATCTACTGATCGTCTATCACTCGCAATCCGGTACCAATGCGCGCTTGATGCAGGCGGCGTATGACGGCGCGTTGCAGGAAAGCGAGGTCGAGACCCGGTTGCTCCGTGCCAGCGAGGCCAATACCGAAGATTTATTGTGGGCTGATGCAGTAATTTTTGGTTCACCGGAAAATTTTGGTTATCTCTCCGGCGGTCTAACAGATTTCCTTGCGCGCACGTTTTATCCGTATCAACACCATGCGCCGAATCGCAACTTAGCGTATGCGTTAGTTGTCGGCACCGGCAACGATGGCAGCGGCGCAATACGACAATTACAGCGGATTGTGCGCGGTTATCCAATGCGCGAAGCCGCCGAAGCCATTATTGTGCGCGGCGAAATCCAAGCGGCCGATTTATTGCGCTGCGAGGAATTAGGCTTAACGATGGCAGCGGGCCTCGCCCTCGGTATTTTTTAAAACGCTTTAATTGAATTGCGTTGTTTCTATTTTGAACAATTAAACCTTTATCGCGCGATTTACACCTATGCGTTTGAAAATACTCGAATCCACATCCATACTCACTTCAGTTTTTCGTATTGCACTCCTGCTTTGATTTTACTTTTTGCTATCTCCCCATCAGTGACGGTCGGGTTTGTTATTCGGGATTAATGTTGTTCTCGCCGTAACTCGAAGGCCTTTATTTGCCCGCTTTTATTTCACGCCAGCGGCTCACTTCGCTTCTGATTCCGGTGTTGGTGTTGTCGGTTTTAATTTACGAAGTGCTGCACACGCCGATTTATACCGAAGGCGAACTCAGTGCTATGCGCGAGAAAGCGGTTGCACTCGCCACGTCGGGCGAATTCGATTCGGCACTGGAGCAATTGCGCGCGCTGTCCGAAGTGGCGCCCGACAATCGCGGCGTGTGGGGTGATTATTTATCCGTGTTGGTACGTGCGCAGCGCGAGCGCGAGGCATTAGTTTTATTCGCTGCTAATTCGCAGCGCGCATTACCCGATTACACGTTGGCCGATTTATTTGCCGCCGCATTGAGGCAAAAAGATTTCGCGCTCGCGCGACAGCTGGCTGATCGTGAAATTGCGCAAAGTGCCGAGCCGCAAAAAATTACCGAGGCGCGCGCCGATGCATTGGCCGCCGCTGGATTTGCTACAGCGCCATCGACGACTTTTGCCACGGCCACTGAATTTGCCGAACCTGAAGCAGCTCTTGAATCACAACCAGCCGTCGAATCGAAATCGGCCGCCGAATCTGCGGTTGGGGTGGCGGCGCCAGTAAGAGCTGCGCCCCGGTTGCATCGGTCGTCCGCGGCGCCATCGACACGACCTGCGCGATTCTCGAATCAATCAGCAGTAATACCAGCGTCCGCGCCGCGTGCTGCCGTAACCGATACCGCTGCCGAGTTCGGTGAGCGTGCCGGTCTTGCCGTCCGCGAAGCCGAAGATGCGCCGGCCAGCGAGCGGGTCGTGCGCGCGCAAATGGCCCTCGCAGCGCTCGATCAATACGCTCAAGCGCTTGCGGACAATTACGGCTCGGCAGCACAAATCCGCAACGAACAACTCGACCGCGTGCGCGCACTGACGCTGGCCGGCCGCCTCGATGAAGCCGCCACCGTATTCGAAACGTTGGGCGATACGGACCAGTTGCCGATTTATGGCTTGTTGAACGGCGCCGACCTTTATGTGCGTCGCCAGCAACCGGCGCGCGCGCAGGCGTTGCTCGATATCGCATTGAGGCGAGAGCCAAACAATCGCAACGCGTTGGTGGCAAGCTTTCGCAATCAGCTGGACGGCGAACATTATCGCGCTGCCGCAACGACGCTAGGGCAATTGCGAGACACGGCGACTACATCTGCCGATCGGCGCAACAGCCGCTTGCTGACCGCGCAACTCGCCGCATACACCGATCATTTGCAAGCCGCGCAGACCGAACTGGAAGCGTTGCGTAGCGAGGAGCCCGATGCTGCCGATGTGCATCTACGGTTGGCGCAAATTTATCGCTGGCGTGGCTGGCCCCGCCAGGCGCTCGACGAATACCGCCATGCTGAAAATTTGTCTGCCGATCCGGCCTCCACGCAGTTCGGCGAAATCGCCGCGCTCAACGATGCGCACGAGTATGCGGCAGCGCGTGCACGACTCGATTCGGCGGCAACGCATTCGCCTAATCATCCCGATTTAAAGGCCGCGCTAATAGAGCGACGCCAACAGCAGCAGTGGCAGTACAGCGCGCAGGTTCAAGCCGGCAAATCGGATGCGAGCCCAGTTACCGGCACCGGCGATCTCGCCTTTGATCAGCGGCTTACATCGCCAGTTTTGAACGATCAATTTCGCGTATTCGCACATCAGCATTACGACTGGGCCAAGTTTCCCGAAGGCAATGGCAGCGCTGATCGATTCGGACTTGGCGCTGATTATCGTTCGGCGCAATTCGATACCGCTGTCGAGCTGACGCGCCGAGCGCCCGGCAGTGAAACGGGTGGTTCGCTCAGCGGCGAATGGCACGCGAATGATCGACTGAGCGTGTTCGGCGAAGCGCAAATCGATTCCTCTGCCGTGCCGTTGCGAGCATTGAATGCCGGTATCGACGGGGATTCGGCGACTGTCGGCGCGCGCTATCGCGTCGACGAAAACCGCCAGGCGCAGATTGCGTATTCGCGGGCCGAATTCAGCGACGACAACAATCGCGATGCCGTCAGCGCCAGTTACAAACAAACCTTATTGCGCGAAGGTCGCCAGCAAATCGGCGTGATCGGCCAGCTCTATTACGGGCGCAATTCGGCCGGCGACAACGTGCCGTATTTCAATCCGGCGCGCGAAACCGCCGCCACCGCCAATCTCGAATATTCAGGCCCGCTGTGGCAGCGCGAAACGACGTTCTGGTCGCAGCGCGTATCGGTCGGCGCTGGTGTGTACGACCAACAGAATTACGGCAGTCATCCGATTTGGGATGTGGAATACGAGCAGCGTTGGCGCTTCAGTCCGGCCTTCGAAATCAACTACGGCCTGCTGCATCGCAGTCGCGTTTACGACGGGGGACGCGAAGGTTACAGCGCGTTGTTCGGCGGCGTGAATCGGCGCTTTTAGCGGAGTGGAATGATCGACATGCCTTTTCAATCGACCATCGATAGCCTGCTCGCTTTCGCCTATTACTATCCATTGTTCATGTCCTACGTGTGGATGTGTGGCGGCCTGTACTACCGTTTTCACTGGGAACGTGGCGACCGCAGCACGCCGCCGGCGCTGAAAAATTATCCGGGCGTTTCGGTGCTGGTGCCGTGTTTCAACGAGGCCGAGCAAATCGAGGAAACGCTGCGCTATCTGGCGCTGCTCGATTATCCGAATGTCGAAATCATCTGCATCAACGACGGCAGCCGCGACAATACCGGCGCGATTCTGGATGCGCAAAGCACGGTGTATTCGAATTTGCGCGTCGTCCATCTCGCCACCAATAGCGGTAAAGCGAAGGCGCTGAATGTCGGTGCGCTGCTGGCGAAAAACGAAATTCTGGTGTGTATCGACAGCGATGCGGTGCTCGATCCGAGCGCCGTCATATGGTTGATTTCGCACTTCGAGAACTCGCCGCGTCTGGGCGCTGTTACCGGCAACCCGCGCATCCGCAATCGCTCGACGTTGCTCGGCAAAATTCAGGTCGGCGAGTTTTCCTCGATCATCGGTTTGATCAAGCGCGCGCAGCGCATTTACGGCCGCATCTTTACCGTGTCGGGTGTTGTCGTGGCGTTTCGTCGCGCCGCGTTGCAGCGCATTGGTTTCTGGCATTCGAATACCGTCACCGATGACATCGACGTGAGTTGGCGCCTGCAGCTCGATCATTGGGATGTGCGGTACGAGCCCAACGCGCTGTGCTGGATTTTGATGCCGGAAACCTATACCGGTCTGTGGCGCCAACGCCTGCGTTGGGCGCGCGGTGGCGCGGAAGCGGCGTTGCGCTATGCCGGCGTGATGGCGCAGTGGCGCTCGCGGCGGATGTGGCTGGTGTTTATCGAATACTGGCTGAGCGTGGTGTGGAGTTATGTACTCGCGGCGATCGTGATTCTGTGGTTGCTCGGCAAATTCGTGACGCTGCCGGAGGCCCTGCACGTGCCCACTATCGTGCCGGGCTGGCACGGCGTGGTGCTCGCATCGACCTGCTTGCTGCAATTTTTTGTCAGCCTGGTGATCGACGGTCGCTACGAGCCACGATTGCTGCGTAATTTCTTTTGGATGATCTGGTATCCGCTCGCGTACTGGCTGATCACGGTATTCACCACCGTGGTGGCGGTGCCGCGCACCATCTTCAATCGCAAGCACGTCGGCACCTGGGTCAGCCCGGACCGTGGTGTGCGCGCGGCGCCGGTAGAGGCGAGCAAATGAAATTCAGTGCCGAAGCATTAATCATCAATCGGCCCGATTTGGTGCCGTCGGGACAGAAATTTACCGCGTGGGGCATCACGTTATTTTTCTGGGGCGCGCTGCTTTATTTGTGGCAGCCGTTGCTGAGCATCATCGCCTGGGGCCTGAATATTCATTTGTTTTACAACCACATGATTTTGCTCGGCGGCTACCGGACATTTTTAAGCCTGCTGGCGACTTATCTCGAAATCATCGCGATGCTCGGCGGCGGTCTGATTTTTTGGGCGCGCACCAACCAATGGCGTTTTCGCGGGAAGGATCGGCGTCAAGGTCGCGGCGATACCGATGTCGCGCGCATGCGTGAAGAATTTGGCGTTTCTGCCGAGGCCTTCGAACAGGCACTGCAAAGTGCCATTGTTACCGTCAATTTTTCGGCGAATGGTGAAATCAATAAAATCGAGTGCCGTCAATAATGTGTCGATGCGATTTACAGTGCCGTATCTGATTGATTTTGAAAAAATACCCAACTCCATGACACAGCATGATTTTGTGAAATGGGTCTCACTTTTGCTTAGGTATGGCGAGTCTTAACTTTCTATGGAATATCCAATGCTGCGTTTCGTATCTGCTCTGCTGTTGTTGTCCGCCTCTGCATTTGCGCCGGCTTATTCGGTATCTATCGAGCAAACCGTCGATAGTCGCGACAACCTGTACTACACCGATTGGGGTCATTGGTTTACGACCGCAGCCGACAACGCGTTGGGCAATCCCGATTCGAACCCGGCCAGTTCGGTCGCGCAGAACGGCACGCCATTCAACTTTGCCGACTTCACCACACTCAGCATCAATGCGTCGGGCTCGGTGATCGACCATTTCGGCACGGCGACGGGACCGGATGGCGACACCTGCACGCCGAACTGCCTGTTCAACGATGGCTACTTCCGCAAATTGCCGGCGTATTCGCTGATCGGTATTTGGAGCAGCTCGGCCACTGAAATCGTTCCATTCGGCGACTGGAAAGATCTCACCAGCGGTTTAGGTTTGTTATTTATCGGCAGCCATTTAGACCTGACTATTCCCAGTTTCCCGTCGGCGTATTTGTTCCTCGCTGAAAACGACGGTGGCTTTGCCGATAACTTCGGTAAATACACTGTACAATTGGTGGCGAGTGTTCCAGAGCCGGGTTCGCTGGCATTGCTGGTCGTTGGTTTTGCGATGTTGATCGTGACGCGTCGCCGCGTTAAATAAGTAACTAAGAACTGAATAAGTAAGAAGCAAGATTCAGAAAAAAAAGCCGCCGCGAGGCGGCTTTTTTATTGGACGCCACTATTAATCTCGATACGATTTCGATCGCCATCTTCGAGCAGCAACTTTAAAAAGGCATTCGCTGCGTTCGACAAGCTGCGCTCGCGATGCATGACCACACCGAGATTACGACTCATCTTCTGTCCTGTTAATGTCAGCCCGCACAGGCTGTCGTCGATCAGCGTTTTCGGCAACACGCTCCAGCCCAATCCAATCGATACCATGACTTTTATCGTTTCCAAATAATTGGTCGACATTGATACATCGAGCGGCAATTTTTGTTGTTCGAATAATGTTTTGATGATGCGGCCGGTATACGTATTTAAGCCGGGAAGAATCGCCCGATATTGACTGAGCGTGCGCGCGCTAACGCGCTGCTGATCGGCCAGTGGATGCTGGCGCGAGACGGTGACGACCAGTTCGTCCTTCCAAATCGGAATTTGCTGCAGTGCCGGTTTTGCTTCCGGCGCCAGCGTAATCACACCCAGTTCCACCTCACCCAACAACACACGCTCGTACGCTTCTTCGGAATCGAGAAAATCGATATCGAGCCGCACCTCGGGATATTGCTCGGTGAATTGTTGCAATACCGGCGGCAATCGATGCAAACCCATGTGATGGCTGATGCCCATTGTCAGTAATCCGGTCACGCCGCCGCGCAAATCTTGAATGTGCCGCTTCGCAGCGCGGATCGCCTGCAGCACCGATTGTGCGTGTGGTAAGAGCGTGCGGCCGGCTTCGGTCAGCGTGATTTGCCGCGCGGCGCGATCGAACAGGCTGCAATCGAGCTGGCTTTCCAGCAGCGCGATACGCTTGCTGATCGCCGGTTGGGTCAGGTGCATTTGCTCGGCAGCGGCGGAAAAGGAACCGTTTTCAGCAACCGCTGCGAACGCTTGAAGAAGCTGCGTATCCATCGTCGTTGTATTCTCAAAAGGAATCGTTTCTATAAAAAATATGAATTTGTTTTATTTGTCAATCGTTCTTAAACTGGCTGTCATCGATATTTGGTTTGAAGCGCGTAACCGATACACGCGCTTCTTCTCGCGCAATCGCCTGACAATTCGCACAGGCCAGTAGCTAAAGGTGTTTTATGACCGGCAAAACGCTTTACGACAAATTATGGGATGCGCATTTGGTGAAAATGCGCGACGACGGCACTGGCTTGATTTATATCGACCGCCATTTGCTGCACGAAGTGACTTCGCCGCAGGCGTTTGAAGGCTTGCGTCTGGCCGGTCGCAAACCGTGGCGTATCAGCGCCAATGTGGCGACACCCGATCACAATGTGCCTTCCGAAACCGTCGAGCGCAGCGCGGGGGTGGCGGGTATTGTCGATGAAGTGTCGCGCATTCAGGTGCAAACACTCGATGAAAACTGCGATGACTTCGGCATCAAGGAATTCAAGATCAATGATGTCAACCAAGGCATCGTGCATGTAATCGGCCCAGAACAGGGTTTGACGTTGCCGGGCATGACCGTGGTCTGCGGCGATTCGCACACAGCGACGCACGGTGCGCTCGGTGCACTCGCGCACGGTATCGGCACCTCGGAAGTCGAGCATGTGCTCGCGACGCAGTGTTTGATTCAGAAAAAATCGAAAAACTTTTTGGTGAAAGTCGACGGCAAACTCGGCCTCGGTATCACGCCGAAAGATGTCGTGTTGCATGTGATCGGCATTATCGGTACCGCCGGCGGCAATGGTTCGGCGATTGAATTCGGTGGCGAAGTATTTCGCGCGATGTCGATGGAAGGCCGCATGACCGTTTGCAATATGGCGATCGAAGCCGGTGCGCGCGTCGGTATGGTCGGCGTCGATCAGATCACGCTCGATTACGTAAAAGGCCGCCCGTATGCGCCGAAAGGCGCGCACTGGGATCAAGCCGTCGAATATTGGAAAACATTGCACAGCGATGCCGATGCCGTATTTGATCGCGTCGTCGAAATTAATGCGGCTGAAATTAAGCCGCAGGTCACCTGGGGCACATCGCCGGAAATGGTCGTCGCCATCGACGCTTTGGTGCCGACGCCTGAATCTTTCGGCAGCGTGGCGCAGCGTCAAGCCGCGCAACGTGCACTCGAATATATGGGTTTAGCGGGCGGCCAGCCGATCACGTCGATCAAACTCGATCGCGTATTTATTGGCTCCTGCACCAATTCACGCATCGAAGATTTGCGCGCTGCGGCTGCGGTTGTGAAAGGTAAAAAAGTCGCGACCACATTGACGCAGGCGTTGGTGGTTCCCGGTTCCGGTCAGGTCAAAGCGCAGGCGGAAGCGGAAGGGCTCGACAAAATATTTACCGAAGCTGGATTGGAGTGGCGCGCGCCGAGCTGCTCGATGTGTTTGGCCATGAACGCCGACAAATTATTACCGGGCGAACATTGCGCGTCGACTTCTAACAGAAATTTCGAGGGGCGTCAGGGTTTCGGGGGGCGCACGCATTTGGTCAGCCCGGCGATGGCCGCAGCTGCAGCTATCGCGGGTCACTTTGTTGATGTGAGAGAGATAGACGTGCGGGAGATCGTTTGAAATGAAAGCATTTACCGTAGTGAAAGGTATCGCGGCGCCGATGGATTTAGCCAATGTCGACACCGACATGATTATTCCGAAGCAATTTTTAAAGTCGATTAAGCGCAGCGGCTTCGGCCCGAATTTATTCGACGCGTTGCGTTATCTCGACGAAGGTCAGCCGGGACAAGACACGAGCAACCGTCCGCTCAATCCGGAGTTTCCGCTGAATTTCGCACGTTACAAAGGTGCGCAGGTTTTATTAGCGCGGGACAATTTCGGTTGCGGATCCAGTCGCGAACACGCGCCGTGGGCGTTGGAAGATTACGGGTTTCGCTGTGTGATCGCACCGAGCTTCGCCGATATCTTTTTCAACAATTGCTTTAAAAATGGTTTGTTGCCGATCGTGCTCGATGCGCAAATCGTCGATCGTTTATTTCAGGCGATGTACGCGCAAGAAGGTTACGAGTTAACAATCGATTTGCCGGCGCAACAAATTATTACGCCCGCCGGTGAAAAAATTGGTTTCGATGTCGGCGAATTCAGCAAGCATTGTTTAATTAACGGACTCGACGATATCGGTCTCACGCTGAAAGATGAAGCGGATATTCACACTTTTGAAAAGCGCTGGCAGCAACAAGCGCCTTGGTTGTTCGAAGCATTGAATTAATTAATTTCGCGAGTCGTCGCAAAGGTAAAATGCCATGCAATGGAATTCCGCGCTGTATCAGGATAAACACGCTTTCGTTTTTAAATATGGCGAAGACGTAGTGCAGTTGCTGGCGCCGCAAGCCGGCGAGCGTATTCTCGATGTCGGTTGCGGCACTGGGCACCTCAGTAATGTAATTGCGCATACGGGCGCGAAGGTTGTTGGTATCGATAACTCGGCGGATATGATCGCCAGCGCAACCGCGAGTTTCCCCGGCGTTACGTTCCAGGTTGCCGATGCAGCGGATTTTAATTTTTTCGAACTGTTCGATGCGATTTTTTCCAATGCTGCTTTGCATTGGGTGAGAGACGCCGAAGGCGCGGTAATTTGCATGAGTCGCGCGCTAAAATCGGGCGGCCGTTTCGTGGTGGAAATGGGCGGCAACGGTAATATCGAAAAACTGACGCGTGGCATCGGCGACGCAGTGCGCGAAGTGGTTGGTGCCGAAGTCGATCACGGTCGTCACTATCCGAGTATTTCCGAATACACCACATTGCTTGAGCGTCACGGCATGGTCGTGAGCAACGCGTTGCTGTTCGATCGCCCGACTGTATTTGCCGACGGTGAGCTTGGTTTGCGCAATTGGATCAATCAATTCGAGCAGGCTGTGTTGAGAGATTTTTCAAGCGAGCAGCAAGTTGAAATTATTCGCGTTGCCGAGGGCAAATTGCGCGATCAATTATTTCGCGACGGCAATTGGGTGGCGGATTACAAGCGCCTGCGCATCGTTGCGCACAAGCGCTAAATTATTTAGCGATTGTTGCGCGCTCATTGTTATCGAAATTAGAAAGTTATCCGGTTGCGGCAGAAGAACATCAATGGAGAGCATAAATGAGTAAAAAAATTCTGGTGATTTCCGGCGACGGCATCGGCCCGGAAATTACTGTCGAAGCGCGCAAAGTATTGGATGTGGTTAATGCTCGTTTCAATTTGGGTTTGGAATTCGATACCGCATTGATGGGCGGCGCTGCAATCGATGCCACTGGCGTGCCGCTGCCGCCGGAAACGTTGGAAAAAGCGCGCGCTTCGGCGGCGATTTTATTTGCAGCGCTCGGCGGTCCGAAGTGGGACAAGATTGATCGCGCGATTCGCCCGGAAAAAGGTTTGTTGCAGATTCGTTCGGCGCTGGATTTATTCGGCAATTTACGGCCGGCGATTTTGTATCCGCAATTGGCGGATGCATCGTCGTTGAAACCTGAAATCGTTGCCGGTCTCGATATTTTGATTGTGCGCGAATTAACCGGCGGTATTTATTTCGGCGAACCACGCGGCATTCGCGTTTTGGAAAATGGCGAGCGTGAGGGTTTCAATACCGATAAATATTCCGAGTCGGAAGTGCAGCGGGTCGGCCGTCTCGCTTTCGATTTGGCGCGTAAACGCGGTAAGAAGGTGTGCTCGATCGATAAAGCCAATGTCATGGAGTGCACGGTGCTGTGGCGCGAAGTGATGGAAGAAGTCGCGAAAGATTATCCCGATGTCGAACTCACTCATATGTACGTCGATAACGCTGCCATGCAATTGGTGCGCGCACCGAAACAATTCGATGTGTTGGTGACCGGTAATTTATTCGGCGACATTCTTTCCGATGAGGCGGCCATGCTGACCGGTTCGATCGGCATGTTGCCCTCGGCATCGTTAAATAGTTCGGGCCAGGGTATGTACGAGCCGTGCCACGGGTCAGCGCCGGATATAGCCGGACAAGGCAAAGCGAATCCGCTGGCGATGATTTTGTCGGCCGCGATGATGCTGCGTTATTCGTTGCATGCGAGCGAGGCCGCCGATGCCATCGAGAGCGCTATAGGTAAAGTGTTAGATCAAGGGTTGCGCACGCCGGATATTCATACGGCTGGAACCACGCTCGTGAATACGTCGCAGATGGGTGAGGCGGTTGCTAAGGCTTTACGCGTTTAATACGTGCGATTGCGGATAAAGAATTTTAAATCAGGTGCTTGAAATGAAAACAGTTGGCTTTGTAGGTTGGCGCGGTATGGTCGGCTCCGTTTTGATGGAGCGCATGCAGGCGGAAAATGATTTTGAAGGCATCGAGCCGGTGTTTTTTACTACATCGAATGTCGGCGGAGCCGGTCCTGCATTTGCGGGCGCTGCGCCGCTGAAAGATGCGAATTCGATCGACGAATTGAAAAAGCTCGACGTGATTATTTCTTGTCAGGGCGGCGACTACACCACGGAGATTTTTCCACGGTTGCGTCAAGCCGGCTGGCAGGGTTATTGGATCGACGCAGCATCGACATTGCGCATGGAAGACGACGCGATCATCGTGCTTGATCCGGTTAACGGCGATTTGATTCGCGCTGGCTTGAAACGCGGCGTGAAAAATTTCATCGGCGGCAATTGCACCAACAGTATTTTGTTGATGGGCGTAAATGGTTTGTTCCGCGAGGGTTTGGTCGACTGGGCTTCGTCGATGACCTATCAGGCGGCTTCCGGTGGTGGCGCCAATCACATGCGCGAACTGCTGAAAGGCATGGGCGTAATTCATGCCGCCGTCGCCGATCAATTGGCGACACCGTCATCGTCGATTATCGATATCGACCGCAAAGTAGCACAGACAATTCGCGAAGATGTGCCGCACGAGTTTTTCGATGCGCCGCTCGCGGGCGGCTTGATTCCTTGGATCGACAAACAGCTCGATAACGGTCAATCGAAAGAAGAGTGGAAAGGGCAGGCCGAGGTGAACAAGATTCTCGGCACACAGGCGACAATTCCGGTCGATGGATTGTGTGTGCGCATCGGCGCGATGCGTTGCCACAGCTTGGCGCTGACGCTGAAATTGAAAAAAGATCTGCCGCTGGCGCAAATCGAGCAGTTGATTCAATCCAGTAATCCATGGGTGAAGTGGGTGCCGAATCAGCGCGAAATCACAGCGAAGGAATTAACGCCAGCCGCCATTACCGGCGGTTTGCAAATTGGAGTGGGTCGAGTGCGCAAACTTAACATGGGGCCTGAATATATCAGCGCCTTTGTAATTGGCGATCAATTATTGTGGGGCGCGGCCGAGCCGTTGCGTCGCATGCTGCGCATTTTGCGCGAAGCGCCTTGATCGATGAGCGCTAAACAATTTTCTATTGCAGTTGTGGGTGCGAGCGGTGCTGTGGGCGAAGCATTGCTCGCGGTGCTGTTCGAGCGTAATTTTCCGATCAAGAAAGTATATGCGGTGGCTCGCGGTGGCGAGAACGCCGATGGCGATGAAGATACCGTGTTATATGCCGAGCGGCCGGTGCTGGTCGAATCGATAGCCGAGTTTGATTTTTCCCTCTGCGAGTTGGCGTTTTTTTGTGCGCCGGCAGCGATTGCCAAAAAATATGCACCGAAAGCGGTTAAGGCCGGTTGCTGGGTCATCGATGTGAGCCGGCAGTTTCGGCTCGACAAAAAAGTGCCGTTGGTAGTGCCGTCGGTTAACGGGGCCGTTCTCGATGATTTCTCGAAAGCTAAGCCGCAGATTATCGCCAGTCCGGGCGCGCCGATTGTCCAACTTGCGTCCGTGCTAAAACCGCTGGCCGATGGCTTCGGTTTGTCGAGCGTCGATGTCACCACCTTGCTGGCGGTTTCCGCCAAAGGCCGCGTTGGGTTAAGCGAGCTGGCAGGACAAACCGCACGCTTACTTAATGCACAGGCAATCAATAACAAAACATTTCCCGCCCAGATCGCCTTCAATCTGATCCCCGCGTTTGACGCTCCCGGCGAAAGCGGCTATACCCTCGATGAGCAGGGTGGCATCGCAGAACTTATAAAAGTATTGCAGCAAGAACGACTCGAAGTTTCGCTCTCCGAAATTTTCGCACCGGTGTTTTATGGCCACAGTCAGGTGGTACGAGTGCGATTGGAAAAACCCGCATCCGTCACTGCCGCGAAAGATGCACTGCTCGCCGATGGTTCGATCGAATGGGTCGACGTTGCCGAGGGGCCGTTAACGCCAGTGGGGATCGGGTTGGGCAGCGACACTATTGCGCTCGGACGGATTTGTCAGAGTGGCAGCGAGAGTGGCGATAAAGGCAGCGGTTTAACGCTATGGACGGTGGCCGACAATATTCGAAAAGGTGCGGCAGTTAACGCAGTCGAAATTGCCGAAACCTTGCTAAAAAGCCACCTGTAACTAATACTTACGGCATTTACTAGAGAATCATTCTAGCTTTCGGACGCCGCTATTGAGCGCTCGACCTTTGGGGCGAGCGTTCGCTATCGGAAAATTTCTCAGCGAGATTACAGGGTAGATTCATATGGTGCGGAAGAAGCTTGCCATGGCGATATTGGCATTAAGTGCGCTGCAGGCGAACTTTGCCAATGCGTTGGGCTTGGGTAATTTGTCGATCAAGTCGGCACTGAACCAGCCGCTGAATGCGGAAATCAAGCTTCTCGACACCGGCGATCTCGACCCCACTCAGGTCAAAATTCAATTGGCGGCGCAGGATGATTTCCAGCGCTCCGGTGTGGATCGCGACTATTTCCTGACTAATCTTCGCTTCAATGTCGCCATGGACGGACACGGCGGCGGCAGCATTCATATCACCACCAAAGAGCCGGTGGTTGAACCGTATCTAAACTTTGTGATTGAAGCGCGCTGGCCGAACGGCCGTTTGTTGCGTGAATTCGCCGTGCTGTTAGATCCGCCAACATTCAGCGCCAATAAAGGCGCAAGCCCGGTGGCACCAGCGGTGAGCGCGGCGCAGCCGGCAAAGAAGTCCGCGTTGCAGCCGCCGAGCGTGACGCCGGAAGCCGCAGCGCCCACCAAATCAGCGCCCGAAACCAGCATGGCGTTGCCGGCAACGAATAAATCGGGCGAATACCGGGTTCAGGTTTACGACACACTGTCAAAAATCGCCGCTCGGTATAAGCCGGCGGATGACGTCAGCACAGCGCAAACCATGCTGGCTATTCAACGCTCCAATCCCGACGCGTTTATCAATAACAACATTAATTTAATCAAGTCTGGTGCCGTGGTGCGATTGCCGACGGCCGATGAAGCCCGCGCTATTCCTTCCGCGCAAGCTGCTCAAGACGCCGACGACCAGACTCACGCGTGGCGCGGGGGTGGTGCGCGCACTGCAAGCACGGCGGCACCTGCAGCAACCGGACCTCAGCTCGATGCGAGCGCACCGGAACCTTCTAAAGCTGAAGGTGGTTTTCGCGAAAAAGCGCGGCTGTCGATTGCCGCTCCCGGTGGCAGTGAGAAAGCCTCTGCTGGCGAAGGCGCCGCAGGCGGGAAAGGAAGCGAGGCGCTGCGTAATCAGTTGACGGCCAGTCAAGAAGCGCTCGAAAAAGGTAAGCGCGATAACCGTGAAATGCAGTCCCGACTCGACGATATGGAGCGTCAAATCGCGACGCTGCAACGACTGATTTCGCTTAAAGACGATCAATTGGCCGCGATCCAGACTAAATCGGCAGCGGATAAATCGGCGCCTGCGACTAAGCCCGCCGAAGCTATCGCAGCTGCGCCAGCAGCGGTTGCTCCTTCCCAGCCCGCACCGGCTCCCGAAACTTCGCCAGCTACAACGCCAGTCGCACCGACAGCCGAATCCACTGTAGCTCCGACACCCGTGGCGCAGCCCGCTACCGACGTTGCCGCTAAGCCGGTGTCTGTGCCAGTAGTAACGACCAAGCCCGCAACTAAGCCAGCTCCAGAGCCTTCACTGATCGATCAGTTGACCGGAAATCCGCTTTATTTAGCGGGTGGCGCAGCGGCGTTGCTGCTGCTGATCGGCGCCGCCTTTTGGAAGCGCCGCAAAGATGCCGAAGAAGAAGCCGAGCACGAAGACTTCACGTTGGATGACGGTGCAGCATTTCAATTTGCCGCGACCGAGTTAGACGAAACTGTCGTTAATCAAGATCCTGCAATTGCAGACACACCGGACCACCTCTTTGAGGCGGAAGCTGTCGCTGCCGAGGAGCCGAAAAAGACCGTGCGCCCGGAAACTGGCGATGCCATTGCCGAATCCGATATTTACATCGCGTACGGACGCTACCAGCAGGCAGTCGATTTGCTCTCGACTGCTATTGATCACGAGCCGAATCGCACCGATTTGCGTGTGAAGCTGCTCGAAGTCTATGTCGAAATGCGCAACAAAGAGGCTTTTCGCCAACAATTTACCGCGTTGCAGGCGCTGGGCGACAGCAACGCCGTAGCGCAAGTCAAAGACGTGTTGTCATCGGTCGATGGTGTATCCGATTGGCTCGATGATTTACCGAGTTCAAACTCTGCGTTTAATACAGCCACCGCTTTTGCTGCTGGCGCAGCCGCGAGCGCGGCAGTCAGCGATTTCCCGCATAACTTCGAGCAGACCAATACGCCGCCGGCGGACGAATTGGACGGTGAGCTTGAGCAAAAAACTGACGACGATCTGGAGCTTGATCTCGATTTCGACGCCGCCGATGAGTTGGCTATTTCCGATGCTGAGGAGCTGACACCGCTGGCCGATCTCGATCCGCCGCTTTCCGAGAGTTTTGCCGCCCCGACTACGCCTGTGTTCGAATCCAATTTCGATTTGCCCGCCGAACTCGAAACTGCGAATTCCGAGCTCGAATTTAACCTCGATCTGGACTCGGACACCGCTGCATCCAGCACGCAGGAGCTATCCGATTTAACGTTCGATTTCGATAGCACGCCGCCAGCTGCCGCTCCGGCGACAAATTTCAATTTCGATAGTGTCGCGACTGCAGATGATGAAGGTCTTGAGCTTGATTTGGGCGACGACGACCTCGATGACATCCTCGGCGAATTCAATGAAGCAGATGGTCTTTCCGATCTGGAGGACTTAGCGCCGAGCGCGCCGGCAGTCAATTTCAATCTGCCGCCGCAAGAACAACCGGAAGATTTGGATTTTGGCGCCGAGTTCGATCTGAGCAATGCCAGCGAAGATTTGTCCATTTCACCCGTCGCCGAAATCGATCAATTTGCCGGTTTCGAAGCGCCGCAGTCACCCGTTCCTGATTTCAACAACACGTTTATTGCTGAAGACTTCAACACGCTTGCTCCAGAAGCAGAGCCGGAGCCCGAAGTTGCGTTCGACCTGCAACCAGAGCCAGAGCCCTTATCTTTACCAGAGGCCGCGCCCGAGCCGGAGCCGTTAACCGAGCCAGCTTTCACGCCAGCACCAGTGGCCGAGCAATCGTTCGATGGCGGCGATGATTTCGATTTCCTCAGCGACTCCGACGAAGTGGCCACGAAACTCGATCTCGCGCGTGCCTATATCGATATGGGCGATACCGATGGCGCTCGCGATATTCTCGACGAAGTGCTGCAGGAAGGGACCGATGAGCAGAAACAGGATGCCTCCACGCTGCTCACTCGCATCGGCTGAGTATGTCGGAGTCGTTGCTGGCAGCGCAGTTTGCTGCCGCTGAGCGCATTGCGTTAGCCGTCGAATACGACGGCAGCGGTTTCTTCGGTTGGCAGGCACAGCGCAATATGCAGCTGCCAACCGTTCAGGAAACGCTGGAAACAGCACTCAGCAAAATCGCCGCAGCGCCAATCCAGGTAGTTTGTGCGGGCCGCACCGATACCGGCGTGCATGGCTCCCATCAAATTGTACATTTCGAACCAACCGTGGTCCGCGAAGAAAAGGCTTGGGTGCTGGGCGGTAATACCCTGTTGCCAGCCAGCATTACGATTAAATGGGCGACGCCCGTTCCTGCCGATTTCCACGCTCGCTTTTCAGCCATCGCCCGGCGCTATCGCTACGTCATTTATAACTCGCCGCGTCGCTCGGCCCATTTGCCGCGGCTGAGCTCGCACATTCCCTATGCGCTCGACGCGAACCTTATGCATTCGGAAGCACAGAGCTTGCTCGGCGAGGGGGATTTCACCTCCTTTCGCGGCGCCGGTTGTCAGGCTAAATCGGCGACTCGCACGGTACATTTCATTGAGGTAAAACGCTTCGGCGATTTTATTGTTGTCGATATCCAAGCCAATGCGTTTTTGCTACACATGGTGCGCAATATCGTCGGCACGTTGCTCGCGGTCGGACGCGGTCGCCAACCACCCGGTTGGACTGCGCAGGTGTTCGCGGCATGCGATCGCAAGTTGGCGGCGGCCACAGCGCATCCGCAGGGCCTTTATTTGGTCGATGTACTTTATCCAGAGCAGTTCGTGTTGCCGCGTAGTCTGCTCGGCCCGGCTTTTATCAATCTGGCAATGCCCAATTAAATAACGACGCATACGTTTGCGCGGAACGGATGCGATCTTCGCTTGGCGGTGCTTAACGGAAGACAGTAAAGCGAGCGATCTGGTAGGATTCGCCTTTCATTTTTCCAGCCGGCACGTTCATGGGCTTGCGCCGAACCCGTATTAAAATCTGTGGAATTTCCCAAGTCGATGATGCGCTGGCGGCCGCTTTCGCGGGCGCCGATGCTATCGGTTTGGTGTTTCATGCAAGCAGTCCGCGCGTGGTGAATGTGGAGCAGGCCGCGGAAATCTGCGCGGCGCTGCCGCCGTTTGTGACCGCTGTGGGGTTGTTTGTTAACGCGTCCGTTGAGGCGGTAAACAATGTGCTGCATCGCGTGCCACTGACCGCGTTGCAATTTCACGGCGATGAAACACCCGAGTACTGCCGGCAGTTTGCGCGCCCTTATTTAAAGGCGCTGCGGATGCGCGACGAGCTGGATGTTTTGGCTGCCGCACAGGAATTTAACGAAGCGAGTGGGCTGTTACTCGATACGTATCGCGCCGGCGTTGCGGGCGGCACAGGCGAGATTTTCGATTGGCAGCGGGTGCCGCATGAATTGGCCTCGCGCATCGTGCTCGCCGGCGGGCTCAACGCGGACAATGTCGGCGCTGCCATCGCGCAAGTTCGTCCTTACGCGGTTGATGTGAGCGGCGGCGTTGAATCCGCGCCCGGTGTCAAAGACGTACATAGAATTCAATCCTTTGTCGCGGCGGTGCGCCGTGCCGATCAACTGGAGCACAGTAGTGACTGATTTAACGTCCAATGCCATTGATTATGCAGCCGTGCCCGATGCGCGCGGGCATTTCGGAATTTACGGTGGTAAGTTCGTCTCCGAAACATTGATGTTTGCACTCGATGAACTCGAAACTGCCTACAAAAAATTATCCGCCGATGCGGGCTTTCGCGCCGAATTCGATCGCGATCTTGCCCATTACGTCGGCCGCCCATCGCCGCTTTATCATGCCGAGCGCTGGAGCAAAATGCTCGGCGGTGCGCAGATTTATTTGAAGCGAGAAGACCTCAATCACACCGGCGCGCACAAAGTTAACAACACCGTCGGCCAGGGTTTGCTCGCGAAATACATGGGCAAAAAGCGCGTGATCGCCGAAACCGGCGCCGGTCAGCATGGCGTCGCATCGGCGACTATCGCTGCACGCTTCGGCATGGAATGTCAGGTCTACATGGGCGAGGAAGACGTGCGTCGTCAATCGCTCAATGTGTATCGGATGAAACTGCTGGGCGCAGAAGTAATCCCGGTGAAATCCGGTTCGCGCACATTAAAAGATGCGATGAACGAAGCGCTGCGCGATTGGGTTACCAACGTCGATGATACGTTTTACATTATCGGCACCGTCGCCGGCCCGCATCCATATCCGAAACTCGTGCGCGATTTTCAATCCATTATTGGCCGCGAAGCGCGCGAGCAATGTCAGACGCAAACCGGTAAATTGCCCGACGCGTTAGTTGCTTGTGTGGGCGGTGGCTCCAATGCCATCGGTTTGTTTTATCCCTTCCTCACCGATGGCGGCGTGCAAATGTACGGCGTTGAAGCGGGCGGGCACGGCATTGAAACCGGTCGCCATGCGGCGCCGTTGAGCGCAGGGCAACCCGGAATTCTGCACGGCAATCGCACGTATTTAATGCAGGATGATGCCGGCCAGATTATCGAAACGCATTCGGTATCCGCGGGTTTGGATTATCCCGGCGTCGGTCCCGAGCATTCATGGTTAAAAGATATCGGCCGCGTGAACTACGTATCGATCAACGATGAAGAAGCGCTGACAGCATTCCGCCAGCTCACGCGCATCGAAGGTATTATGCCGGCACTGGAATCGGCGCACGCACTGGCGTACGTCGAAAAACTCGCGCCGCGCATGCGCAAAGATCAAATCATCATCGCGAATTTATCCGGTCGCGGCGATAAAGATATTCACACGGTCGCCAACCTTGATGGCATTACGTTGTAATTTCATTTTATCTCGACCTGTCGCAATAAAATTCGGTGTGACAGTCGATGTCGATGTGAATTAGTACAGAGGATTTGTCGTTGAGTCGAATTACTAGCAAGTTGGCGCAGCTGCACGCGCAACAACGCAAAGCAGTTGTGCCATATATTGTCGCCGGCGATCCGCAGCTCGCTGTGACCGTGCCGTTGATGCACGCATTGGTGGAAGTGGGCGCCGATATTATCGAGCTCGGTGTGCCATTTTCCGATCCGATGGCGGAAGGTCCAGTCATTCAACTGGCGCATGAACGCGCGCTGTTGCATCGCACTAGTTTGCGCAATATTTTCGAGTTGGTTGCCGAATTTCGGCGCAGCGATAACGCGACGCCAGTGGTGCTGATGGGTTATGCGAATCCCGTCGAGCATATGGGCTATGCGGTATTTGCCGATGCGGCAGTTGCGGCTGGGGTCGATGGTTTGTTGACCGTCGATATGCCGCCGGAAGAAGCCGACGAACTCAACGCACATTTAAAACGCGTCGGTATCGACAATATTTTCCTGTTGGCGCCGACCACCACCGATCAACGCATTCGCGCAATCGCGGAACTCGCGAGCGGCTATTTGTACTGCGTATCGCTGAAAGGGGTGACCGGTGCAGGCAATCTCGATGTCGATGCAGTGAGCACGATGTTGCAACGCATTAAAGCGATAACCGATTTGCCCGTAACGGTTGGCTTCGGTATCAAAGACGCCGCATCGGCAAAATCTGTCGCGCGATTAACTGAAGGTGTCGTCATCGGCAGCGCGCTTGTCGATCGCGTCGCGCAGTCCGCGAAACAAAATAAAGCCGGTGCCGATTTAATTGCGAGCGCTGCCGCGTTGATCGCCGAAATTCGCGGCGCTGTCGACTCCATCTAATTCTGACGAGGTTCACCCATGAACTGGATCGATAAACTTGTTCCGGCATTAACGCGCTCCGACGCCAAAGAGCGACGTGCCTCCGCAGTGCCGGAAGGCTTGTGGAAAAAGTGCCCGAAATGTGAAGCGGTTTTATATCGCCCCGAGCTCGAAAAAAATTCCGACGTATGTCCGAAGTGCGATCACCACATGCGTATCGGCGCGCGCTTACGGCTCGATCATTTTCTCGATAAAGACGGTCGGCAAGAGCTATTCACCGATGTAAAACCGATCGATCGACTCAAATTTAAAGACATTAAAAAATACAAAGATCGCTTGATTCAGGCACAGAAAGAAACCGGCGAGCAGGACGCTTTAATTGCAATGCGCGGCTCGCTGGAATTAATGCCGATCGTGGTCGCCGCGTTTGAGTTTAATTTTCACGGCGGCTCGATGGGTTATGTCGTCGGCGAGAAATTCACGCGCGCAGCTAATTTCGCGCTTGAGAACAAAATCCCGTTCGTGTGCTTTTCCGCTTCGGGCGGTGCGCGTATGCAGGAAGCGTTGATCTCGCTGATGCAGATGGCGAAAACCAGCGCGGTGCTCGAGCGGTTACGGCAACACGGCGTGCCGTATATCTCGGTGCTGACCGATCCAATTTACGGTGGCGTTTCGGCCAGTCTTGCATTGCTTGGCGATATCAACATTGCTGAACCGGCTGCGCGCGCCGGTTTTGCCGGCCCGAATATTATCGAGCAAACGATTCGCCAAAAATTACCGCCCGGTTTTCAGCGCAGCGAATTTTTGCTCGAGCACGGCGCCATCGATATGATCGTTCACCGTCACGCGCTGCGCGATACGATTGCGCGATTGCTGGCCAAGCTAACGCATCAGTCAATCGCGGTCTGAGTAGTTAATTCAGAATGCCCGAACGCACGCTCGAACAATGGTTGCTCTGGATGGAAGCACATCATCCGCGCCAGATCGAACTAGGGCTTGAGCGTGTCGCGGCGGTTGTTGCAAATCTAACACTTGATCTCAGCGGCGCCAAAATCATCACCGTCGGTGGTACCAACGGTAAGGGTTCCTGTGTCGCAATTCTCGAATCGATAACACGCGCGGCGGGTTATCGCGTCGGCACTTACACCTCGCCGCATTTGCTGCGCTACAACGAGCGCGTGCGCATCGACGGTAACAGCGCAACGGATGCAGAGCTGTGCGCAGCATTCACTGCGGTACAAGCTGCGCTCAACGGTATTTCTCTCACTTATTTCGAATTCGGCACGCTGGCGGCGCTGTGGTTATTTCAGCGCGCGCAACTCGATGTGATCGTGCTGGAAGTCGGCCTCGGCGGCCGCTTGGATGCGGTGAATATTATCGACGCCGATGTCGCGGTGCTGACGCTGATCGATCTCGATCATCAAGATTGGCTCGGCAACGATCGCGAAACCATCGGGCGCGAAAAAGCCGGTATTTTTCGTGCGAACAAACCTGCGATCTGTGTCGATCCTAATCCACCGCAAACCGTCGTGGCTGCAGCGCAAGAGCGCGGTGCAAATTGGTACGCAAGCGGCGAGGCATTCGGTTATGTCCGCCACGGCGAGCACTGGTCATGGTCCAGCGCGAATTTGCCGCACGTGATTGCCTACGACGATCTACCGCTGCCATCTCTGCCGTTACCAAGTGCCGCTGCGGCGTTGGCGGCTTTGCATTGTCTACCGTTGTCGATTACGGCAGAGGCGATTACCCACGGTCTGCGCGATGTGCATTTATTCGGGCGCTTTCAGCGCGTGCAGCGCGCTGGCGTTGAAATAATTTTGGATGTCGGCCACAACCCGCAGGCAGCACGCTGGCTGGCGCAACAACTGACCCAATTGCCGCCGCGACGGACTGTGGCGGTATTCGCCATCATGGCGGATAAAGATGTCGACGCGGTTATCGAGTCCGTGCAGGCGTCTTTCACGCATTGGTTTGTCGGCGATTTGCCGGACAATCCGCGCGCACTAACCGGCGAGCTACTTGAAAAACGCCTGCGCGCACACCACATCGATGCGCTCACGCGCTTAGCGACAGTTGCGCAAGCTTATGCAGCGGCATTGCAAGTGGCGCAACTGGGCGATCGCATCGTGGTATTCGGCTCATTTTTTACCGTGGCTGCGGCATTGGCCTTATTGCACGAAGAGGAAATAACGCATGGCGGCTGATGGTTTGAAGCAACGGCTGGTCGGCGGCGTCGCGCTATTGGTGATCGGCATCGTCGCCTGGTTTTGGCTGCTGAGCGCCGATAGCCCGGTCGATGCAGTGGCGCGCGAAACCCAGATTCCACCCGCGCCGGAGATCAAACCCTTCACTGTGCCGGCGCCGGTGCAGCCGAAAGATACCCTGCCGATTGAACAAGAGCCGGCGCCAGTCGCGGTTCTGGCAGCGCCAAAATCCTCGCCTCGAGCGGAAATCACCGGCACTAAAGTTGAGCCAAAGCCGGTAGCGACAAAATCGGCGCCGGAAACTTTCGAGCTCGATCAGCAGGGTTTGCCAGTAGCTTGGGTGGTGCAAATCGGTTTGTTCTCGACCCAGGCCAACGCCGACAAGATCAAAGCGACATTGCAGGAAAAAGGTTTCAAGGCCTACACCCAGATTGCGAAGACGCCGAAAGGCGATGGCGTAAAAGTATTTGTCGGGCCAAAGCTGAGTCGTGAACGCGCCGATGCGCAGAAAAAAGCGATCGATCAGGCGCTGAAAACAAACACCATGGTGGTGCGGTTTTCGCCGAGTTAATACGCACAGCGGATGCCGGCTAAATGTCGGCTCTGCTACAATGCGCCCCTTCAAAATTCCCCGGACTGATCCCGCATGTCATTGAATTGGGCTGATTGGACCATCGTTGCCATTGTCGGCGTGTCCTGCGTTATCAGTTTGTTGCGCGGATTTATCAAGGAGGCGTTATCGCTGGCGAGTTGGATCGCGGCAACTTTCGTCGCTATCGCTTTCCACGAGCGCCTCGCCGCAATTTTTGCGCGCTGGATAGAAACGCCGTCGATACGGATCGTGCTCGCGTACATCGCTTTATTTACGTTGACCTTGTTGGTCGGCTCCATCATCAGTTGGCTGGTTCATCAATTTGTCGATGGCATCGGGCTCGGCTGGTTCGATCGTCTATTGGGAATGGCATTTGGCGCCGCGCGCGGTTTATTGATCGTGCTGGCTCTAGTGATTTTGTTACCGATGGCTATCCCGGAAATGCGCGGCGACAGCTGGTGGTATCGCTCCGAATTTATTCCCCATTTCGAAGCATCCGAAACCTGGGCGCGCGAATCATTCGGCACCGTGATGGGCTGGCGCGAAACGCTCCAGCAAAAAGCGCAGTCGATGAAGAAGCAGTTGCAGTAAATCCCGCAGTCAAACGAGGTTCGAACGCATGTGTGGCATAGTCGGTATCGTCGCCAAGAGCAACGTCAACCAGGACATATACGATGCGTTGACGGTGTTACAACACCGCGGCCAGGATGCGGCAGGGATTGTCACCAGTCACGGTGGAAAATTTAATTTACGTAAAGACAATGGTCTGGTGCGCGATGTTTTCCACACGCGACATATGCAGCAATTGATCGGCAACATGGGTGTCGGTCACGTGCGCTATCCAACGGCCGGTACATCAAGCCGGGCGCTGGCGCAGCCGTTTTATGTGAATTCGCCGTACGGTATTGCTCTTGCCCACAACGGCAATCTCACCAATACCGAAGAGTTGAGCGGCGAGATTTTCAAATCGGATTTACGCCATTTAAATACCAATTCCGATTCCGAAGTGTTATTGAATATTTTCGCGCACGAGTTACAGCGTCTGGGCAAATTGGTGCCGAGTGCCGCCGATATTTTCGAAGCGGTGAAAGGCGTGCATGAACGCTGCCGCGGCGCATACGCGATTATCGCGATGATCGCCGGTTATGGCGTGATTGGTTTTCGCGATCCGCACGGCATTCGTCCGCTGGTGCTCGGCCAACGCGAAACCGAACGCGGCAATGAATTCATGCTCGCTTCCGAAAGCGTTGCGCTCGATGTGCTCGGTTATAAATTAGTGCGCGATATCGAGCCCGGCGAAGCGATTTATATAGAAGCGAACGGCAACATCACCACGCAGCAATGCGCAAAAAATCCGACGTTATCGCCGTGTATTTTCGAGCATGTGTATTTCGCGCGTCCCGATTCGATCATGGATGGCGTTTCTGTTTACAAAGCGCGTTTGCGTCAGGGCGAAAAACTCGCCGAAAAAATTCTGCGGTTGCGTCCGGATCATGATATCGACGTAGTGGTCCCAATTCCCGATTCGAGTCGTGTCGCCGGACAATCGCTGGCGCAGCGGCTCGGCGTTAAATTTCGCGAAGGCCTGGTAAAAAACCGCTACATCGGTCGCACATTTATCATGCCGGGACAGAGTCAGCGCAAAAAATCCGTGCGCCAAAAGCTGAATGCGATCGGCCTCGAATTTCAGGGCAAAAATGTGCTGTTGGTCGACGATTCAATTGTGCGCGGCACCACGTGTAAACAAATTATTGAAATGGCGCGAGAAGCCGGCGCCAATAAAGTCTATTTCGCTTCCGCCTCGCCACCAGTACGTTTTCCCAACGTATACGGTATCGATATGCCGACAGCGGAAGAGCTGATTGCACATGGTCACAGCGATGACGAAGTGTGCGATTTAATCGGTGCGGATTGGTTGGTTTATCAAGATTTGGACGATTTGATTGCCAGCTCGGCCGAGGGCAGCCCAAAAATCAAAAAATTCGATTGCGCGGTATTCGATGGCAATTACGTCACCGGCGATGTCAGCCGCGAATATCTGGATCGGCTTGCGAAATCGCGCAACGATTTCAACAACAGCAAATTTGAAGACACCGGCAGCAATATCGTCGGCCTGCACAACACGATTTTGTGAAAATCGTTTTAAAAGGTAAACAGCATGTCTGACAAGGAAACTCAGCGGCGCGCGGCATTAGAAAATGCCAATCTCGATACGATTGCAATTCGCGCCGGTCATGTGCGCACTGCCGAAGGCGAGCACAGTGAAGCGATGTTTTTAACATCAAGCTACGTGTTCGACAGTGCCGAGCAAGCCGCCGCGCGTTTTGCTGGCAGCGAGGCGGGCAATGTTTATTCGCGTTATACCAATCCCACCGTGCGCATTTTTGAAGAACGCATCGCCGCGCTCGAAGGCGGCGAAATGGCTGTTGCCACTGCCTCCGGCATGGCGGCGATTTTAAGCGTGTGCATGGCGCTGCTGAAAAGTGGCGACCACGTCGTTTGCTCGCGCAGTGTGTTCGGCACGACCACTGTTGTATTCAGCAAATTCCTCGCGAAATTTGGCGTCGATACGACCTTCGTCGCGTTGACCGATAACAGCGCTTGGGCCGATGCGATTCGCGCCAACACTAAAATTTTATTTATCGAAACGCCGTCGAATCCGCTCAATGAAATTGCAGACATCGCAGCTCTTTCGCAAATCGCGCATCAGCGTGGTTGTTTGCTGGTGGTGGATAATTGTTTCTGCACGCCGGCACTGCAAAAGCCGCTGGCATTGGGCGCCGATATCGTTGTGCATTCGGCGACGAAATATCTCGACGGTCAGGGTCGTTGCCTCGGCGGCGCAGTAGTTGGCAAGCGCGAGCAGTTGAATGAAGTGCTCGGGTTTTTGCGTTCGGCTGGGCCGACCATGAGTCCGTTTAATGCGTGGGTGTTTTTGAAAGGGTTGGAAACGCTGCGGTTGCGGATGGATGCGCACAGTCGCAATGCGCTGGAGCTGGCGCAATGGCTCGAGCAACAGCCGGGTGTCGAGCGCGTATTTTACGCAGGGCTCGAATCGCATCCGCAGCACGCGCTTGCAGCGAAGCAGCAGCGCGGTTTCGGCGGCGTAATGGCATTCAGCGTGCGCGGTGCGAACAACGATTTAAGTAAAAATGCCGCGTGGCGTTTTATCGATGCAACGCGGATTTGTTCGATCACGGCTAATCTTGGCGATGTGAAAACCACTATCGTGCATCCAGCCACCACGACGCATGGGCGGATCAGCGAGCAAGAACGCACTGCAGCTGGTATCACAGACAATATGATTCGCGTGGCGGTAGGGCTCGAAGATATCGACGATTTAAAAATCGACATGGCGCGCGGTTTGGCGGCGCTGTAAGGCAAAGTGGTGGGAATGAATTAAAAGCGCAATCACGATTGCGCTTTTAATTTATCGGAACAAGCGAAAGTCTGGCGGAATTTCCAACGTGCCAAAAATAGTGAACCACGAAGAGCGTCGCGAATTTATTGCGCGTGTGTCCGCCGAAATTATTGCCGAGCAAGGTTTGGAGCAGGCGACGATTCGAGAAATCGCGCAGCGCACCGGTTTTTCCAAAGGCGTTATCGAACATTATTTTGAAGACAAAGATCACATCATCGATATGGCGCTGGAATGGATTGGCAAGCGCTATCTGCAACGCGAGCGGCGCGCGGTTGGTGAAAAAAAAGGATTGGCGGCACTAAAAACACGGCTGTTGTGCTCGTGGCCGCTGACCAAGGAATCGCAGCAGGAATGGCGAATTCGTCTGCGCTTCTGGAGTATTGCGGTCGTACAAAAAGAAGCGCATCCGATACTGGGCAAGCTGATGTTGTTGACGCGCGAACGGTTGATTCAAAATATCGACGAAGCAAAAGCGCTTGGTGAAGTTCCCGCCAGTATCGACACCATACGCACCACCAGCATGCTGATTCATATTTCCACTGGTTTGAGCTGCAACGTATTGGTCGCGCCGATGTTCTACAACAAGCGTTACATTCGGGAAACGGTGGACAATATCATCGCGGACCTGCGCAGCCCGAATGTGCATTTAATGTCACTGATCACTCCGAACGATGAGAGTGAAATAGAAGAAGAAAGTGTTTAATTAAGAACAGAGAGAAATGGAAAGAAAAAATAATGGAGAGTTGATAGAAGGACCGCGTACCGAAGTAGTGCGGTCCTTTAAATAGATTTACTTAGCGTTGCCCGGGTAGTTTTTCATTTTAATAAACGGGTGAAACGCCAGTTCGATCCCTTCCTCAATGTTGCTGTCATTTTCCAAAATACGTTTGCGGCGAATGAAGGTCGCTTTGTTTTTCGTGTTGACCTCTTGTAACACGTCGAGACCGCCGCGACTGGAAAACAAACCTTCCATGTCGGTCGAATAAATCGTTATCGCCAAGCTGGCTAATTCAATGGTTTGTCCCCAATTAAAATCCGCCGGAATATCCGCGGTATTGCTGGAGTAAGCTGGTTTACGCCGCACACCGTCCCATTGCGCCATATGGTCCATGCCGACATCGTGCGCACCGTTTAGCGAGATAACATCGGTAAATACAATGGCGTCAACGTCTGTGGTTTCTTTCAGCGTGTTAATCGTCGTAACCATTACCGCACGCCAGGTTTGCGCATCCACTTTACCGGTGGTGGGGTCGTACATATCGCCGTAAGTGCGAATCGCTTGGTTCCAGGCATTTTCAAATTGGTAGCTGGGCGCAACTTGATAGCCGTGGTCCTGCAAATATTTTTTAACTGCTTCGTCGATACGCACTGCTGCGCTCTGCAGATGATAGCGGGTCGGTTCGCCACTAATATTGGTGGTGGCGATGATCAGCTTTTTAAGCGGCTTTTTGTGCAGTGCTTCGTTATTGATTTGATACTGCGGTGTAGTCGGATTGAAATCGTGGGTCGCCGCGCAAGCCGCTAAAATGCAGGCCAGACCGAGAAATAACGCGCGTACCATTGAAGCGTGATTCGAAAACATGGAAGCTTGATCCAAAAGAAAGATTAATTAGCGCAGGCCAAATAACGCGACCCATTTTACCCACCTGCTTTCGCCAAAGAGAAGGGGCGCGCCGAGGAGAAGCAAAATAATACTGACGCAGGCATTGCCATTACACCACGTCGCGCTCGGTACGCGCGGTAATTGGATCATTTTGTTACACGGATTGTTCGGTTCGGGCGACAACCTCAATACATTGGCGAAGGCGCTGGCCGATCAATTTCGCGTGGTAATGGTCGATTTGCGCAATCACGGTCGGTCGCCGCATAGCGCAACGATGGATTTGAGCACCATGGCTGCCGATATCGTGCAATTGCAGAACCATCTCGGCATTGCCTCCAGTACCGTGCTCGGCCATTCGTTGGGCGGGAAGGTGGCCATGCAATTGGCGCTGAGCGATGCCGCGCGCGTAGAGAAATTAATCGTTGCGGATATCGCGCCGGTTGCCTATGCCGCGCACCATCAGGCTGTGTTCGCTGCGCTGGAATCGATTGATTTGGCGGTATTGCAAAGTCGGCAACAGGCCGATGAACAGATGGCGCGGTTGTTAGACGATGCGGGTTTACGTCAATTTTTATTAAAGGCGTTGTATCGCGATGGGCAGCAATTTCGCTGGCGCTTTAATTTAAGCGGACTGCGTGCGTGTTATGGGACTGTTTTAGCCTCGCCGCAAGGAAAACCCTTTTGGGGGCCAACATTATTTATCAAAGGCGAGCAATCGGATTACATCAAGCCCGAGCATGAGCAAACGATGCGGCTGTTGTTTCCGCAATTTCAATTTAAGATGATTGCCGGCGCAGGCCATTGGCTACATGGCGAAAAGCCGGTTGCCTTTAATCGGCTCGTGCAGCAGTTTTTGGCGACCGATTAATGCCGTAAAACGGCGAAACCTCTTCATAATTTAAGTAACAGCCGTTTTATATCGAGTTCGATACCGTTTAATTTTAGGCGCACATTTGCTCTCGATACATCTGCGCGTGCAATTGCTTACTTTTAAAAGAATTAGTTTTTTAAAAGCAGCTCAAGCTGGAAATGGTGTTAAAAAATAAACTATAAGGCGTATTGCGCACCGCTTCATAGAAGCATTCATAAATCGGACTACACTCACAGCCAGTCCTTTTTTCAGGCCATACAACATGAAACGGATTGTAGTGTTGAATCCCAAAGGCGGCTCGGGGAAAACTACACTCGCGACTAATCTGGCGAGCTTGTTCGCTGCGCGCGGTCATAAAACCGCATTGATGGATTATGACAACCAGGGTTCGAGCACATACTGGGTTAATCAGCGTGGGGCGGAGCGCCCGCTAATACAAATTATTTCCGCGTATAAACATCCGATCAGTGTGACGCGAAATTATTTTTTACGCGTAGCGCCCGACACTCAATATCTAATTATCGATACACCCGCTGCACTCGATTTCAGCGCATTTCAACGCACACTGCGTGAAGCGACCGCCATTGTGATTCCGGTATTGCCTTCCGATGTCGATATTCATGCGGTGGCTAATTGCATCGGTCAATTGATGACGCTGGCTAAAATTGGACGCGAAGAACGGCGCATTGCTGTGGTTGCCAACCGAGTGCGTAAACACACTCTGGGTTACCAACGGTTGGTGTTTTTTCTGAATTCGTTGCAGATACCGTTTATTACGACGTTGCGTGATACGCAAAATTATATCAATGCGACTGCGCAGGGCATCGGCATTTTTGAAATGGCACCGAATCGCGTACAAGATGATCTTATCGCGTGGCAGCCGCTAATTGAATGGCTACACGCGCGAGAGGAAATTGATAAGAGTACTCAGAGTTTAACTCCACTTGCTGTAAATGCTGCGCCGCAGCGTGGCTGAATCGAAATTTACTAAATTTTTCTTTGAATTCTCTCGTCGAGTTCTGGCATCACTCACGTTTTAATTCGGGCGATTTGGAATCAAAAAGGTAAACGTGGAGCCAGCCCCTTGCTGGCTTTTTGCCCATACGCTGCCGCCGTGCGCCTCGACAAAGGTTTTAACGATAGTAAGACCTAAGCCCAACGCGCCGTCGTTTTTTGAATCCGTTTCGAGCTTGTCGAAAATCACATCCAACCGCGCGGCGGAAACGCCACTGCCATTATCGGTAATCCAACATTCGACGCCGGCGTCGGTGCTGCGCGCGCCGATGATCACTTCTCCGCGTGGCGTATAAGTAATTGCATTCGCAATCAAGTTTTGAAAGATGCGACGCAACAAAGTAGCGTCGGCGAAAATTACCAGCTCATCCGGTATTTGATTAATTAATTGCGTGCTGGCGGTGCCAGCCACCGGATGCAGATCGTGAATTAGCAATTCAACCAGCGGCCATAAATCCAAATTGCGGCGTTCGATCTTTACGCCCGATTCGGTTTCAAGATGCATGTTTTCTTTAAGCACGCTACTGACCAACGTTTCAAGATGACGAACATTGCGATGCAATGTTTTCATCATCAGCGTTGTCTCAGCGGTCTCGCCGCGATCATGTAACGTCACATCGAGCATTCTTGCCACCAGCGCTATGGCATTAAGCGGTGTGCGCAAATCGTGTGCGACAAATGCAAGGTAATCTTCGCGCCGCCGTTGAATTTCCAATGCGCGTTCGGTGGTATAGGTTTGTACCGCAAGCGCAATCGCACCGTCGAACACGCGGTTCATAATATGAAACGGACGGCCTTGCAAATTTAGCGCATGCGTATCTGCCAAATCGTGAACACAGCCGCGCAAAATATTATATTCAGCGACCACCTCTTCAATATCGAATCCATTTTGTAAGCGTTGAATTCCGTGTGCAGGTGGGCTGCCTTCAAGCAATGCCTCAGCGATGCCTTCCTCGGATATTCTTCTAAAGGCATCGGCTAGCTCATCGAGCAGAAGCGGAATGTGATCGTTGAGAGTTGGCGTGTCTAAGTTCTTAGCGGAGGGAAGTTCTCGCACCTGCCGCCGCCAATCAGATAGCAGAGCGCCGCGTTGTTGTTTGATTAACTCTGCCAGTTTGCGTAAATCTGAAGCGCTCATGTGGTGTCCTCGACGCGGATCGCAGCATCCTAAACGTAATACGGGGGAGGAGTCGATCAGAGTATATCCATTCGCTCGGAATTACGGCATTGGGCTAATTCTTGCTTGGATTACTCAAAAAAGCTGTGGCAAGCGCGAAAGATTTTTCGACGAACAGACCGCGATTTTTGAGGTCAGAGATTTGCGCAATTCGATTCATAGCCTCGAATCGATTAGGTCAATGAATAGTCGTTTACAAAAAATCCAAGTAAAACTAAGGAGAAGGCGGATGTTGGTACTTTCGAGACGCTTATCGGAAACGTTAAAAATCGGTGATGACATAGAGGTCACTATTCTGGGTATCAGCGGTAATCAGGTGCGTTTAGGTATTAATGCGCCTCGTGATATTGCAGTAGATCGTGAAGAAATTTATGAACGCAAAAAAGCCGGCGGGCTAGTGCAAGAGCGCGATTCACAGACGGCGGCGCCGACCAAGCCGTTAGGGCACCAACCCGGCAGCCGGCCTACCATTCGGTCCCGTTTATATGGGCGGGGCCACGACAATCGGCAATAAATTTCCATAGTTACAAATTAAATTGCAATTTTTCTAAATCAATTGGCGTTTTAGGATAGATGTCACCTACTAAAATGCATTGAATCATAAAAAAAGTGATTTTAAACGCATTAAAGATTTTGGCTGAGAAATTGCTATAGGTTTAGAGCAGAGGTCTATGGCGCGCTCCGCGCTGCGTCATAGATTAGAGGAATTTGTAAGTCGGTAACTGAGTTTTTTAATAGATAAAGTTTTAAAGAATTAGAGTAGTGAAGACGGAGCATCATCATGCACGGGCACATTCAATATGTACGGCAACATCTCTCGAATGTAAGCGGCAAGCCGCTAAACGAAGATTTAGCCACCGCACTGCGCAGCATGCGCACCTTGCTGATTAATGGTTTGCGTAATGCCGATGATCATGTGGAGCGCTTGCACAGATTATCGTTGGTTGGTGAAATCGACCATCATTTGCGCGGTAGTTGAACATGACTACAACAAATTTGCGAACCGATGAGCTGAGTGTTTCGGATATTCCTACACTGCTCATTTCGGGCGATTCACCGATGAATGTAAGCTCTGCTTCAGCTCGGAATAAGAGCGAGTCAGATAATGTTGATCAGAGTATCGATTCGCAAAAATCCGCTGATGAAAGCCCCAAAAAAATCGACTTTAAAGCGAGCCAAGCCGACGGTGATGCTACGCCACCAGCCGAGCCTGGAGAAAACATCAACGCATAAGCGTTTGATACCTACGGTACGTTTATCCACTGTTCAAATATATTTATTGCGATGATTAATTCAGAGCGAGGGTTTTTGGTTGTCTTATTTTAATAATAAATAGTTGCAGTTTTAGCCGCTAGTTAATTAGAAATTCATTTTAAATAAGCCACAAATTTGCGAAGTGACTTTTTTGCATAAATTGGTTTTCGAAGGAGGAAGCATCCGTGCCTCACGCTCTGATAGTAGACGACGATAGCGACACATTGAATGCATTGGCGGAACTGGTGCGCTTGGAAGGCTTCACCGCTGACGCAGCGAATAGCTTGCAACAGGCGCGAATTAGCATGGGGCGCCAGCGCCCGGATGTGGTGTTATTGGATTTAACGTTGCCCGATGGCGACGGTATGGATTTATTCGAAGACATCGAGTCCCGCGAAAATACACAGATCGTGTTGATCACCGGCAATGCCAGTATTGAAACTTCGGTGCAGGCGTTGCGACTAGGTGCTACCGATTATTTAATTAAGCCAATTAATTTTAAACAAATAAAAAATATTCTTGCTCGGGTGGCGAGACCCGGCGATTTAAAAAGTGAAATTCACACGTTGCGAGATGAGCTTAGAAGGCTCGGTCGATTCGGACATTTGATGGGAAGCTCATCGGCAATGCAGGTCGTTTACGACCAGATTGGCCGCGTTGCGCCGACCGCTGCAACTGTTTTAATTACCGGGGAAAGTGGGACCGGCAAGGAACTGGTTGCGCAGACGTTACACGACTTAAGCAACAGGCATAAATTTCCGTTTCTTGCCGTTAACTGCGGTGCGATTTCGCCGCAGTTAATAGAAAGTGAAATGTTCGGTCATGAGAAAGGCAGTTTTACCGGCGCCACTCGTGAACATAAAGGTCATTTTGAACGAGCCAGCGGCGGGACTTTGTTTTTAGATGAAGTGACCGAAATGCCGGTCGAATTACAGGTTAAATTATTGCGAATACTTGAAACCGGGCGCTTTATGCGTGTTGGATCGGATCGCGAAATTGAAACGGACGTGCGTGTCATTGCAGCTACCAATCGCAATCCCGAAGAGGCAGTTGCCGCGGGCAAACTACGCGAAGATTTGCTCTATCGTTTACAGGTATTTCCGTTACAGCTGCCTCCTTTACGCAATCGTGGTGACGATGTCGAACAGCTTGCGCTGCAATTTCTAGACGTTTTAAATGCAAAAGAAGAACAAAGAAAAACTTTCTCTAAAACAGTATTGGATAAATTGAAGGTCTATAACTGGCCGGGCAATGTTCGTGAATTGAAAAATGTTGTCCATCGGGCATTTATTATGGCTAACGAACAAATTGACCTGAATTGCCTGCCTGCCGAATTGGGCGTGAGTGCCGAGCCAAAAGGTCCTACTTTTACGGTGCGGGTTGGCTGCTCTATTGCCTCAGTCGAGCAGCGCCTGATTATGGCGACGCTCGAGGAATATTCTGGCAATAAAGAGCGTGTTGCGGAAACGCTCGGTATCAGTCTCAAAACGTTATACAACCGTCTGCATGAATACGAAGACAGAGAGACTGCGACAGCGGAATTGAATTAGAGCTCATAAGAATTATTTACACAGTTTCAGTAATTCTTTCGTTAAATGCTTTTCGTTTTTCAAGGTCTAGCATTTTTTAATAATCGCTAGGCCTCGCAAGATGCGCTTTACGCCTCTGTTGCACGATAAAAAATGCTGGCATATCGATTGCTTTCATACAGTTATCGAAGCGATTTTTATGTTGGGATTCTAGTAATAAAAGGATTTTTTTCGCTGAAGGAATAGCGAATACACGAATCTCTACCGTCTTTTTATCATTCGGCAGAGGTGTTGTATGTTGCCATCGTCAGATTCTCGTTCAGGACGTTTTGTTAGCCGATTGACTCGCGATACTTTGGCGCTAGTCATGGCAGGCGGGAGAGGTTCGCGTTTACAGCAGCTCACACTTTATCGATCCAAGCCCGCAGTACATTTCGGTGGAAAATACCGAATAATCGATTTCACTTTGTCCAATTGCATTAACAGCGGCATCCGTAAAGTCGGTGTGCTCACGCAGTATAAAAGCCACTCGTTAATTCAACATTTGCAATCAGGTTGGAATTTTTTGCGCGGACAACCGGGTGAGTTTCTCGAATTATTACCTGCCGATCAAACCTCCGATAATAGTTTATGGTACGCAGGTACTGCTGATGCCGTTTATCAAAATATCGAATGCATTCGTGCGCATCAGCCTGAATACGTTTTGATTTTGGCCGGTGACCATATTTATAAAATGGATTACGGTCCGATGCTGGCGCACCATGTTGCCAGTGGGGCGAAGGTAACGATTGGCTGCATTGAAGTACCCATTGAAGAAGCTGATCAATTTGGTGTGGTAGAGATGGATGAATCTACACGTATTCACAGCTTTATAGAAAAATCGCCGACACCAAAAGCAATGCCGGGAAAACCGGATCGAGCATTAGCTAGCATGGGCATCTATGTTTTTAATGCGCGATTCCTATTGGATCTGCTACGTGAAGATGCTGGCTTAACAATGTCGTCTCACGATTTCGGCAAAGACGTTATTCCCGATGCGATTAAAGAAGGTCATGTTTTTGCGTATCCTTTTCGCGATATGAACGACGACACGAAGCTGGGTTATTGGCGTGATGTCGGAACGGTCGACGCATACTGGCGCGCGAATATTGAACTGACGAATGTCACTCCCGAATTAAATCTATACGATGATCAATGGCCTATTTGGACGCGACAAGAGCAGGTTCCTCCAGCAAAATTTGCTTTTGACGAGGAGTATGGAAGTGGCAGTGCGATTGATTCGCTTATTAGCGGTGGTTGCATAGTATCTGGCGCGAGTGTGCATCGCTCAGTAATGTTCGTGCAGTCGCGTGTGGAGACCGGCAGTATTATCGAAGATTCATTGTTATTGCCTAATTCAAGTGTTGGCAAGCAGTGTGTCATTCGCAATGCAATTATCGATGCTGGTTGTCAGATCCCGGATGGAATGAAGATAGGTTGCGACGCTGAAAGCGATGCTCGCAATTTTCATCGTTCTCCCGGCGGGATTGTATTGGTAACGCGTGATATGTTGGAGGGGAGCGTGATTGAGCCACCTCGCCGATCTACTGGCACAGTTACCCAGATAGATCTTCCTCGTTTACGTTACGCCGCGCAGTAACTGTATTAAAAAGAAGTCGTCTCGATTAATAGTCGTGAAGGCTTTTTTATTTAATTTATTTAATAGCTTATATGAAGTTTTTAGTTTATGGGTAGTTGATTTTATTCGATCGCGAATAGCTTGGTTATTATTTTTTATCCATGACCAATAAAAAAAGCGGCTTAAAAGCCGCTTTTTAATTTATTTTCTGTAATGCGCTAAATTTAAATTCTATTTTCAAAGTCTTTAACTTCTCGCTCTACTTCTTCGCGAGCACGCCCGGTCCGTTCCTGAATTTTTCCGATTAGATAATCGCGGTTGCCTTCAGCAACGTCCAGATCGTCATCGGTCAGCTTGCCCCACTGGCGTTTCGCATGGCCTTTTAATTGTTTCCATTTACCTTTAATGATGTCTTCGTTCATGGTTGCTACTCCTTGGATTTGTGCTCGGTGCTGCTTAGGGATTATCTATCACGTCCCGTTTTGGTGTGACCTGAATTCCATTAATACTGAGAAAATCTAATACAGTATTAGAGGCGCGGCCTTCTTCCCATAAAGAACGAGACGATTAACGCGACAAGGAAGATAAGGAAAAGTACTTTCGCGATCCACGCCGCGCTGCCCGCAATACCACCAAAGCCGAGTACGGCTGCAATGATCGCGATGACAAGAAAGACTAATGTGTAGTGAAGCATGATATTTCTCCTGCCATACGGCGTTATTGAATTGGTTGGGTTCATCTTAATTTTGTTAACTATTTAATAGTAACCATTATTCGTGCCAAATAATTTTTCTTATTAAATCAGTGAATTAACTAACGCTAAGATTAAATACTTAAAACGCTTACAAAAAAAGAACGAACTATTTACAGGATTAAAAAAAATAAGATAAAAGATAATTAATTTTTAACGCTCATCAAAGCTAAAAAATATCGAATATTTAAGAAAAAATTCGAGGAGTCGTTTAATGGATGGATCGAGAAGAATAACGCGCGATTACGACCGTCAGCGAATAGGATAATCGAAGGTTAATGAAAGGTCTTAGATAAGAATTTACGCGAATAATTTAGAGGAACTAGATTGCCTACTTCGCTGTGGGAGTTAAACGAAATAGGCAATTTAGGGTAGATCTATGTTTAGCGATTACTTATTACAGATATTTATTCGGCTTCTACAGTTTCGGTCGGACTGCGATCACGACCTCGGAACCAAATAGCAAATAAGGCTCCCACACTAACGGCTAAACTCAGTGCCGCAACAGGATGGCTTTGCAATACATTTTTTGCCGAGTCACCCGCCTGCAAGCTGCGAGTGCGTGCAGCGCGTAGCGAAACTTTCACAGCTTGTTCAGCGTCGTGTGCTGTCTTGCGTAACTTCTCTTCGGATACTTCCAGATGCTTAGCTGCCCGGTCGATAAGGTCGTGGGCTAAATGTACCGCTGCATCGGTGCCGGCATGTGCATTGTTAGTTGCTGTTCTCAGTAATCTCGTTTCTGCGTTCATGTTATTACCTCACATTATGATGGCGTGGCCGCGTAAATTCCTATTGGCGGTCCACGGTGTGTTTTCATATTTAGCGCTTTACCACGATAGTTGAATCAAAGATGGTGCCAACCCAGTTATGAGGAAAGGTGCGAGTAAAGAGTGCGATAGAAGACGTAGGTTTTCATCACGGAGGCATAACTCCTCAACCGCTTCAATTCAAAGGAACAATCCGTTTTGATGAGTTTCGATACTCTTTGCGAAATCAATTGATGATTTGAGGTTAACTGCATAAAAAATTGGTGCACGGGGTTTGGCGCTGCTATTAAACTGCCAATTCCCTGGAAGATTATTCCGTCCGATTTTGTAATTTGTGCGTCCTGCAAAGAAGGACGAGCAGCGGTATCATCGATTAAAAAACAATAAGGGATTTTTTTGTAGAAGTTGGAAGGCTTTTTGCTGAGCAGGACGGATTCTGACAAAAGAAGAGTTAATTAAGTGTCAGTGCAATGCGTCGGCAGACCAGCGGAAGGTAGTATTTCGTTTTGGGCAAAACGAGGCCCACGCCTGCAGAGTTCCTCTATCCATATTATCTTGTACATTTATTAAGCTTACAGAGCAGAGACTGTTGCCCATGAATTCCAATCAACAACCAATGGCAGCCAGCGTACTTACCGAGGCTCCGTTGTCCGTTAACGAAGAATCACGCAGTATCGATAAAGGTCGCTTTCAAGCGCTGCTCGCACGTCATGTCGCCGTTCCGTTGGCGTTTGGGTTGGTCAGCGTGTTGTTCTTTATCGTCATCGTCAATTATTTGCTTACGCTGGGGCGCTGGGTTGAAGCCACCGATAGAATTATCGGCTCCTCAAATTTATTACTGCAATTATTTATCGACCATGAAACGGGTTCGCGCGGTTTTGTCATTACCGGCAGGGATGAATTTCTTGAACCTTATTTAAACGCGCAGCGACGCGTGCAGCCGCTGATCATGACGCTTAAACAACAGGTGGCCGATAACGAGCAGCAAAAGCAGCGCCTCGATAGCATGTACGACAATTATTTGCGTTGGCGCGAAGTAGCCGAGGCTGCGATTGATTTAAAGCGAACCGGCAAATCGCTGGATACGATAATCGCATCCGGTCGCGGCAAACGTCTGATGGATGAAATGCGACGGCAGTCTGGCGAATTTATCGCCGAAGAGGAAAGTATCAAGGCCGATCGCAATGAGAGTGCCCACACATGGGTGGTTGGATTGGCGAGCGGGTATTTCGCATTGAGCCTACTGTTCAGTGCGCTGATGGCCTACTGGGGTCGCAAACAATTATTGGAACTTGCCACCACTTACGGCGGCCTATTGCAGCGGCAAGTGCTGCAAACCGATGTATTGCGGCAGCAGGCATGGTTGCGTTCCGGGCAAAGTCGCATGGCCGATAAAATTATCGGGCAATTACCCTTGCCGATTCTCGGCCAGAACATTTTGACTTTTTTAGCCGAATATTTAGATGTAGCAGTCGGCGCTGTTTATATCAGCCCCGACGAAAAAACATTTAATCGTATCGCTACTTACGGCTTCTCCAGAGAGATGGCCGATCTCGAGCAAACCTTTGAACCCGGTGAAAGTTTGTTGGGGCAGGTGGTGGAACAGCGTAGTCCGCTTTTTCTCGACGGCGTCGCCTCTTCTTATTTCAAGGTGAATTCAGGATTGGGTGAAGGCAACCCAGCTGCGGTTGCGATCTTGCCGGTGATTAGTGATAACACTATTAATGCCGTTTTAGAGTTGGGTTTTTTGCGCGCGATATCGCCGCGCGATATCGAATTTTTAAATTTGGTAAGCGAAAATATTGGCGCGGCTGTCGTGGCTGCCACTTACCGACGGCGCTTACACGAAACGTTGATCGATATGCAGCAATTGAACGACGAGTTACAGGCGCAGCAGGAAGAATTGCGCATTGCCAACGAAGAGTTGGAAGAACAATCGCAATCGCTGGAAGAGTCGCAAGCTCGTCTTGAGGCACAACAAACCGAATTGGAACAAACCAATGTCGTGCTTGAAGAGCAGCATGAAGATTTACGCAACAACAATGAAACGCTGCAGCAGACGCAACAATTGCTCGAAGATCACGCGTCGCAGTTGGAAAAAGCGAGTCGTTATAAATCTGAGTTTCTCGCTAACATGTCGCATGAGCTGCGCACACCGCTGAACAGCTCACTGATTCTGTCTAAATTACTCGCTGATAACAGCGCCGGCAATTTAACGCCGGAACAGGTTAAATTCGCCGAGTCAATTTATGCGGCGGGTAACGATCTGTTGGTGTTAATTAACGATGTGCTCGATATTTCTAAAGTTGAAGCAGGCAAGCTCGAAGTTAAGCCCGATCAAATTGCGTTGCCGCGTATTCTCGAAGCATTGACGCAGAATTTCCGCACCCTGGCGCAACAAAAGCATTTGGAATTCGAATTAATTGTCGATGCCGATGCACCAACCACGCTTTACGCCGACCGTCATCGGCTCGAACAAATCCTGCGTAATTTATTGTCGAATGCGATCAAGTTCACCGAGCGCGGCAGCGTATTGCTGCGTGTTTCGGCGCCAGCGCCGGAGCGAGTCTCGTTCGCTGTGATCGATACCGGCATCGGCGTTAATGCCAACCAGATCGGCCATATATTCGAACCGTTTTATCAGGCCGATAGCGCTACTAATCGTAAATACGGTGGCACCGGCTTAGGTTTGTCTATTTCGCGGCAGCTCGCCAGTTTGTTGGATGGCCATCTCACGGTGACTAGCGAGGTGGATGCCGGCAGTATTTTCACGCTGGATATTCCAGTGAGTTACCAGCGCAGCGAAACAGCCGCGCCAGCGGAAGCGATCGTTGAGCCGTCGCGGCCGGCAGTGATTGCACGTAAAGCGACGGCGACATTCGACGACGACCGCAATCGACTCGTCGCCGATAAGAAAATTATTTTAATCGTCGAAGACGATCCCGCATTCGCACAGATTCTGTATGACCTGGCGCACGAATTAAATTATCAATGCCTGGTGGCCGCTTCAGCGGAAGACGGAATTGAGCTGACGCAACAGCACACGCCGCATGCAGTATTGCTCGATATGAAATTGCCCGATCAATCGGGTATGTCGGTGCTCGCGCGCTTTAAAGACGAGCCGCGTATTCGCCACGTACCAGTGCATATTATTTCGGTGGAAGATCGTACCGAAGCGGCGTTGCACATGGGCGCAGTCGGTTATTTGGTCAAGCCGGTTTCGCGCGATCAGCTGCGCGATATTTTTGTCTCGATTGAGGCGAAAATTGCGCAGAAAATGAAACACGTGTTGGTGGTGGAAGCCGCCGGCGAAAGCTCAGGCGCCACGGCGGCATTGATCGCCGATGTCGATGTTGAAGTGGTAACGGTAACCAGCGGCGAGCAAGCGCTGAATTTACTGAAAGATAAAACCTTCGATTGTTTAATTGTCGATTTAATGCTGCCCGACATGGGCAGCGATGAACTGCTAAAAAAAATGTCGGCGACAGAAACGCTTTCATTTCCGCCGGTAATCGTTCATGCGTCACGCAACTTGAGCCGCGAGGAAGAGGAAAAGCTACTGCGGTATTCGCGCTCCATCATTATTAAGGGCGCGCGTTCGCCAGAGCGGTTACTCGACGAAGTGACATTGTTTTTACATAAAGTAGAAGCCGATTTATCCGCCGAGCGCCGCAGCATGCTGCGGTTGGCGCGCAGTCGCGACCGCGCGTTGGAAGGGCGGAAAATTTTGGTTGTCGACGACGATGTGCGCAATATTTTTGCGATAACCAGTGCGCTCGAAAATAAAGGCGCCGTTATTGAGATCGGTAGAAATGGCGTGGATGCACTCAGAAAGCTCGATGAAAGCGCCGACATTGATTTGGTGTTGATGGATATCATGATGCCGGAAATGGACGGCTATCAGGCGATGCAGGCAATCCGCAAAGACTCACGCTTTAGTAAGTTGCCGATTATTGCGGTGACGGCGCGTGCGATGCGTGACGATCAGGAGCGCTGTTTGCGCGCAGGCGCCAATGACTATGTCGCAAAGCCTGTCGATATGGATAGATTGATTTCATTGATTCGGGTTTGGCTGCCAAAAATTCAGCGTATTTAAAGTTCACTGCATTGATTTAAAGCCCTAACGTTTAGATGCCAAAGAGTTTTTCTATGAACCAAGCGCTTTCTGTGGATACCGCGGATATCGTTGAATCCGATAGGGACAGTGAATTGCCAGCACTGCTGGAAGATATCTATCAACACTACAACCATGATTTTAGACAATATGCTGCAGCCTCTTTAACGCGACGAATAAATTGGGCGCTGCGCAAATTGAAAATGGCGGATATTGCGCAGCTGCGCGATTACATCGTGCAGGCGCCGCAAAATTTTTCCACACTGCTGCAATACATAACGGTACCGGTTAGCGCGATGTTTCGCGATCCCGCGTATTTTTTGGCCCTGCGTCAACATGTGGTGCCGGTGTTGAAAACCTATTCATCGCCGAAGATTTGGGTGGCGGGATGTTGCACCGGCGAAGAGGCTTATTCGATCGCAATTGTGCTGCGAGAGGAAGGTTTGCTGGAGCGCTCGGTGATTTATGCCACCGATATTAATCCGGCGGCACTGGAGCAGGCCGCGCGCGGAATTTTTCGCAACGATCAAATTCGCGCATACACGGAAAATTATCAGCGCGCCGGCGGTAAGACGGCTTTTTCCGATTATTACCATGCGGCGTACGATAACGCGGTGCTCGATAAAGAATTGCGGAAAAATATTATTTTCGCCGAACACAGTTTGACGACCGATAGTGTATTTTCCGAAATGCAATTGATTTCGTGCCGGAATGTGTTGATTTATTTCAAGCGCGAATTGCAAAGCGCGACCTTCGATTTGTTTCATGAATCATTGTGTCGGCGCGGCTTTCTCGGCTTGGGTGCACGCGAGACGTTGGATTTTTCGCCGCGCGCGCATCAATTTGATAACTGCGTAAAATCGCTGCGGATTTATCAAAAAAATAACGAATCTTTAATTGTAAATCCCGTCGAAGGGTTAAGACGGTTCCAGCCCGCGCGCAATTAAGACGGGTCAACGCAGTCCAGATTGGAAGAGCCTATATGGAACAATTACCCGAAGTGGTCGATCAGCCCATCGTTAAAGTTTTGCTGGTTGACGATATTCTCGAAAATTTGCTGGCGTTGGAAGCGTTGCTCAAGCAGCCGGGTCTGCAAGTGTTGACGGTTACATCCGCTACGCAAGCTCTCGAATTATTGCTCGATCACGATTTCGCAGTCGCGTTAATCGACGTGCAAATGCCGGAAATAAATGGCTTCGAGTTGGCGGAAATGATGCGCTCGACCGAACGCACGCGCCATATTCCGATTGTGTTCGTCACCGCCGGTAGCGTTGAGCCCAGCTATGCCTTCAAAGGTTATGAATCCGGTGCCATCGATTTTTTATACAAGCCGCTTGATAACCACACGGTAAAAAGTAAGGTAAATATTTTTATCGAAATTTATCGGCAGCGGTTAGCGGTAAATCAGCAGGTTGTCGCGTTGCGCCAGGCGCACCAAGAACAACAGCGACTGCTCGATCAATTACAGCAGACGCAAACCGATTTACAGAAAGCGATGCGGTTGCGCGACGAGTTTATGTCGGTGGTTTCGCATGAACTGCGCACGCCGCTGAATACGCTTAAGTTGGAGTTGTATACGCGCAGACTGCATTTGGAAAATGGCGACGACGATGCGTTTACATTCGAGAAAATCGAAAATATGGTGGCCAGCGACGAGCGCCAGTTGAATCGGTTGATTCGCCTCATTAACGACATGACCGACGTCGCCCGCATTCGTACCGGCCAGCTGTCAATGCGTCCGGCCACAACGGATCTGGTCACGCTGACCAAACGTGTTGCCGATCAATTCGCGGCGCAAGTCGAAATGGCCGGTAGTGCCCTGCATCTGCAAAATACTGGTGCGGTGATCAATGCGTATATCGATGAATTTCGTATCGAGCAGGCAGTTATTAATTTGCTGACTAATGCCATCCGTTACAGCGCGCATAAACCGATCGAGATTTCGGTCGATGAAGTGGGCGATAAAGTGCGCATCGGTATTCGCGATTACGGTAAGGGTATTCCGGACGATGACCAACGCCGTATTTTTCAACAATTCGAACGCGGCTCGAACGAGCGTAAAGGCAGCGGTCTCGGCCTGGGCTTATTTATCGCTCATCAAATTGTCACTGCACATGGCGGCACTTTGGCTGTAGCAAGTAAGCTCGACGAAGGCTCGCTATTTACGTTGGAACTGCCTAAAAAGTATGCGTTCGACCTCGACGACGAGTAATCATCGGTTTTTGGTTGACTGTTTTTTACCTCTGCAATTTTGTAAAAACTCGCAAACGATTTGTAAGTTTTTCTCGCTCGCGCACTTTTCTGCATTTTTTTGCCGCTAACTTTGCCACCAAGGGCGCATGGCTGCGATTGATATGCAGGTTAGCGGCGATTGCGCTCGATCCAATTTATGGAATGCGGATTGCAATCGTCCCACTTTTTGCACGCTTTCACTTAATGCCCTAAAGAGGAATACGCACCGATGAGCCAGCCTAGCTCGAATATTTTGGCCGACGTTATCAATAAGTATGAAGCCGAATTAACCAACGATTGGAAGCGGACGCTAACGCAGGTTTCGGTTGGCACTGGTCTGGAATCCGAATTAGCACAATTGTGCACACAGTTTTTACCGCTGTTCTCGCGCGCAGTGCAGCGCGCTGCTCAGGAAAATATCAACAGCACGGAATGGGATGAGGCGCGCAATTTATTGGCGGAGTTTTCGCGATTGCGCGCGCGGCAGGGTTTTACGCCGACGCAAACTGCCATGTTTATCTTCTCGTTAAAGCAGCCGTTGTTTTCGTTGTTCCGTCGGGAGTTTGCCACGCAGCCAGCCGAGTTGGCCGATGCCACTTGGCTTAGCAATACGCTGCTTGATCAACTCGGATTATTTACGGTTGAGGTTTTTCAGCAGAGTCGCGATCAGATTATTTCGCGTCAGCAGCAAGAGCTGCTTGAGCTTTCAACGCCGGTGGTAAAGCTGTGGCAAAACATTCTGGCGCTGCCATTGATCGGCACGTTGGACAGTTCGCGCACGCAGGTTGTTATGGAAAGCCTGCTGCAAAAAATTATCGAAACCGGCGCTGCGATAGCGATTATCGACATCACCGGCGTACCGACAGTGGACACGTTGGTTGCACAGCATTTATTAAAAACGGTTGCCGCAGCGCGCTTGATGGGCGCGGATTGCATCATCAGCGGTATTCGTCCGCAGATCGCGCAGACCATCGTGCATCTGGGCGTTGATCTTGAGGATGTCATTACCAAGGCGACGCTGGCCGATGCATTTGTGGTGGCGTTGCAACGCACGGGCGCAACACTTTCACCTACGTTGAAGGCGTGAGGCGATCATGGAAAAGATCCCTATTCTACGAATAGGCAAAGTGTTGTTGGTGACGATTCAGGTGGACATGCACGATCGTCTCGCGCTGGCGCTGCAGGAAGATTTATCGGAGCGTATCGTGCGCGACGAAGCGAACGGCGTAATTATCGATATTTCTGCACTCGATATTGTCGATTCGTTTATCGGCCGTGTGTTGAGCAATACCGCTGCGGTAGCGCGGATTCTCGACGCCGAAACGATTGTCGTCGGTATGCAGCCGGCCGTGGCTATTACATTAGTGGAGTTGGGCTTGAATTTAACCGGTGTAAAAACCGCGTTAAATGTTGAGCTGGGCATGGCGATGCTGTCACGGCGTTTACGTTCTTGAGCGGCGCGTGCTTCGAGGTTTTTCGCAAGAACACGTTTTTCAAAATCAATGTCGCTGCTAAGAAGCACCGTGTCAGCGGTGGCGTTGTTTGCGGCAAAGAGGCTACGGACGTAATTGTTTGCGGTGCAATTATCTGCGAGGACATTTATCTACGTAGACGGAGCGACGCATGACGAGCGATGTACAAATTCCTTCGGCGATGCCGCTTTATACAGATGACGATGTAGTGCGCGTGCGCGCTCAGGTTCGGCAGTTCGCGGTTGAAATCGGTTTGAGTCTGGTCGATCAAACAAAGGTAGTTACTGCGGCCAGTGAATTGGCGCGCAATACATTGCGGCATGCCGGCGGTGGCGAGGCGAGACTTCAAATTTTACAGCGCGAAAATATGCGCGGTTTGCATTTGGCATTTTCCGATCGCGGTCCCGGCATTGCCGATATAGGGTTGGCGATGACCGATGGTTACACCAGCGGCGGCGGGCTGGGTTTAGGTTTAGGCGGAGCAAAACGTTTGGTGGATGAGTTTGAACTCACCACTGAGGTCGGCAAGGGCACCACGGTGGTAATCATTAAATGGAAACGTTTTTAACCGCGAAGCCGCAATTAACATTCGCGCCGCAAAATAATTTTATTGTCGAGGAAATTACCGGTGTCGCACCGGTGCGTCGTTACGCTTTGCAAATGGCGGGGTGGCTTGGTTTTAATGAAGTCGATGCGGGACGTGTCGGTATTATCGTGTCCGAGTTAGCGACCAACATCGTCAAGCACGCGGGTCGCGGCGAATTGTTATTGCGCTGGGTACGTGACGGCGGCGACGGTTTGGAAATTCTGGCACTCGACCGCGGTCCCGGCATCGCCAATTTAGAAGCGAGTTTTCGCGATGGTGTTTCCACTGCCGGCACGGCAGGTAGCGGGCTCGGCGCCATTCAACGCATGGCCGATGATTTTCAGGTGTTTACGCAGCCCGATAAAGGCTCAGTGTTTTACGTGAAAATAAATGCCGCGACAAAACCGAAAATTAATTCTTCAGCGACTACAAACGCTAGCGACGTAACGGCCACTTCGGCGCCAACATCTGGCGCCAATGCGTTGCAAACCGGGCCACTGCAAATCGGCGCGATTTGTATACCCAAGCCGCCGGAAGAAGCGTGTGGCGATGCCTGGTACATTGATGCGCGCGGCGATACCGTTTTGGTGGGTGTTGCCGATGGCTTGGGTCACGGTCCGGATGCAGCCACAGCGTCGCGCGCGGCGCTTAACGCGCTTGCTGGCGAAGCTTCATTGGCGCCAGGGCGCTTGATTGAGGTGGCGCATCAGCGCGCGCGCGCAACCCGTGGCGCGGCGGTTTCATTTGCAGCGCTCCAACCTGCGCTGAATCAAATTAAATACGCCGGTGTCGGCAATATTGCGGCTAGCGTGTGCAGCGAAAATACGCGCCAGCAATTGATTTCACACAATGGCATCGTTGGCCACAACATGCGCAAGGTGCAGGAATTTACTCTTGATTGGCCGCCCACAGCTGCAATCGTTCTGCATTCGGATGGAATTTCGACGCAGTGGGATTTGCGGCTTTATCCGGGTCTTTTGACACGTCATCCGGCGTTAATTGCAGCGGTAATTTATCGCGATTTTTGCCGCAAAACCGATGACGCCACGGTTGTTGTAATCAAGCGTCAGTGATTAAGCACAATTAGTGAAACACAAAAAATTAAGCGCTCTAGATTAAAAGCACAATGAGTTTTAGCCAATGAGCAGCGGTCTCCAAACTTCGCGATTATTGAAAATACATTTGCACAGCGAGCTCGATGTGGTCGCAGCGCGGCAACGCGCCCGTCATATCGCCGAATTGCTCGGCTTCAATAATCTGGATCAGGTGCGTATCGCCACTGCCGTTTCGGAAATGGCGCGCAACGCATTTCGTTACGCAAGCGATGGCCGCGTCGAGTTTTCACTGGAAACACAGCCGCAATCCACATTGAAAATTGTCATTACCGATCGCGGCAACGGCATCGACAATTTGCAAGACATTCTAGACGGCAGATACAGCTCAAAAACTGGCATGGGTATGGGCATCGTCGGCACCATGCGATTAATGGATGTTTGCGATATCGATAGCAAGCCCGGGCAGGGCGTCACGATTACGCTGAAAAAAAATATGCCGACGGCGCTGAGCTTATTTAATAAAGCGCAGCTTGCCGATATCGCGGGTGAGTTGACGTCGGAACTTACCGTCGATGCATTCGCGGAAATTCAACGGCAAAATCAAGAGTTGATGCAGGCATTGGCGGATCTGCGCGGACGCCAAGAAGAATTATTAAATTTAACGCGCGAATTGGAAGACACCAATCGCGGCGTGGTCGCGTTGTATGCGGAAGTCGATGAGAAAGCCAGTCACCTGCGTCGCGCGGATCAGATGAAATCGCGCTTTCTATCGAATATGAGCCATGAATTTCGTACACCGCTCGGCTCGATTCGCGCGCTGTCGCAATTACTGCTTGACCGTATCGATGGCGAGTTGGGCGAGGAGCAGGAAAAGCAGGTCAACTTCATCAAGAAAGCGGCGGAAGATTTATCCGAGCTGGTTAACGATCTACTCGATCTCGCCAAAATCGAAGCCGGCAAAGTCGAAATTAAACCAACCGCGTTTTCCGTTGTGGAATTGATGAGCGCATTGCGCGGAATGTTGCGTCCTTTGTTAATCAGTGACAGCGTCGATTTAAGTTTCGACGTGGCGCCGCAGATTGGCGACATCGTTGCGGACGAAGGCAAGGTTTCGCAAATCTTACGTAACTTCATCTCTAATGCGTTGAAATTTACCAAGCGCGGCAGTATTCGGGTCACTGCTATTTACGAGAGCGCCAGCAATACCGTGCGTTTTTCCGTTTCCGATAGTGGCATCGGGATTGCTACTGATGATCTGCAGTTAATTTTCGAAGAATTCAGTCAGATCGAAAATCCGATGCAAAGCCGTGTGAAAGGCACGGGTTTAGGTTTGCCGCTATGCCGTCAGCTCGCGAACTTAATTGGTGGTGTGGTCGAAGTAAAAAGTGTCCTTGGCGAAGGATCGACATTTACGTTGGCGATTCCTTATCAGCCGGTGATGTCAGATAGCGGTGTCAAAGCCGTTGCAGTGGCGGAATCCGAAGACATTTCGCTTCGCGGCAGCGTGCCAGTGTTAGTGATCGAAGATCACGCGCCTACGCGCCTGCTGTATGAAAAATATTTGCAGAATACGCAGTACCGCGTATTCAGTGCCAACAATGTAATTGAGGCCCAAATGTTGTGGCAGCACATGCGGCCGAGCGCGGTGGTCCTCGACATCATGTTGGACGGTAAAGAGGCTTGGCCTTGGCTTGAAGGCTTAAAAAATAATGTCGACACCCGCGATATTCCGGTCGTTGTCGTGAGCGAACTAGCGGAGCAGCACCGCGGCTTGGCATTGGGTGCCGATCGTTATTACATGAAGCCATTGCTGCGAGAAGATTTAATAAATGCGTTAGATCAGTTGGTACGTGCGCCGGCATAATTCGGCGCGCATGAGGAGTTTCAAAATGAAGATTGCCGCTACTAATTATTCCTGTTCTGTATCGCAGACGGGCGGCGATGTACGTTCGGTCATTGCCCAATGACTGTTGAAGTCGCGGAAAAATCTACCTCGCTTATTTTGAATGTCGACGATAACGAAGGTGCTCGTTATGCTAAATCGCGGACGCTTAAATTAGCCGGCTTTGAAGTGCTCGAAGCATCTACCGGTGCCGACGCATTAGAGATCGTGCAGCGGCGCATGCCCGATTTAGTATTGTTGGATATGAAGCTACCGGATATCAGCGGCCTTGAAGTGTGCCGGCGCATTAAGCAAGATCCCAATACATCTTCGGTGATGGTGCTGCAAACTTCCGCGTCGTTAATCGACAGCGGCGATCGTGTGCGTGGCCTCGATGAAGGCGCCGATAATTATTTAGCGGCTCCGGTTGAGCCCATCGAATTAATCGCGAATGTAAATGCATTATTGCGTCTGCGGGAAGCGCAACGCGCGTTGTATGACAACGAAGAACGCTTTCGGCAAATGGCGGAAAATATCGGTGACGTGTTTTGGATTTTCGATCCGCAACGTTTACAGATGTTATACGTCAGCCCTGCGTATGAAAAAATTTGGGGACGCACGTCCGAACGGCTGTATAAAAATTTCTATGCGTGGCAAGAAAGCGTACATCCGGAAGATCGCGAACGTGTCAGTATCGCGTTTGCCGATTTGTTGAAATATCAGGATTACGAGCAGGAATACCGATTGTTAATGCCGGATGGCTCCGAGCGCTGGATTCGCGATCGTGGCTTTCCGGTACGCAATGCAGCCGGTAATAATTATCGGATTACGCGTATTTCGCAGGATATCTCCGCGCCGAAAACGGCCGATCACGCATTGCGGGAAGCAGCAATTCGCAAGGATGAATTTTTAGCAACGCTCGCGCACGAACTGCGCAACCCCTTGGCGCCGATGCGCACGGCTATCGATTTAATGCGCATTGCCGATATTGGCCAAGTTGTCACCGGCAGCACCGAGATCAACGCGCGGGAAATTATGTCGCGCCAAATTGACCACTTGGTACGTCTAGTGGACGACCTGCTCGATGTATCGCGCATTACGCAGGGAAAATTACTGCTGCAAAAAGGTTTCATAGAGCTACGTCCGATTGTGGATGCCGCACTCGAAACCAATGAAACTTTTTTACGCCTGCGTAAGCACCGGCTCACGGTGAATATGCCGACCGAAAAAATTTGGCTGAACGGCGACAGCGTGCGTTTGGCGCAGGTGGTCAGCAATCTAATTCACAACGCGGCGAAATACACGCCTGAGGGTGGCGATATTACATTGAATATCGTTACCGCTGGCAATCACCTACAGATTATGGTTAGCGATAATGGTATCGGCGTGTCGCGTGAACATATCGGGCGCATCTTCGAATTATTTACGCAGGCGCAACGTTTGGAAAGCAAGGCACCGGAAGGTCTTGGCGTTGGTTTGTCGTTGGTAAAACGTCTCGTGGAATTACACGGCGGCACCATCCAGGCCGAAAGTCCTGGGCCTGGAAAAGGCAGCACATTTACTATCGATTTGCCGATTAATCCGAAATTACCGATTACAGAGAAGACGAAGCCAGCGCGAAAAAAGCCCACGCATAAAAATGCCCTGCGCATTTTGTTGGTCGATGACAGTGTTGACGCCGTGAATCTATTGAAGCTTCTGTTGGAAAGTATGGGCCATCAAATTGAAGTGGCCAATGAAGGAAAAACAGCACTAATCCTCGCTGCCAAGTTAGTGCCGCATGTTGTCTTGTTGGATATTGGCTTGCCGGGAAAGGATGGATACGAAGTTGCGCGCGAACTTAAGCAGATGCCGGAATTGCAGCAGACAATTTTGATTGCGTTAACGGGGTACGGTCAGGAAAAAGATCGGGAGCAAGCTTTTTCCAGCGGGTTTTCGTATCACTTTATTAAGCCGCTTGATATCGATGAGCTAATTAAAGTACTCACGGATATCAGTCCATTCTGAATTCAACAAAGCTTATTATTGATTTCTTCTTATAAACCGAGCGAGTCGTCCCTGACTCTCTTTTCTCTTCTGTCTTTCGTCTCTTGTTTATCTAATTCTTTATATCTTTAACTTTAATTGTTGAGATTAACTTTTAAAGCGCTTAACGCGACGCTTTTTTGTCGCCGGTTTCCGTCAATGCATGCGCATGTTTTTGATGTGCGCGCAATGTCGGCAACGACTGATTAGCGAACACGCGCAACTCCGCGTTCAGCGTGGGCTCACCGGCCGCGTTATCAAATAGTGCTACCGTAGTGTCGTGATCTTTTTTCATAAGGTCCACATAGCTTTGATCGAATTGTGGCTCGGATAAACCCTGCAACTCATCGATAAGTTTTTTATGTGCAGCATCGGTTTTGGTAGGGATATCGAGACGGTTAGTGGTGGCGATTTGTTTAAGCTTAGCGCCGGCTGCCTCGTGATCTTTCACCATTTGCGCGGCAAATTTCTTAATTTTTACGTTAGTCGATTTGGTTGCAGCCAGTTTTGAAATTTCAATTTCTGCCAGCGATCCGGCGGCAGCTTTCTCAACGAAAGTGCTATCAGTCAATTTTTCTTTAACTGTGCTGTCTTGCGGCAAAGTTTGTGTCAATGTTTTTTGCGCAGGCGCGGTGGGCGCTGATTGAGCTACTGCTATTCCTGCAGCGGTCAGAGTGCTCAGTGCCAGCACAACTGAAAGATTCACCAATACACGCGGCGTTTTCCGAAAGTTTTTAGTTTTCATAGTGATGCTCCTGCTGTGTTGTAACCTACATAAATAGGTTTTTAAAAGTCATTTATAAATAAAAAGATTTATAAATTTATGAGTCGCTTAAGAATATCTGCTGCGTTTGGTTGTCAATCATGAACCACGGCAGATGCTTTGACTAAAGCAATTGATATGCCTATTAATTAAATTCGATAAATTAATTAATAGACCTGAGATCTATTTTTCACTTAATAGCACGGCAAAAGGTTGTTCGGAAAATAAGGTTTTGCAGTCTATGGAGGAAGTCAAAATAGCGTGGTTAATGGAAGAAAAAATATTGAGCCATTTTTTTACCGCAGGCGTTGTGTCGGTTGCAGTCGAAATATTGTGAAACGATAACTCGGTGTCTCCCCATCGATCACTATCGACGATTGGGCTATCTGCGATAGACAGGCCGGCGGGTAAGCGCAATCCCGCGACAATCAGCGTTTGACCTTCCCAGGTGCGCTTAAATGCGAATACGTGCTTTGCCAAAGCGCCGGTTACCGTTAACGCCTGATAATCGCCACGTAAAAATAACGCTCGATTTTCTTCGCGCAACTTCAGTAGTTTTTTGATTAAAAATTGTTTGATTGCACCGCTGCGCCAGGTGGATTGCATGCTGGCAATCGATGAATCTGCGGCTAATAAATTAGCACGCTGTGTATAGTCGACGGGTCGTCGATTATCGGGATCGACCAAACTAAAATCCCACAATTCACAGCCCTGATAAATATCTGGAATTCCCGGCGCAGTTAATTTAATCAGCGTCTGCGATAGGCCATTAACCGCACCCGCAGCGGCGATGCTATTGGTAAATTCGGATAATTGCGTGAGGAAATTGTAGGATTTACTGGGATCGAGCACATCGTTCAGGAAATTCTGACAAGCTTCTTCATAATCCGCGTTGGGCTCGCCCCAACTCGATAATTGCTTGGCTTCTCGCAACGCCTTCAGCCACCACTGCTGTAACCGCTCAGCCAATTGTTGCAGTGCTGATTTATCGTCCGCTGCCAAATCCAGCGGCCACGCGCCCACTAGCATCTGATACAACATGTATTCGTCGGCGCCCAGAGGCCACTGCGGCGTTGCTGTTGGTAGCTCTGCAATTTGTTGCGCCGATAAATCTTGCGATGTTAATTTTGTTTGCGACGACAATTGCTCATCGCTATTTTGCGCAATTTTTAGCGGTTGATTAATTACCACCCATTGTTTCACCGCATCGGCCCAGCGCTCTGGAATTTCCGAAAGCACGGCGAGACGCGCACGCAAATCTTCGCCGCGTTTATGGTCGTGTGTGGCCGTTGCCAGCATCGCACGTGGAAAATACTGCGCCCGCCGCGTGCATTCGATATGAAAATCCCCCGGGCTATTGGCAAATATTGCCGGATTGGAACCGACCTCATTGCGCGATAGTAATTTGCCGTGTCGATAAAATGCGGTGTCTTCTACCGATTTCGCGGCGAGCGGCGAGCTGAGCTGCTGAAACCGAGCAATCGCTCGCAAACGCAATTGACGTCCGCGTGCAGGCGCTAAATGCGGCGCTTCGCCGCCGAGCCACGCGTTGAATAAATCGAGCAGTGGTCGGTCGGCGTTGCGGCACAGCGGACGCGCCGCGTTAATAGCTTGCAGCATGATGTGGTCATCCGCTTCGCTGCGTCCACGCGCGTCGGCATAGGTTCTATAAATAGGAAACTGCACCAATAATTCCTGTAACACGCGGCGTATTGCCAACACGCTCCAATCGCGCGTGAGTGGATCGGTGCGAGCAATACGGTGTAATGCCAGCGCACAGCTATTAAATTCCGAACCTAATAATTCCTGCAAAATACGGCGACGTGCGTTTTTATTCTCAGCTTCAAAATCGCCTGCTCTGCCACTCAACTCAGTCCATAAAGCGCCGAGTGCATGTTCGCCGTTAGGATCGTGCAATAACGCCGATACATCGTTCATAAAGCTATAGCCGGTGGTGCCATCGACTTGCCATTCGCGCGGCAAGCGTTCTTCCGGCGCGAGGATTTTCTCGACGACAAAATAAGCGGCGCCGTTGGGCGCATCCGCTGGCCGCTCTTTTGATAATCGGTTTAAACGCGTGCGTAAGCGGCGGCAATAGGTGCGTGGATCAGCCAAGCCATCGATGTGATCAATGCGTAAGCCGTCGATTAAACCTTCGGCGTACAAACGGAAAATAGTAGCGTGTACGACTTCAAATGCAGCGGGCTCTTGAATGCGAATGCCGATTAATTGAATGACGTCGAAAAAACGCCGCCAGTTAATTTCATCAGCAGCATTGCGCCAACTCGATAGACGGTAATGCTGACGTTCGAGCAATTGATGCATCAAGCCGCGTCCGGCTTCGTGGTGGCAATCGAAACGCAGTAATAAATTATCGATGGCTTCTGTGATTACCGCATCGCTGGCGTAGCTGTTGGCTAACTCTGTACATGCGGCGGAAAAGTCGTCACCGCGCTTGCCGATACGTTGCAGGCTGGCGTCGCGAAAATGTTTTGCCAGCGGCGCTAATGCATTGCCGCCGACGCGCAACAGCTGAGCGTAATTTGTCGGATTGATGGGAAAGCGGTGCTCATAATATTGAGCAGAAAAACGGCCGCTGATTTTATCGAATTGCAATTGTATTTCGGCATTGCCCAATACCTCGCCATAACCGTTGCCGAGAAATGGCGCGAGGATTTTATTTTTTAAGGCCGGGTCGGGTACGTCCCAATCGATGTCGAAAAAATTCGCGTAGCGACTGTTGCGTCCCCACTCCAATACATCCAGCCACAAGCGATTGTCGGCGCCGCCAATGGCCATGTGGTTGGGTACGATATCGACGATAACGCCCATTTCATGTTTGCGTAACGTCGCAACTAAATCGCGAAATGCGGTTTCACCACCAAGCTCAGGATTAACATTGCTATGGTCGACCACATCGTAACCGTGCATCGAACCGGCGCGTGCCGTTAAAATTGGGCTCAAATACAAATGGCTTACACCGAGTTTTGCAAAATACGGCACCTGTGCCTGTGCATCGGCAAAGGTAAAGTCTTTGTGTAATTGCAGGCGCATGGTGGCGCGCGGTGTGGTCGATAACAGCGCCTGCGCCATTTCGTCATCGTAGCGTTTGCGGCCAACAGCTTTTTTATTACTCGATTTATTAATCGCGGAGCCGGTAGGGGTATTTTTGCCGAGAGTTTGTGTGTCGGCTGTCGTGTTGGTAGACGTGTCGATAGGCGTATTCATACATTTCCCGTCCGCGCTGATTGGCCATGGACAGATTGCAAATAAACGCGGGTTGAATGAGCTGCTAAGAGACGCGGCGCTTCGGTATCTGACAATTCGGTAGCAGAATCGACATTCATAAGCTTTTCGGTATCCACCTCGTTGTCGCTGGCAAACAATAACGTGCCCGTTATGTTTTCAATGCGCACCGCATCATGACCAAAATTGGCGGCGATACTTAGCACGCTGCCGTTATTTAATTGCCATTGCGCTACCACTGCAGCAGTGCCAATAGCGTCCGCGCCTAAGCTTCGACTGGCCTTTAAAAACGGTGCGATAAACTCGCGGCGCAGTGTCAGTAGTTGCTCATACAGCGTTAAATAACGTTGATGGTGCGGTAGTTTTTTTTCATCCCGATTAGGAACCGATGCGGTATAGGTAGGAATTGCATTTGGATCTGGAATTCGGTGCCGCACTTCAGGATCGGAGAATGCGGTCAGCGCGGCAAATTCTTTGCGACGACCTTCGCGGACCGCGGTGGCAAGTTCGTCGTGGAAATCGGTAAAGAATAAAAATGGCGTTTGCGTGCCCCATTCTTCACCCATAAATAGCAGCGGAATAGCGGGGCAAAGCAGTTGCAACGTGATGGCTGCGCGCAAATTGTTTTCTGGAATCAATGTGGTTAAACGCTCGCCGAAAGCGCGATTGCCGATTTGATCGTGGTTTTGCAAAAACAGAATAAAGTCGGTTGGCGGCAAATGCGCGCTCGGCGTACCGCGCGGCTCTTTTTTATGCGTCGGAGAGGGTTCACCTTGGTAGACGAAGCCTTCGGCTAAACAGCGCGCAAGTTTTTGTGCAGGTTGTTCCGCGTAATTTTTGTAATAACTTTCATGTTCGCCAGTGAGCAGAACATGCAGCACATTGTGGCCGTCGTCGTTCCACTGCGCGTCGAAATCGCCTCCGCTTTCGGTGTTGACGGCAGTGCCGGTTTCGACGACATCATTTTCAGCATGAGGGGACGCGCGGTGTAAATGGCGCTGTTCGTTGCGTTCATTTTCCAGCATCAAATGAACATGCCGACCGGGTTCTATTGCTGCGCGAATTTCTGCAGCCATTTCATCGAGCCACGCGGGATCGCTGATTTGATGTACTGCATCGAAACGCAATCCATCGAAACGATATTCAAGCAGCCAGTAAAGCGCATTCTGCGTAAAGTAATTGCGCACCTGCGGCTGCGAAAAATCAATCGCAGCGCCCCATGGCGAATGTTTTTTTGGATCGAAAAAAGCCGATGCGTAACACGACAAATAATTACCATCAGGCCCGAAATGGTTGTAAACCACATCCAGATAAACGCAAATGCCGAGGCGGTGGGCGGAGTCGATTAAATGTTTTAGTTCGTTGGGTGTGCCGTAACTTGTATCCGGTGCATACGGCAACACGCCGTCGTATCCCCAATTGCGCTGCCCCGAAAAATCGCCGATGGGCATTAATTCGATGGCGGTAATACCGAGCGCGGCTAATTCTTCGAGTCGCTGTTCAATACCGGAAAAACCATGACAGCAACCGGCGTGCAATTCGTAAACTACGACTTCATGCCACGGCCTGCCACGCCAGTTATCGCTTTGCCATAAATAATCGCGTGGATCGCACACAACGCTAGGATCGTGCACATCGTTCGCTTGCAGGCGTGAAACCGGATCGGGCACCGCGAGATTTTTATCGAGGCGATAGCGATAGCAGGTGCCGGCGCCGCAATAGACATCGCATTCGAAGACGCCGTTTTCATCGCGCCGCATTGCAATCGGCGAAAGACCTTTGATTTCTACACTGACTGTTTTTCGATCCGGTGCCCACAAACGAAAACGCGTGCGTTTGTCGTCGATAAGTTCCGCGCCGAAATTTAAAGGGTAAGCGTAGCGCGCGCTCATGCCGGCTCCTCGTCGGCAACATCATCGATTATTTCGTCGATGCTTTCTTCGTTTAGATCATCTGCTGCAATGGAATCGTTTAAATCTTCCGCCAATGTGGCCGCAGCGATTTGAGCACGCTCTTCGATGTCGGCTAAAAACTGCAGCTCAGTTTGCGCGGTCAGCAGTACCATCGAATGGGCGGCGACCATACATTCGTTGTTTTGCATGATGCCGGTAAGGTTGGCGGGGTTATCCGTATTCATTACAACCTGAAAGTCAAAATGCGGCGTGGGCAACACGAAGGTGTGATTTTCGGTATCCGAATTATTTAACAGGATGACTACTTCAATGCGATCTTCCGCATCGATATGCGCGCGTCGCAGCCCTAATAAATGAGCTGCATTGTTGTGCCAGTCCTGTTGTTCCAGTTCGACACCGCGTTCATCAAACCAACACACTGCGGTGAAATTGCCGGCGATGAATGTATCGCCTTCGCGAAAATATTTATCGCGTAGCAGCGGCAACTGTTTTCGCAAAGCAATCATACGCGCGACGAAATCTCGCAACTCCCGTCCACGAGGCGTGGTTAACAACGACCAGTCGATCCAACTTAATTTATCGTTGTGGCAATAAGCATTATTGTTGCCGTGCTGGGTTTGCCCTATTTCATCGCCTGCAAGCAACATTGGCGTACCGTGAGAAACCATTAGCGTCGCGAAAAAATTGCGCACAATTTTTTCGCGCTGATTATTTACTGCGTCGTCGTCGGTGGGGCCTTCGCTGCCCCAATTGAAACTGTGGTTGTCATCGGCACCGTCGCGATTATCTTCACCGTTCGCTTCGTTGTGCTTGCCGTTATAGCTGACCAAGTCGTTAAGCGTGAAGCCATCATGTGCCGTTACGAAATTTACGCTGGCCCAAGGCTGGCGCCGATGATGATCGAATAATTCGGCGGAGCCTTGCAGACGTTGCGCGAAAATACCGCGCTGTGCATCATCGCCACGCCAATAGCGGCGCACATCATCGCGAAATATTCCGTTCCATTCACCGAAACCGGGCGGGTGATTGCCGATTTGAAATCCACCGGGGCCGATGTCCCACGGTTCGGAAATTAATTTAACGCGCGACAATTCGGGGTCTTGCAACAACGCATCGAAAAAGCCACAACCTGGATCGAAGCCGGTTACTTCACGTCCCAGTGTCACGCCAAGATCGAATCGAAAGCCATCGACGTGAAATTCGCGCACCCAATAGCGCAGCGAATCGAGCGTTAATTGAATAGTGCGTTGGTGACTGAAATTTACTGTGTTGCCGCAGCCGGTGTCGTTAATGTAATAACGCGGTTTATCGGGTAATAGACGGTAATAATTTTGATTGTCGAAGCCGCGCAACGACAATGTCGGGCCCAACTCGCTGCCCTCGCAGGTGTGGTTGTAAACCACATCGAGAATAACTTCGATGCCGGCGGCATGCAGTTGTTGAATTGCCCATTTAATTTGTCCGAGCGTGCCGTCGGATAAATACGCCGAATCCGGTGCGAAATAAGACAGTGTGTTGTAGCCCCAATAATTAGTCAGCTTTTTATCGACTAAATGGCGATCGCGTGCAAATGCGTGAATGGGTAATAGCTCAACCGCGGTAACGCCGAGATTGCGCAAATAATCGATAGTAGTTTTATGCCCCAGCGCACCGAACGTACCGCGATCGTGCGCGGGTAAATCGTTGCGCAATTTGGTAAAGCCGCCGACATGCATTTCATAAATCACCGTTTCCGACCACGGTACGCGCGGCGGGCGATCGTCGCCCCACGGAAAATTATCGGCCGTGACAATACCTTTGGGCATATAAGCCGCGCTATCGCGACGATCAAAAGATAAGTCGCCGCGCGGTGAACCGATGCGATAGCCATGCAGTGAATCGTGCCAGCGTAACTCGCCGGCTAATTGCCGCGCATAGGGGTCGAGCAATAATTTGTGCGAATTGAAACGTAAGCCCTGTTTCGGCTCATACGGGCCGTATGCGCGGTAACCGTATTGTTGACCCACTTGTCCGCCTGGCAGATAGCCGTGCCATACGCCATTAGTACAGTCCGGCATCACATAGCGTGCGCGCTCCTGCTTGCCTTGGGGGTCGAATAAACATAATTCTATTTTTTCTGCGTGTTCGGAAAATACCGCGAAATGAATACCTCGGCCGTCTGCAACGGCCCCTAATGAATGTAGTGATGACGATTGGAGGCGATTAGCAGGCGCAGTCATTGATACATCCACAACAATTAAGAGTGTGTGAATGAAAAGCAGATTTTATGCCACGGATTTTTTGCAGTGGTATCAAGGTCTTATTGTTTTATAGACTCTCAGTATCAATTTTTAAGAAATAATTACACGGAAATTCCTCCGTTTTTACGAAATGGGGCATAAAGCCCCATATATCTATATAGCAATAGCAGCCTGCTCACGAAAATAAATTTAAGTCCATGCATTTAACGTGAGCTGAGATCGCAAAAATAAACGATACGTGAAAGCGAGATTTTGACTGTTCTATCGATTTCTTAAGAAAGTGAGCGTTCAGTTTCGGCGCTACTTTTGCAGGCGCTTCTTCTAAAGACAGTTTTGCCTGTTTTTATTACTCGTCAGTTGCCGCATTTTTTTCGCAGATGGATTGCCGATGATTAATGATATCCAACAATATTTTTAGCTACGGACTAGTTGATGTTCGAAAGAAAAAAGAAGCAGCAATTAAAAAAAGAGAACGCGATGGCTAACGTCAATTCAAAAAAAAATATAAATCCCTCTTCTGCGCAATTGCATTCGCGAAGGATCTCGTTACGTGAATTCGGCCAAACATTGTGGGACGCCGCGCAAGCATGGCTTGACCATAATGCGGCGAGCATGGGGGCAGCGGTGGCGTACTACACCATTTTCTCGTTGGCTCCGCTTTTATTAATGCTAATTGCCATTGCGGGTTTTGTATTAGGTAACGATGTCGCGCAGGGTGCAATTTTGCGCCAATTCGAAGGGCTTATTGGTAGTAATGGCGCGCAAGCCGTGCAAGCCATTTTAAAAGGCGCCAGTAGTATTAGTGGTGGCGTGATATCAATTTTTATCAGTGCGATAACGTTATTTATCGGCGCCACCAGCGTATTCGCCGAATTACAACGCAATATCGATTTTATTTGGGGCGTGGTGCCGAAATCCGGCAGTGGCGTCTTTCGATTCTTTAAAATACGCCTCCTGTCATTTGCGCTTATTGTCGGCGTCGGATTTTTATTGATTGTGTCGCTGGCCGTAAGCGCGGGTCTTGCGGCATTGGCATCGCTGTGGGGAAGCTGGTTCAAAGAGTGGGAAACAATTCTGCAGATTGCCAATGTGCTAATTTCTTTCGTAGTAATTACAGTCTTATTTGCGCTTATTTACAAAGTATTGCCGAGTAGTACGATTGCGTGGGGTGATGTATGGCTCGGCGCCGCATTTACATCGCTGCTGTTTGCTTTGGGGAAATTTGCTATCGGCTTATACATCGGCAAAAGCGCTTTATCTTCATCTTTTGGCGCAGCTGGCGCATTTGTTATTTTGATTGTTTGGGTTTATTACTCAGCACAGATCTTCTTCCTCGGTACCGAATTCACGTATTTATTTGCCACACGCTTCGGCTCGCGACAGCCCGCCCTGGTGAAATCGGTCGATGCCGCACAGAAAATTAAATCAATAAATGAAACCTCACACGCCTAAAAATAGAACAATATGAAAAAAATTAGCGCGCTCTTTTTTAAAGAAATAATTCTCTGTGTTGGCATTGGGCTGTCTGTTTTTCAGGGCGGATGCAAATCGACGCCCGTCGTAAGCGCCCATGCGGACCAGCCGACACAGTCGGTGACGGTAACGGGCAGCCAAAACCATCGCGTCAAGCGCAGTGTAGAAAGCATTGCTGCAAGCGCCGGTGATGCGCGCGATATCACATTGCAGCGTCATATCGCGGCAATGGCGGAGCAGGGCGGGCCGCCGCTGATAAGCGATAACGATGCCAAATTATTGATAGATGGTCCGCAAGCTTATGGTGCTATGTTTTCCGCGATGGAGTTGGCGCGCAACAATATCAATCTTGAGGTTTACATTTTCCAGGACGATAAAGTCGGCCGAGACTTAATTAATATTCTGCTGAAGAAGCAACAGCAGGGTATACAAGTTAAATTGATTTATGACGGTCTGGGCAGCGTCGCAACCGCGAAATCGTTATTCGAACCGCTGACCGATGCAGGTGTGCAAGTCTTCGAATTCAATCCTGTTAATCCCGTTGAAGGGAAAACGCTGGAAATCAATAATCGCGATCATCGCAAAATTTTAGTAGTCGACGGTGAGGTCGGATTTACCGGCGGCATTAATATCAGCAGTGTTTATTCGCACGGCTCTGCTACTAATCCTATTAAGGCTGCGAAAGACCATCCGCCGCTCGACGAAGGTTGGCGCGATACCCAGATTGAAATTCGGGGTCCTGCGGTGGCGGAGTTGCAGCGCGTTTTCTTTAAGACGTGGGACAGTCAATTCGATAGCGATCACCCAGATCCTAAGCCGCCGCTATCTAATGTTGCACAGAAAACGGCCAAAAATAATCCCGGAAATTATTATCCCGACTTGCCGCGTCAAGGCGATAAGATTGTGCGCGTCATCGCCAGCACACCGGACGATAAGAAAAATATTATTTATGCGGATTTACTAATGGCGATTCGCCACGCGCAATCGAGTATTCACTTAACGATGGCGTATTTTTCCCCGGACGCGCCGGTGATTGAAGCGCTGCGAGATGCATCAAAACGCGGAGTCGAGGTAACACTGGAGTTGCCGGGATTTAGCGATATCTGGCTTATTTTTGAAGCGGGCCGTTCACACTATTCGACGCTGCTGGATGCTGGCGTAATAATATATGAGCGGCACGATGCCTTATTACATGCTAAAACGGCGGTCATCGACGGTGTGTGGTCGACGGTCGGCTCATCGAATATGGATATGCGCAGCTTTTTGCATAATAGCGAAGTGAATATAGTGGTAATTGGCAGTGATTTCGGCGATGCGATGGAAGCGATGTTTCAGCATGACCTCACCGAAGGCACGCTGATTACTGAACAGGCGTGGCGGCAGCGGCCATTAACAGATCGACTGCGTCAATGGTTTTCGCGAGTCTGGTCTTACTGGCTTTAACACTGCTCAGCGCATTGATGTTGCTGCAGAAAGTCAGTTTTTGTGTGGGCCATGCAACCTTTGCATTATCGAGCACTCCTAAGTCCTATAGTCTCCGCATCCGTGCCAACTAATTTGCTCTACCCCTTTAAGAATATTGAATGAGGACATTCAGCGTGAGTTCCACTGTGACGGATTTCCCTAAAGCTATTTCCTCTACCAACAAAATCAGTGCTGCAACTAAAGTGCATTCATGGGCGATGAGCGATATCGCTTACGACCAGATCGAGCTCGAAAAAGTGAAGTCCGATGAAGTGCTGTTTTTCGTATTAGCCAGCGCCTCGTTAATTGAAAGCGGCTCCGATATGTATACATCGGTACTGGTCGATTATTTCGGCGATTCCGATGTGGCGAACTGGCTCACTGGCCAATGGGAGCACGAAGAGCTTCAGCACGGTGAATCGTTGCGCAAGTACGTCGAGAGCGTGTGGCCGGAATTTGATTGGGCCGCGACCTACCAAAGTTTTTTTGATGAATATTCCGGTTACTGCACAGTTAATCAATTTGAGCCGACCCCGACTTTAGAGTTGGTGGCGCGTTGCGTGGTAGAAACGGGAACCGCTGCATTATATCGCGCGTTGGAAGATTACACCGATGAGCCAATTCTCAAATTGCTGGCGGGAAATATTCGGCGTGACGAAGTGCGGCACTACAAAAATTTTAACCGCTTCTTCAATCAATATAATCGCGAAGCAGGACACGGTCGTTGGCCGATTTTTAAAGCGTTGGCGCGCCGGTTAGCTGAATTAAGAAATGAAGACTCCGACTGCGCGTTACGGCATATATTTGAGCATCGCTACCCCGGTGTAGGTACCGATACCGATCAATTTAAACGTATCAGTCGCGCGGCGCGTTCGCTGGTTTTAAAAAATATTACGCCCGACATGATGGTTAAGATGTTTCTGCAACCACTGCAGCTGCCGGGCTATGTGCGCAATACGGTGGAAAAGCCGTGCTCGCAGATGATGCGGTTTTTTATGGCAAGTTAATTGTGGAAAGCTAGTTTTATCAATGCTGGGCGGGCTTGTTGGAAATCTGTTTTTTCATGATGAGCCAGCCAAATCGTTTTACCATACGCCAATTATCCGCTTTGTCTTTTTCGAAAATCAAAACGCCGATACATCTCCTGATTCAGTAGTAAAGGAATAATGGGCTGTGGATATCGAAAACATTTTTGTCAAAAGCTCGGACCCACTACTAACGTTTTTTATTGCTTCCCTAATAGCGCTATTGGTTGGCTTTCTGGTGCAGTGGCTTGGCCGGCTGATCTTATTGCGCATTACTAAACGCCTTTCATTTGCCGACAGCTTGGTGCGCAGCACGATTCGCCCCATGCAGTTGGTTATGCCGCTCATTTTTTTTCAGATTGTTTTACTAGCGGCACCCGACGATTGGCACTTTATGCCGCGTGTGCGCCACATAACCGGTCTGATATTTATTGTCGCAATGACGTGGCTGGTTATTCGGTGTATCTCCGGCGTCGCTGAAACCATCTTGTTTTTAAGACCTGTCGCGCAAGCCGACAATTTGCACGCGCGCAGTATCCAAACTCAAACCAATGTTATTGCGCGCACGCTGATGGGCTTGGCAGGAATTATCGGCATCGCATCGATGTTGATGACATTTCCGGCGATTCGGGCATTGGGCGCTAGCTTGCTGGCGTCAGCCGGATTAGCCGGCATAGTCGCGGGTTTAGCAGCGCGTCCGGTACTAGGGAATTTAATCGCCGGTTTGCAAATTGCGCTGAGTCAACCGTTTCGGCTCGATGATGTGGTGATCGTAGAGGGCGAGTGGGGTCGTGTCGAAGAAATCACCGGCACCTATGTGGTGATCGCATTGTGGGATCAACGCCGTCTTGTTATTCCATTGCAATGGATGATTGAACATCCGTTTCAAAACTGGACACGCAAGTCGTCGCAAATTATGGGTTCGGTTTTTCTGTGGGTTGATTACGGCATGCCGCTTGAGCCATTAAGAGTTGAACTTGAACGCATATGTCAGAACGCGCCCGAATGGGATGGGCGGGTTAAAGTGCTGCAAACGACCGACACTAGCGAAACCGCTGTCCAGTTACGCGCGCTAGTGACATCGGAGGATTCGAGTAAAAACTGGGATTTGCGTTGCAAAGTACGCGAAGGCTTAGTCGCATTTATGCAAATTAATTACCCGCAGTATTTGCCGCGCAATCGCGCCGACTTGTCTCAACTTGATCTATCGGGGGGTAATGGGCGAGAGCGTGCAAACGAAAAATTTAGTAGCGCTGAGCCCGTATCCGTCGCCGCAACAGTTAATGCGGATAACGCAAATCTGCAAGATGCACGCGCGGCCAAAAATTTAGAGAAGCCTAAAAGATAGATTCTCGGCGATCGCGTCATCATTCCTGACTATCGCTTTATAAATAGGTCACTCACTAGTTACTGTGCATGAGCACGTCGTGTCGCCCAGCCTTTTTTTGCAGCAGCACTGCGTTTCGCTATGGTGCTGTGGCCGTCGGCATCCGATTTAGTTGGCGCTTCTTTAGGCGCATGAGCGTGGCCGCTTCCTGCCTTTTTACCGCCGCCTGATTCTTTGTTGACGGTAGCCCACGCTCGACGCTCCGCCTCGTGGTGGTTTGTACCTCGCTGTTCATAGCCCTTTTCAATATGGGCGGCTTCTCGTTTTTGCTTATCGGTGTACTTGTCTTTGCTGCCGCGCATGATGTCACCTCGTATTAAACAAAATAAAGCTCCTCACAAGAAAAGGCATGATCTATGCCACGATAATTAACGGACGGCCATGCAAATTAGAAGTAGCTTGGATTTCGTGTTAAGCGCTCTTAAAAATTTAAAAGTAACTACTTGAGTGATGAATTTTTTACAAATTTAAATAAATTTAAAAGATCTAATACAAGCAAGCCCATCGGAAACAGCGTTCTTATCTTAAGGGTGGAGTGGGAGTTTTTTTATATATGAATACTCACACGGAACTACGCATTAGAAAAATATATGACGTTACGGTTTTTTTCGATGCGATCTATTTGGGAAATACAGCACGTTGTTATGTCTTTCCCACAGAGCCACCGCCCGATTATTTAATTAGTCTTTCAAAAAAAGACACCAATACCTGTTGCTTCATTTGGAGTACGCCAATTGCTGTGGAAGTGCGCTGCTATAAATCAGGCAGATATATAGAGCTTTGTGGACACGGCTTGTTTGCGAGTATGCAGGTGTGGAGACATTTAACGATGATGCCTTCCGATGCGATGCCGTCAATTCGCTTAAATACCGCCAATCGAGTTTTTAGTGCTCACTGGCGCGACGATAAATTATGGATTCAGTTTCCTAAGATCGAATGCAGCGATTTTGCGCTACCAAAAAATATCGCGGCTTGGTTTGATCCAGCGCCAATCGGTGGAGCGCTGGCGGGCGGTGAGGCGGATTATAGAATTTTCATTTGGGCGCCCGGCACAAATATTGCCCTTGTAAAAGCAGAAACTCATTTTCTACATGGAGACATGCGAGCAACCGTTCTTACGCAAGCAGATTTTAAATCACCCTGGAGCTTCACTCAGCGTTATCTGGTTCCCCAATACGGAATGAGTGAAGAGGGTGCAACAGGCTCAGCTAGTGCTGTACTAGCTTGTTATTGGGCGTCCAAGAAGATGGTGCCGCCGTTTAAGAGTTTGCAATGTGCGCTGGGAGGTGGAGTGATCGACAGTGATGTTGATGAAAACTCTGTAAGCCTCAGTGGTACAGCAACAATGATGGAAATTTTGGCGCCGTCTTAAAGATTATATGGAAGTGCATTAGATGAAAGAAATTTATTTAATGTGTTTCTATTGATTGTTAGCGCCAGCTCACTATACATGGACTCTTTAAGACTCTCTGATTTTCTAAAACTCTGGATTAACGCAGGGACGATGGAAAGGTAAGTTAATACATACGGTGAAAGCCATGCAAATACATCCGACCCATCATCATCCGCATACGCCAATTGTCGATAAATACCGGCGCATTCGTCATCAATCGGAAGTGCTGTGCGAAACGCTTCTTAAGGAAGATTACAACCTGCAAGCAATGCCGGAAGTAAGTCCTCCAAAGTGGCATCTTGCTCATACGACCTGGTTTTTTGAGGCAATGTTGCTAAAGGAATTTGCGCCCAGCCATACGCCGTTTAATAAAATTTATGAAACACTATTTAATTCGTACTACCTAAATATAGGAATACCGTTTCCGCGGGAACGACGCGGCCAGCTTTCTCGCCCGACTATAGCGGAAGTTTTTGAATATCGTAGAACCGTCGATGAGCAGGTGCTCAATCTTCTTGAAAAAAATTCCTCGGTTAAATGTGAGCCGCTTCTTGAGCGCTTGGAGTTAGGCTTAAATCACGAGCAGCAGCATCAGGAGCTTTTACTAACCGATATTAAATATAATTTTTCTGTTAATCCTTTACAGCCCGTGTACTGCGAATCAAATACAGTAAATCTGACTAGTTCCGCTGATAAAAAATTGACCTGGATCGATCATCCCGCTGGTATCGGTCATGTTGGTGGAAGCTCTGATAATTCATTTTGCTTCGATAACGAGCTGCCACGCCACCGCGTCTTTTTGCAAAATTATTCTCTTGCTGACCGGCCGGTAAATAACGGGGAATTTTTGGCGTTTATTCAGGACGGCGGCTATCAGCGTGCTGATTTATGGTTATCTGATGGCTGGCAGAAAATTACGCAGAATAATTGGCGCGCACCGCTGTATTGGAATTATGTAGAGGGGCATTGGCAGATTTACACATTGCACGGGACAAAAGCAATTAACCCTGCAGAGCCAGTCTGTCACATCAGCTATTACGAAGCGGATGCCTATGCGCGCTGGGCCGGCGCTCGGTTGCCGACAGAGGCTGAATGGGAAAACGCAGCGGCCTCCCAAAAAGTTGAAGGGCATTTCCTTTGCGATGGAGTATTGCATCCACGCGCCCCTTGCCCCGACATGACAGGTTTGCGTCAAATGTTCGGTGATGTGTGGGAGTGGACATCTAGCGCGTACGCGCCATATCCAGGTTTTGTCATTTCAACCGGCGCGGTCGGGGAATACAACGGCAAATTTATGTGCAATCAAATGGTTTTGCGGGGCGGGTCGTGCGTTAGTGAAAGGGAGCACATTCGCAGCAGTTATCGAAATTTCTTTTATCCGTCGGATCGATGGCAGTTCAGCGGCTTACGTCTGGCGCGATCAATAACGTAACTAGCTGATTGCGTAATTCCACATGTTGAATTCAAATAGCTTGAATTTATTTTTTAAGTGAATTGCAAGGGGATCATTATGGAAGCTGTGTTAGCAAGGCCTTCAGCCAAGAGTTATCAATTTTTAAGTTTTATTCGTAAGCGCAGCGATGCAGTTGCCGAAATTTCGCGAGATCTCAATCGAGAGGTAAAGCGGATATCACCGAAATATTTTTACGATGAGCGTGGCTCACGACTCTTCGAGCAAATTACCGCAACGGAGGATTATTACGTTACGCGTGCCGAAAATGAAATTCTGGTAGAGCGAGCGCAAGAAATCGCAGACCTTATTGGTGAAGATTGCGCGTTGATAGAGCCGGGATGTGGCAATTGTTCCAAAGTCCAGTACTTGCTATCCGCCTTGCGTCCCACCTTATATATGCCGATAGATATTTCGACGCCGCCACTGCAAAAAGCGGCTCGACACCTGGTCAATCGTTTTCCTTGGCTGAATTGTACGGCTATTAACGCCGATTTTTGCGATCTATCATTTGTGCCGACATTGATCGGCGAGCAGCGCCGTGTTGTATTTTATCCAGGATCGACGATTGGAAATTTTGAGCCGGCAGATGCCGTCAATTTCTTAAAAGCAGTTCGGGATATTGTTGGGTCGGAAGGTGGACTTTTAATCGGCGTTGACTTGGAAAAAAACGCTGCTACTTTGGATCGCGCCTATAACGACCGGGAAGGGATCACTGCCGATTTCAATTTAAATGTATTACACCATCTGAATCGAATAGCGGGCAGTAGTTTTTCTGTCGATTCATTTGAACACTTGGCTTTTTACGATAGCCGGAAGAATCGAGTTGAAATGCATCTGCGCAGTATTGCTGATCAAACGGTTGAATTCGCAGGTAGCACGCTTAATTTTTCTGCCGGAGAAACAATCCACACTGAAAATTCTTACAAGTATTCCACAGAGTCTTTTTCCGCGTTGGCAGCAGAAGCGGGTTTCATTCGTGCGCAAACCTGGTATGACAGTAAGCATCTATTTTCAATGCATTACTTTGTCGCGGACGACACCTATAACTCGAATCAGTAAAATTTTTATTTTTAATGGCAGCAATAAAAAACCGGCTTATCTAGAGCCGGTTTTCTTGTCTTCACTTTAAGTAAACTCCTTAGGCGTTACTTCAAGCTGGAGCGTTACTATTTGTGATAGTCAGCTTTAGCGCGTTCTTGGCACGCATCTTTCTCGTTGCCTTTCAACATGTCGCACTTCTCTTTAGCAACTTTATATTGCGCATCCATCTTATCTTCGGTCGCGTCTTTTTTCGCTTCCATTGTTTTGTGATTTACTTCTGCGTTAGCTTTAGTGCTGGTTTTTGCCGCTTTTGCTTCTTTGATGCATACGTCTTTGTCGTTGCCGGACATCGTATCGCAATGCGCTTTAGCGGCATCGTAATTCGCATCGGCTTGATCTTTTGCTGCGTTATAAGCGGGATCGGCAGCGTATGCGCTCATTCCCATCGTTGCACTTAAAAAAAATCCGGCTGCGGTTAACAGAGTTTTTTTGGTATTCATCACTGAGTTTTTCATAATGGTGATTCCTCATTCTATTTTAGTTAGAGCGTACTGTTTTAGTTAGAGCGTAACTTTTAGAGCACTGAGTTGTGTACAGCAAAACATTAATGCTTGAGCGTTTCGCTGATCTACATAGATCATTTTGCCAATATCGTGCCAAAGTGATTAAAGCGGAATATACGCAAGATATTCTTTATGAAGCAGCTATAACGTATTTAGCATTGAGTGTTTCTTATAGCGTTTCGTTAAAAATAGAGCGGAAATTAATCTAAAATTAATTTCACTGAGATTAGAGGCGTTTTATTTTCAATTATTTTTGTAATTTCGAGACGATTTAACCCGCTCGCGTCTATTTGAATAAATTTGCATCAGCGGTTTTACCGAAATTCCGTGGACTACAATTGAAGTTGCTACCACTGCCAACGTAACCGATACAAATAGCGTTAAAAGCTCGCCAGGTAAATTATGATTTATTGCGAATAATAAGTAGTAAATAGAGCCAATTCCTCTCACGCCAAACCAACAAATCAAACGATGCTGCGAACGATCGATTCCCGCGCCAGCAAGTCCGAGCGTTACCGCCAGTGGTCTAATAATTAGTATCAATGCGGGAATTAAAATTAGTACATGCCGGTTGAGGTCAATAAATGGAATCAGAGCACCCACTAAAATTACTACGGTTACCTCCGCAATCCGCTCAAGCTGCTCATTAAATCCCAGCACCGCGCGCATCATCAGCGGTCCCGCGTGCTCAGGATTTGTAGCTAATTCTTCAAGCTTTTCTAATTCATAAGAGGGTAAGCGCGGCGACTGTTCGCCGAGGCGAGTGGCGCGAGTCATCGCCAGCGCTGCGGCAAATACGGCGAGAAAAGTCGATGCGTTTAGCAATAGAGCACCGCCATAGGCTAGCGCGATAAGTCCCAGTACCAGAAACTCATCCAGCCCCACCGCTTCTTTTTGCTCGGTGCGCAGATACATAACGAGTCGGCCTACTACGGCGCCGCATGCGGCACCTACGCATAGGCCGATGCCGATACTCCAGACAAAATCTACTGCAAACCAATACCATATATTGATACCTGCCTGCGGTTGCAGCAGGCCAAGCCCTAATACGACGAATGGAAAGGCAGAGCCATCATTAAGTCCACTTTCGCCGGTTAAGCTAAAGCGCAATTTATCGCCATCACGTACATTTTCAACTTGCACATCAGATGCAAGCACTGGATCGGTGGGGGCGAGAATTGCACCTAATAAAATCGCTGCTCCTATGTTCAATCGCAAGAGCACGCCGATCCCTGCAATCAGCGCAATCGTCACCAGCATGCTGGGAATTGCTAAACGCAACGATAAGCGCCAACGGGGATCACTTAGAGGCAGGCGCAATTTTAAGCCGGCGGAAAATAGAGAGATTAATAGCGCAATTTCGGCGATGCGTTCGAGGATCAACGAATGCTCGTATGGATTAGGGCTAAATAGTTGCATTCCACCGTGACTGATGGCGTAACCCACCACCAGATAAATCATCGCGCCGCTTAACGGCATGCGTTTTACCAGCGAATTGGAAAATGCCATAACCACTAACAGCACACCAATTAATAGCGCCCAAATGGCTATTTGAAAATTGTCAGATTCGAACATTTATTAGATTTCCCACTATTTTGTTATTTATGCGCTTTCACGGTTAATAGGCTGCAATAACGACACCGAAACCTCGCGAAAAACGGCTGGCACATGATTTGCTCAATTATCAATAGATAACGACGCCAGCGAATTTGTAAATTGTTTTCACATCGAATTTGCAAATTTGTTGAATGGCAAAAAGTTTGAAAGATAAATTGTCACACTGCCAGCGCGTATCTTTTCACACTTAATCATTGCAACACGTCATAGATCATCAATGACTTAGGAGTTCGCCATGAGCAATTACGAATCGCAATACCGGCAATCGAATCTTTCCAATAACAGAGATCGCAGCTTTCGTTCGCTAGACGATTCATTTACCAACAACGATCCCTATCGGCAAGACAGCTACGATTTGGATGCGGAGGGCTCGTGGCGCGACAGTCGTCCCGCGCGGCATGAGCAGGATTATCGCCGTGAGGGCAGAGCAAACGATCCTTATGCTAATCGCAGCGGCGCCTATGGGCTCGATAGCCGTCCCAATAGATCCCCTTATGGCCGATTATCTTCAGAGCTATCGTCGCCACAGATTTTTCGCGACGAAGAGCGCTATGGGCAGCGCGAATATTTACATCAAGGCGGCGGCTTTGTGCAGGGCGAGCATCATCCCGATTATTTACAACCGGGCCTGCGTGATCGCTATCTCGATAACGTAAATGACTACGATAACGCGCCGAGCCACGATGACTATCGCGATTACACTGCAGTGAGTTCACCCCAGTCTAACGAGCGCGCCTCGAATTACGCTGGCGGTCGGCCCGGTTATCAGCAGCGCCGATTTACTCAGTCGGCTGGCAATTTGAGAACGTCTTACGGCGAATCAAATTATCGAGACCAACCACATCCCGGCGATAGAGGATTTCACAGCGAGGATTACAGTGGCGGTGGATGGTACAGCTTAAATGAAGGTCAGCAGAGTTATCGCGGTCGTGCTCCGAAAGGTTATGAACGATCTGACGAGCGAGTGCGTGAGGATATTTGCGAGCAATTAAGTCGTGATCATCACATCGATGCGTCAGAAATTATTGTGACAGTGAAAGCCGGCGTAGCTACGCTCGAAGGAACAACCGCAGATCGTCGCCAAAAACATCGCGCAGAGGATATTGCCGATGCCTGCAGTGGCGTTAAGGATGTGCAGAATCGGATAAATGTACTGCGGCAAGCAAGCAATGGTTTCAATGAGGCCGGCGCGATTAACTCGCCCCAACGTGGCTATCAAGCGACTGGAGAAAACCGCGAAACTGGATCGAAAGAAAATACCACTAAAGATGTTTCACAAAAAGATCCGACAACTACGAATGTGACTCGTCAGTAGCAATTCCAAGGATAGACAGGCGCACAAGGAGGTGCGCATTTTTTTGCCTTTATTTTAGGCCTAATAGTTTTAGGCGCGGTGAGTAAAAAAAATCAAAAAATTAAAGTTAATGGGGAAGAATAAAATGAATGGGATTAATTGGCTCGACTTACTGCAGTGGCCCGCATTTGTAGTTACGGTAATCGCGGCTTGGTTGGTTTCTGTCGATTCAAAAAAGAAGCGCGAAGTAGGATTCTTAGTTTTTATCATCAGTAATTTTTTATGGGTAGCATGGGGCGTTCCGTCGCATGCCTATGCATTGGTTGCTTTGCAAACCTGTCTTGCCGTGAGTAACGTCCACGGCATCATAAAAAATCGAAGAAATTAAATTCGATTATTGGGTGACAATGACTTCGTGAATCCACTGCAATTTTTTCTGTACGGAATTATTTAATACGAAGGGATAGGGGTCTGGCATACCCATGCTGCGATTAAGCGCATTGATCCCCACCGCTAAGCGCATCCAATCCTTTAGCAAAATATCAATCGTATTTGTATCACGCTGCTCGGTCGGCAATCCAACAGATGGAATAGATGTGCCGAGCGCAAGCTCGAACGCTTGCGATGTTTCGAGCGTATCCAGCATGTGCATGTAATGCGCCCAACACTCGGCCCAATCTTCCCATGGATGCATCGACGCATAGGGGCTGATGAAATTGTCCGCCCAATCCGCCGGGGCACCGTTATTGTAATGCCGCTCTAAAGCTTCATCGTAATCGAGTGTTTCGTCACCGAAATGTTCACGAAATTTCGGCAGCAATGCCGGATTATTTTCGATTAGGCGAAACCAATAGTAATGGCCTATCTCGTGACGAAAGTGTCCGAGTAATGTGCGATAGGCTTCGCCTAATTTAATGCGAATGCGAGTTCGGGCTACGTCATCGGCTTCGGCGAGGTTAATAGTGATTTCACCATCATTGTGACCGGTGAAAACGGGCGCCTGACCATCCAGCGGTTCGGTAAATTCCGAAACTGGTTCGCGGTCGGTCATAAAACGAAACAGTAAGCCCAGCTCAGCATCTTCATGTTTGCTGGTCAGCGGAAGATTTAAGCTAAGTGTGCTGTATAGCGCATGCCGTTTGGCGCTCTCGATATTGCGCCAATATTCGATATTTTGCGGCTGACTTAAATCGGGTATGACGTCGTTTAAACGACAGGCACGACATAGCGTATTTTGATCATCGGCGGGAACCATCCAATTGCACACTTGGTGCTCGACGTAATTTTCGCACTGGCGATATTCGGTTTCAGCTTGTGCACTTTTCCAAAAACCCGATTCTTTGCCAGGATCGAAAGACTGCATCGTTCCCAAATCCGGACAATAGCCGACTAGTCGACCGCAACTATTGCAGATGACACTTTCAAAAAATAAATGATTTTGTTTCGGGCAATCGCAGGTAAATATTTTCATCGGCGCTCTTCGCAATACGGCAAGTTAACAAAGGATTAGAGCCAAGCCGGGGCTAGGACTGCGGATAAGAAAAGCAATTAGTAGGCCAATCAGATTTACATAAATAACTGGCTAGTTTCCGCTTAACTGCGCATTTCTATATTCATCACGTTATCGCTGCGTGGACGCAGCATGCGGGAAATTTCATGTGCCGGAAGGGCGGCGGAATAAAAAAATCCTTGCGCTTCATCGCAGCCATGCGAGCGTAGGAAAATTTCCTGCTCGATATTTTCGATGCCTTCCGCGACAGAAATTAGCTCAAGTTTATTGGCCATCGCGATAATGGCTTTGGCGATGGCTACATCTTCAGCGCTGAACGGGATTTCTCGAATAAATTGGCGATCAATTTTGACACGTTTTATCGGCAGCCGTTTTAACGTATTGATGCTGGAATAACCGGTGCCGAAGTTATCAATGGCGAGATTTAATCCCAGCATTTTTATTTTATCAAATAGCTCATCGCGCGCGTTTTCGTTATGCAACGTCGCTTCGGTAATTTCTAGTTCAATTAATTTGGGCGCGATGTTGAATTCGATTAAGCAGTCTTCAAGTGTTGACATAAACTTTTTATCGAACAATTGCGCTGCAGATATATTGATTGCCATGCGCAGCGGTTTTAATCCCAGCTTCTGCCATTCACGTAATTGCGCGCATGCGGTGCGTAATATCCATTCACTCAGATACACCATGCACTCGCCGGCCTCGGCCAACGGAATAATTTGTTCGGCGCTCAGCAAACCTTTGTCCGGATGTTGCCAGCGTAAAAGTGCTTCCACGCCGACGATGTCGCCGTTATGCATCGCGACCAACGGTTGGTAATGCAGCTCCAGTTGTTTTTGCTCGAGAGCGTTATGCAATTGTCGTTCGAATGCAGCGCGTTGCGCGGCGCTGTTCGTCATGCGCGGAGTAAAAAAAGCATAAGTACAGCGGCCGCGCGATTTCGCGTGATACATGGCAGTATCCGCCGCCCGAATTAAATGATCGGGATTGGTGCCGGCTTCCGGAAATAAACTAATGCCAATGCTGGCAGAGCTGCTAATTTCGGTATCGGTATGCGTTGACGTAAATGGCTGCGACAAAGCGTTAAGCATTTTACTGGCGATGCCCGACACCGTTTTTATGTCGTCGATGTCGTCCAAAATCACCAGGAATTCATCGCCACCCAAACGCGCAACGGTATCGACACTACGCACGCACGTCTGCATGCGGGTCGCCACCGTCAACAGTAATTCGTCACCGACGTTGTGGCCGAGCGTATCGTTAATGCGTTTGAAATTATCGAGGTCGATAAAAAATACCGCCATACGCGAACGCCGGCGTTTGGCCTGTTCGATGGCATGACGCAAACGATCCATTGCCAATTGCCGGTTTGGCAACCCAGTCAGTGGATCGTGATGGGCCATGCGATATAACTTGTCCTCGGCCATGCGCACGGAGGTCAAATCCGAAATCAATACGACATAATTATTCGGGTGCCCGTCTGCATTCGATGGCGCTTTCGCGTTTTGCACGCCGGCAATTGTTACGTTGGCTGGGAATAGACTGCCGTCTTTTTTCTTCACGTCGATGTGGCTGGACCAACGCACATTGGTGAGGTCGCTATCGATCTGCTCGAACAGATCGGTGCTCAACACATCGGCATTGAGAAAAAATGGCTGGATTCCGGTTACCTCATGCTTTTGGTAGCCGGTAATTTCAGTAAAGCGTTCATTGATGGTCGTGATATTTTTTGCGGTATCTAAAATCAGGATGCTGTCTTGCGTAGCTTCAAATACCAATGCCGCTTCGCGCAGGCGCTCTTCGCTGTCGCGCAAGGCGCGGTCTGTTTCCAACCGCTCCAGCAACATTTGTACGGTGGCGTTCAGAGTTTGTTCGCTGTAGGGTTTTACCAAGTAGCCGTATGGCTTGGTTTTGCGCGCGCGGGTCAAGGTGTCTTCGTCAGTGGCGCCGCTGAGATAAATTATTGGCGTGGGGCGGATGGACGCAATTTGCGTCGCGGCCTCGATACCATCCAAATCGCCGTCCAGCCCGATATCCATCAGAATTAGGTCCGGTTGCAACAACCGGGTTTTCTCGATTGCGTCTTCGCCGGTAGTAACCCGATCGCAAATTTCAAAACCCATTTTCAGCAGTTCGCGGCGCAGATGGCGCGCATTGAAGTCGTCGTTTTCAACAATCAGAACCTTTGCCGTTGTCACGGTTATTCAACTCGCTGCTTAAAAAATAAGAGATTATTTAGAGCGCGCGCCGGGCTGACACGTTCCCTTGATGCTAAAAGGCAATATCTACACCATATTGCGCCCTGATTTGCCAATCAATGCCGAGGTTTTATTGAAAGTGAGAAGGGTGCAACACAAACTGCAATTGTTAGACCTTATTGCGGCGTATAGCGGATAAAGCCTAGAGCCGGCTGAGACCGATAAACCGGCGCGCAAGCAATGCTTACAAGCCGGTTTGCACAATTTGCGCTGTGAATGGCGGGTTTGGTATCAGCGCGCGGAGACCGCCTTTACTTTAGCGGTGGACAATAATTGCACACAGCCGTTCTCCGGCGGCAATCCTTCCCCGGGGTTTGATGAGCTATCGCCCGTGCCCGTGCTAACCAGCGGGACTAATGCAGCTGGCCAAGCCACAACCCCAAGTGCAATAGCACCGCCCCCACGCAATGCCACAACGCCCTTATCAATGCTGACCTCAGGCTTCTTAAATGTGCCATTTACGTAAAGTGGCGCGCGCAGCGACAGTATTCTAAAACTCTTCGATTCCGGCTTCACTGTAAGGCCCAATTTTTCGTCGGCTAAATTAATATTGCCGTCGACATTAACTAATGCGGCATCCGTGTCGACAATAAATCCCTGCGTTTGCATGAGTCCTTTATCGACCTTGAAATTTGCTGCGGCGCAGTTGAGGTTAATTTGTTTGTCGCCAAATAATTTTGTCATCACAACGTTCGCGATATTAAGGCCGGCGGCTTCCAGAATAAATTTGCTGACGGTGCCGCGATCAACAAATAGTTTTACTTCCCCATCGGATGAGCCCAGCAGCGCCGCAATTGAATTACCGGTAGCGGCCAAAGCGGCAGAGCCATTAACCTCCCCCAGGCTTGCCTGCATTGATTCGGTGGTTGGAAAAAGCTCTTTAAGCTTTAAATGACGCGGCGTAATTTTAATATCCGCGACCATCGGTTGCTTATTGCCATCGAGGGTAATCGTTGACGTGAGCTCACCTCCCGCCATGCCGAAATTCAACGGAATCAATTTGAGAACGCCGTCCTTCAAATCAACCACCGCATGCAAGTTATCGATGGGTAATGCTTCTTGGCGAATGATTTTTTTACCGTCAAATTGCACATGCGCGTCGATGCTGTTCCAGCGGTCAGTTTTGAAGGGTTCTACGGGCAATGCTTTATCGGCGGGCTGTTCTATGGAGGCGGCGCGACGGCTTTTATTGGCATTCGAATCGGCGCCAATCAGCGGCGCCAAATCTGCAAAATCCAGCGATTTCGATATCAGCTCAGCGGTAAGCAGTGCTCGCTGCGGACGTGCTTCGTAAACAATATTGCCTTGCAGGTCGCTATTGCCGACGGTGCCACTGAATTTTTCATACCGCCACTTGCCGCCAAATTCATTTAGCGTTCCGATTAAATGACCTTGCGTGGCAAAGGCGGACGTTTCCGGCAAAACAATATTGGTTAATGGGTAAAGCTGCGCCATGCTCGAACCGCTCAATTTTAAATTCACATCGAGCTCAGCCAATTGGCTGGGATTACTTAACGTACCGACCGCGCTAATATGGGTGCTGCCCACATCCAAATAAAACTCAATCGGGTAGGGCGTCTTTTTATCTTGTAACGCCAATAAAGACCCAGCACTGCCGTGACTTTTCAATTCCGCTTTATTCATCGTGCCTGTGGCAGTCCAGCGAATACCTTGCGCATAACTATCGGCATCGGCCTGAAGCGTCAATTGCCTTTGCGCATCATCCAATTGCAAAGAGCTTTTATGGATGCGCAAAACGCCAGGCGCAAATCGCCATTTAGACGGCTCCGCATCGTCTTTACCGAAGGTCCAATTATTGTTGCCGTTTTGGCGACGCTCTAACGCGATATGTGCATCCTCCACATCGATTAACGGCAATATCACCGCATGACGAAATAACGGCAAAGGATCAATTACAAAGGTGATGTGGCGGATTTCACCAAGCTTTTTACTGTGTGTCCAATCCGGATTTCCGATGATAATTTCACCGGCAGATATTTGCGGTCTTGGTAGCCACCAGTGCAAAATTTCTACACTGCGAACCCAGTGCAATGTTAAATCGCCGTTGATGGAAAAAGGTCTATCAATTGCGGCAGTAACCGTGCGATTGATCCAGGGGCGAGCTGGATTCCAGTTGGAAAATGACCCTGCAATAACAATCAAAATTAGAAATCCGGCGACAACTGCTCCACCAATAATGCCAATACGCTGTGTTGTTTTTTTCATGGCTTTGCTCTTATAAAATTATTTTTTGGTTAAGTGCACTTTCCAGCTGTATTTTCTTTCCGTGAAAATGATCAATTTATTGCTGAAACTAATTTCCACAGGATGTTGGGGTTCACTGTCATCGAAAGAAAGGCCACTCGACAAAATTGACGAGCTCGGCAGGAGTAAAAAAGCAGCCTGTGGGGCCGGCGCTTGGTTCGGCTGCGGTGCAGGGTCCGGTTGGGGCAATTCGTTTGGTTGGCTGGGCGGTGTTTCCGGCGGCGAGGAGGGCGGTACTTCGTTTGGGCCTGGCTCGCCCGCCGCATTTTCAAAGCTGTCATCTCCGCAATAGCCACTACTCGCTAACGGATTAAGTTGCAGCATGTGAGGCAGCGATTTAGTTTTCATATCCACATTTTTTATATTAATCATGGCGTCACCGATTTCGATTTATAGATAACATCTTTAAACAACATAAGTGTCATAAAGCAAAGCGCATACCATCGTATAAAAGCTCCAAAGTCGAGAATTGGCATGTTCGATGCCATGTAATTATTTGTTCCAGAAAAATTCTTTTTGCTGCTAAAAATTTTCAGCGTTGTGGAGAAATAAAATGACTTCGAAAACACTCGATCTTAATGAGCTTTGGAAAAAAATCGGTCAGGTAAAAACCGGCATGTTTACAACAACGGATGGGTCTGGTCGACTTAACAGCCGACCCATGACGAGTCAGGAAGTGGACGTGGACGGGGTCCTGTGGTTTTTCTGTTCACTGCATTCGGAAATTGCGCACGAATTATCTGAGCGTCCTCAGGTTAATATCAGTTTCGCCGAGCCAAAGGATGGTTTCTACGTATCGTTGGCTGGGCAAGCTACCTTGGTAAGAGACCGTGGGCTTTATGCAAGCTTGTGGAATCCACTCGTTAAGGCATGGTTTCCGCGCGGCTTGGATGATCCCGATTTAGTATTAATTCGATTCGATATCGAATCAGCCGAATATTGGGATGCCGATTCGAGTCGCATGGTGCAATTAATTAAAATGGCTAAGGCTGCAGTTATCGGTAAAAAGCCCGATGACATGGGCAAGCACGGCAACATAAAAATGTAAGAACTAAATATTTTTTTCGATTTGTTGTAATAAGCGCTGTTTATTACCGATCTCGTTTTTACTGAAGTAATTGTTGCCGGCCCTAAAGCGGCAGCTAGTAGATATTGCGAATAGCTAAATTAATAGGCTGATAACGAGCAATTAAAATAATAAAAAAGGCTTCACTTAAAAGGTGAAGCCTTTTTTATTAGTGAAAAAGATATTAACTAATTGTGAGCGGTCTCAATGAATTCGATTGAGTATCGATGCCGTGCTGTTCGAGCCTTGATTTCGCCGCATTTTCACGCGCGCCGACGATCATTTCCGTCAGCCAGTTAATCAATAAAGCGGTATAAGCTTTCTGATCGCTTTTTTGCGAGAGCGCATGGTCAGCGCCCATTATTGTTCGTGAGGTTAAAGAGCGGGTATTTGCCAATGCAGCAACATAGTTTTCAATAACGGGATGAGGCACTATAACGTCATTTTCTGACTCGACGATTAACGCGTCGCCTTTAAAATCGAAACACGCTTTTAATGCGACATTATCGGCTGGCGCTATTTTTAGCTGCCGATAGCTTTTCAAGTCGGTGTCGGCATGCAATTGTCTTTTAGGTAGTTGCCAGCCCTCGTCTTTATAAAGTGCTGGAGCACGTAAAGCCAGCCAGCGTACTGGCCGCATCGAACTCAAGATCGAGGCTAAATACCCGCCATAACTGATGCCTACAACGGCTATTGCAGAAGGCTCAACATTAGGCTGTTTTACCAACCAATCGTAAGCCGATAATAAATCCTGCAGATTTTGTGCACGACTTACCGTCTGCGACCGTTCAGAGTCGAGATCATGCCCGCGTAAATCCACAGTTAAACAAACGCAACCAAGCCCCGATGCTTCGCGCGCACGCGCTAAATCCTGCACCTGACTGCCGCCCCATCCATGCACGAATAACACGGTGGGTAAGGCGGTCGCCGGTGAAAGCAACGTGCCTGAAATGCGTTCTTCTTCAACCGGAATTTCCAGCTCATTCAGTAGAATATTCATAACAGTCGATTGTGCTGTATTTTGTGAGGGCGCCGACGTTTTCATCGACTCCTTGATAATAAATATGTGAGGAGTGTGCAGCTGGCAGAATATCGTAAACCTCACAACTTGAAGCTTTAACAGCGAGTAATTCAGGGTCCATTGAAAAGGCTTCTAGTGCGGCAATTTCTGCTGGGCTGGCACCGCCTATACGCCACGATTGCTCAAGTACACCCGACTGCAATGTGCCGCATTCGTCCAACCCTTGCACGATGTCATAGTTACGCCGCGATGCGAGTAAACCGGAAAAATTTGCATTCGCGGCAGCGTCGTAACAACAACCCTGATCAACGGCGAGACGAATAGCTGGAGGCAGCGGCATTCTTTTTAATGCTTCAAAATTGCCTCGTACGATATGCAATGTCGAACCGCCGTAAACATTTTCGCCCCGGTGATTACGGGTTAAGCCTTGCGTTCCGTAATAAGTAATACGTAAGCCCGCAACATAAACTTGACCTACGCTGTAGGTCACCACTTGATCGAGATTTTGTTCAAGGGCTACGCCATAAAGTGCCAACTCTGCGCGATCAATGACATTGATAGCATCGAGCAATTGATCGATATCGGTCACAACGGTTTGGCCGCAGCCGCCAATGCCGAGTGCGGGTTTTACTCGGACTGCTGACTTTTTAAGTAATGCAACAGCGGCGCGCTGGGCATCTGCTATAGAAAATACTGTGTATCCACGCAAAACTGCCTTTGCCACGTTATTAGCAAAGCGCGGCGTCCACCCTGCGGGCGCTACCGCATCGGTATCGACTAATGGGTGAGTAATGCTCTTCGTTGCCATAAACGGGAGCTCGACAATACCGCCGAATAAATTTTCTTCGCTATGAATATTTAATTGTCGCGCTTGTGTGTGCAATAGCGTGTCAGCCGGTACAAAGTAAATATTGCTGCCTGCGTAATTGGCCTTTGCATTATACTCGCCAGCGAATTCGAAGCCCTTCAACGCAGCCAATTTTTCAGCCATGTGAGCACGAGTTACATTTTCATGCGTTTTTTTAGATGATTGCGGCGGAGCAGGCGAATGCGCTTGTGGCGAGTGTTCTTCTTCGGTAAGAGCAACATTATTTGGGTAATGATTATTTGGATAAGTGACGACATATCCACGTTGTTTTGAAGCTTTATTCATTGCAAACATCCTCTGGGCCAATATCTCATTGAGCAAAGCACGTGCCGTTTGCAATCAAATTTATTTATCCCCGCTTGGCAAAAAATTTCGTTCGAATTTTGTCCTTAATTATTTAATTTCGGACCTCCTGGTTACGTGTTCCAGCTTTCTAATGTGAATGTGGCAGAAGCAATGTGTTAATCCCTGCCTTGCTTTTTTTCGCTTCGAATAAGCTCATTGGTGCGCTGATCAGGTAAGAAAAATAATTCGCCGCAATCTCTGCAGCGATACTGCACCAGAGGTGAATTTTCGTAGATCACAAGGCCCTGACCGTTAACCTTGGAGGTATTACAGCGCGGGCAGTGAATTGCGGCGGCCTTCATAATCATTCCGGCGCATTCTGTTCATTTGCAAGTTCGGCTTCGTCTTTGCCGTTGCCACCGCCGATTTCATCCGCATCGACTACGCGCAGTTTCTTGTCGGCAGGATTCGCTAATTGGTAGTCTTCATCGAGCAGTGTCTCAGGGCTTAAATCATCGGCGGTGATATCGTGGGTTGTTTCTCCTCCGGTAAATCCCGCTTCGCGCACTCGACGTGCTGAAATTTCCGTATCGATTTCGCCTTTTGCGAGACGTGGATCGCCAATACGGGGCGGTGGTATGTCGTCATCGTCAAAATCTAATTCACGGACGCTATCGTCTGCGGCGCGACCGCGATGATTGTTGATATCAGCCATTTTCTTTCTCCCGTTAATTTAAACGTAGTTCTGCCTCTTTCTTTCTTCTGTATTCACTCGACGGTTTACCGTTTTAGAATTTGCCGAAATTTACTTCCCGCATTCTTCAATTTATGGAATTGCGCAGGGCGCTCAGCGCTGCGATTCCTTAAATGCTCATCTGCTTCATTTGTAGAGGGCTTCAATGAAAGTTTTGACTCTTGTGTCCCTGTTTTTTCAACAGATTTTTGCTGCAACCACTGCTCAGGCAGAACCGCTCTTTTTAAGCGCTGTTTTAAAGCGGAGTTCTGAGCCGGCAAACTCGATGCTTGATTAGCATTCTTTAAAGAACTTTCCTCGCGCTGGCGAGATCGTTGTGTATGGGTACGTGATCGCGTTGTCATTACGGCTTCTCCTCTGAAAACGCATTTGTTGTTTTACTAGCTCCTCCTCTGCAGGTTTTTTCGGATTGTTGAATACTTTTTAATGGAAAGCGTTGTACTGGAAAGAGTATGCAAGGCTCGCGCCTCATTGATGTGGGCCGACCTAGCGTTAAAAACCCTCTAATAGAATGCCGGGTGATATGCGAGCCACCGACCGACACAAACAATTTGTCGCTGTAGAGTTTACAAGTCACTTGTAACTAAGCCGTGTAGACAGCAAAAAAATCAGTCTAGGAGCTTGGTTTCCGCGTTTGCTTAAGAAAATACGGATCTCAAACTATTGGTGGATTTTTGCTTATTTTAAATTTTTTAGCACCCTATAGAACCATATTGAAAATATCTTGATCTATTCGCGTCAAAGAATTTTATGTAACGAAATCAGCACCTAAGTTATCAGTAAATGTTTTTTGATAATTCTAATAATGGCGATATTCACCACTTCAGTTTGCCTTTCGTAGGGCGAGTTTCTAAGGCATTTTTCCTGTTTTAACTTCGCGAGCGCAGACGTTGGTTACTTTTTTGCTTAGAGGCATTACACAGAAATAATTTGTTGCGAAATCTAAGAGTTGGAGAGTTGAGATGAGTATTTCGAAAGCGGATATCGATGCTGTGGAAACTAAAGCAGAAAATTTAATCGACGACACTAGTGAAGCAGCAGAGCGCGGCGTAAACAAAGCAAAAAAAGAAGCTAAGAGTGCTGTTGATGCCGCAGCTGAAAAACTCGACAAAGTTGCCGCTTCAGCACGAGGCGGTGTTTCTGAGACTGAACATCACGCTTCTGAATTTGCTAACGCGGCAATTGCCGCTGGCGTTAAGTGGGCACAGCAGCGCAGTGAGCAAACTTTAGCTTTATCGGAGGAATCCCTGCAGCGCGCGGTACGTTATGTGAAAGATCGTCCACTGCAATCCGTGTTAATTGCGGCGTCGGCGGGCGCATTGCTGGTTCTTCTAACCGGTGCAGCGCGTCAGCGCAGCCGCGATTATTTGTGAACAGCATTGCCTCGCAATGTCGCTGAGATTCAAATGGATTGGATCGCGCAGCAAAGCAGCTAGTTTTGGAGAGGGCGGCGATGGTCGAAAAATTGATGCAACTGGCTATCGCCAGTCCAGGCATTGTTGCCGAACATCTCGATGCATATGGTGAATTGATAGCTCGTGATTTAACTGTTTTACGCAAGTATTGGTCAGCCCGCGTACTGCGGTTAGTTGTAGTCACGATATGTTTATTTTTAGCCCTGATATTCGGCGGCACCGCAGTGATGTTATGGGCTGCAACGGATTCTTCGAATTGGGTGTTATGGGCTGTTCCTTTAATTCCAGCATTGCTGGCAGTAGGGATTTTATTGTGGCCGCCAATGGACAAGGAATTAAATAAAAATTCTTTTGAGTTTAAATCGGTAAAGCAGCAGATAGAAGCCGACCTAAGACTGTTTGAAGAGATTTTGTGAAATGCACGAGCCTGATGCAACAGCTAGCAGCGAAGCAACGGTTAAAAAATCGATGCCGGGTGCAGCTGGAAATCTAACACCCGAGCAAAGACTGCAGCAATCACGGCAGCGTCTGCGCGATTTGTTAGGAGTGCACGAGGCGGCTGTTGATTCTTCTGAATATGCAAACGCATCAGCGCGTCGAAAAAGGCAACAGAAAGATTCAAAAAATACGCCGCACACAGCGCGCAGCACCGCAGTGCAGCTCAGCGGTGTGTTGGTACGCGATTGGTGGCATCGGCATCCGTGGCGCTCGACCTTACGTGGCGCTACGAAAGTAGCAGGGCAATTGAGTAGTGATGCTGCTGAATATCATCCGATGCGTTTGGTTGCCGGGGCGGCCGCAGCGGGAGCGGTAATAGCGTGGGTTAAACCCTGGCGCTTGTTATCCCACCGAACTTTAGTAAGGGGCGCAATTGTTGGCGCGGGCGCTGGCGTAAAAGCTGGTGGCGGTTTAAATGCGAGCTCTTTGGTTAATTCAATTGTGCAGGTAGTTGCCGATAACTTAGATCGTGCGGAGCACCGCAAGCACAACGAAAAACCCGTGTTTGACACGCAAAAATAGAATCCCAGTAAACAGTGAATGCATGCAGTGGAGTGTGAGTATGCGCAGTGTAGATCTGACGTTAAATCTGTTGCTCGTGTCGCCCTTAATGGCAGGTTTTGTTTATGCCGAGGACAGCAAAGGCGCGCTGACGGTAGGTCTCGATAACGATTTATTCGGCGGTGGGACTGACGAGCACTACACCCATGGCACAGAAATCACTTACGTCAGCGACACATTGCAGCCCGAGTGGCTAAAAGGATTTGCGTCAGGATTGGCGCTGTATGACGAAGGCGATGAATTGCGAATTGGTTTTTCGTTAGGTCAGCAAATGTTTACGCCAGCCGACGTTTCGCGCCGCGATCTGATTGTTAATGACAGGCCATATGCGGGCTGGCTCTACGCGAGTGTCGGCATGTTTACCGATTCAAAAGCAGGGCGCTTTCGCAGTATTAATCAACTCGAATTAATTATTGGCGAGGTCGGGCCGAATTCTTACGCCGAAGATACGCAAAAATTAATTCATCGAATTACCGACTCAAAACAGCCCAAGGGCTGGGACAACCAATTACATAATGAAATTACGGCAGATCTGCAATACCAGCATGAATGGATATTGCCACTTGTTGAAAATTACATTGATGTCGTCCCGCGCGTTGCCGCCAGTTTAGGGACATCGCAACGTAATGTCGGTGCCGGCTTGACGTTTCGCTTTGGCGACGGCCTGAGTGCGGATGTAGGGCCTCCGTTAATTCGACCGAGTGCTGCAGGTTCGCACTATTTCAAATCCGACCAATCTTTTTATTGGTATTTATTTGCCGGCGCGCAGGGTCGTTACGTTGCGCACAATATTTTTCTCGATGGCAACACCGATGGCGATAGCCATAGCGTTGATAAAAAGGAGTGGGTTGGTGAGGTTCAGGGCGGTTTAGTAATGGGGTGGCAAGACTGGCGCTTCACGTTGACTGAAATCTACAGATCACGTGAATTTGACGGTCAAGACGACCCCGACGAGTTTGGGTCAATCGCGGTTTCTTACCGCTTTTGAATATGAGTAAAAATAGGAGAACTATCATGCAACAAAAAAAATCAATAGGTGCAGCTGCACTAATTCTAAGCGTTGGACTTGTATTGACTGCATGTTCCAGCACGCCGATTCCTACCGCTGAAATCGCAGTCTCGAAAACAGCCGTGGCTAGTGCAGTAAGCGCAGGTGGTGGCGAGTTCGCACCGCTCGAATTAAAACTTGCACAAGACAAAGTCGATCAAGCAGATAAGGCGGTTGATCGGAAGGATTACAAAGAAGCACGCCGTCTCTCGCAGGAAGCTGCTGTCGATGCGAAGTTAGCCGAATCGAAAGCGCTGGCCGGAAAAACAGAGAAATCTGTGAAAGAGACGCAAGAAGCGCAACAGGCGCTTAAAGAAGAAATGCAACGTCAAACTCCTTAATTCCTGAATAATATTCGAGGTGCTCATCATGATCACACGTATGCTTTTTAAAACTTGTGTGCTGGTTACAACCCTGGCGACTGGCGGTCTGTTTATGACAGCCTGCAGTTCAATTCCAAAAAATGATTCACGGTTAGACGCCGCTCATAACAACTTCAATCTGTTGCAGGCAAAAGCAAATGCCGGTACTGCGGCGCCGGTTGAATTAGGCGATGCACAAAATGCATTGGCACAAGCCGACACGGCGTTGAAAGAACGTAAAGATGCGGCTGATATAAACAATAAAATCTATCTTGCACAACAACGTGTGGCGATCGCAGAGCAGGCTTACAACCGCAAAATGGCTGAGCAGTCGTTGACGCAGTTAAACGATGACAGAGACAAGCTGCGTCTAGCCGCTCGCACCGCTGAAGCAGAACGCGCTAAAGCTCAGTTAGCCGAGTTAAAAGAACTGCAGGCAAAAACGACTGATCGCGGCATAGTTATGACGCTAGGCGACGTGTTGTTCGATGTAGGCAAATCGACATTGAAATCGGGTGGCACGCGTGTAGTCGATAAATTGGCTGGTTTTCTTAGCGCAAATCCACAGCGCAAAGTCGCTATCGAAGGTTTCACTGATAGCACCGGTAGCGATGAGTTAAATCAGACTTTGTCGGAGAACCGCGCTGAAGCTGTGAAGGCAGTCTTGGTCGGTGCCGGCATCAGCCCTGATCGAATTGTTACGCGCGGCTATGGTAAATCCTTTCCAGTGGCAGGCAATGAAGCTGCTGCGGGTCGCCAGTTAAACCGTCGTGTAGAGATCGTGTTATCCGATGAAAACGGCAATATTGCGCCGCGTGGCTAAGTCTGAAAAAGATCGGGTTAAGGAGTAAATAACATGTTGAAGTGGGCAATTATTTTTGCAGTTATATCGGTAATTGCTGGGATATTTGGTTTTACGGGCATTGCCTCTGGCGCCGCCGGTATTGCCAAGTTCCTCTTCTTTATCTTTGTTGTGTTGTTTGTCTTGGTAATCGCTGGCGTTTTAATAGGATTTTCCTTTTAGCGCCAGTTGCTAGCAGCAATCGATAAGGCGAAAAGAATTATTGTTGATGGCAGCAGTACAGATATTTTGATAAACATTTTCTAAAATTATTTTTAATATAAACGTGAGGAAACTAAAATGAAAAATACACAGAAACTTTTAGTAGCAGTAATGACCGCAGGCGCACTCACATTTGGTGCGCTGGGTGGTTGCGCGGTACATCGCGATCAATCGACAGCCGGAGAGTACATCGACGACGCAGCTATCACTACCAAAGTGAAAGCACGCTTTGTCGAGAACTCTGCTGTAGATAGCTCATCTATCACCGTAGAGACATTGAAAGGCACTGTGTTGTTGTCTGGCTTTGCGAAGAGCTCGGAAGAAAAATCAACAGCAGAGAAGCTGGCCAAGGGCGTAAAAGGCGTGGTCTCGGTTAAAAATGATTTATTAGTAAGACCGTAATTGATTAATTAATCTTTAATACTTACGAAGTACCCTTGTAGCTGATAGCTACAAGGGTACTGTCTGAGTCCGAGTATTTTTTTGTCAAAGCATAAATTCTTGTGGATGGCGAGTATACGACCATGAATCGAGATCGCATTGAGGGTAACTGGAAGCAGCTAAAGGGCAACGTTAAGGAGCGTTGGGGGCAATTTAGAGGTGATGACTATTTGATAATTGCCGGTCGGCATGAGCAGCGCAATGGCAAAATTCAGCGTCACTATGGCATTGCCAAAGAAATAAATGCAAAAGTATTGATGCAGATGGAGTAACGATTTTTTCTGGCTCTCGTGTCAGTGTTGATTTTTAAGTTAAATTACTATTTACGTACAAGTGTGCGAAAGAGTGCTGATCAGTTCTTCAGCTGAGAAACCTCCATTAATTCTTTAAGCTGAAGAATATAACGTTGTTCTATTCGGTCTTTTGCTTCGACGCATTTGCTATCGATATCCGCTTTAAGCTCATTTATCTCTTGTTCGAGTGTTAAGTCTTCAAAAACATCGACTGTAGCTTTCATCAAAGTTACCTCTTTTAAAAAACTTCATATCTATCTTCTTCATTGCTCATTGCTCATTTCTGCACACTGGGCTTTCAGTTTCGCAGTTTCACCACGAGTTACGATAAATCCAATTTATTACGATTTTCTATCTTTACCTTTTTTAATGTAACTGTGTGCGTTGGGAGTAGATCTGCCCAACGGGGAAAGTAGCGTAAGAAGTGAAATACCGCCGCGCTCATTACGGCGCGCCACCAGGTATGACGCGGTACTTTTTCCAGTGCCATCATTTTGCAGTGGTTTTCAATCAAATGAATTAATCGGCCCCGTAATTCGCGATTAAACTCTCGATCTCGAATAATTACGTTAGCCTCAAGATTTAACGACAGACTGAGAGGGTCAAGATTACTTGAACCTACAGTGGCCCAATCGTCATCAGCGATGGCAACTTTTCCATGCAACGGACGTTCATAGTATTCATAGATTTTTACGCCGGCGCTTAATAAATATCCGTACAAGAGGCGCGCCCCCCATTTAACGATGGGGATATCAGGGTGGCCTTGTAAAATAAGTGAGACATCAACACCGCGCCGCGCTGCTTGACGCAGCCGCCGCAGCAAATGATATCCCGGGAAAAAATACGCGTTGGCAACAATTAATTCTCGCCGTGCAGTGCGAAAAGCCAGTTGATAATAACGTTCTATCGCGGTGCGCTCGAAGCGATTATCACGCGTTACAAATAGCACGTGCGCTCCAGTCTGCTCGGAATTAGCATTAGTATCTTCAGAAATTTTTTGCAGTGCTTTTAATTTTCGCTGATAACGCCGCTCGGATAGCGCGCGCCAGTTAAGCTGCGGACGTCGTATTGCTTGTTCTGCAAAGTCGCGCATTTCTTTAGCAGCGGGACCTTCTATTTCAATGGCGTAATCACGTTTTGCCTGTGGTCCAAATTCAGTCAGCTGATCTTCAATAAAATTAATGCCACCGATGTAAGCAATGCTGGCATCAACTACGACAAGTTTTCGGTGTAGGCGGCGAAATAAATTAGTGCGTACGCCGAGAAGGGCATAGCCCGGGTTAAATATATGAAATTTTACGCCGGCCCCGGTGATGCCATTAATAAAATCGCCCTCTAATCCCGGTGAGCCGAATCCATCGACGGTGATGCTGATGCGAACGCCCCGGTTGCCTGCGTCAATTAACTCTGTGCGCAATTGACGTCCCACTTTGTCGTCTTGCAGGATAAATGTTTCTATGAAGATTTCATGTTGGGCATTACGTATCGCTGCGAAAACACTGGGGAAATATTCTTCGCCATTTTCTAACAGTCGGATTAGGTTGCCGTGATGCCATTGTTTATTCACGATCGAACTCCGAATTCGATGTGGTTTCAAATTTTACATCGCTAGCTGATATTTCTCGGTCGACGATTTTTTTCCCGCAAGAGAGCGTAATTGCTGCTGCCAGTGGCGCGTGATCGGAAAGATGTGACCAGGGTCGAACCGTTAAATTAATTGGGCTGTGAATCCGTGCGTTACGCACATAAATACGATCGAGGCGAAGTATTGGCCACCGCGATGGAAACGTTGTAGCCGGCATGCCATAGGCGCTGACGAATACCTCTTCTAATCCCGTGCATTTTTTTAGCTTTTCATCCGCTTGTAAGCGCCAGTCATTAAAGTCGCCCGCCACAATTACCGGTGCGTCCAGCGGCAATTCATCAATTAAATTACACAGCAAATCGACTTGTTGCTGGCGGTGCTTTTCACGCAATCCCAGATGCACGCAGACGGTATGAATTTGCAAATCTGTCCCGGGTACAGTCAGGCAGCAATGCAATAAGCCGCGTTTTTCACTGCGGCTGAAAGTCGCATCGAGGTTGCGATTTGAAAGAATAGGAAACTTCGATAACAGCGCATTACCATGATGTCCTTCCGGATATACAGCATTGCGACCGTACGCAAAATCGTTCCACATGGTATCGGCCAAATATTCATACTGCGGTGAATCGGGCCAGTGCTGTTGGCGGTCCGAGTGCAGTGCATGCTCCCCGATAACCTCTTGCAGGAAAACTATGTCGGCGCCGACGTCTCGTAAGGCACTGCGCAATTCGGGTAGGACAAATTTCCGATTTAGCGCGCTAAAGCCCTTATGAAGGTTTACCGTCAACACCTTTATCATGATATCGGTAGCTTGGATGGTAGAACTCGTGGCGACGTTATTCGTCGTGGCGTTGGTTACGACTGAATTATCGGATGAGTTCACAATCAATTTCCGCGTGATATTAAGTCATGGCGTAGTGAGTAATTTTCAACGCGATTGCAACTTTTACTGAGCTGCTTAGCGTTAAAACCTATCAGCTTATCGCGCCATTCAGACGGGATAAAAATTCACATTACACACTAATGGTGCAAGCTATTATTAAGTTGATCGATTGGCACCGCCCAATCGGCATCATTCGTTAATGCATCGTGCAGAAACTGAGCCTGCGCCTTTGTCCAGAAGCTGGCATCTGCCAGCTTCTGCCCTTCTTGCAGTTTATGTTGACTACAGAAATTTCGAATCGACGGCTCGTCGCTGGGCAAGCCTAATTGCTCAAATAAATCGCGAAATTCGTGATGTGTGTTTTCCATGATTGTCGCCTCTGTGTGTTCTTAATTTTTTTAGACGTTAGAGCAAGTGGTACCCCTTTTAGGGTTTCTTGTAGATAACTAGGCACAAACCGTTCCAGTCATCGCGTTTGTGTAGAGTCTGATTTTTGGCCTTCATCTAGGCATAGCGAGCTCTCCCGCGTACTTAAATCAAATGTATTCAGCACCAATTCAGTTTCCGCGGTATACCTTGGCTAAGCTGTAATCGATCGCGCATCAGAAATGCGGGTTCTATCGAGTTGTGTACGTACAGGAGTGCAGTTCGATGAAGAGGGTAAGCCAGGCGCACGGTAACAACTCAATGGGGTTTTTATTGAAAGTTGTCTTTGCGATGGCAAATGGCTCAGCGCTAGGTGCTCAAAAAACTCCTATGCGCCGAGGTATGAAGGCTACCGAAGAAGATGCTGCTGACTCGCTGGATGAAAGCTCACGCGCAGCCTCTTTACGCAGAACAAATCGATCGTTGATGGCCTCCTCGTTTGTCATCTCGAAAAAATGTATTTGTTAACCAATTAATTGATCGTTACAAACGAATCGGAAAATCAAAATGCGTGCGCCCAAGTTTTTTACGTCCAAGTCTTTTTTAAGCATTTCCATCCTCGCGGTTTTTATTCTCACTGGCTGCACGACTACTGATCCCAGCACGGGCGAGCAGAAAACTTCAAATACCGCCAAGGATGCAGGTATCGGTGCTGTTGCCGGCGCTGTGATCGGTGCGATGACGGCTAGTCGCCATGATCGGACCAAAGGCGTACTCACCGGGGCCGTTTTAGGCGGCGCTGTGGGTGGAGCAGTTGGTCATCATAGCGACAAACAGGAAGCTGAATTGCGCGAGAAATTAGCTCGCAGCGGGGTCGACGTGCAGCGACAGGGCGATACGATAAAACTGGTGATGCCAGGCGCGATTAGTTTTGAAACGAACAGCGCGCAATTAGCGCCCGCTTTTTACCAGTCGTTAAATAAGGTGGCCGGGTCGCTGAAGGACTTTCCCGATACAACGATACAAATCGTCGGTCACACTGACAGCACCGGCGCAGCTGTTTACAACCAGCAGCTTTCTGTTAATCGAGCCAATGCGGTCGCGATCTATTTAGCCGCGCAGGGCGTTGAAAGAAGTCGGCTGGAAGCTGTAGGTATGGGCTTTAGTCAACCCATTGCAGATAACAAAACAGCTGAAGGACGTGCGCAAAATCGCCGGGTCGAAGTTAAAATAGTGCCGCATGAAGATGCTAGGCGCGATCAGGACTCTTCGCGTTAATTTTCGATGAAGCTTCACACTTCGTGTGAAGCTTTTATTACATGGTTGGTTTTTTCAAAAAGTCGGAAAGAAGTTTGCGATACTGCGCAGCTTCGTTGAAATGAATTTTTCTATTTAGAAATTTTTGCCGTAACAAACTAAAATAGTTTTGATGAAGACTCTTCACGCTTCATTCCTCTCCTGCAGCGACGATAAATTCACTTGGCCAATGTTTCAATCTAATTTGCCGAAATTTAAGAGGTAGCTACGCATGCCCATCGATAATCCCGATTCTGGCGGTTTGATTTGCGGGTTTTTGTTGCAATCTGAGGGTGCTGCAACACTTGCGAATTGGGATTACAAGTTGCCGGATATGCCTAGCGGACCGGTCTGGTTGCATTTCAATCTTGCCGATACACGAGCGGCGAATTGGCTTGCTCAAGCGCAGGCATTGCCAGAAGACGCGCGCGAATTGTTGCTCGATCAGGATAATCATGCGGCCTGTGAAAAGTTTAATCGCGGACTGGCCTTAACCATCGGCGATTTTCATCACGACTTTAATGACGATCCTGAAGGGTTCGGCACATTGCGTTTGTACATCGACCAGCATTGTTTGATATCGGGCCGGCGCCATCCGCTCAAAGCTGTCGATCAACTTCGACGCGAAATGACGCATGGACTGGAAATCGCTTCAACGGTCGATTTATTCAGCCATCTTATTCACGACCTGGGCGAAACATTTCACGGCGTGATCAAAAATCTTAACGATATTGTCGACGATTCCGAAGATGAAATTCTCGCGGGTCGGCTGCAGGATCAAGGTACCGAGTTGGGCCGCATTCGCCGACTGCTCGCGCGGCTGCGACGCCACATCAGCGGCAATCGGCAAGCGATGACGCAGGCCTTGGCCGCGATTGAACAGTGGGATAGCGCGGCCGATATTTCGCACTTACGTCAGGCAGTGGAGCGGTTAGATGGCTCCGCGCAGGATCTTGAGTTGGTGCAAGATCGCGCGAGATTGTTGCAGGAAGAAATTGCCGGGCGCTTGAACGAAGCGACCAACCGCAACCTGTATATTTTGTCGTTGGCGACGGTTGCATTGCTGCCGATTAATTTAATTACGGGTGTGTTCGGTATGAATACGGGCGGGTTGCCATGGAATGAAGATCCATCGGGCTTTCATAAGGCCGTTATCGTCATGTTCGTCGCGATGGCCATTTCGTTAGGCGTGTTGCACTGGCGGCGAATTATTTAAAAAGCGTATCCATCGTCGTTAAGGGCGCAGCGCGTCGAGCACAAACTTTACCGAGAACTCCCGCCAGAATTTCGTATTTTCCTGCGACGAAAGATCCAGCGTTACCAGAGACGATAAAATTTTTCCATTCGTAAAGCAGCCGATAGTCACCATCATTGCGGCGCCAAATATTGCATCGGGCTCGACGTCGTTTTTAAAAATACCGCTGCGTTGGCCCGCTTCCAAAATTTTTACCAAGCGTTTCATTAATGCCGGACTGCGTTCGATCAGCTCGCGGCATTCGGGGATATGTTCGCCGCCGTAAAGGCTTTGACCGTTTAATAATCCGGCTAGAAATGGCCAGCGGATAAATAGATCGAATACGCCGTGCAGAAATAATCGCATCGCGGCGGCCGGTTCGTGATTTTCATAATCGAGATTCGACAATTCTTCTATTGCGCTGGCGGAGGCGTCGTCCATCACCGCGACATAGAGTTCTTCTTTCGCGCGAAAATAGTGATGAATTAATTGTTTGCTGACTTCGGCTTCCAGCGCGATTACATCGAGCTTTGCTCCGGCTAAACCGGCGCGACAAAATTCGCCGCGTGCGGCGAGCAGAATACGCTGCAGGCCTTCTTTTTCGGAGCGGCGGCGTTTTATGGTAGGCGCTTGAGTCATGGCGATTCGCTGCGGTGGCGGCTCTTGCAAGGGTGGGCGCGATTTTACACCGCCGGAGCCTTACCTTGCCTATGACTACAACGAATGCGCGTTCGACTCGGCAGCGAGCGGACTACACTGCCGCAGATTGTTGAATGCTGCCATCGTGCTGATACGCGTTTGAAACTCCAGAGCCAGTAAACCAGCCAGCAGATTTCGTTAATAAGGAGAGTGAAATGAACGCCATAACGTCCGATATTCCAGCACATGTCCCGCTTGAATTGGTACGCGAGGATTTCCCATTTGTCATGGGGATGACGACCACAGAAAACCCATTTAAAACTATGGTTCCGGCTATTCACGAAGGTCCGGAAATTATTTACTCGACCAATTTCTATCCAGGTTATGGTCCGGCTTGGATTCCGCGTCGGCTCGAAGATTTGCAGGCGCTGTATTTGGATACGGAGAATTTTTCCAGCCAGGGCTTTTCGCCGTTTGCAATGTTGATTGGCGAGAACTGGAATTTGCTTCCCGCTGAAATGGACCCGCCCCAACACACCGCATATCGCACCTTGTTAAATCCGTTATTCACGCCGCGCAAAATGCAGTCATTGGATGACAAAGTGCGTTTAGCCGCGCGCGAATTTATCGCTGCGTTTAAAGATCGCGGCGAATGCGAATTTATGAACGAATTTGCGTTTCGTTTTCCTATCGTTGTGTTCCTCGATCTAATGGGCTTGCCGCGCGACCGCATGGAGCAATTTCTGGAATGGGAAAACGGCTTGCTGCACAGCATGGATATCGAAGGCATTATCGCCGCGACCAAAAGTGTGTGCGCGTATTTGCGCGAAGTAATTGAAGATCGTCGTCAAAATCCGGTCGATGATTTGGTGAGTTTCGGCGTGACGGCAGAAATCGATGGCCGCAAATTAAATGACGACGAGTTGATGGGATTTTGTTTCAATTTATTTATCGGCGGTCTCGATACTGTATCGACAAATATTGCGTGGCAAACGCGCCACTTGGCGGAAAACCTCCAAGACCAACGCCGCCTGCGTGAACATCCGGAATTGATTTCCAGTGCGCTTGAGGAAATGTACCGACGGTATTCCGCAGTCACGACATTTCGTACCTGTATCAAGGAAACTAAAATTCGCGGCGTGACAATTATGCCGGGCGATAAAGTCGCAATGCCGACCACACTCGCAAATACCGATCCGCTCGCATGGGACAAGCCGTTCGAAGTCGATCTTGATCGTGCGCCGCGCCATATCACTTTCGCGTACGGTATTCACCGTTGTATTGGCGCGCCGCTGGCACGTCGCGAGTCGGCAATTGCGCTGGAGGAATTGTTCTCGGCACTGCCGGAGTTTCGCATCGCGGAGGGCGCTGAAATTATCACTGAACTGGGACCGATTTTGCAGCCGCGCAATTTGCCGCTGGCTTGGGGCGAGAAAAGGGCGGCGAAAGTTGCACCCGTGAAAGTCGAGACTGCGGTCGAAAATGTACCGGAAGGCAAAGCCGTTGAAAGCTCAGTCGCAAGCATCAGTCAATTTTTATCGAACAAGCTGGCCGCGATGGAGCCATTCGGTAAGACGATTAAATTGCTGCTCGACGGCAATGCGATTGTGCTGGATGGAAATACCAATCCGCCGGCACTGCATCGCGACGATGTCGAAACTGAATTTACCGTCATTGCATCGTTGGAAAACTTTGCCAAGGTGCTGAATAAAAAATTGAATCCGCAAATTGCGATGGCAACGGGAAAAATCAAATTTAAAGGCGATATGTTGGCGGTAATGGCTCTGAGTAAATTACTTTAATTTTTTCGCTAATTTCCATTAATAAAAAAGCGCCGATTAAGGCGCTTTTTTTTGCGGACGATTTGTTAACGTTTCGCGGCAGCAACCAGTTGGAACAAGCCCTGTCCGTAAAACATCATTTTTTCCATTGTCAGTTCACGATACGGCGTCATCACCGTCATCGTGTCGGCAACAGTCCAGTACGGTTCGAGCTGTTCGAGCACCTGTTCGACGCTACCGCACGAAACAAATGCCTTCACCATTTCGTCCGGCACATGATGCACGATCGACATGACGTCGGAATGTTTGTCGGCGGCCTGCTGACACAGTTTGGCTTCTTTGCCGAAGCCGCGCGCGGCAAAAAAATCGTTGTAAGCGACGATGCTGGCATAGGCGGCAACGGTTGGGCGCGAATCATTGATCGCCTGCTGCTGATCGTTGTTGACGGCAATCCACGGCCACGGATTGACTTCGATATCGGTGCGTTTGCGCCCGTATTTAGCGAGCGAGGTGTTGATGTTTTCCGCTTGCGATGCGGTATAACCCGCCGACCACAACGCGTGAACCATCAGGCCGTCGGCAATTTCGAGTGCGGTCTGCGTGACTTTTTCACGCAGCGCGGCGATCCAGATTGGAATGCGCTCGCGCACTGGCGGCGCCATTACCATCATTTCTTTGAAATCGGCTTTGTAGTATTCGCCTTCGTACGGTTGCAGGCCTTTGTGCGAACCCGCGACGATGTGGCGCACGGCGGCGACGGTGTCGCGCATTTGAGCGACGACTTTGTATTCGGGCAAGCCGTACAAGCCGGTATTCACCGATTGCACGCCGGTGCCGATGCCGAGCACGAAGCGGCCTTGGCTGATGCGGTCGATATCCATCGACATCATCGCGGTTTCAAATGGGCTGCGTGTACCGGCGACGACAACGCCGGTGCCCACTTTCAATTTAGTGGTGCCGGCGGCGGCTACGGCCAACTGGGAGAAGGGCGGGCCGTAGATTTGCAGCGCGGTGGCGCCTTCAAAGCCGGTGTCTTCCATCTGTTTGGCCAGCGTCAGTAAATTCGCGCCGGGCAGGGTCGGAATCACACCCCAGAATTTGCGTTCCTGTCCTACCGCATTAAGTTTCGCCATGGTTTATCTCCTGTGAATATTCGGTTGCGCGATCCATGTAAGGGCGCAATGAATTGCGCCCGATTCCCACGGCATCAATTTTTGGCCGCGAGCTGCTGGCCAACTACATAGCCGAAGGTTAAGCCCAAGCCGTTGTACGAGCCGTGCGATGGTTCGCGGCCGCGCCACAGTACGTTCATGTCGAGACCGCAGGCGTACAAGCCTTCAATCGGCACGTCATTGGCGTCTAACACTTGTGCTGTGCCGCTGACTTTGAGGCCGAGCGTGGTCGAGCCGTCACCCGGGAAAATCTTCACCGCGTAGAACGGGCCGGTTTCGATCGGGCCGAGACAGGGGTTCGGTTTGTGCTCGAGATCGCCCCAGCAGGTGTCGGCTTCGGTATCGCCCTTACCGAAATCAGTATCCTTGCCGACGCGTGCGAATTCATTGTGTTTGGCGACAGTTTCTTCTAACCCTTTCGGATCGGAACCGATCTTTTTAGCGAGCTCCGCCACGGTCGGCGCAGTGATGATGTAGCCGGCGTTGATCATTTTGCCGAGCCCCATGCCGCCCGGCATGACCAAGCCCAGACCGTATTTCTTGATAAAGCGATGATCGCAAACCAGATGCGCCGGCACCGAGCCGCTCTCGTGCATGCCTTCGACGAAATTGGCCGCACATTCGTTGACGAAGCGCTTGCCCGCATTGTTTACCGCGATACAACCGGGTTTGGTGCGATCGAGCATGACATGCGGTTGTTTGCGCACGTTGCCGTTAGGCTCTTTCAATACGGATAAAACCGCCCACGCCGCGTTGGCGTAATTGCCAAGTTCCAAGCCGCCGCCAGCAGCGATACCGGCTTTGATGCCATCGCCGGTGTTGCCTTCGGGCAGGAATGACACGTGATGCTCGGGGTAGGGGATGAATTGCTTGCGCATTTCTTCGTTTTGCGAGAAGCCGCCCGAGGCAAGCACAACACCACGCCGGACTTTAATTATTTCGAGCTTGCCGTCGTGATTTACTTCGACGCCGGTGACACGGCCATTTTCAATAATCAGCCGAGTCATCGGTGTTTTGCGCCACAGCGTGACATTGGCTTTGCGCGCGGAGACGAGCAGGCGCGCGATCAGCGCGTTGCCCATGGTCAGATGCGTGCCGCGCGGATAGCTCAAGCGGTCGACAGCATAGCGACCGAAGAGCTTCATGACATGCAGCAGCGAGGTCAGTGATTTTTTCGCGTTCATCAAATGCGGAATGTCGGGAAAGCCGATCATGAAGCCCATTGGCGCGTTGAATTCTTTCAGCGGCGGGCGAATCGCGATGAGGTCGTCGCGGTTCATATCGCGCCCATCAAAGTCGACTGGATCGAGCACGCGGCCATCCAGCTTCGCGCCGGCGTAATCCTTGTAATAATCCGGTTGATCCGGGTGCAGGCTGAAGCGCACGTCGGTATTGTCGTGCATGAAGCGCAGCATACCGGGCGCATTCTCGACGAACGTGGCCAGCACATCGCGGCGCAGGCGATCGCCAACCAGACCTTCGATGTAGCTAAAGCCTTCTTCGGGCGAATCTTTCAAGCCGGCTTCGGCTGCCAGATGGTTGCCCGGATTCCAAATGCCGCCGCCCGAAAGCGCTGTGGTGCCGCCGAAATATTGGGTTTTCTCGACGACGAGAACATCGAGTCCCGCTTTGGCAGCCGTAACGGCTGCCGCTAGTCCGGAGCCGCCGGAGCCGATAACCACTACGTCTTTTTCCACGTCGCTGCCTCTTATTGTGATTTTGTTGAATAGGATTGGGGGGAAGTCTGGGCGAGAGTGTAATGCCGGGCCCAACTTATCGCATGCAATGTACATCAGTCGCATTTTTTGAACGAAGTAAAATCGTTTGATGCGAGGACAAACCGCATTTGTACTATTCGCTTGTGCTCCCGTCGCCAGCTTCTTCCTGTTCATGAAGCGCTTCGATTTACATGTTGCCCTTGGTGTGCTGAAATGCGCGCCCTGCGGAGCGTTAGCAATCATCTGCTTTTATACGCTCCTTCGTTCTGCACGTGGCCTTTGGTAGGGGTCACCACTGATATAAGGAATCGCCATGCCCGTCATTACTCTTCCCGATGGTAGCCAACGTCAATTCGAACAGCCGGTCAGCGTTGCCGATGTCGCCCTTAATATTGGCGCCGGTTTAGCGAAAGCCGCGCTTGCCGGTCGTGTTGACGGCAAGCTCGTCGATACCAGTTTTGTGATTGATCACGATGTGCAGCTCGGTATCGTTACCGAGCGTGATGCCGATGGTGTCGATGTTATTCGTCATTCCACCGCGCATTTATTGGCGAACGCCGTGCAGGATTTATTTCCAGGCGCGCAGGTGACCATCGGCCCCGTTATCGACGATGGATTCTTTTACGATTTCGCTTACGAGCGCGCGTTTACGCCCGACGATTTGCTGAAAATCGAAGCGCGCATGACCGAGATCGCGCAGAGCGATTTGCCGGTGCAGCGTGTTGTTATGTCGCGCGATGAAGCGGTCGCCGCATTCGATAAGCTCGGCGAAAAATACAAAGTGCAAATCGTGCAGGAATTACCTGCCGGCGAAGATATTTCTATTTATAAACAAGGCGACTGGATGGATTTGTGTCGCGGTCCGCATGTGCCGAGCACTGGCAAATTAAAGGCGTTTAAGCTGACTAAAGTGGCGGGTGCGTATTGGCGCGGCGATTCGAAAAACGAAATGCTGCAGCGCATTTACGGCACCGCGTGGGGCAACCCGAAAGAATTAAAAGCCTATCTGCATCGTATTGAAGAAGCGGAAAAGCGCGATCACCGCAAGGTCGGCAAAAAGCTCGGCCTGTTTCATATGCAGGATGAAGCGCCCGGTATGGTGTTTTGGCATCCGAAAGGCTGGACGATTTATAAAACCATCGAGCAGTACATGCGCGTACAGCAAAACTCGAATGGTTATGCAGAGATTCGCACACCGCAGGTCGTCGATATCGATTTGTGGCAGCGCTCGGGACACGCCGATAAATACAGTAGCAATATGTTCACGCTGCAGATCGAAGATCGCGGCTATGCGGTGAAGCCGATGAATTGCCCGTGCCACGTGCAGGTGTTCAATCAGGGTTTAAAAAGTTATCGCGACCTGCCTCTGCGATTGTCCGAGTTCGGCTCCTGTCATCGCTACGAGCCGTCGGGTTCGCTGCACGGCATCATGCGCGTGCGCGGGTTCACGCAAGACGACGCGCATATTTTCTGCACCGAGCAGCAGATTCAGCCGGAAGTAGCGCGCTTCATCGATTTCTTGCATTCGGTTTACGACGACTTTGGTTTCACCGAAGTGATATATCGCTTGTCGACGCGCCCGGAAAATCGCGTTGGCAGTGACGCCGATTGGGATAAAGCCGAGAAAGCGCTCGCGGATGCGCTCGACAGTAAAAATCTGGACTGGGAAGAGTTGCCGGGCGAGGGTGCGTTTTACGGTCCTAAAATCGAGTTTTCATTGAAGGATTGTATCGGTCGCGTTTGGCAACTCGGTACGATTCAGGTCGATTTCTCGATGCCGGGTCGTCTCGATGCGCAATATGTGGCCGAGGATGGTTCACGCCAAATTCCGGTGATGTTGCACCGCGCAATCCTCGGATCGTTCGAGCGTTTTATCGGGATTCTGATCGAACATTACGAAGGCGCGTTCCCGACGTGGTTGTCGCCAGTACAGGTCGCGGTGCTCAATATCACCGATAATCAGGCCCCGTATGTGCAAAAACTCGAAGAAAGCCTGAAAAACAATGGCTTTAGGGCTGAAGCCGACTTGAGAAATGAGAAGATCGGCTTTAAAATCCGCGAGCACACAATTCAGAAGGTTCCTTATCTCCTCGTTGTGGGAGATCGGGAAGTCGAAACTCAAACCATGGCCGTGCGTACGCGTAGTGGTGAGGACTTAGGTTCCATCAGCCTTGAGGCTTTTGTGGAACTCCTCACCGCGGATATTATGCGTCGCGGTCGTATTGTTTAGTTTCATAATTAACGTGGAGAAGTGACAATCAAACGCGAAATAAAAGCCACAGGCGGCAAGGCGTCGGACAAGCGGGTAGTAATGAATGAAGAAATTCGCGCCCGCGAAGTGAGATTGATCGGTTTTGACGGTAGCCAAGTTGGCATCGTCCCGCTGGCCGAGGCGATCGCTGCGGCAGAAGCTGCCGGCGTTGACCTAGTTCAAATTGCAGACGCGGATCCAGTCGTCTGTAAGGTAATGGACTACAACAAATTTATTTACGAAGCAAAAAAGCAACAAAACGAAGCCAAGAAGAAACAGGTTCGTACCCAAGTTAAAGAAATGAAGTTTCGTCCAGGGACGGAAGAAGGGGATTACCAGGTCAAGCTACGCAACCTAGTACGTTTCCTAGAGCACGGGGACAAGGCTAAGGTCACGCTGCGATTCCGCGGTCGTGAGCTGGCGCACCAGGAAATTGGTATGGAGTTATTGAAGCGGGTTGAAGCTGACCTCGCTGAAATGAGCTCTGTTGAGCAATTTCCCAAAATGGAAGGTCGTCAATTGACGATGGTGTTGGCCCCGAAAAAGAAAAAATGACCGTTTGGCAGCGGGCATTTATTAAATTTATTTATCCAAATGCGGAGTACCAAAAATGCCAAAAATGAAATCCCATAGCGGGGCGAAGAAGCGGTTTCAGAAAACTGCATCCGGCTTCAAGCACAAGCACGCTAACAAGAGCCACATCCTCACCAAGATGACCACCAAGCGCAAGCGTCACCTGCGTGGAACCAACCTTGTTCATACGACTGATGTAGGTCGTGTTGAATCCATGTTGGCTGGCCAATAACGGTCACATCGATCATCTCTGAGGAAATTTAAATGGCTCGTGTAAAACGTGGTGTGACCGCTCGTCGTCGTCACAAGAAAATTTTAAAACTCGCGAAAGGTTACTACGGTGCCCGTTCGCGTACCTTCCGTGTTGCTAAGCAGGCGGTTATTAAAGCCGGCCAGTATGCTTATCGCGACCGTCGTCAGAAGAAACGTCAATTCCGCGCGTTGTGGATCGTGCGTATCAACGCCGCTTCACGTGCCAGCGGTTTGCGCTACAGCCGTCTGATTGCTGGTTTGCGCAAAGCCAATATTGGCTTGGACCGTCGTGTATTGGCTGATTTAGCTGTGCATGACAAACCAGCTTTTGCGGCGATTGTCGAACAGGCAAAAGCAGCCTTGGCGTAATCCCATATAGGGCACGGCGGTAACGGTTAAACGTTGCTGATCGGATAAGGGAAAGGGCTGTAAGCTCTTTCCCTTTTTTGTTGCTGAAATTCAGAAGCGGGGATCTCAATGGATAATCTGGAACAGTTGGCAATTGCCGCGAGACAAGCGCTTGCCGCTGCGCAAGATATTACTGCTCTTGAAGAATTGCGCGTTCAATACCTTGGCAAAAAAGGTAATTTTACCGAGCTGTTGAAGGGGCTCGGCCAATTGCCCCCCGAGCAACGGCCAGCCGCTGGCGCTGAGATAAATAAAGTAAAAGAGTTGCTGCAAGCCGAGATAACCGCCCGTCGAGAAACGCTAGAAGGTGCCGCCGTCACTGCGCGCCTAGCTGCCGAGACGATCGATGTCACGCTTCCAGGTCGCGGCCAGCAATTGGGTGGCTTACATCCTATCAATCAAACTATCGAGCGTATTAGCAGCTTCTTCGAAAGTATCGGTTTTGATACCGTCGAAGGTCCTGAAATTGAAACGGATTATTACAATTTCGAAGCCCTGAATATTCCCGCGCACCATCCCGCTCGAGCCATGCACGACACGTTTTATGTATCCAACAATCAGGTACTGCGTACGCATACCTCGCCAGTACAGGTTCGGGTTATGGAGAATCGTGAGCCGCCGTTGAAAATAATCTGTCCCGGGCGCGTGTACCGCTGCGACTCCGATTTGACGCATTCGCCCATGTTCCACCAAGTCGAAGGTCTGTTGATAAGCGAGCATGCGACATTCGCTGAGCTGCGCGGCGTGATCCAAGAGTTCTTGCAAGTATTCTTTGAGCGCGATTCAGAAGTCCGCTTCCGGCCGTCTTATTTTCCGTTCACGGAGCCATCGGCCGAAGTTGATATTCAATGCGTGATCTGCGGAGGTTCGGGCTGTCGCGTTTGCAAGCAGACCGGCTGGCTGGAAGTGCTCGGTTGCGGAATGGTGCATCCGCGCGTGCTTGAGTTATCCAAGATCGATGGCGAGCGTTTTCGCGGCTTTGCCTTTGGATTTGGCGTTGAACGGTTAGCCATGCTTCGTTATGGCGTCAACGACTTACGGCTGTTCTTTGAAAATGATTTGCGGTTTTTGGCGCAGTTCCATTAAGTTGCTTTAAGAATAGAGTTTATCTTTATGAAATTTAATGAATTATGGCTGCGTGAATGGGTTCAGCATGCACCTGATACCGCAGCTTTATCCACGCAGTTAACAATGGCCGGTTTAGAGGTCGACTCGTTAAGTCCGGTTGCCGCGAAATTCACCGGCGTTGTTGTTGGCGAGATCATTGAGATCGCGCCGCATCCTGATGCAGACAAGCTGCGAGTCTGCCTAGTATCGGATGGCGAGCAAACCGTGCAGGTAGTTTGTGGGGCGGCCAATGCGCGCCAGGGTTTAAAAATTCCATTCGCACAAATTGGCGCTCAATTGCCGGGCGACTTTTCAATTAAAAAAGCCAAACTGCGTGGTGTTGAATCGTACGGCATGCTTTGCGCTGCGGTTGAGTTAGGGTTGTCAGATCAGTCCGACGGCCTATTGGAGCTGCCGCAAGATGCGCCTGTTGGTACCGACATTCGTAGCTTTTTGCAGCTCGATGACAACGAGTTCGACATAGGTCTAACGCCAAATCGGGCAGACTGCCTCAGCATTATCGGGCTTGCTCGCGAAGTGGCGACATTGAATCGCTTGGAAGTTAACGCCCCTGCTTATTCGCCGATTCCTGCGGCAATAGACGCGACTCTGCCGGTGCAAATTGACGCAGCTGCGCAATGTCCGCGTTATGTTGGTCGAATTATTCGCAATGTCGATGTTTCCAAGCCAGCGCCGCAGTGGCTGACCGAACGTCTTCGCCGCTCCGGTGTGCGCAGTATCGATGCAGTGGTTGATGTAACGAATTACGTGATGTTAGAGCTCGGTCAGCCGATGCATGCTTTTGATCTCGAAAAGATCGACGGCGGTATACGAGTGCGTTTAGCAACAGCCGGCGAAACCCTGCAAACGCTTACTAATCAAGAGTTAAAACTTAACGCTGAAACACTCGTCATTGCCGACCACCATAAAGCGTTAGCCATTGCCGGAATTATGGGTGGGCAGCATTCAGCTGTGTCCGAAACTACACGGCATATTTTTTTGGAATCCGCTTTTTTTACACCGAGTCTGCTTGCCGGGCGCGCGCGCAGTTATGGTTTGCATACAGAGTCCTCGCACCGCTTTGAACGTGGAGTGGATTATCAGCTGCAGGTGCGTGCCATCGAACGCGCCACACAGCTGATCTTGAGTATTGTTGGCGGGCAAGCTGGCCCGGTGGCTGAGGTGGAAAGCGATCAACTGCCGACGCCTGTGATCATTAATTTGCGGCGTCATGCTATTTCTCGTTTGCTTGGTTTTGATATACCCGATAACGACGTGGAAACGATTTTGCAGCGGCTTGGATTGGACGTAAAAAGTGTCTCCGATGGCTGGTCTGCAGAAGTGCCCAGCTGGCGGTTTGACCTCAGCATTGAGGCCGATTTAATCGAAGAGTTAGCTCGGGTTTATGGCTACAACCGTCTGCCGGTTCGGTCTATTTCGTCTGATCTGCCACTTCCTGCGAAGCCTGAACGTCAATTGCACACGACAGCAGTACGTCGCTCTCTTGTCGCCCGCGGCTACCAGGAAGTTATTACGTACAGTTTCGTCGATCCCAAAATTCAAGCTTTATTGGCGCCGCAGCAAGCTGTTGTAGAGCTGATTAATCCTATCTCGAATGATCTATCGGTTATGCGGACAACGTTGTGGGCCGGCCTGCTGCAAACTGCGCAATACAATCTCAATCGCCAGCAACCTCGCGTGCGTTTATTCGAAACGGGTTTGAGTTTTTCACCAGCGAAAGAAGGTATTCCCGAACAACAGAAAATGCTGGCTCTGCTTGCCACTGGTTCGCGTTTCACAGAATCTTGGTCGGCGAAATCTGAGCAAATAGATTTTTACGATGTGAAAGGCGATGTCGAGGCATTGCTTAAGTTGGCGCGTATCGATGAAGTCTCCTTTGCTCCGGCTTCTCATCCAGCGCTGCATCCCGGCCAGAGCGCGGCAATTCGGGTCGGTGAAAATACGATTGGTTGGGTCGGCGCTTTACATCCGCACATTCAAGCCAAGCTTGATCTGTCGATGCCCGTGTATTTGGCCGAAGTGCAATGGTCTGCGATCGCCAGCGGCGAATTGTCCCGATTTGCGGAGTTATCGAAATTTCCTGAAGTGCGCCGCGATGTCGCAGTGCTGGTTGAGCGTGATGTGTTAGCTGCGACCTTGCTTGATGCAGCTCGGCACGCGGCGGGTGAATTGCTTCGAGACCTCACGCTTTTTGACGTTTATCAAGGCAAAGGTATTGATCCGCAAAGAAAAAGTTTAGCGTTTGGCTTGACGTTCCAGCATACATCACGCACTCTTACCGAAGATGAAATCAACGCTGCGGTTGAATCCGTGGTCAACGTTCTGAAAACGCGCTTCGCGGCGGAGTTAAGGAATTAGTAATGACGGCTCTCACCAAAGCCGAAATGGCTGAAAAGCTTTTTGAAGAGCTCGGGCTGAATAAGCGCGAGGCCAAAGAGCTGGTCGAGATTTTTTTCGAAGAGATTCGCACCTGCCTCGAAAACAACGAGCACGTCAAGTTGTCAGGTTTTGGCAACTTCGATTTGCGCGACAAAAGCCAGCGGCCGGGACGTAATCCAAAAACCGGTGAGGAAATCCCGATTTCCGCGCGCCGTGTTGTCACCTTTCGGCCGGGTCAAAAACTAAAAGCCAGAGTAGAGGCCTATGCTGGAACCAAGCCATAACGATGAATTGCCAGTAATTCCGGCCAAGCGCTATTTCACCATTGGTGAAGTGAGTGAATTGTGCAGCGTAAAGCCCCATGTGCTGCGTTATTGGGAGCAAGAGTTTCCACAATTAAAGCCGGTTAAGCGTCGTGGTAATCGTCGCTATTATCAGCGTCAGGATGTATTGCTGATTCGGCAGATTCGCAGTTTGCTTTACGAGCAAGGCTATACAATCGGTGGAGCGCGCCAGCGCATGACCGATGGGCACGAAAATGCCGATGAAATTCAATACGCCAATCTGATCAAGCAGATGATTGTCGAGCTTGAAGATGTTCTAAAAGTTTTGCAGAGTTAGTTCACGAACTCCCATTCCGTGAGTTAAAATGGCGCCGCCTCGCGGCGTATGACTTTCGCAATTCTAGTAATACTTCGCAAGATCATCGGGGCGTAGCGCAGCTTGGTAGCGCACTTGCCTGGGGGGCAAGTGGTCGCAGGTTCAAATCCTGCCGTCCCGACCATTAACATATTGATAAATATAGGTATTTACCAATAAATTTACATCCCGGCGCACCCCCAGCTGCTGGAATCCATCTAAAAATTAGGTGTGCTCTATCAATCGCTTGATGGATTTGTTTAAAAAGTACCCAAATCACCTATTCCCCATATTTTCCCCATCGCAGCGGGTCGGCAGGTTTACGTTAAGTCGTCGCTGATCCTGCCGACCCTGTCACTACGGTGCCTTAGTTTTTTCCGGGCATCGGGTTTACATCGCGCGCCACATAGTTTGCTACCTCATGTCTGCCGTTAACCGTGACTGGCTTTTGTTAGGGCGAGCGTTGCTGCGCCGGTGTCATCTTTCCATCGGCAATGGCTTGATCGATCAGTGGGGTAATTGCCGCTTCGCGTTTGCCGGACCGTTCGCTATTGAGCCCGGTTTGCAATTCGTATCTCTCGCGAGCACTAAATCGTGATCTGCGCGGGGAACAAATTTTTCGGGCGACGGCGATTGCGCTGAATTCAACGCGGTCTAATATATGCTTTTTTATTTCATCGATAGTGAGAACAAGATCGGCTTTACTGGCTTCGTCTTTCAGGCTCAGCGCCTGACGAAACTGCGGCCATCGCGATCGGTAAATGTCCAGCCGGGATGAGTAACAGCCATGCCGGCGGTTGGGCTGCATCGGTAGCGGCGGATAATTCAAAATTGAGAGCGATTCGATTCATGTCGCCATTGTGGAGAGGCTGCCGGCGTTCCGGTTCAAATCTTTGAGTGCTTTTGAGCGACGGTGTGTAGCCGCTTCACCTTACAAATCGGCTAAAAAGCGTATAGGTGACAGAAAAATCAGAATTGTGCGCGCACTGGCCAACATTACTTCTGCCTGAGCTAATATTCGGACATTAATTATTTCTCGCGATACTTAGATTGGCCGTACGTGCAAATAGAAGGGTAGAGGTATGCCTATAGCATGGCTGGAGCCGACGAAGAATAACAAATACGCTGCTATTCTCGATAACTAGCGCGGCTGATCGGTCAGTTTTATTAAGGGATATTCTATGGAAAGCCATGAATTTGGTGGAGGTTGGACGGAACTAAAGCTCGATCTGTTAGAGAAATATTTGAAGGCCTACGGCATAGCGCTTAAAAATCAGAACTTCAAGCTGATCTATATTGATGCCTTCGCGGGGACTGGAGAAAGCCGCACTAAGGGCGAAAACGGGCATGATATGGAAGGGTCTGCACTCAGAGCTTTAAATTCGGAAGGCTTCTCTTCGTTTATTTTTATCGAAGAAAACAAAAAGCGGTTTGCTAAGTTAAAAGCGCTTTGCGCAAGACCCGAACATTTGGAAAAAGATATCCATCTCTTTGCTGGGGACGCCAATCATATTCTGCGGGATTTTCTGAAAACCTTTGATTCAAGAGCGTGGCGCGCGGTGGTTTTTTTAGATCCCTACGGATTGAGTGTTAACTGGGAAACCCTTGAAGCTATAGCAGCAACTCATGCTATTGATGTTTGGTACCTATTTTCGATCAGTGGATTAGCGCGCAATGCTGCGAATAGGTGGGTGGCTGTAGACTCTGGAAAAGAAGCTGCAATTGATCGTGCACTTGGAACTCCAGAGTGGAGATCAGCCTTCTACAGTGATACAGGCCAAGGTAATTTGTTCGATTCTGACCCACATGTCATAAGACACGCAGACATTGACGATTTAGAGCTCTATGTCAGAGCGCGTTTGAAAGTTCTTTTTCCCGAAGTCCTTTTACCAGTGAGACTACCGAAACGTGGAAGCCCGCTATACAGCTTGTTCTTTGCAATTGCCAACAAGTCACCTGCAGCAATTGGGTTAGCGAAGAACATAGCTGGCCATATTATTGACCACGCTTAGCTATATCATCAGAGTTGGTATCAATGGCCTAGAGTTCTATGTCCGGCCTGATATATCACGACCAACCTTTGTTTTGCTGTGCGGTACGCAGTCATGGATCGAGCTTTTTCATCGTTTGAGAAAGAAGCCTGCGCCTTGTCTGGATATCGCTTCCATTCCCTCGAAAAGTCCACAAACTGGGCGCAAGCTTAGTGTTGCGTGGCTTGTCGCGGATGAGGGCATAGCTGAACTTCGATAACCCGCCACGTGCCTAATAGAATTGATCATTGCAGGACAACGCAGGACTATCCAAGCAGAAGTAGGGCAGTCAATTATTGGCGGTGCAATTTAACAGTGGCGCTATAGGTTTTCTTGGAGCACGTTGGCTCATATAATGCTGTATGTATAACCAGCTATGGATGATTTTGTGGCTACTAAAAGCAAGATTGAGTGGACTGAGCAAACTTGGAATCCAGTTACGGGCTGCACCAAAGTATCTCCGGGCTGCAAGAACTGCTATGCGGAAGGCATGGCTCATCGGCTGCAAGCCATGGGCACGCCCGGTTATGAGAAGGGTTTTGATAAAATCACGCTTCTTCCTGAGCGGCTGAATCAGCCAGTTAAGCGCAAGCAGCCTACGTTATATTTTGTCAACTCAATGAGCGACCTCTTTCACGAGAGAGTGCCAGACTCTTTTATTGATGAGATATTTCTCGTCATTGCAGATACACCGCATCATTCGTATCAGATATTGACTAAGCGCGCCGAACGCATGCACGCATATTTCATGAATCGGTCGGTTCCGGATAACGCCTGGCTTGGAGTTTCTGTCGAAGATAAAAATTACGGCAAGCCACGCATACCCTACCTGCAGGACATTAAGGCGAAAACCCGATTTTTATCGATAGAGCCACTATTAGAGGATGTTGGTCGAATTAGACTAAAGGGAATCCACTGGGTAATCGTTGGTGGGGAGTCAGGACCTCGTGCGCGACCCATGGATGAACGCTGGGCTATTAAGCTACGCGACCAATGTACTGCTGCTGGAGTGGACTTCTTTTTCAAGCAGTGGGGCGCATGGGGAGCTGATGGCATAAAGCGATCGAAGCGCGTTAACGGGCGTGTTCTAGATGGCAAGACTTGGGATGAAATCCCGATGATCAATCTCGCATAACCAGGTGATCATAAATGAGCAAGGACGAAGAGAAGTATACTTGGAACTGGCCTTCACAAATATTTCCAATTATCGACCCGCACAGCAAAATCAAGCATCAAATTATAGATGACTACCTGCAGGCCTATGTCCACGTCTTAATGCGCAATGCGATGATCCCGCGCATGCGACTATCAATCATTGACGGCTTTTGCGGTGGCGGTCGTTATCGTGATGAAGATGGTTCCATTCACTATGGATCTCCCATTATCGCTCTAAAATCCGTAAAGGAAGCAGTTTTTAAGCTGAATATTGGAAGACAATCTCCCAGAGAATTTACAACACAGAACTTCTTTGTTGACATTAATAAAAACAATGCTGATTGTTTGAATTCGGTTTTAAAAGAACTTGATGAGGGGCACCGAATCGGTACAGATATTCACATTCACTGTGAAGACTTCTCGACAATATTGCCGCGCATACTTCCTAAAGTAAGAGCATTTGGTGATAGAGCTATTTTTCTCCTTGATCAGTACGCATATGGCGATGTGCCATTTGATGACATTCAAACGATATTTAGGACAGTTAAAAATGCTGAGGTTTTGCTGACATTTAACATCGATGCGCTCATAACTTATTTGTCGGACAAACCCAGGAATAGGAAGGCGATAGCTAATATCGGTCTCGAAAGGCATATACCATGGGAAGATCTTAAATCTATTAAGGTTTCACATAAGCATGAATGGCAATATTTGATCCAGCGGTATTTGTCGAAAGGAATACTGGAAGAAAGCGGCGCCGAATTCATGACAATATTTTTTGTGACTCCCCTAGGTAAAAACTCAAGAACTTATTGGTTTATTCATCTTGCAAACAGTTATCGCGCAAACGAGGTTATGAAATCGATACATTGGCAGTATGGGAATAATTTTTCCCATTCTTTATCCCCGTCACTTTTCGTTGGGTACGATGCCAATCGAGATATCAATGTTACTGACCAGCATGACCTTTCTCTAGGTGAAGAGCATCATTTTGACGGCGTTACGAGCCAGCGAATTCAAGCGGAGCTTTCTGAAATATTGCCAAGAGCAATTTATGAAACGGAAGAACAAACGTTTGAACACCTCATGCGAGGAATTGCCAATTTTACGATGGCCAATGAAGAGATAGTGAAGGGCTCACTTGAGGCTGTGATTGCAAGCGGTGATGTAGAAGTAAAGGATAAGACCGGCAAAACAATCCGTCGCAAAAGCTCTAGTATTATCGGTTCCGACAGAATCGTAGCTTCCCCACAGAGGCCGCTGTTTTTTCTGCCAAGAACATTCAAAATCAAAAAGGACTGAGGACTAAATAAAAATTTCAAGGCTAATGGAACCAAGGTTGGTATTGAATTGAACCGGCGAATCCACGAATCATTAACCACTGCCCTATACATAGTAGCTCTGCGCACTTCCGTCACTGTCATGGGTGGTATATTTTGGAGTGCACGATGACGCTCTTTGATTTCTATGTAAGCTTGCGAAAGCACTTGTTGGATCAAATATCAGGTGTGGAGAACGCTAACACCAATTTGTACTGGGACGACACAACACCAAACTCCACGACCAAACGCCAGTTAGTGGCATTGCTCGATAAATACACCCTCCTTTCAAATAAGTTCGGTGTGTTTGTAGTTACTAGATACTCTCGGTGCGCAATCGAGTGGCATGTTAATTTTCCGACTGAAAACCGTTACGGTATATCTATAGATTATAAAGATCCGAGATTCGTCTGGAACGGCGATCAGTTGTTTCAAGGTGAAAGGTTATCAATTTGTCCCTGCTCTACAGATAACAAACTTTGCAGCAACCAAGTCATTGACGATTTAATTTACGACACAGAATCAAACCATCTTGAATGCGAAAGAATTTTTCTAATTCTTCAAGATATCGCCAGCAGTATAGTTAAATCCGATAGTAATATGCGTCGCTCAGGTATACGTGAGCATTTATTAAGAGCGGTTCTGCGAATTAATGACTCATTGTTACCGCAACCCATTGAAGAGTATATTTCGGAGGTTCAGAGAAAAAACAAATAGCTACCGCACGCTACAATGCATGCTCATGCCGAGCTTTTATTTCGCTAAAAATGACGTCGGCACTTTGGCCAAAATAGCGATTGAGTACACGGTTGTACTGGTTGATGCCATGGACGCATCATCAATCAGGCTGCAATTCTCGTAGACCTCATCCATCCGCTCGGCCAGTGCGGCCAGCCAGCTGGCGCCACTTTCTATGACGGCGAGCTGCGTTTTCGGGTTGCGATCAAGCACGCCGCCGGCGACCAAATAGGTTAAGTTGCGCGGCTTCATGCAGCGTGCGTTTGGTCAATCGATTCGCAACGGGCGATAACTCGCATAAACTCTGCGCCCATTGCATCGCGCGCTCGTGCAGTTGCTCTTCGGCAACGACTTCATTGACCAGGCCAAATTCGAGGCATTGCGTCGACGTTAAACTGCCCGCTTCAATCATCAACCGATAGGCGCGTTTATAGCCAAGCGCGCGCACCAACTCCCACGTCAGTCCGCCGTCGGGTATTAATGCAATTTTGCTGAATGCTAATTGCAGGTATGCGGTCTCAGTCATGAGCGCAAGATCGGCGGCGGTGACGAGCGCACAACCAATACCTGCCGCTGCGCCGTTAAATGCGACCATCACCACTTTTTCCATGCGCTGAATAGTGGAAAAAATGGGCGCGTATTCGCGCATGACCAGCGCTTCGATGTTTTTTTTGCTGCCTTCTTTCAAATCGGCGCCGGCGCAGAATGTTTTGCCATTTGCCATTAATACGACTACGCGAATAGCTTCGTTTTGCTCGACCTCCTGTAACGTATCGAGCAAATCTTTTCGCAAGGTCGCGTTAAATGCGTTGCGGGCCTCGGGGCGATTCAACGTCACAACGGCAATCTGATTTTTATAATCCAGTGAGACAGTTTTTTGCGCGTTCATCGCTGTTATATCCCCGCAAAGTGAGCGCACATTACGCGCTCTAAGAATTAATTAAGTCCTAGCACCACATGCGGACCATAGGTTTCTTCCAGTTTACTGATTTCTTTTGGGCTTAAATCAATGCTGGGTGCGCGTAATGCGTCGTCGATAGAGAGCAAAGATTAATGTATTCCATTACGCACTCCGTCGATTGCTCGCGTTTCGATATTACGAAAAACTGCTGCGAAGAAACAGTCGCGTTTCTAGAGAGGTCTGTGCGGGCAATGAGCTAGGCGGATTGTTGTCCATCCCTGCGAGCGCGGACCCTCAACATTCGCCAGTTTTTATTTCCCAATGCGGCGGCCACTCGACATCACGCTCGCAATTCACGCGTCCGATCTGCAGAACTGACGAGGGCGGCCCTTTCGTGATTTAGCACGTGCGCATAAGTTTGCGTGGTGATCACGATCGCTTTGGCCAAGTAGTTCCTGCACCGTGCAGATGTCGTACACCCGTAACATATTTTCCGCAGCGGCTCGTCGCTCAAGCGAATGAAAAATATTTTCACTGCATGTCGAAATGGCTATGTCTCATTCGTCTAAAAAGACAACGTAAAAATTTGTTGCCTAACAATCTGGATAAGTCGTCATGCAAAAAATGATTTTCATCAGCTTGCCTGTCACCGATCTCGACGCGTCGATAACCTTTTATAAAGCCCTCGGTTTTGTAAATAACCCTCAGTTTACCGACGACACCGCTGCCTGCATGGTCTGGAGCGAAGCCATTAACGTCATGCTGCTCACTCACGCAAAGTGGCGCACGTTTACCACTCGCCCCATTCCGCCATCGACTTCGAGCGAAGTAGCGCTTGGCTTGTCTTGCGACACTCGCGAAGCGGTCGATGCCATGAACGCGGCGGCAGCGGCAAACGGCGGAACACCCGACATCAATCCGATTGAGGATCACGGCTTTATGTACGGCCGCGACATGGCCGATCCCGACGGTCACATTTGGGGCGCAATGTGGATGGACCCAACGGCAACCCCAGCAGACGACCCAACGAAATAAACCTGCGCGCACGTTGCTGTCATTTCCCAGACAGCGCACCGCCGACATCGAACCGTGAGAGGAATCAGGCAATGAGCAAGGTATTTGTGAACATCGGACTGAGTCTTGACGGCTACATGGCACCCGAAGGGATGACCATCGAGAATTGGGATACGCCTGACTATAAGAATTGGGGCGCGCAGTGGGGTGCGTTGATGGGTTGGGTTCTGAAACAGCAATATTTCCGCGAGAACCTCCAGTTCGTCCCGGGCGGAGAGACCGGTCCGGTCAACGATATGCTCCGCAATACCATGGAGCGCAGCGGTGCCAACATCATGGGTAAACGCATGTTCGAGCAAGGCGAATGCAGCTGGCCGGAGGAAGCGCCGTTTCACACGCCGGTGTACGTTCTTACTCACGAGAAACGCGAGCCGTGGGTGCGTCCGGGTGGGACCACGTTTTACTTCATTAACGACGGCGCCGAGCGTGCGCTGGAGTTGGCTCGAGAGTCTGCGGGCGGTCGCGACATTCGTATTTCGGGCGGAGCGGACGCGATACAGCAGTACTTGAATATGGGCGTCGTCGACGAGCTGGAAATTGCTCTGGCTCCATTGTTATTTGGCAGTGGCAGGCGCCTGTTCGAGAACGCGCACGAGAGCTTGCCGCAGTTTCGAATAGATAAGGTGCTCAATACTTCCGATGCGACGCACTTGCGCTATGTGCGCGCGTAAAAAAGCGGGCAATTCCCTATGGGCGGCAGCGGAGTTTTTACAAAATCCCGAATCAATAAATCGGCCTTACGATTCGTTGCGGCGGATGGCTTACCGATACCGCTTGGCTTCGCCATTTTTCCATGACGCTAAACTCGCCAATGATTCAGCGAGAAGCCCGCACTTGCTTGCACCAGCTATAAAATCCCGGCCTACGTTGCCGGTGTGACCGATATCAATTTTTCCCGCTGATATGAACAACGCTTGGAGGAGGCGCTGACGAAAGCCGACCTTAACTACTCGATAGAAATATACCCAGCCAAACACGATTGGGTGTTTCCGCGACACGTAGGTTTATGACGCAGTCGAATCAGAACACCACTGGCAATCCATGATTAAATTATTCAACGAGACGTTAAAGCGAATACGATAACGTGCGATTAAAGGACGTCGCCGGCAGCGCTTGTTATTGTCGAATCACTATAGATATTTTTTTCATCGGATGGCCGCTGCATCAGCTATCGGGAAAATCATTTTTAGCGCGCGAATATCGACAGTGGCCGAAGTGTCGACGATCGAATAATTCACGGCAGCAGATCGGCCTTTGTAATTATTAACCTGCAGTAAAGCGGGAATATCGAACCCATATCACCAGGAGAACCGGCATGAACAATAAAACGAATTCGGCAACCGTGGCACCGGGACAATTCACTATCTATCACATCGAGGAACGTCGCTCCGAGCGCGTGATTTGGTTGCTGGAAGAATTAGGCCTGCCATACACCTTGTCGTTCAAGCCCGGCGATTTAATGGGCTCGATACAACTGGCGCGCGACGCGCATCAGATGGCGATGGTGCCGGTATTTACCGATGGCGATATCGCCATTGTCGAATCCGGCGCGATTCTCGATTACATCATGGCGCGCTACAGCAATGGCCAATTAAGCGTGCCCGCCAGCTCCGTCGATTTCCCGAAATATATTCAGTGGCTGCACTTCGCGGAAGGCTCGGCGGCATCGCGCATCATTCTGGATTTTCTGCTGCGCTCGGCGCTTCCGGAAGGTACTGAGCCGTCGTTCATCGTTGCGCGCAATCTCGGCGGCGCACGACGCGTAAGCACCGTCGCCGAAAATGCGCTGACCGACTCGCCGTATTTCGGCGGCGCCGCGTTTAGCGCAGCCGATATCATGATGGTGTTTCCAATGAAGCTGGCGTTCAGTTGGGGCTTGGAGGCGAGTGAGTTTCCGCATATCGCGCGCTGGCTGGAAGCGGTGCAAAAACGCCCCGCGTATCAACGCGCGGTGGCTGCCGGTTCGCCGAATGGTCCACTGCCATCGCAGCCGCAGATCAATCGAAAATTATTTGCAAAATGACATGCGAGAAATTGCGCTTCGCAAACCGTACGTAACTCGATGCCCGCTTTCGAGCGATTAAGCGTGCTAGCGGACGGTGCCAACAGCAGGCATCGCGCAATCTATATTTTTGATAATGCCGCAGACCTGAGCCGCGTGCCTCTGAACTCTGGTGTTGCGTAGATTCAATCGTGTTCAAGAGGCTTGGGGAGGGGACTTCTTTAGTAAACGATTGATGGAGATGCGTGGCGGCGAATGCGTCGCGCGATCGCCGCCTTGAGCTTTTCCGTTAAATATTATTATCCGCATAGGTGGCAAGAGTTAGGTGCGCTGTGCGCGTCGGCAAAACCTGGCCATTAAGAATAAAGTTCAGTTTGTAAGCCTCTCCAGTATGGCCGCGCTCCAAGGTCCCAATCAGAAAGCTTTTCTTGCCACTGCTGCCTGTTATCTCGACTGGCACCTCAGCCGATAGCCGAGGATTGTGGCTGCTGCCCAGTTGGGTCACCAGCTCACCGCCCGGTTGCTGATTGAGACCATTGCCGAGGTTGCGATAGTTAATCACCAACATAAAGACATTGCCGCCATCGGTGGGAACGAAGCGTTCGCCCTCGATAATTCCCGGCGTCAGTGAAGTTACGTGAATTTCAGGCTTCGCTGCCACGGCTGCTGCATCGGTTTTTGACGCCGCACCCGTGGAGCGCTCTGTTGCTGGCAACACGGCGGGCATGGGCGCTGGATTTATCGGTTTCGTATCCGATACTGCGGGTATTGCTTGCTGAGCCGTTGCAGTGGTGGCGGATGCTACGGATTGTGAAGACAGTGCAGGCGTTGCCGCTAACGCGTGTTCGGTGCCGACAGCAGAGTCAGCGATTGCCTGCTGTTGGTTTTGGGCCGGGTTTTTGTCTATGCGCGCGGCCAGCGACTGATAGCGCGGATCATAGACCAGCTCGGGAAATAACTTAGCGGCGAAGTTAAGCGAGTTGGCAGCAAGCGGCGCGTCCTCGGTCGCGCTTATTACCTCAAGCTCAGCAAGACTGTGCTCGCGCAATCGAACAAGAATTGAATTTACCTCGGCGTCGTGCGGAGCATTTGCCAGCCGTAACCGAAACACGGCCACTAGCTGTTGCAGCAGTTCAGGCCGGACACGCAGGCTGACTTCGGAAATCGGAACGGTTATTCCCGTCGCCGCCGCAACTTCGGCGGACGTAGTCGGCGCAGGCGCTTTTTGCAGACTTTTTGTAAATTGCGCCACCTCTCGCTCAGCCTGAGCGGCCGCCCCCATTATCGGAGTACGAAACGCAATGACCGCCAAAACCAGGCTGGCAGCGGCCAGCAAGAGGGCAAAGCGGGTGCGTTTGATGAGACGACTGCCATTGTGCCCGTCGTCAGAAAAGGAGTTCGGCAAGGTGCGTTTTGGTTGCGGCGCTATATGGTCTGTCAAATGCCGGGCCGCTGCAGGCTGCATCGCAGCCCGTTGGCGCTCAATGGCGGAGGGGCGGCCGCTGTCAACATTGTCGCTACCCTGGGTGCTGGGTTGATTGCCGGCGTCAGCGAAATCCGCATGGGAGCCGGCTATATCGTCCGTATCGTTCTGATCGTAATCCATTGCTCGTCGCTACTCATCTAACAGCGGTCGGTTAAAAACAGCTCAGTGAAAAGTGGTCTTGAAAAGTGGTGCCAATCGCCAATGCAAAAATCGGGACAGGTATATCAAGCGCGCCCCATCTCGATTTTTCATTATCAATGCCGATAGATCGATCAATACATTCATCGCGATCACCCCGGCTTGCCTATCGAGACAAAAAACTGCACTTCCGCGCAGCCTAATCCTACTGCCAAGATCGCCGTACCTACCTCCAAACAAGGATGTCGAGTCTTTTTGCTCCGCTGTCCTCTCTTTTTAGGGGTATGACCCATCCGCGAGCTCCTCCATCGGAGCTTTTTCGTAGGAAGCCGGAGCTTTTATGGAGGATTACCTCGTTGTGAAGTGGGAGGGGGTTCCTCTAAGGTAGGTGGGGGTACTTCCGAGGTAGGGGGGAGTACCTCAATCAGAGGTCGAAGGATTAAGGAGGTGGGTAAAAGAGATAAGTCGGAGTGAAGGGGAGGTAGTTATCCCAGCCCCAGATCCCTTCTTCCACAGCGTGCCGATAACCGTAAAATGCCTACTATCTCATCCGCCAAACAAGGTTAATAAACGCGTGATTCCAACAATGACCAACGAGCTCTTCACAGCATCCGGCGTGCGCCTGCGAAAGCGTCGGCAAACGCCGGGCGCTATTAATTGGTTGTTACTACCGGGCGGACCCGGCATCGGGTCGGAAAGTCTCAATGAGCTGGCAGATTCGATCGATGTAGCGGGCACTATTTGGTTAGTCGATTTGCCCGGCGATGGTTCGAATAGCGCACCTAAAGCGCCTTCACCCGACTATTTTAAAACGTGGCCACATGTTCTTTATGAGGCGATCGATTTATTGCCGAACTGCGTTTATGTCGGTCATTCAACGGGCGGAATGTATCTACTATCGGTGCCCGATCTGGAGTCCAAGATTATCGGTTTAGTGCTTATTAGCACCGCACCGGATGCGAGCTGGCATCCTCGCTATGTAGAGATGACAAGGCAGAATCCGCTGCCAGAATTTGATGTGGCACTGCAGCAATATCAACAACAGCAAACTAACGAAACACTGCGCGAGATTGCCGTAGCATCGGCGTCTTGGAATTTTACGCCACAGGGTTTATCCGTCGGCCGCGATCTATTGGCGCGAATGCCCTATACCCTCGCGGCAGTCGAATGGTCAGATCGTCACTTCGATCATACGTACGTTGCGCAGTGGTGGCCGAAATCGCTACCCACGTTAATCGTGAGCGGGGCTGACGATCGAATTGTCGATCAAGCGCTGTGGGATAACCCCAGGTTCCAAGCAGACAATATTTTGCGGCGGTCTATTCGTGAAGCCGCCCACTTTCCGTGGATTGAGCAACCTGGCGCGGTGCGGGAGGCATTTGCAGATATGTCGGCACGTATTGTTATCCACGAGCAATAGTCGGCCCCTCACGATTAACTCAACGAGTCAGTGTGAGACCGCAATTTCCTATTGCTGCAATCGTTACTATCGTCGCATGACAGTAATCGGCCATAACGGCGGGGCGATTTGAAGAGTAGAGGCTCAACCGGGGGACCCGTAGATAAGTGGCTCAATTCAGACCGCATTTCCTCATCCCGCTGTTAATCGACCCAAGCTGGATTTTAGTTGTATCGCTTACTCAGCCGACCTACGGCGCACGTCACTCGCCTATATCGAGTTGCTCATGCAGGCTGCGGGTCTGCAGTCATAGGTTTGGCGGCGGGTTCCAGGTGAGAAACCACCCAGGGCAGCCGCAAGGTGGCGAGAAACAGCAGCGCATGCAGCGCGCAGAGAAGACTGAACGCTGCGACAAAGGCGCTAGCTGTCGCCGTGGGGGCGGGCACTGCCGCTAGGCGCCAACCGAGGAACGTTGCACAGAGTGTCGTCAAGGTCGGACCACCCAGACGTTGAACAATGTTCATGGCGGTCGTCGCCATTGGCAGATCTTTGCGGGCCACTGCCGCATAACCCGAGGTGATCGCTGGAATACTGATGGCGCTGACGCCCACACCGCGAATGAACAGGCTCGCCGCCAGGACGGTAACGACGAGACCGTGCTGAGCCAGGAAGATAAGCGGCAGTGTTCCCACCAAGGCCAGCAGCGCACCGCAAGCCGCCAATTTACGGATGCCGAACCGGTTAGTAAGACGGCCCATGAACGGATAGGTGCAGATCATGCCCAGTCCCAGCGGCGCCAGTAGCCAGCCGGTGCGGCTCGGTGACAGGCTGCAGGCGTGGATGAGATAGATCGGAATCAACATCTGACCGGCGAAGGAGATGCCGTTGGCCATGAACATAGCGGCGATCGAAGCGGAAAACCCCCTGACCCTGAACAGCCGAATATCGATTAGCGCCGCGTCGCCCTTGGCCCGCGCGGTGCGATAAAACAGCACAAACAGAGCAAGAGAGAGGATAAGAGCAATCGCACCCATCTGGTCGCCAAGATGGTCTGAGCCATAGAGAAACAACACCAGCCCCGGCGATAGCAGGGCCAATCCAAGGAGGTCGAGGCCGCGCGGCCGTGTCTCTGCCCGATCATTGGGAAGAAAGGCGGCCGCCAGCACGAGCGCCAGGATACCGACCGGCAGATTGATGAGAAAAAGCCAGCGCCAGGACGCGAACTGCAGGATGGCACCGGCGACGACCGGCCCCAGCAAAGGCGCGAGCAACACCGGCAACGCGGCGATGCTGATCACCTGTGCCATCTGCTTGCCAGCCACACGTGCCGTCACCATTTGCGACATCGGCGCCAGTAGTCCGCCGCTCATGCCCTGGAGTATACGGAATCCAATCAGTGAATTTGCGGACCACGCCAGCCCGCATAGCGTCGAAGAAAGGGTAAAGGCGGCGAAGCACCAAAGATAAAGTGCTTTGGTGCCGATGCGGTCGACGAGCCAGGCGCTCAGCGGTAATGTCAGCGCCAGCGCCAACAGATAGCCGCTAGTCACCCATTGGATCGCGGTAAGACTGACGTGCAAATCGGCGGCGAGACTGGCGAGCGACACATTGACCACTGTGGCATCGAGTTGCGCCATGAACGAACCCGTGGCGGCGACGCTGATTATTTTCCACATGGTGGGAGTAATTCGATCGGCGGCGGCAATACCTGCAGCCGGCGCCGCGTTAATGTCCTTTTGGAGCGAGTTCATAGGCGATCGACAAGCCCGATAATCTCCTGCGTGGAACCCGTTTCGCCCAGTCGCGGAAAAATGTGGGCGACGCTGTGGTCGTGGGCTTCAAGGCTTAAATCAGTCATGGCATCGAGCGCGAGGGTAATGTTGAATCCCAATTCATACGCGTGGCGAGCGGTGGACTCGACGCCCATGCTGGTAGCAATACCGAGGATCACTAACTGGGTAACGCGCATCGCCCGTAGCTGTGCTTCGAGGTTGGTGTTCGTGAAGGCGCCCCAGGTCCTTTTAGTTATCAGCAAATCACTAGGCTGTACGTTCAACTGCGGTATGAGGTCGGCCCAATCCGTCGGCAGTCCGTCAAGCTTGCGGTTTTGCTCGGTTCGACCCGGCGCAATGCCGGTGGCATTAACCAGCACGACGGGCAGACCGCGACGCCGAAAAGCCGCGACCAATGCCATGACCGAGGTCAGCACTTTGTCGATGGGGTGGGCGGTAGCAAAACCAACGACGCCCTTCTGCAGGTCAATGACCACAAGCGCGGTATTGTTATCGAGGGTGGTGACGGTCATTTGTTGAGCCTTATTATTTTGGTGATTCGAGGAGGCACTTGCCTCTGTTTATGGTGTGCGAGGTGCGGCGCCCGCGTGGCAGAGCTGCAAGATCGTCTTTAAACACCGTATCGAACAGATCGATATTGTCGACACCAACGACGCGGACCGTGAATATCAGGCGCGCGGATGGGCGTCGAACAACCGCTGCCCATTGTAGAAGATGTCGATCAGCCCCGGGGCAAGGGCGAAGAGTTTGGTGATTCGGCACATTTAAAAACTCCACTAAGTCAGGTAGCGCGGCATCCGCTGCAGAACAATTACTTTCCGCAGAACATCTGTTGCCATGTCGGCGAGCCTGATGAGAAATTCCATATATCCCGTTGCTGTTCACCATTTTGTTGCCGGGAATCGGCTCAGGAATTTCGGCCGCCCAGATCCATCGACACTTAACTGATCTCAATCAGCCTGCATAACACCAAATGCGCGGCCTTCGGGTTTACCGCTGATCTGTGTCCGCAGCGCGGGTCTGCGTGGAATTATCCCAGCCACCGCCAAGTGCTTGATACAAAGCGACTAGCGCGTTGAGTAAATCGGCACGAGTTTGAATCACCGACAACTCCGCGCCATACAAACCGCGCTGCGCGTCGAGCTGTTCAAGATACGGCGCATAACCCGCGCGGTAGCGGTTGGTGGCGACGCGCAGCGTTTCGGCGAGGGCGTTGCGTTGCGCCTCGGCATGTACGAATTGTTCGCGTAGTTTTTGTTCCGCCGCCAGATTGTCCTCCACTTCGCGAAATGCGGTCAGCGCGGTTTTTTGATAGTTGAATGCCGCCTGATCGCGTCGCGCCAACGCCGTATCGACCTGTGCGTCGATGCGGCCGCCCTCGAAAATCGGCGCCAGCACGCTGCCGCCGAGCGACCACACCGTAATCGGATCGGGCAGTTCATTATTGAAAATGCGGCCGATCGACGCGCCGAGTTTAATCTGCGGCAGATACTGTTTGCGTGCCGCCGCAAGACTGGCATCGGTGCCGGCCAGCGTGTATTCGGCCTGTGCCAGATCGGGTCGCTGCCGCAACAGATCGGCGGGAATCGTGCCCGGCACCTGCGGTTGCGTCAGCGCGAACAAATCGCTGCCGCATTCGATGGCGGTGGGCGCAACACCAATCAAGATACTGAGCGCATTTTCCTGCCGCGACACTGCCAGTTCTGCCTGCGGCACGGCCTGCGCGGCAGCTTCGAACTCGGCCTCGGCCTGGCGCAACTCCAGCGTTGAGGTGTAACCGACTTCGGCGCGACGGCGCGCCAGATTCAGCGCATCGTTGCGCGCTTGCAGCGTTTGCCGGGCGACGCCGAGTCGCGCATCCAGTGCGCGCAGTGTGATGTAGTTGCTGGTGGTTGCAGCGGCAACGCTGAGGCGCGTGGCCTCGCGGGCGGCGTCGCTGGCCAGATAGTTCGAGCGCGCGGCGCTGACGTTGTCGCGCACGCGGCCGAACAGATCGACTTCATAGGCCGCTGCGAATTGCGGCTCGGCGGTGTTGCCAATTAACGGTTCGCCAAAGGCGTCGATGTCGCGGCTGCGCTGCGCATCGACGCGCGCATCAAGCGTCGGAAACAGCTGCGAGCGCGACAGCTTTTCCTGCGCCCGCGCCTCGCGCACGCGCGCCGCCGCCAGTGCGATATCGACGTTGTGGGCCAGTGCGGTATCGACCAGTCGCTGCAGCACCGGATCATTGAAATTGCGCCACCAGTCGGAATCGATGGCTGGGCCATTGTCTGTCGGTGTACGCCAGGCAACCGGTGCGGTAACGCGCGCGTCTTCCGGCACCGACGGCGCGTGGCTGCACGCCAGCAATCCGCAGAGCGCCGCTGTCATGCCGAGTTGGCGAAAGAGGCGCGCGTCAAAGCCGCTCACTGCGGGTTTTCCTGCGTTGGATTTTGCTGTTCTTTCAGTTGCTGCGGCCTCTGTTCTTGCAGCCGGTTGCGGGTGTCGACGCTGGCTTCGACCGACATGCCGGGGCGCAGCCGGTCCGCCAGTGGCTGATCGGGGTCGATAGAAATACGCACCGCGATACGCTGCGCGACCTTGACGAAATTGCCGGTGGCATTGTCAGGGCGCAGCACTGCGAATTCGGAGCCGGCCGCCGGTGACAACTGCTCGACATGACCGTTGATGCGTTGATTGTCGAGCGCGTCGACACGAAACCGCACCGGTTGTCCGGGCACGATATGCGCGGTCTGTTCTTCCTTGTAATTGGCAATGACCCACACCTGCTGCGGCACCAGAAACATCAGCTGCGAGCCGGCGGTAACGTATTGGCCGACGCGCACGCCGATTTCGCTGAGACGGCCGGCGCGCGGCGCGATGATCGCGGTGTTGGCGAGATCGATTTCCGCTAGATGCAGCGCCGCTTCCGAATTGGCGACCGCCGCTTCCAGCCCAGCGCGATTGACGTCGACCGATTTCACATCCTGCCGCGCAATTTCGCGCGACGATTTCGCTTGCTCGACTGCCGCTGCGGCCTGATGCAGTGCGGCGACGGTCTGATCGCGCTCGCGCTGCGAGACCGAACCGTCCGTAACCAATTCGTCCACGCGTTTCAGATCGGCGCGCGCGCGTTCGAGTTGCGCCTGCGCATTGGCCAGCGCGGCGCCTTGCGCTTCCAGATTGGCGGCGCGCGATTGTTTGTTCTGCGTGTAATTGTTGAGATTGGCGAGCTGGCCGTCGCGCGCCGCGCGCGCCTGTTCGACGCGTTGCCGAAAGATACGGTCGTCGATCTGCGCCAACGGTTGCCCGGCTTGCACGGTGTCGAAATCGCGCACGGCGACGGTGGTGATGTAGCCGCTCAATTGCGGGCTGACCACCGTGGTTTGCCCGCGCACATAGGCGTTGTCGGTGTTCTGAATATGGCCCGTAAAAGGCGGCAGCCGCCACGCGTATAACACCACCAGCACGCCGACCACCGCTAAAGTGATGGCGACGATACTGCTGAACGCGTTGAGTTTGGGCGGCATCCACGCCGATGGGCCTTCCTGCGGCACCGGTTCGGGGCTGGCGATATCGGGCTGCGACGGCACCGGTGGCAGCGGCGCCTGCTCGGATGGCGTGTTCGCGGTTTTGTCGCCGGCGGCATTATTTTTGGGACCATCGGGGTCGGGCGGAAAATTGTTTTCGTTCATGAGTTCTGCACTTTGTCTGTGGTCACGGGTTCTATCGTCACGGGGGTCACGGGCGATGCGGTGGAACTAGAGGCGGCGGCTTGGCGCAGCTGGCGGTGATAGCGAACATAGTGAATGCCGAACCAGATCAACGTCAGCGCGGCGAGTCCGCCGATCAGCAGGAAGGTGTCGTTGAAGGCGAGCACGTTGGCCTCGCGCGTGACCTGCTGCGCAAACAGCGCGCTGCCCTGCGCCTGACGCAGCGTCGGATCGCCGATCACTTTGCCGTAGGCGCCGGCGCTACTTTGCAGTCGCGCGGCGAAGGTCGGATTGGCCAGCGTCAGTGCGCTGACCAGTTCGTGCGACCAGTATTTTTCGCGCACCACCTGAAAGGTGCCGAGCAGTGCGCTGCCGAGCAAACCGCCGATGTTCTGGCAAATCCCGAACAGCGCGGAGAAGCTGACTACATAAGCCGGTCCCTGCGCCAGTGCACGGGTGAGGCCGATCAGCAATGCGGGGCCGAGGAAAAATACCGCAGCGAAGGCGAGCAGCGATTGGCTGATCAACATCTGCGCCGGCCGGGTCAGGTTATTCGAATGCGCGTCGAGCCAGGCGCCGATCATGATAAGGAAGATCGATACCAGAATCGGCCAGCCGAGATTGCTCGGGCTCAGCGTCAGCGCGCTCAGCAGCACGCCGAGAAACGTCACCAGCGAAATCACCCAGAACAGGTCGATCATCTGATCATTGTTCAGCCCCAGCGCCTGCAGCAGACCGACCGAGCCGAACGTTTGTTCGGATAACAGCACGCGCATCGCCACCGCAACAATAGCAATGCGGATAATCGTCACGCTGCCGATCCAGCGCGTATTCAGCAGCGGATTCTTGCGGTGATGTTCGATCCACAGTGCCAGTGTCAGCATGACGATCGCACCGCACAGCGCGTAGCCGAGCCAGGCGGCCTCGGTCCACCACAGAATGCGGCCCTGGCCGAGCACCGCACTGAGCAGACCGACCCCGCCGACAAATAAAATAAAGGTCAGAAAGTCGAGTTTTTCGAACACCTTAATGCGCTCGCTCGGCGGCAGGCGCAGCAGCGTCACTCCCGCCAGCGATAGCATCGCCATGCCGAGCTCAAACATATACAGCGTGCGCCATTGGCCGAACTCGAGCAGGTCGGACGAAAAAATCCGCGCCAGTGGCGTCGCCAATTGCGGAATGCCAAGACCCAGCACCAGTCCTTTCAAACGCCACTTCGGCGGCATCGACTGCATCGAATACAGCAGGCCGAGCGTGCTCATCGCGCTGGCGGCGACGCCGCTGATCGCGCGCAACAGCAGTGCGCTGGCGAAGGTGTGCACCAGCAGATGCGCGCCAGTGGCGATGACGTAGAGGACGAGAAAAATACGCGCGAACCACAGCAGGCCAAATTGCTGACGGAATTTGATCAGCAGCAGACTCATGCAGGCGTTGGTCATGATGTACGCGGTCGGCAGCCATGCGATTTCGTTGCTGTAGAGCCCCAGCGAACCCTGGATGTAGGTGAGGTTAACGCTGACCAGCGCGTTGCCGAGGCCGCCGGTGAGACCGACCAAGGCGCCGATCAGCAAATAGGCGATACGCCGCCCGAGCGGGTGGTCCGGCGATGCCGGGGAGCCCGGTAGGGTCGGTCTTTCGTGCGGTTTGAATTGATATTCGCCGGTGGCGTTGCTCATCGCGCAGTTATCTGCCTAAACACAACATTGGGTCTTAACAGCAAGATGGGACCTTAATGAGAGAGCGGAGAGCGAGTTACAGTAATTGACTTACTGCGGTGAGTCCATCGGCGCTAAGTGCGAAATCAAGCAAGCATCTACTCCGCTCTCCAGATATCAAACCGCTGAGCCCAGAAACAAACCAACGACCGATTTTCCCCGATTCGTCCAGTTATGCCACCAATGATCTGACAGACGCGCACGGGTTGCTGATTGCGCACAATTGCCATTGCGCGTTGCATTCCAAATCAATTGTTTTGAAGCACATATCAATCGAATTTCGCCGAACGCTTTTGCCCCGTCGCTAGACTGGCGCCTGCAAAATCAGAGTGATGCGACAACGCATTCATCCATATGGTGTAACGCCGAAAAATTTCGCGATTCGGCGCAGAGCCAATATAAAAATAATGGAGACACCCATGAAGACTGCTTCAATCAATCTAATGTCCGTGGCGGCAATTGCATCCACATCGCTTTTCCCCTTTGCTGCCAACGCGCAACAGAAAGAGCCCGAGGCACGCGCACAGCTGGAAGAGGTCTTCGTAACAGTGCGTCGAGAGACTGAAAACATTCAGTCGGTGCCGGTCTCGATTGTCGCTTTCAGTGCTGCAGCGCTGGAACAAAAAAACATTACGACTGCTGGCGATCTACAAACCGTAACGCCCGGTGTGTTTCTGGGCGGCAGCGGTATGAAAAACCCCAACGTCGTGTACTCGATTCGCGGTCAATCCAAAGCATTGGCTGGCCCGAGTTCACCGGCAGTCATTTCCTATTTTGCGGAAGTGCCGGAAATATCGATGGGCAGCACGGGCTCGCAGTACGATCTGGAATCCATCCAGGTATTGAAGGGGCCGCAAGGGACATTGTTCGGTAGAAATACCACCGGCGGCGCCGTATTGATCTCACCGAAAGAGCCGACCTACACCTTTGGGGGGGATCTCTCGGTAAGCCTTGGTAATTACAACGACCGCGAATTCAAGGGTGGCATCAGCATTCCCTTGATCGACAACAAATTAGCGATCCGCGTTGCCGGCGACGTGCAGAAGCGCGATGGGTTTGTGAAAGATATCGGCACCGATACCGATATTCAGAACATCAATAGCAAGGGTGGGCGTTTATCGGTGCTGTTCGATCCGGTCGAGGGCGTTTCGAACCTGGCCATTTTCGATTATTCCGAGGCCCACGAACGCTCCACCGCAACCGAGCTCGCCAACGTGGACCCGACGCCGACGAGCGTTGCCGGCCAGTTGGGATTTGGGCCCGACCTGATCCAAAAATTCAAAGAGCAGCAGGCACTCGGTTTTTACAAGGTCAATTACAGCACGCCGCAATTTTCCAACATTCGCCGCACCGGGTTTACCGATCGCCTGTCCATCGACCTCTCGGACAACTACGAGCTGATCAATATTTTTGGTTACCGTAAAAACATTCTGAACTACAACACGAATGTCGACGGTGTAGCGAACCTCGAGTCAACCTTTGTGCCCGGGCTGCCGGTGAAATTGATTTACGCCGAGAACTACGACAGCGCCAAACAGCTATCCGACGAGTTGCAAATTCGCGGTCGCGCCTTCGAGGAGAAGCTGGAATGGGTGGCCGGGTTGTTCTGGCTGAAGTCCGAGCCGACCGGTCCGGGCGGCACTCTGGTAGCTTTCGGCGAGCCATTGGTAAGCTTGCTTACCGGTGCACCGGGCACGGCCGATTACAACTTCACGACGCAAACCAGCCGAGCTGTTTTCTTTAATGGCAAATACGATCTCGACGAATGGCTGAGCGGGCTGCAGGCAAACATCGGTGTTCGTTATACCAAAGACAAAACGTCCTCATGCACCGGCGAGGCTCCGAATCCTGGCGACTTTGAGCTTAGCGACTGCAGTAATGGCAGCGGGCTGACTAACACCGCCACCATTACCACCAGCTCGAATGCAACCACTTGGAACCTTGGCCTGGAATGGCAGATTAATCCCGATTTATTCACCTATATCGCAACGCGACACGGCTACCGCACCGGCGGTGCCAATGGCCCAACTCTGACCGGACCGCTCGCGCCGTATCAAACCTTCGACCCCGACACAGTGACCGATTTAGAGTTAGGCGTTCGCAATAACATGCATCTGGGAGACGCGTTGCTGCGTTCCAATATTTCAGTCTTCAGTGGCTGGTATAAAGACGCGCAGATATCCCTCACCGGTTTAACCGCGTTTTTTAATCCGGCTCCCATGGGCGGCACTCTGCTGGTTAATGCAGGCAACACTCGCGTCATGGGCGTGGATTTTATGTTTACGCTGGTGCCCACCGACCGTTGGACGATTGATGTGGGCGGTTCACTGCTCAAGCCCGATACGCTTAAAAATGATTTGCCCGACTTTTTGCGGCAAGAGCAATTCGTCGGTTCGGACCCCTCTCAAATTCCGTTTAACGGCGCCCCGAAGAAGAGCTTTACCAGCAGCGTCCGTTATGAGCTTCCACTCGCGGGTGATTTAGGCAAACTTGCCTTCGACGTGAATTATTACTTCAACGGGCAAATGGAATACGGCGCACAAACCATAGCGAGTTATGGCCTGTTAGGTGGCCGGATCGACTGGCGCAATATTGCCAAGAGCGGCGTGGACGTTGGCTTGTTCGGTCAAAACTTGGCGAACAAAGAATACTTCGGCAGCGGCGCCGCCGCGGGCGGCCTTGGCTTCGAAACATCGATGGTCGCAGCGCCGCGCATGTATGGCGTAGACGTGCGCTATCACTTTTAACGGGTCTTTAATCTTTGGGTGACGTGTCTGAACTGCGGCATATTCGGCAGCGCGCCGGATTTGTCGGGGTTTGGGCGCAACATTCTCAAATATGATTGCTGGGTGGTCCTGCTGAGTTATCGCAGCAACCATCGATGTTGGAGTGATCTGCAAATGAGCATGTGTCTACTGGGCAAGATTGCTGTAGTGACTGGCGCCGGGCGCGGTATCGGCCGGGCGATCGCTGAGCAATTCGCCGCCGAAGGAGCCAAGGTTGTCGTCGCCTCCCGCACAGCTGAGACGGTCGACGAGGTGGTGTCGGCCATTCGCAGTGCGGGTGGCGAGGCAATGGGTGTCCGCTGCGATGTAAGTGTCGTCAGTGATATCAACAGTGCCGTCGATTGCGCTGCCAAAACCTGGGGTGGCATCGACATCATGGTCAACAACGCGCAAAGCTTTGGCACTAGAGAGAAGCCATTGTTGAAAACCGCGGACCGCGGCGTCGAAGAAGTTAGCGAAGAGGAGTGGGATTGGATCTACACCACCGGCCTCAAGGCCACACTGCGCTTCATGCAAGCCGTGTTTCCTCAGATGAAGGCTCGGGGCGGCGGCTCCATCATCAATTTTGGTTCGGCTCGGGGCATTTTATCCACGCCGATGACCTCTCCCTACAATGCCGCCAAGGAGGCTATCCGCAGCCTCAGCCGAACGGCAGCCAATGAATGGGGCGCTCACAACATTCGCGTCAATGTGATTAACCCGGTCATCGATACCGATGCTTATCGGGAAGATATTTCCACTGAAGCGGGTCGCAAGGCCGTCGAAGCCATGATTCCGCTGCGCCGAGTCGGCACACCGCTGGAGGCCGCGCGGGTCGCGTTGTTTCTTGCAGGATCGGATTCAAGCTACATCACCGGCCAAAGTTTCGACGTTGACGGCGGGCTTGTGTCGCGCCCTTAGCAGAATCCGACTTCCTTGGCGCACGAGCGCCTTATTCGTTATCCCAAGAAGGTAAAGACCATGGAAAATCCGACATTGAATATGCCCCCCGCTGTACAAAATGCCTGGCAGGGGTATCTGGATGCGCTTGAATGCATCAGGGAATTTATCTACACCCGTGAGTTTTCCGATCGCCCCATGGTGCGTAATCAGGCGACCCAATTCCTGATGCAGATGCAGGCGGCGTCTTACCAGTGGATTATTGCACCCCACGTCGACTATCCGCGTTTCTACCGTTATTTATACGAGCCAATGAACTCGAACTGGGGCTTTCCATCGCCCGATTACGGCTATCGGTGGGGCTTCGTCGATGGCGCGCAGACCTATCGTATAAGCGGCAAGCGCAGCGACTGCGTGTTCCTCGACATCCAGGTCCAGCCGCTGTTCGGGATCGTGGAGGATGCCGAGTTCGTCAAGCTGCCGACGAAATCCTATCTTATCGATGACATGCAATTGGAGGCCGATGGCAGTTTCGAGATTATCGCCAGCCCCAATCCCCATCCCGGCAACTGGATCAAGCTCGATCCCGAGCAGCACGTCATTGCGCTGTTCGTCCGCGAGACATTTTATGACTGGGGCAAGGCGCAGCCTTCCAAGATGTGGATCGACCGGCTCACCGACACGCCGGCGCGCCCGTTCCTGTCTGATGAGCCGACGCTAGTCGCAAAAATTGAACACGCTGCCCGCTTTGTTAAGTTCGTGGTCCGGGCGTGGGTGACGGCCGGGTTCGATCGGAGTTTGGCGGCGCAGGACCGTGAGTTCAACCGTTTTGCCATGCAGCATATCCCGGCCAATGCCGGCGGCAATCCGCTCGCCGTTTATCACAACATGATCTTTGCCTTGCAGGAAAACGAAGCGCTGATCATCGAAGTGGAAGCGCCAACCAGCCGCTACTGGAGCTTCGCCACAGCAAACCGTTACCTCCAGATCGCGGACTTTGTCTATCACCAGTCCAGTCTGAACGGGCATCAAGCGCGGCGAGACGCGGACGGCAAGTACCGTTTCGTCCTGTGCAAAGACGATATCGGCGCGCCGAACTGGCTCGATCCGGTCGATACCGCGGAGCTGGGCATGATGCAGTTTCGCCAGTTTTACCAGGAGCAGGCCGTGGGGCTGCCGAAGGTGACCAGCGTCAAATCGTCAGAAGCGTTTGCCGCGCTTCCTGCCGGCACCCCGTTCATTTCACCTGCGCAGCGGCGGACTCAGCTTGATCAGCGCAGTCGCGACGTACTGCAAATCTATGGCTACTGAACGAATATTGAGCCGCCACGCAGCGGTTCTCTAAATTATAAATTTTTGCACGAGCCGAGGAGCTACAACAGGAATGCTTACACAGTCAGGGTTTTTTGATGGCGCCGCGATTTTTGATCGTGTGGCGCAGGACACGGGTCTGAGCGCCTATGTCGATACGGCAGTTCGCCAACGGTTCATTGGCATCGTCGAGCAGTTCAACGAATTCGCCAAGCCGCGTCCAGACGCATTGGAAGGATCGCTACGCGATCTGCAGCGCATCGTCGAAATGCGGCTACAGGTCGCGCGCGACTGGGCCGAATATCCGGAAATCCTGGATGAAGAGATCGTGCAGCCGATGTTTGTCATGGGCTTCCCACGTGGCGGCACAACCTTGTCGCAAAAGCTACTGTCGCTGGATTGGGGTCATCGCACCCCGCGCTACATGGACGGATTATTTCCGTCACCGCCGCCTGGCCTCGATCCCGATGCCGATGCCGAAGCGCTTAGAGCGACTGATATTTACACCCAGCACGTGATCGATCGCGAACCACTGGCACTGGTCTCCCATCCTTACTTCGATAAAGGTGCGATGGCCGAAGCAGAGGACGAGTGGGCCGCTTGCCTCGACTTCCGCTTCGTCTATCCACTGCACTTCCAGAATACGCCCAACGTGCCCCCGACCTTGATGCCGGAGGACCCGCTCGCCCATTTTCAGTTCCAGAAAAAAATGATGCAGCAATTCCAGTGGAAGCGACCCACCCGCCGCTGGGTTGGAAAGGGCGTCCTGCATCACTACATCGCACCATCGCTGTTCGAGGTCTTTCCGGACGCGATCGGCGTGTGGTGCCATCGCCCAATAGAGGAGCAGATTGCCTCGATCATTTCGATCAATAACATTTTCTACCAGCCGATTCGCGGCGCGGGTTGGGAGGAGAATCCAACCCAGATGGTGGAGGCGATGGAAGCCGGCGTGGAGGCGATGATCAACAGTCCCATGATGAACGATCCGCGCATCTACCATCTGCGGTTTCGGGAGATGCTCAAGGATCCCGTTGCGGCGATCGCGGCTATTTACGAAGCACAAGGTCTGGAATTCACCTCCTACTTTGAGAACCGCATCCGCACTTGGATGGAACATCCGGCCAACAAGGTGGATCGACATGGAAAATTCAGCCATTCCCCCGAGCAATACGGGCTCGACCGCAAAGAACTCGAGCGCATTTTCAAACCGTACAAGGATAAGTTTGGGCTGTGATTTGCCGGGCCTCTGGTGCCTGGTGATGCTCTGAGCATCGCGGCGCGTCGACCGGCGAGCGCTGTCCATCGGACTCACGGCTGCATTCCGATTACGCCGGGAGGGTTAAAAAATCACAGCGGCCGCTGCAATGCGCACGACCGCTATCAGTGACTGCGAGGGCTGGCCGGATATGACACGCGAACAGAGTGCGACACCGTCGAAGCATGTGAAGTCTTTCTGCAGATTCTGCGGCGCCAGCTGTGGAACCGAGATGCAGATCGAGAACAACCGGATTGTTTCCATTCACGGCGACAAGGACCAGGCGATTGGCGAAGGCTATATGTGCTTCAAGGGGTTGCAGGCCGAAGCGGCACATCACGGTCCACAGCGTCTACTTCGTTCGCTGAAGCGGGGCGCAGACGGCGATCTCGCACCGGTGCCGCTGACGGACGCGCTCGACAAAATTGCCGTGAAGATCGGCGCCATAATCGATCGCCACGGGCCTCGCTCGGTAGCCGTGCTTGAAGGCGGAGGGTGTTATCTCACGTCGACAGCGCACGCCATGTATCGCAGCTTCCTCGCGGCGGTCGGATCGGATCAAATTTTTACAGTCAATACGATCGACCAGTCGGGCCGAATGGTTGCGGTCGAGCGGATGGGTGTATGGCCCGCAGGATGTCAGCATCTCGATACATCCGATGTAATCCTCATCGTCGGTACAAACCCCCTCGTCGCTCATACGACGCCCGAATTCCTGACGACCAATCCTACGCGGCGGATCAAACAGGCAAAGGCGCGTGGCACCAAGATAATCTGTATTGACCCGAGACGCTGCGAGACGGCGCGCTACGCCGATCTGCATCTGCAGCCGTTACCGGGCGCCGATGGGTTGATACTCGGTGGGCTTATTCGCATCGTGCTTGCCGAAGGGTGGCACGACATCGAGTTCTGCCAACGCCATGTCGGAACCGAGCGTCTCGACGATCTTGTCTCCGCCGTGCAGCCGTTCACCGAGGCGTTTGTCGCCGAGCGCGCCGGCCTTGCGCCCGGTCAGTTGCGCGCTGCGGCGGCGATGTTCGCGCGCGACGGCAAACGTGGGTCGGTTTTCACCGGCACTGGCACAGGCATGGGACCGTTCTCGAATCTAGCCCTTCACTTCGCACAAGCGCTCAACGTCATCTGCGGGCGATTCACCCGCGCGGGTGAGATGGCGGTGATCAGCCCGCAACAATCGGCTTATCCGCTGTATGCCGATGTTTATCCCGCAACACGCTCCTGGGATGGCAAGCCGCCCAGCCGAACGAGAGGCGTTCGCCATCTGCTGGGCGAAAGGCTGACCGCGACATTGGCTGACGAAATTCTCGAACCCGGCCCTGAGAAGATCCGCGTGCTGATCGTCGACGGCGCCAATGCGGCCCAATGTGTTCCCGATCAGTTGCGCATGGTGGCAGCGCTTAAAGACCTTGATCTTCTGGTCGTGATCGACCCGACGTTAACCATAACCGGCCAACTTGCCGATTACGTCATCGCGCCGACCATGTATTTCGAGCGGCCGGATTTGCCAATCGAATATTCGCAGCTCTTTCACAAGACGTTCCTGCAATATACGTCAGCGGTGCTTGATCCCCCGGCGGGATCCGAATTGATTGATGGCGCGCTTTTCTACTGGCATTTAGCCGCTCGGCTTGACCTTCAGCTCGACTTCAAAGGGGTGGCACTCGATATGTCCACGCCGCCCTCGGTAGACGACCTTATTGCCATCATGATGCGAAATGCATCGGTGTCGCTCGAAGAGCTCAAACAATATCCTTCCGGCCGGGAATTTAACCTTGCGCATGCCGTGGTGCTGCCGCCACCGGCGGATCAGACGAACCGTTTCGACGTAATGCCCGCGGATGTCCAAGTGGAATGTCAAAAACTGCTGGAGCATGAGAAAGTATCGCGCCTTGGCGCGGGGTTTACCCATTTGCTGTCCAGCCGGCGCATGCGTGACTTCCATAACAGCACCGGCACCCAGATCGGCGCGGTCCTCAAGCGGTCGCCATACAATCCTGCGTTCCTGCACCCGGACGATTTAACCGACCTTGGTCTGCAGGACGGCGATCACATCAGGATCACATCCGAACATGGCTCAGTCGAAGCCATCGCCGCGCCGGACCCCGACCTGAGGCGGGGAGTGATGAATCTTTCGCACGGATGGGGAGGGTTGCCCAGCGAAAGCGAGGGTCGCGGCAGTTCGGTCAACCTGCTCACCAACGCCGTTGCACGGTACGAGTCCGTCAATGCGATGCCGTGGATATCCGCAATGCCCGTACGAGTTGAGCCATGCGGCGCTAAGCTCGCGGCGGTTTAGCGCGAAGCGTGGTAGGCTCCGGCTCCGCCCTGAGCGGCGCCGCAGTTAAACGAAATAGTCAGTCCGACACTTGCCGGCGCTGCGAAGGAAAAATCACCGAAATAACAGGAAATGGTCATGGGTTCGAATGAAACTGTAAGCAACCGCTACGACGAGGCGGGGTTGGAGCGGATCAAAGCACTGGTGGAAAAAGCCACCGGCGGCAAAATCGTACGGCTTGAACAGCAGGTGCGTTGGCGTCCGGCCTGGTTCGCCGACGTCGAGATCGACGGACGAATATTACCCGTGCACTTGCGCGGCAACCGCGTTGGCGACGTGGCCATCTTCCCCGACCTGAAACGCGAAGCGGATATTATCGACGTGCTCCACGCGGGCGGCGTCCCGGTGCCACGCATCTACGGCTACTGCGCCGACCCGGAATGCATCGTCATGGACACGCTGCCCGGTACTCGCGATGTGTATGCCGCGACCAATTCGGACGATCAGCGCAAGGAAATCGGCCGCGCGCTGATGAGTGGGTTGGCTGTCATGCACCGGTTGCCGACTGAACCGTTCGCCGCCATCGGGCTCGACATTCCAGAAACCGCGCAGGATATCGCGCTGGCCGGGCTGCACGCCTATATGCCGCTGTACCGTCGCACTAAGAGCAAGCCAGAGCCGTTGCTGGAATTCGTCATCCGCTGGCTGGAACGGAACTATCCCAAGCAGCGCACCCGCGCTAGTTTCGTCCAATTCGACTGCGGCCAGTTTCTGGTCGAAGACGGCCGCATGACCGGCTTCTACGACTTCGAGTTCGGCCTGATTAGCGATGCGCATATGGATCTGGCGACGCTGGCGATGCGCGATAGCGTCGAGCCGATGGGCCGGCCGCTGCCGGAATTGTTCCGCTACTACGAGGAAGCGAGCGGCGAGCCTGTCGACCACGACATAGTGCAATATTACGTCGCGCAGTTCGCAACGCTGGGCACGATGCAGTTTGCCGGCACGGTCGGCAAACCCAACCCCGGCGACCCGCACGCTGTATATCTGTCGTGGGATCTGTCGCTGCGCAAGGTCATTCTGTTCGCGATGTCGAAATTACTGAAAGTGGCTCTGCCCGATGCCGACGCCACGCCGATCGTACCCACGGCAGGCAAGAGCGGTACCGCCATCGCCGCACTGGTCGACACCATCCGGCAAGTGCACGGCGCTGCCCCGATCGACACCAATACGCTGGAGCAGGCGCTGGAACTGGCCGAATGGATCGAGAGGGACGACCGCTATGGCGATGAACTGCGCGCCCGGGATCTGGCTGACATCAATGCCTATCTGAAAGCAGAGTTCGCCAGCATCGACGATGCGCTGCCGGCGCTGGAGCGCCACGTACAGCAGGCTCCTGCCGAAGAAGACCTACCGCTGTTCAAGTTGCTCGCTACAGTAGAACGGCGGCGGCATGCGGTATTCGAACCGATCAAGATCGGCTTCCACTTGCGGCATGTCGTTCCCCTCGAAACCCGCTGATCGCAGCTGGCCGGGAGTACCAAAGTACCCCGGCCGTTGCCTTTCCAAAAGCGTCGCTTTTCCAACGTCTTTTCCAAAAATGCACGAGGAGATCATCCATGTCTGAACTATCCAAACAAGACATCGAGCAGTTCATCACCAACCAGTACCAATTGTGGAGTGAAAACCGGGTCGACGAGATGATGGCTCTGATCCGCGCCATCGCGCCGAATGGATTTACGATTGAATACATCGGTGCGCCCCCGATCGAGGGAGAGAAGGCCATGGCCGAGATGATCGCGAACTACGCAGGTAAGATTCGGACACAGTTAGTCCGACTGCTGATCAACGGCAATGAGGCCGCCGCGGTAATAGACAATGTCCGCAACGAAAGCGGCGAAGTAAAACCAAGCGTCGAGACTTATGTGTTCGAAAACGGCCGGATGCACGCTCGCTACTATCATTGAGTTTCCATTGCTCAGTAGAAAGCACGGTGGAATCGGTAGTAGCTGTCGAAGCCGCTAGTCGCGGTCATCTTGACCGGCTCGCGCTGGGAAAGTCTGGACGCCGGTTTATGCTTAAGGTCCTAAGTGGGCCGATTTTGCGGTAATCAATAGACCGCTTCCGTCCCACACACACTTTGATTAAGACTTAATAGCCGCGCCGGTGGTTTCGAAAGATGCGTCGCGGGTGAATCTGGACTATCGTCGCGCTTAAATGGGAGTGCGCATTTCCGCTGTCGATGACAGTGCGCGAAAAAAAACGTTAAAAAGCCAGGAGCTGAAATGATTCATAGCGAAGTCGCGCGGGCGGAAAAGCCGCTCACGGTGCAATCAGAGCTTGCCGAAGCTGAGGCCTTTACCGGTCTCAAAGATTGGGGAAGCGATCTCGCGTTTCTCGAGGGGCTTAGCATCTTGATCGACGCCATCGAAGATATGAAGCCGACCGTGGAATTCCGCACTACGACAAAGGGCCGCATTCAACATGTATTGCGGACGCGTCTGCACCTGCGTGAAGACGAGCGCAATCATCCCGAAATTACCGCTGCGGACATTAAAAAGGTCCTCGTAGTTACGGGCCTGCCGCGTTCTGGCACCACCGTCACATTCGATCTTCTGGCGCAAGATCCAGCCAACCGCTGGCCGCGCGAATGGGAAACTTATGCGCCCTGGCCGGCGCCCGAGCTTGCCACTATCGACACCGATCCACGCATTGACGTCTTGAATAACCTGTTCAAGCATCTATTGGAAGTGGCGCCGGAATTTGCCACGGTACAACGCTTGGATTGCCGGCAGCCCGGCGAATGCAATCACATCATGATGATGAACTTCGACGGCACTGATTGGTGGGCCGAAATGGGGGTGCCCAAGCACCTTGCATGGTCCAGTTCACAGCCGTCCGAGGGCATGTATCGCTCGCACAAACGGGTGTTGCAGCAGTTGCAATGGAAGGGCGGAACCGGGCGCTGGCTGATCAAGGCGCCGCAGCATATGTTCGATCTGCCCGGCCTGATTAAAAGCTATCCCGAAGCGGATATCGTTTGGACCCACCGCGACCCGATTTCCACAGTCTCGTCACTGTCCAGCATGGTGTCGATGCTGCAAAAGGCATTCGGAGCGCCGGTCGATTTGAAGCGTATCGGCGCGGAAATCAGCGACGTCTGGATTACCGGCGTGCTGCGCGGCATGGAGTCACGCGAAGCCAATCCCGACATCGAACGCCGCATAATCGATATCCCTCATCGCGATGTGATCAAGCAGCCGGCTGCGGTGGTACGCCGCATTTACGACAAGTTCGGCCTGCCGTTCACTGACGATTTGCAGCGTCGTATCGATACCTTTATCAATGAAAGCGACAACGCGCAGCGGCTCGGCAAACACAGCCACCACCCAGCGGAATTTGGGATCGACCCGGATCAGGTGCGTGAACGTCTCGCTCCCTATTACAAACGCTTCGGCGATCTATTGACCTATTGATTAGCTGTCGTGCGATCTTTGCTCATGATCGATTTCCACCAATGGGCGCGCTGCAGTCCTGAGCCTAGTCGGCATACGTGGAACGGGCGCTAAGTTATTCAGCTTAGTGCCCGCCTCGCAATATCCTCTCGACCCCGTGCGGTTTTCAATGCGGTGGGCCGTCTATCTGAAACCGTTTCGGGTGGTGAGGTTGAGATAAGGTAGATATTAATCGCCTCAAATATCCCAAAGTTTTCGATGAACGAAGCAGCATCTGTTCTAGGGATGAGTAATTCGTTTCAATTCATGAGTACGCATAGTCGACCCCTATTGCCAGTTGCGACTCCATGCAAGCTGCTCATTGCAGACACTCAAAAGGTTGATCGAAGTTGCCTCTTGTACGGGCGAGTTCGGTATCGCGTACAACGCCACATTAACGGACATTGGTTACTGCGGAGTGCTTGCTGCACAGAGGTAGCGTGGCGCTAGTCGGCGACGATTGCTTAAAAGCACAAGCCGGCTGAAAAACCCGGATAATAGCGGCCAAATTGTTTTGCTAGCTATTGTGGCTTGTTATTTTTGGAAACGCTCAATGGAAATCAAGGTTAACTTTCTCGACAACCTTCGTCTTGAAGCCAAGTTCGATGACTTCACGGTGGTGTCAGATCAACCCATCCGCTACAAGGGCGATGGCTCGGCTCCCGGTCCGTTCGATTACTTTCTTGCTTCATCGGCTTTGTGTGCGGCTTACTTTGTGAAGTTGTACTGCGCAACCCGCAATATCCCCACCGACAATATTCGCCTGTCGCAAAACAACATTGTTGATCCGGAAAATCGCTACAAACAGATTTTTAAAATTCAGGTCGAATTGCCGGCGGATATCTCGGCCAAAGATCGCCAAGGAATTTTGCGCTCCATCGACCGCTGTACGGTGAAAAAAGTCGTACAAGCGGGCCCTGAATTTGTTATCGAAGATGTCGAAAATTTAGATGCCGATGCACAGGCATTGCTGATGCCTTCTTCTAATTCAGGGGTGGTGTCTGAGACTAGCACCTATATTGCGGGCAAGGATCTGCCGCTGGAACAAACCATCGCCACTATGTCGGGAATTTTGGCCGGCTTGGGCATGAAGATTGAAATCGCTTCGTGGCGCAATATCGTTCCTAATGTCTGGTCGCTGCATATTCGCGATGCGCATTCACCGATGTGTTTTACCAATGGCAAAGGCGCCACCAAAGAAGGCGCCTTAGCGTCGGCGTTAGGCGAATTTATCGAGCGGTTGAATTGCAACTTTTTCTACAACGATCAGTTTTGGGGGGAGGACATCGCCAACGCGGCGTTTGTGCATTACCCGAACGAGCGCTGGTTTCAGCCGGGATCCAACGATGCATTGCCGGCTGAAATTCTCGACGAATATTGCCTGAATATTTATAACCCCGATGGCGCGTTGCTTGGCTCGCATTTGTACGACACCAATTCCGGCAATGTGCAACGCGGTATCTGTTCGCTGCCGTATGTGCGCCAGTCGGACGGCGAGGTGGTGTATTTCCCGTCGAACCTGATTGAAAACCTATTCCTCAGTAATGGCATGAGTGCCGGCAATACGCTGGCCGAAGCACAGGTGCAGTGCCTATCGGAAATTTTCGAGCGCGCGGTAAAGCGCGAAATTCTGGAAGGTGAAATCGCACTGCCGGATGTGCCGCAAAAAGTGCTCGCGAAATACCCCGGTATTCTGGCCGGCATTGAGGGTTTGGAAGAGCAGGGCTTTCCGGTGCTGGTGAAGGATGCGTCGCTCGGCGGGGTGTACCCAGTGATGTGCGTTACCTTGATGAACCCGCGCACTGGCGGTGTGTTTGCTTCGTTCGGGGCGAATCCAAGTTTTGAGGTCGCACTGGAACGCAGTCTTACGGAATTGCTGCAGGGCCGCAGTTTTGAAGGCCTGAACGATTTACCTCAGCCTACTTTTCAAAGTGAGGCCGTTACTGAGCCGAATAATTTCGTCGAACACTTTATTGATTCGAGCGGTGTGGTGTCGTGGCGCTTCTTCAGTGCCAAAGCCGATTTCGATTTTGTTGAGTGGGACTTTACTAGTAACAGCGAGTCCGGCCAGGTCGAAAACTCCAATGCCGAAGAAGCCGCGACGCTGTTCGGAATTCTCGAAGACATGGGCAAAGAAATTTACATGGCGGTGTATGAGCATTTAGGCGCACCGGCCTGCCGCATTTTGGTTCCGGATTATTCGGAGATTTATCCGTTGGAGGATTTGATCTGGGATAACACCAACAAAGCACTGTCGTTCCGCGCCGATATTTTGAACTTGCATCGCCTCGACGACGCCAGCCTGGAAGCATTGGTTGAGCGTTTAGAAGACAGTGAACTGGATGATTACACCGACATACCCACATTGATCGGCATCGAATTTGACGACAATACAGCCTGGGGTCAGTTAACGATTCTGGAGCTAAAGCTGCTGATCAATCTCGCCTTGCAGAAATTTGAAGCGGCGAAAGAACTGGTGGAAACGTTCCTTCAATTTAACGACAACACCGCCGAGCGCGGATTGTTTTATCAGGCATTAAATGTGGTGTTGGAGGCGCTGCTGGATGATGACCTGGAACTGGACGACTATGCGGTTAATTTCCGCCGCATGTTTGGCAACTCGCGGATGGACGCGGTGATGGGTTCAGTGGACGGCAGCGTGCGCTTCTTCGGTTTAACACCTACGAGCATGAAATTGGAAGGGCTCGATAGACACCAGCGTCTAATCGACAGCTACAAAAAACTGCACACAGCGCGGACTAATGTGGCGGCTTTATCCAGTTAGGATCTGTTAAAACCGATGTTGATCGAATTCGCGGAAGGGAATCACTTCCGCGCAATTAAAAATTCAACTCACATGAATATCGGCGGCCAATAATGCATGCAATTTTCCACCTTCACATTTGTAGACTCGATCAGCGCAACTGAAAAAACGGTCATCGTGACTTATCGCGATGATCGTGTGTCCTCAATCTCGAAGTAGCGGTAACAATTTGCGGTAAAAGAAATCCCGATACGCTGGGTCCTGATCGGCTGCCCATTCATCTAATAATAAAAATGGTTTTTGCTCTAAGTGAGCAAGCAATAATGCCAAGCGTTTGCGCTGACCCTGCGAGCTTCGTATTGCCAATAATGCCGTTGCCGATGCTGACCTTATGGTCGAGCTTTAAAACGCCGAGAAAATTATCCACAATTTCCTGAACCCAGGTATTGTCGGGGCCGAGCAGGCGCCGAAAAAGATGAAAGACCGCAAAGACCGCAGAAAACTGATTGCGATGCCAGGCGCGGTGCGCGTCGTCGTTTTCAAAATTATTCAGCACCACGGAGCCACTGATGGGTCGATTCAGGCTCGCGATTAATTTCGCGAGCGTGGATTATCCACTGCCATTACCACCCACTAAAAAAATAATTTCACTCGCTTCGATTTGTAAAGAAATCGGCCCCAAGCGGAACGCATAGTCAGGACGGCGGGTTTGTGGAGAACGCGGCCAGCTCGAAATTATCGGGTGCGGAGCTGGAGGTTCGTTATTTACCTTTTAGCAATACCGAAATTTGGGCAAATTATGGTTACTTAAAAACAGAGTTTCGTAATTATGTCGACAGCGAAGGCACCGACTGTTCCGGCAAAGAGTTTCCTTATTCAGCCCGTCAAACAGCGGCGGTGGGATTAACGCAGCACTTTGCTGATGGCATTTACTACAGTGAGTCGGCAAGAGTTCGCGGTGGTTACTGCACCGATGAAACTAATGAAGTGAAGTTGTCGGGAATAGGCACAGTGAACATGAAACTGGGCTATCTACACAGCAGTGGTTTCGATGTATTCGTGTATGCCGAATAATTTATTCGATCGCGATCACGTAACTTATTATCTGCCGAGCAAAGGCTCCAAAATCGGCCAGCCCTTTACGGCAGGCATCACTGGCGAATATCACTTCTAATGTGTAAAGGTGGCAAACAGCCCCTTTTTTTCCTTTTACAAAGCAACTATAAAATTTAACCAGATAAGTGGAATCGGACTTCGCTTTTAGGCCTCAACTACCGCCGTTACATTTCGTAAAAGTTATTCCTGTGTGTAACGAATTTTTATTTTCGAGTTGGAGTGGGTAAACACTTTGTTGCGTTGAGTATTTGGTGTGCTCTGATTTCTCTACGCTAGCGCGCGAGAGTTAGTGCCCAGCTTGCGCTCAGCTCGATATGATTGCCGCTGCGGTTCGAGTTCAGCACATATTTCGCATCGTCGTCGCTATACGTCCAGCGCAAATGCCAGTCGGTATGCCATTGCTGTGTTTTCACGCCCACCCAAAAATAATTGTAATTGCTATCCCACTTGCCGGCGCCGTGCGAGCGACCATAACCAAGTTCGCCATCGAGCGTCGGTGACAACGCTAACTGACGTTCGATTTCGACGTTCCATGCCGACCAACCCAATTGTCGGTAGTTCTCGCTGTATGCGAATTGCATCGCGACGTTGTCGCGGTAAAACAAATTAGCGCGCCACTCCTGATAATTTTGCGCTTCCAGGCGATCGTTATTGAAACCTTTAATCCAGGCGCGGCTGAGCGACCATTGCCAGTTGGTAGTAAATGCGGCGGCGTAACCGGCGTTGAAATCCAGCTGCCATTCGCGCGCTATTGAATGGTCGTAATGATTTTGAATGTCCGTCTGTCCGGCCCACGTATCCAAAAACCAGCCGTCGCGCTGCGCAAGCGCGAGCGCGCCAATGACCACCGGCCCGGAATTGCGTGAGGCAACGCCGCGATACACGTATTGCGAGGCGATGCTGACGTAGGCATCGGCGCTCACTGCGGCGGGCGGCGCAGGTGCGTCGTCTACGACGGCGGGATTTAAAAGAGCGCTAAACGGCACACGATCCCTTGTTAACGATTTTTATCAGGGTGTCATTGCGGTTGCTTGCGTTAACCACAGTTTAAGTTTCTCCAATGTTTGCGCGGCCGATAGTCGTTGTTCGCCCTGGCGCAACAGCGCCGATATTCCCGTTACTCGCGCCGCAGCCATGGAGCTGCCGGAAAAAAAATCATAATGCCCGCCAGGACTGGTACTTAATAATTCACTCGCCGCAGCTTCCACCAGCGTACTGTCTTTGCTGGGCATTTTTATCAAGAAACCGGTTTGTGCCGATTCCGCAACCGCAATGACACCAACGACCTCGGCAGGGAATGCGTCGCGCGCACTGCGGGCGGCGACAATGAGCGTACGCCGGGCGAGGGCGATTTGCAGCAACTGCGTGAGCAGTGGATCGGACGGGCCACCAAGGCTCAGATTTATCACATCGGCATTATTTTCGATGGCGAAGCTCAACGCTTTTGCCAGTGTGAAAGAATTGCAGCGCGCGGCAATCTCCCCGCGTTTCAACTGCCAGCATGCCTTCAACGCCAGGATATCGGCATCGGGCGCCAGACCTGCGATACCAATCCCGTTATTGGCAGTGGCCGCAATAATTCCAGCTACGGCGGTGCCGTGAATATCGGTATCGAAATGCTCACCACTACTATCGTCGTCGACAAAATTACGCGCGATGCGAATGCGATTTTGCAAATCCGGATGGGTGCGGTCGATGCCGGTATCGATGATGGCTACACGCACACCGCGCCCGGTCGAGCGTAAATGCCATTGCTGGATCTGTTCGGCATCGCGTCCATATTGCAATGCGAAATACGGATCGGCATTGCTCGCCTGTACGTCACGCGCCTGCACATAAAAGGTTTGCTGCGGTTGCGCCAAGCGAATGCGCTTGTCCTGATGCAGCTGCGTTAGCAATAGCTGTGAATCGATATTCTTCGCTACCGCCATCACCGCGCAATACACACCGAGCAGGCGTATCGGCCAGCCATCGACTTTTTTTAATGCGTAATCGTGTTCGAGGCTGCGCACAATACTCGCGGTCGCAGGCGAAATTTGGTAACCGGGATGGTGATAGCCGCGTTGTGGCACTGCGGGAATTTCGCTGTCGTCGAGCGTGACCAGCAATAGCGTCTCTGTACTATCGCTATTCGTACTTGCATAAGCTGCTGTTGCTCCAAACCAGCAAAGCGCGGCGATTAAAAATCGCCTGAGCTTTGTTGAAATAAACCTCGAAACCAGCATCGAAATCAACATTGCACTGGCTCGACCAAGGCGACGGCGGGATGCAGCCGCAGGCGCTGCAAACTTACCGCGGGCTCACTCACGTGCAATGTATACACGCCGTGCGCGCTGGGCCCATTAACTATTTGCGCGTTCACCGCTTGCAGCAGCGCTTGCAAATCCGTCGCGGAAAAATTATCGCTGAAGCGAATACGCAACTGTCCGCAACTTGCTGGCACGCTGCTATTTGCAAGTGTTCGATAGGCCGGAGGTGCTTGGTTGTACCACGCCAATACAACAGCGATTAGTAGCGTCGCGGCGCTCGCTAACGGCAATCGATACACTTTTAGTTTGCGCGCACCATCCGAATACAGCGCACTTGTTTGTTCATCAGTGTCTTGCGCCGCCACTGGTTTTTTAAAGAGGACAATGTTTGCCGCGCGCGACGGTTTTGTGTCGATCCGCGCCAACAATTTATCAAAGGATTTTTGCTCGCGAGCCGACTCGATTGGGTCCTGCAACGGAACGCTTTGGTAAGGTGCGGGCTCGATCGCTATCGCTTTATGAAAATGCGTTTGCAATCTGCGTGCAAACTCGAGTTCCTCGCGGCACAGCGGGCACTGCGCTAAATGCGCGTCAACCGCCGTGGTGCGCTCCGCAGACAGTTTTTGCTGCGAATACGCCGGTAATAAATTTAAAAATTCGACATGGCCGTCGCGGAATTTCATAACGCGTCACCGTAGGACAGAGGGCGAGCTTCAAGTAATTGTTTGAGACGTTTGCGGGCGTAGTGCAAACGCGTTTTAACGGTACCTATCGGACACTCCATCATCCGGGCGATTTCTTCGCAGGAATAGCCGAAATAATAAGTCAGCTCCAGCGTCTGTTGATGCTCTGCAGAAAGTTGCTGCAGACTGACCGCCAGATCGCTATCGCCTGTGTTGAATGGCGTTTTTGGCTCCGGCATGTCGTGGGTTTCATGCGCTGCTATTTGTTGTTCTAAAAGACTTTGCTGTTCTAAAAAAATTTGCTGGCGCCGCCATTGATCGCGCCAGCGATAACTCTTGCGTGTTGCTATGCCGAGCACCCAGGTCGTTACGCGTGATTCACCGCGAAACTCGCCGGCTTTTTCCCACACCACCCACATGACGTCGTTCAGCAATTCATCGACGGCATCGATGCGTCCCACCAAGCGCAATAAATACCTGCTCAGTGGCGGATACAACGCGTGATAAAGCGCCCGAAACGCGGTTTTATCGCGCAGCGTAACCCGCTGTAGAAGCTCACGCAGTTCTTCATCGGTATGACCGCTCTTTGAATCCATGCGAGCCCCGCGAGCTATGAGCAATTGTGTGCAGCTATTAGCGATTAGTGCGGGTTTTCACGCGCCGGGTTCAACACTAGAAAAATATTTTTCGATTGAACTCGAAGCCTGTCGCTCGCGCACTTACAGAGCGAACCGATCTGTTTATTGTCAGCCGAATTTCGGTCTGCAGACGCATGCCGGTGCGCATTTGATCATCGAACTTTACTAATCATCGAGCTTTACGGGCGTCGCTACAACTTGGTTTTTAAATCGATAATTCAGGAGAAATATCATGCAGGAATTCAAATTCGCGCGCGCAGTGGCCGCGTCGGCGCTGTTGTCGACGGCACTACTGTCGATGGGAACCGCGACTCACGCGGTGGCCGAAGGATTTTTCGATCAGCACAATTTCTACGAGCCGCACAATCTGGTATCGGACGGCATTACACCCGCCGACCATACCGATGCCAATCTGGTGAACCCCTGGGGAATTGCCTTTAATCCGACTGGCCCGGTATGGATATCCAACAATCATTCGGGAACATCAACGTTGTACGACGGCGATGGCAATATCGTGCCGTTGGTCGTGAAGATCCCCGGTCCCATAACGACCGCAGATCCGGGTGCGCCCACCGGGATTATTTTTAGCGGCGGCACCAATTTTGTTGTGACAGTTGGAAGTGCCAGCGGCCCGAGCCGTTTTATCTTTGCGACCGAGCAAGGCACCATCGCCGGTTGGGCGCCGAATGTCGATCTGACGCACGCAATTACCATAGTTGATAACTCGAAACACAATGCCATCTATAAGGGACTGACATTGAGCGCCGGTGGTAATGGCAGTTTGTTGTATGCCACCGATTTCCATAACAACAAAATCGATGTCTTCGACGGTAATTTCAAACCGGTCGCGGTGACTGGGAAATTTTTCGATCCCTACATTCCAGCGGGTTTTGCGCCGTTCGGTATTCAGACGATCGGCGGCAATATTTATGTCACCTATGCCAAACAGGATGCCGATAAGGAAGACGATGTGCGTGGCCGTGGTTTCGGATTTATCGATGTGTTCGACCCTAATGGTTATCTACTGCATCGCGTCGCGTCGCGGGGGGCACTTAACGCACCATGGGGATTGGCAGTGGCACCGGCAGGTTTTGGTCGATTCTCTAATTGCCTGCTGGTCGGCAATTTTGGCGACGGGCGTATCAGCGCCTTCGATTTGGTTACCGGTCTGTTTGTCGGCCAACTACGCGGCGCTGATCATCGACCATTAGAAATCGAAGGACTGTGGGGGTTGGCATTTGGTAACGGTTTTGCTGCGCAACCGGTGAACACATTGTATTTCACTGCCGGACCGCTTGATGAAGAGCACGGTATATACGGTCGCATCAGCGTTAAATCGCGGCCGGACTACGATTCGCGTTTCGATCGCGAAGACTTTTAATTAATTCAGTTAAGTTTGCTGCGAAGGAAGACAATTTCTGTGCAGAAGTTTGATTGAACAAGGACTGATAAAACGCTGCCGACCCGGTATGGTCGGCAGCGCATTTGCCATTATTTTTGAACGGCGCAGGATTTCGGTTTTGGCTTTGATCGGATACTTCTGAGCTCTAAAAATCTGAACTGCAAGGTTGACGCGAAAAGAATTTTCACTGACAAAACTAGCCATTTTTTAGGCTTCTTTCAATCCTAATCCATCCAGTAAATTGTAGCGTGCCGACTCGATAAGGACGTCATGTCCGCCTATGTTTAAGATTTGCTGACTCGGTTTTTAACTTCATTCCATCTGAATAAGCACATCACAGCCGGCGTTTTTTACAGGCTGCGAAACAAAAGGCTGCTGGGCTTTTTCGTCTTCAGCCACAGCTAATTCATGCGGATATCTGGCCGCAATGCTCGGTAAAAAAGCAGGCATTCGCATGGGGAATTCAGCGCTGCTCTGCGGGCTGCTCAGGTCGAGGGCCGGCGAATATTTAATTTTTACGTACAGCAGAACTTGGCTTTTACCGCTATCAGTTCGTAAGCCAAACTTGTCGGATTGCGTATCCACTTCCATTTTTTTAAAAAAAATCGACCGAGTGCGGCCAACGGCATTAAAGTCGCTGTCACTAAACGTTCCAATGCGGATATCGATGGCATCTGATATGTCACTTGAAAGCGAAAATTTTAGGTCCACTAATGGAGAGCTGAAATGACCACACCCAAATTTTGCCGAGTCGCAATTATTGTGAACGACATGGGCAGTTTTGTAAGCGATGCCACTACGCTTCTTGGGCTGGAATTCATCGCACCGTCGATCGGTAATGAGTTTCCAGCTATTAAGGTGCTTTTCGGAGAGCATGGTTTAGAGCCGATTCAGGTACTGCAGGATGTTGCGTTCGCGCGCGACGGACGTCTGATCGAAGTCGCTATTGATGTCGCCGACGCCGAAGCAACAAAAATAAAATTTAAGGCGGCAGGTTACCAGCCGGTGGTCAGCAACTTTCTTCCCGCGCCGAACGCTCACGAATATTTATTCGGACGTGATTTTCACGGACTCCCCGTTATGGTGTGTACCGCCGGAGATAATGAAAAACAAATGCGTGTCGATGGTCCCTTTCGGGAGCTCGACGCGGCGCCTGCGCCGAAAATCGGCTGCGTTAGCGTGATCGTCGACAGCATCGACGTTGTCAGCCGCGATTTCCACAAACTCTTTGGAATGACATTCGTCGAAACAGATGCCGGCGGTCTGGGCGCGCGCGCCGTTGTGGGCTCGCACCGCGTCAAGCTGATCGAAGGGCCGACGGATGCGTTGATGCAAGAATTTGAGCCGCCGTTGGCGGCTATCGAGTTCATGTTTGACGATGTCGAAGCGACGCGTGAAAAGCTAGAGGCCGCCGGCTATCCGGTCAAATACACGCGAGCGCTTAACAGCGGTGGCAATGCCTATTATTTCGGTGCTGTATTTCAACGGATGCCACTGGGCATATATCCGACAACCGCCGATGCCGAAATTCTCGGCTGTTGAACGAGTGGTGGTCTTTCTCAAGGCGGTGTTTAGCCATGAATCCAGTTGAAATAAGAACAAGAGACGGCACCTGTCTGAGCTATGTATTTCGGTCGAAGGATGATGGCGGCTGCTGGCCAGCCGTCATCACTACGCAACTTATTAGTGTCAGTGGTGGCGCATACATGCCTTGAGAAATTTAATAAAGATATTTCGTAGTTGGATCGTGTCTAGATAAAAGATATTTTCTGTTAAAAAAATATTAAATTCGCAGAGACCATATTTAAATTTTTGAGAAAAAATTAAGTTTTAAAAAACCAATGGAATTGAAGTCTAGCTCTGTCCGATTTCATTTAGTCCCCTTAGTAATTTCCCTTCTGTATAAATACCATGACAGGGGTGATGCATTAATTTCGGGCTAAAACGGATTGTGGAATAGATGCGTGGATCGGAGTTGTAGTTTCCCCCACCAGCAATCCAGTCGTCGCAGTAATTTAACAATTGTGTGAGAAATCTAATCCAGCCAAATATCTTAGCTTCATCGCGGTTTAATCGAAACCATTCTCAATGAAGTCCGCAGCGTTGCCTTGGCTGTCCTAAATGTCGCAATTTTATAATCACCGGAGTTGGTGCTATGGCGCTTTTTAGAAGATGTATAGCCAGATGATATCAATTTCTTAAAGTTTCCTTATTTCCTCTATTCAGTCCCAACATTAATTCTTCATTGCAGCTTCAGCGTAGGGGTTGCACAAAACTAATACTATGTTAGTTTAAAAGCTGATTAGCTGTCAGCTATGAGTGGTATTGCTGAATCATATAAAAAGACGCCCGAGCGGTGACAGGGCGCCACTGGGTTTCGCCAATCGTTCAGGGATCTGGGCGGTAGTTCGGCGACACCAAGTAATTCTATTTTTTTATTTCACATAAAAGTTCAAGAACTCTTCTCCGGTGGTTGGCCGCACAACCGATGGCTACTGCTAATAAAAATTAATAATTTAATTCTGGAGGTTATTGAAGTGAAACGATCATCCGTTCGCAGTTTATTAACTGTCGGCACCGGCGCGTTTGTAGTTGTTGCGGGCCTACCGGTGGCACAAGCGCAAACCCAATCCGCTGGGTTGGAAGAGGTCTTCGTTACCGCGCGTAAGCGCGAAGAGGGCGTGCAGGCCGTTCCTATCTCGATCACTGCGTTGTCCGGTGAAGCATTAGATCAACGGGGTGTACGTGATTTAGAAAGTCTTAATTCGGTAATCCCAGGATTTCATTTCGGGGTTGAAGGTGGGAAGGGCAATACCTCGGTAATTTTGCGTGGCCTTTCTAAAATTCCGTTGGGCGAGGGCGTATCGTCCGTCGTGACTTATTTTGCCAACATCGCGCTGCCACCTCATGGCGGCAATATTCCAACCTACGACATCGCAAATATCCAAGTGCTAAAAGGTCCTCAAGGCACATTGTTCGGACGCAATACATTGGGTGGTGCGGTGGTGATTACGCCGGTAGCGCCGACGTATGAATTCGGCGGCTATATCAAAGGTGATTACGGCACCAAGAATTTCCGCAGTCTCGAAGGCGCGGTGAACGTGCCGATTGTGGAAGATAAAGTTGCGGTGCGTGTTGCTGGACAAATTCGGCGCCAAGACGGCTTGGTTAAAAATATCACCGGCGGGCCTGACACCAATAATACCCATCAAAATAATTACCGCATTTCGTTGCTGCTTAACCCGATCGATAATCTCGAAAGCACAACTGTTTACGACCACACCACCGCTATCGAACGCAGCGGCGGTGAGCATCTGTACTCGGTCCAACCTGGATTTTTCCCGAGTGCACCCGCATTTTTGCCGGGTGGTGGCGTTGATGTTGCTAATCCGCAAACGCAGCTATTTGGCCTCGGCCAATTAATCATTCCCCAGCTGAATGCCTCGCTTGCTGCACAACACGCCGCAGGCTTTTGGTCGGGCGCGCCGCATTTAACTAACGGCGGCAATGAAAACGAAAATCTATGGGGCATCGCTAACGATACCTCTTATGACACCGGCGTCGTGACGGTGCGCAATATCTTCGGCTATCGACGCGTTAATCAATTCGAAAATCTCGACACGGCGAATGTCGGCAATATCACGCTGCCTTTAGGGCCCGGCGGTTCGGCAATTCCGTTTGTGATTTTCGATGCCGCGCAGGAGTTGAAGCGTGAATACTTGTCCGATGAATTTCAACTTTTCGGCAACGCGTTTGACGATAAATTGGATTGGATTGTCGGCGCGTTCTACAACAAAGATCAAAATACCGGGCCTAGTGGTTCGACGTTCACCCAGTTTTCGGCCGGTGGTGAACATGCTCCTGCTATTGCCGCCTTGGTGAAAAACGAAAACAAATCAATCTTCGGGCAGATCGGGCTCGATATCTCTCAATGGACCGTCGAGGGGCTGAAATTTAACGCCGGTTTACGTGAGTCCTGGGACAGCGTTTGGGCCTGCGGCGGCTCATTAAATCCGGATGAATTACTGAGCGTGGGTGAGTGTAAAGACAATGCGGGGAATGTCGGAGCGGACCCCGTTACCGGCGCACCTATCGCAGTGGGAATTACCACCACCAGCGGCAAAGATTTGAGCTGGACGATCGGATTCGATTGGCAGATTTCTCCCGATACATTGGCGTACATCACCAGTCGACGCGGCTATCGCGGCGTCAACGTCAACACACCGCTGTTCCAAACGCCGTTTACCACCGGCGGTACCGGTTGTCTTACAACCACCGGCGCTTGCCCCAATCTGACTTCGTTTCAAAAAGTTGATCCTGAAAAGCTCACCGATCTTGAGTTGGGTGTGAAAAATGACTGGGCTGTCGGTGATGTCAAAGGCCGACTTAACGTCGCCACGTTTGTTTCTAAATACGACAAGGCCGTGCAATTTCTCAATGTTCAGGCGCTGGGTATTCCAAACGGCACACCCGACACACCGACCAACTCATCGGTCGGTGTGAACGCGGCCAATCTCACTATTTGGGGTGTCGAGGCCGATCTTACAGTGATCCCGGTCGATAGTTTGACGGTGACTTTTTCCGGCGCTTATACCGAAGAGCACATCGACAAAGTGGTAACGCCCAGCGGCGGCTTATCGTTGAGTGCATCACAGATCACCTTGCCGAGTCCGAAATTTTCCGGGACTCTCGCTGCGGCGTGGACACTGCCAGTTCATCCGTTGGAGGGCGACGTGATCGTGAGCGGCGATTATTTTCACACCGATAAATATAGTGGGCAGGGCGGGCAGAATTTGCCGGGGTATGAGTTGGCTAACTTCCGACTGGATTGGAAAGGCATCGCTCAAACCAAGTTGGATTTAGAGGCCTATCTCAATAACGCATTCGATACCCATTATTACGCGAGCCCAGATGTATTCTTGGGCAACGGTTTTCCCGTTCAAGTTCTTATCCAAGGGCTGCCGCGCGAATGGGGCGTGCAAGCTAAATACAGTTTTTAAACAGATTCACAATACGCTTCTCTGATCTTTACCCGGCCTTTGCGCCGGGTTTTTTTATTTTCAACATACCGCAAATTATTTCTTCCAGAATTCTGTTCGCTCTTTAAATAATATTCGATAGAGCATCCCGCACCTTTAGCGGAAATTGAAAAATATCTATTGAAGGCGACAGATAGTGCGTAAAGTCAGCGCCTACATAAACCGATTTGAGTTTTCGCTGCCATGCAAGATCACGCTAAAGCGCTCGAAAAATTAAAAAGCAGTGCGATGGGCGCCGCTACAGTCCGCGCGTTCGCCGCGCTGGAACCCGATGAAAAAATTCGCAATCCCGATTATTTAGCGCGTGAACTGCTCGATCCAGCTATGCGGCCAGAACTTGATGCTCCGCAAAAAATAGAGGCGTTTCGCGCACAATTAGAGCAAATTTTGCCGGGCGCTTATCACTTTCAGAATGCCCGTACGCTGCATATCGATGCTTGTCTTAAGCAAGCGATTGACGAGGGTTTTAAGCAGGTCGTTATTCTCGGCGCAGGGTTCGATACGCGTGCCTACCGTTTCGGTAATGAAAAAAATAACGTGCATTTTTTTGAGGTGGATCTGCCCGAATTACAAATCGATAAGACAGATAAAATTACAGCGCTGCTTGGCGCTCGCCCCAACTATATCGAATACATTGCGCTGAACTTCAACACACAACCACTCGACAATATTCTGCAAGCGTCGGGCTATGACGCGACGCTGCCGACCTTTTTTATATGGGAGGGCGTTTCGTACTATCTCGCCGCATCCGGTGTGGATGCGACGCTGGGGTTTGTCAGCAAATACGGTGCGTCAGGCAGTCGAATTATTTTCGATTACATGCCGCGCGCCATGGTGGACGGCAGCGGCGATTATTACGGTGGCGCCGAATCGCGCGCGTACATGGCTAAATTTGGCGAGCCCTTGTTATTCGGTATTGAGGATGGCGCAGTCGAAAGCTTTCTGCGCCATCAAGGTTTCGAGCCGGCATCTTTTTTCTCAAATATAGAGCTTGAGAATAAATATTTGATCGACAGCCACAGCAATTTGCATGGCCGTATTTCCGGCTACGTACGCATGGTTGAAGCCGTAGTGCGCAAAGAAAGATGAGCTGAGAAAGATGGGCTGAGAAAATTGAGCTGACCAATCTGGTTAAGAATAGCGGCGCTGCTGCGGTCGCAGTTTAGCCGTAGCCGCGCAGTTCTCTCTTTGCGGATATCCCGTTCCGCGCAATAATTTTATCAACTCGCCCCGATCTGAAATCGTCACCCATTGCTATTGCCGCCAAGTGATTTTCGCATTTGAACTCGCTGCGCACGACTTCATATTTCCGACTTATCTGACCCGATTATTACGGATGCGCACGCGGCGACGCCTGTTAGCGAGTCCTGTAATTGCGCGTATCCGTGCACTTATTCCGATTGATGCGTATTTTTTAACCAATTTCTGCTTGTTAAGGCATTCAACTTAAAAAAATTGTCATGTTTGGAGGTCGTCAGCAAATTGCCTTTATCATTGCTCTGGTTTTTATTGGTGGGCGTATGGAAATACTGAGGCGCTGAAAGGGCGGCGCATCGATAAGCAGTATTTTTAGCAGTCTCGTGGTAAGGGTTATAACGTGGTTGAGACAAAAAAATGCAGTTAGCTCCTGAGGAAATATTTTCATACGACCGTCAAATGTACCGGCAACTCGATGCCAATCTGCACGGGCGTAACTACGATGTACATGTCTCCGAGTTGGATTGGAGCGAAGCGGGGCAGGGTTCTATAAGTCTCGACTCTTCCTGCATGTTATCGCTGACTTATTACAAGCCGGACGCAACGTGGGAAGGTGCCTATACCAGCCCGTCTAGTAGCGATTTTCATACGGTTGGCAATTTAGTCTTTGTGCCGCCACGAACCACGCTGCATTGCCGCTGGGATGAAAATCGGCAGCAATCCGTAGCCTGTATTTTTGATGTGGATCGCATCAGCGCACTGAACGGTTTTGAGTGCGATTGGACCAGCATCGATCTTGCGCGCACGCTGGACGTGCAAAATCCATTTCTTATCGCATCGTTAAAGCGCCTCGCGGAAGAGGCAGCGACGCCCAGCTTCGCCAGCGAATTGCAGGCAGATTGCACGCTGGTATTGTTAACTCTGGAATTGCGCCGCCATTTTCTCGGTTTACATAAAGAAGAAAAGCCGGCATCCGGAAAATTGAGCAGCCGGCAGATACGCGCACTCAATGAATTGCTCGACAGCTCAGCGGAAGTTGGACCGAATTTAAGTAGTCTTGCGCAAGCGTGCGATGTAACGGCGCGACAACTGCCGAATTTAATCAAGCGCACATACGGAATTACACTGCGCGATTACGTAGCAAACGCGCGTTTTAAGAAAGCAAAAGATTATCTGTTTGATCATAAATTGATGATTAAGCAAGTAGCACATTTATGCGGTTTCAAAAGTGCTGCGGCATTTTCGGCAGCTTTTCATAAGCAGACTGGCGCGACGCCGCAAGAGTTTCGTGAAGCTATTGGTCGCCGCTTGAAATTGTCGCACTGAACAGCGCTTAGTTTTAATTTTCAGTATCGCTGAAAATAAAATTAGCGATAGTGATTGTATTTGATCGATAGTCATTTCATTTGTCAGCGCGGCCCCTGCTGATTTACTGTGGCCGTGAATGAAATGCTTCATTTTGTTCTCCAGTTTGCCCGACTTTGCGTCGGGCTTTTTATACGCCCCTTTTGCACTGCCCATCTTGTAGTTGTCGACTTTTAATACATTGCTTTCACTTACCGTCCTTAAAGTATTTGCAAGCGCCTTCTTTTTTTAAATTTCCGATTTTTCCATGTGCTGAAAACTTGCGATAGTCGATGTAAATTTTCGATAGTGATTTTCTTTGCCCGTATTTTTCGTCTGGTTTAGAGTCGTGCGGCGCAAGTAACCTGATTTACACCAAGAAATTAGTCTGCCGTTTCCATGTCGTGGCGGAAAAATAATTCTAAACGCAAAAATTGTTCGCAATAATTTCACCTTCGCGCTGGCAACCTGGCTGTAGGCGTAGTAGGCGAAATCTTTTTAAAGTTGCAATAAAAAAAACAAATAGTGGAGAAAGTCTGAATGAAATGGTTTCAAGAAAAACTGATTTCTGTAACTGCATTGGCATCAACTTCGTTGGCGTTTGCAGTGACCGCTCATGCGCAAACAGTCGAGACTGATACGCGCGCAAAAATTGACGAAGTGCAAGTTACCGCGCGTCGCGAAGCCGAAAGCATTCAATCGGTGCCGGTATCGGTAATCGCATTAAGTGGCGATATTTTGCGGCAGAAAAACGTTTCCTCATCTGAAGATGTGCAACTGGTTGCCCCCGGCGTATTTATGAGCGGCTCGGGCGGTCGGCAAAACGTGGTTTATTCGATCCGTGGACAATCCAAAGCATTATCGGGCCCGAGCTCGCCGGCAGTTATCGCGTATTTCGCTGAAGTGCCCGAGGTTTCTTTTGGCAGCGCGGTGAGTCAATACGACTTGGCTTCAGTGCAAGTATTGAAGGGCCCACAAGGCACTTTGTTCGGTCGCAATACACTCGGTGGCGCAGTGCTTTATACGCCGGCCGCACCGACTTATACCTTTGGCGGCGATCTCTCCGTTGCGATCGGTAATTACAATAATCGTGAATTTAAAGGCGCGATCAACGTGCCGATAATTGACGACAAATTAGCCGTGCGTTTGGCTGGCGATGTGCATCGCCGCAACGGTTGGGCAAAAGACATTGGTACCGATACCGATCTTGAAGATATCAATTCGAAAGCATTTCGCTTATCGGTGTTGTTCGATCCGATCGAAGGTGTTTCCAATACATTGGTTCTCGACTATTACAAATCCCGCGATAACGGTTTTGAATCTCTGTTATCGGGCGTCAATCCCGATGCTCAGCTGCCGAGTGCGTTTGGGCTCGGCCCAGCGTTCGCTCAACAATATGCTGAGCAGCAAGGGCGTGACGAATACCACGTTAATTACAATTTTAAACAGTTCACCAAAAACGAGCGCTTCGGTGCGACCGATCGGCTGGAAGTGAATCTTGCGCCCGGTTATGACCTGATTAATATTTTCGGTTATCGCAGTACGCAGCTCTCTTACAACACCAATGTCGACGGCATGGCGAATATTGCATCGACCGTGGCGCCGGGTGTTCCGGTTAAATTTATATTGGGCGATTTGTACGACAACACTCACCAATATTCCGATGAGCTGCAACTGCGCGGTTTATCGTTTAGCGATAAGCTGGATTGGTTGGCCGGTTTGTTCTGGCTCAAATCGGAGCCGTCCGGTGTAGGTGGCAATTTAGTCGCATTTGCTTATCCACTATTGCCGCCAACGTCCGGTTACACATTTATCACGCAAACCAGTAAAGCCGTTTTCTTAAATGGCAAATACGATCTGGGTGACTTTGTCGAAGGTGTCAAATTCAACGCCGGGATTCGTTACACCAAGGACAAAACCGAAGCGTGTACGGGCTCTAGTGATGTCTCCGGTGTATATGATGATGGCGATTGTAAGCATGGCGTAGCGGGCCTGATCAATCCCAGCAGCAACACCGCAGAATCCAATGCCACCACATGGAACATCGGCTTGGATTGGCAAATTGATCCCGATTTGTTTTCGTATATCGTCGCTCGTCACGGCTATCGCGCCGGCGGTGTAAATGGTCCGACACTCGGCGGTAAATTAGCTACGTATCAAACCTTCGATCCCGACACAGTGACCGATGTCGAAGTCGGCGTGCGCTCCGATGTGCATTTCGGCGATGCGTTGCTGCGTTCGAACGTATCGGTATTCAGCGGCTGGTATGACAAAGTTCAATTGCCAATTTCCGGGTTGAGCTCGCAAGCGACCGGCGCGGGTTGTAATGCGTCGGGTAATCCTGATGGCGATTGCATAGCATCGAACGATCCTGCCGGCGGCACATTGTTAGTGAATGCAGGAAAGACGCGCGTATCCGGCGTCGATTACGATTTCACGTTTGTACCGGACGATCATTGGACATTCAATGTGAGCGGTACTTTCTTAAAACTTGAAACGCGCAGCATGGATATTCCCGACTTTCTGTTGCCGTATTTAGCGAATGCGAAAGAGCTGCCATTTAATAACGCAGCGAAGAAAACGGTTACCAGCGCCATTCAATATCAATTCCCACTGCGTAATAACATGGGTGACGTTGCCCTTAACCTGAACTATTACTGGACAGGTGAAATGGCAATTTCCAGTGATGTAATTCCGTCGTACGGCGTATTCAACGGCCGCGTCGATTGGAATAATGTTGCGCAAGGCCCGGTCGATCTCAGCCTGTTCGCTAAAAACATCGGCGATAAAGTCTACGAGACCGGCGGTGTTGCCTCTGGCGGCACGCTCGGCTTGAACACGCGTATGGTTGGTGCACCGCGTACTTACGGTGTGGAAGCGCGCTATCGCTTCTAAGCTTTAACGTTGTTGATATGCGGCTTAACGTAAGTTAAGCCGCATTTTTTTTGTCTGCTCTTAACGCGGTTTTTATAAGTTTGTTAATTGGGTATTACTGATTGAGAAATTTACCCTACGGTCCCGAATGTATTATTTTCGTACAGAGCAACTGCTAAACTGCAGCGGCCAATGAATTCATACAGATCTGATCGCAGCTATAAAAATAGCGCCTATAAAAATTATTGATCGTGGCGCGGATTAAATAGAAAGCACGTCCATTATTTTAAGTCCTTAAAACCATTTTGAGCCTCGGAGAGTGTCATGGTTAAAAACCATAATGAGCCTGACAATAAATTGCATACGGTTGCACTTAGCAGTGGATTAATTGAAGGATTTCTCGATCGAGGCGCGTTGGTATTCTTAGGTATTCCGTACGGCGCCTCCACGGCCGATGAATTTCGCTTTCAACCGCCTCGACCTGCATTGCCATGGTCAGGAGTGCGAAAAGCAAACGCGTTTGGCCCTAAATGCCCGCAGCCACCGTTGCCATTGCCGCCAGGATTTCGCGATTTAATTCTGTTTGCCGACTTACCGCAAAGCGAAGATTGTCTGAACCTCAATGTATGGACTGCGGCGGCGGAGGTTAAAACTCCGCGCCCCGTAGTCGTATGGCTGCACGGCGGCGCCTTTACGTCCGGTACCGGTGCCGAACCGGATTACGACGGAGCGAATCTGGCGACGCGTAACGATGTTGTTGTCGTTACGTTAAATCATCGCCTCAATGTGTTTGGATTTCTTGATCTCAGCCAATCGGGCATCGACGCGTTCAGCAAATCGGCGAATGCCGGCATGCTGGATATCGTGCTCGCGCTCGAGTGGATTAAAAACAATATCGCTCAATTTGGCGGCGACCCGGCTAACGTTACTGTGTTCGGGCAATCCGGTGGCGGCGTTAAAGTGAGCACGTTGTTATCAATGCCAGCTGCACAGCGGTTGTTCCAAAAAGCGGTTGTACAAAGCGCGCATTTACTCGATATCAGCACCGTTGCTCACAGCGCAGAGATATCCAAGGACGTGCTGAAAAAACTTGAAATTACTGCGCAAAATGTCGCGGCGCTGCAAGCGCTTTCGGTCGAACAACTGTTGCAGGCGACCGCCGATGTTCAATTCACGCCGACGGTCGATGGCACGGTGGTGATAGCACAACCAATGGCTGCATCGTTGCACCTTGATGTGCCGGTCATTATCGGTTGGACCGCCGACGAGATGACGGTTTTTCTGCTGCCTGATCCTCACTTCGCTCACATCGATGAAGCTGCTTTGCGTGCTCGCGTTGCAGAAATGGTGGGGGCGGAGCGAGCTGACGCAGCCATTGCGAATTACCGTGAAAAAGCACCGGATGATTCGCCCGGTTATTTATTGGCGAGTTTTCTCACAGATCAAGTTTTTATGAGAAATGCATTAACACTCGCGGATCGAAAATTGAAGCAGGGCGGCGCCGCGGTTTTTTTGTATCGGCTCGACTGGCGTTCGCCGGTACTTGCTGGCGCGTTGCGCGCCACTCACGGTATCGATATGGCGATGTGGTTCGATAACTGCGAGCGAAAATCGTCTTTGATTAATAGCGACAGCGAGGCGATTGCACTGGGCAAATATCTCAGCGGCGCGCTGGTGGCATTTGCGCACACCGGTAAACCGAACTCTTCGGCTTTACCCAGCTGGCCTGCCTACACGCATCAGGATCGTCAGACTCTAATTTTCGATATCACACCGCAAGTAATTTCAGACCCGATGCAACAATCGCGTGATTTTTTAAAATGAAAGTTGGTCGTCTGCAATAACTGCGCAAAGCTCTGCTGGATTTTTAATATAAAAACTCCAGCAGAGCACTCGCAATAAACCCCAATACTTAAATTAAATACCCCACCTCGTTTTCAACTCGATAATTATTTTAATTTCACTCGGGTAACAATTCTAAGACTTAAAAAGCAGGCGAAACTTAATGCGATGCCAGCTTAGATTTCGCATCAAATCGATTGCATTTGTGAATGCGCCGTCAATCAGATGCTAGCTGTTTCTTCACCTTGTCCTGCGAATGAGTCTGGATCTCAGAAAGCCTACTTCTCATCGATCTCACCATTTCATTGTCAAGCTGGAGTGAACAGCCCATTGCGGCTGTTGCGGATTATCACGTCGTGAACGTGCTGTTACGATGAATTTCAAGCTATGACCAACGCGCAATAAAAATTATTTCCGCTGTTGCGATTGCTGCTTTTTATTTGCGTATAGACATTGCTGCCTTATTTATGCGCTGGAACAGGCGTGCATAGAGCGCAGTTGTAAATAATTGTACAAATAGAAAGTTAGATCTAATCGCAGTGAAATTTATAAAGCTATCTATGCCATTGAGCGAAGGTTATCTCGATCGCTTGATGCTTTGTCGTGGTTGTTAAAAGTGATAAAAAACTTATTGCGAGTGCCATGTCACTTAAAGATTTTTAAAGAATTCATAAAAAAATAATTGAGGTAGAAATAATCATGCACAATCGGAAAACTTTACTTTGTTTTACCGCTTTATCCACGACAGCGTTCGTTTGTATTGGTGCGGTAGCGGCTGAATCGAGCGCTCCGAATGGTCAGCTCGATGAAATTATCGTGACCTCGCGCAGAACCAGTGAAACGTTGCAAACCACACCGGTTGCAGTAACGGCGATTAACGCGGCCGAGTTGGATCGCCGTCAAGTATCGCAATTGGCCGACTTGCAACGCTCGACACCGAATCTAAGTATCGGCGGAGCCGGCACCGGTCCTGCGTCGATTGTTTATTTGGCGATACGCGGCGAAGCGCAAAATGCGCCTGGTTCAACATCGGATCCGGCGGTGGGTATTTATGTCGATGGCGTTTATTACGGACGCCCGGTTATCGGCAATCTCGGCGTGCTCGACTTAGCGAGCGCAGAAATTTTGCGCGGACCGCAGGGCACATTGTTCGGTCGCAATACTACCGGCGGCGCGCTAAATCTCACCACACAGCAACCGACTAATAAATTCGAAGGTTATGTTAAAGCGGGTATTGGCAACTACAACCAACGGCAAACGGATGTGGTCGTTAATATTCCGTTAAAAGACGACGAATTGGCGGCGCGCTTCGCCGTGCGTTACGACGAGCGCGATGGCTACGGAAACAATCCAATTACCGGCAAAGATTTAGGCGATATCGATACCGAATCTTTTGCGCGCGCCACAATACGTTGGTCGCCAACTGATTTGCCGCTGACATTAACGGTTACCAGCGATTACACGCATTACAAAGATAACGGAACGATGTATGCCTCGTTTGTGAATCCGACGCACGTTGTCGTTCCGGCCGGTGGTTTTGGCCCTGGAACGCCCGCCGTGACGACTGCAGATTTGTTGGCGATGGGCGGCGTTTCAAATCCGACCTAATACAACGGTACCAAGAGTAAGTTTTATTCGTCGTATGGCGCACCGACTACCGGCAATTCGCAAATCGATAATCTGTTTAATAGAAATTTAGCGAAGGGCAGCGCGGCGACATTGGAACTCGATCTCGGCGCGGTCGATGTGAAATCGATAACGGCTTACCGTGATTCGGATACCAGAAACTCTTCGGATATCGATGGCACGCCCGCCAATTTGGTGGGGGCCACTGGCATTTTTCAACAGCATCAATTCAGTGAAGAGTTGCAATTATCCGGCACAGTCGATGAGCTGGATTGGATAGGCGGATTCTTCTACTTCGATGAAGGCGGACACGAAGTTTCCGTATCGCAAGTGTTGGGTGTACTCGGTTCGCCATTTAATCTAAGCGACGCCAGCTTTCGCGCGAAATCGACCGGCATTTTCGGTCAACTTATTTATCATCTTACCGACAGTCTGCGCGCCACGGTTGGCGCTCGATACACATGGGACGAGCGCGAAATTAATCGACACGGTTTAACCGATATCGCCGCTGGTATTTGCGCGGTGGGAGTTAATATCGGCACGGCAGCTGGTAGCGATTGTAATGATCCACACAGTGCGCGTTTTCACTATCCGGCCTGGACCGCAGGCTTGGATTATCAATTGGCGGAAGATTTATTCGTTTACGCAAAAACCAGCGGCGCGGCGTTGGCGGGCGGATTTAATTCGCGCGTTACACCGCCTGGCTACGACGCATTCGCGCCCGAAAAAGTAAAAGATATAGAGATGGGTTTTAAAGCCGATTTGCTGGACCGCAAGTTGCGCACGAATACCGCTCTCTTCTATTCGTGGCGTAACAATGTTCAAAATATCGTGAACGAATTAAACAATGGGCAGTTAACGCAGTATCAGCGCAACGCCGGCAAGGTCGAGGCTTACGGAGCGGAATTCGAAGGCACCTTGTTGCCGTGGGACGGAATGGAAATTACCACTGCCGCCGCTTATTTGCACGCGGCGTACGTTAAGGGCAGCTTTGAGGTTAATGGTTTGGGCGGCCCGGTCGATCGCAGCGACGAACGCGTGAATCAAGCACCAAAATGGACTGCCAGCTTGGGCGCCACCCAGTCGTTCGATAGCTTATGGGGCCGGCCTTCGTTCCACATCGATTACTCGTACGTGGCATCGCGTTCGTATTATCAAGACACACCCGATCCCAATAATCCGGCGCAATCGCCTGCCGAATATGCGGAAGCGAATCGTCTGGGTGTGCTCGGTGGGTACGGTGTGTTTAACGCGCGTATCGGTCTTAATGTCGATGAGCCCGATATCGAGGTTTCATTTTGGGCGCGTAATTTAACTGATACGAAATATTATCAGAATGAATTTAACAGCTGGACCGGGTTGGGTATTGCTGCTGAATACCAAGGTACGCCACGCACTTACGGCATGACGGTGGGCTATCACTGGTAACAAAAGCTATCGCGATGTTCTGTGCAATAAATTCTCCTTTAGGCCAGCGTAGAAGTTGGCCTTTTTTTATTTCTTTATTGTTGCTTTGGAAGTGATCTGCAATATGCCGGGCGCTTGGATATTCACATTAATAGATCACGCCAGCGGTAATTTTACGTTTCGACAAATTAAGTTTTAATCCGCCGCCGTTTTCCCTTTGATCAAATAGTTTTTCCCGTGCTCTGATCGGTTTTGATTTAGATTGGCGCGGTGTTCGGATTGATCAGATAACGCTGAAGTGAATCGCACTTACGTGGTATACCAATGCTGCGGTTGCGTTTCAAAAATAAAAATAGAGGACTTGTTGTGCGAGCTACTGAATTTTCGGAATTACAAGCGTTCGGATTGGTGGCCAAATATAAAAGCTTTGTTGGTGCGGCGGATCAGCTCGGTATATCGCGCTCTGCTGTCACGCAAATAATTCAAAGTTTAGAGCGGCGCCTTGGCATGCGATTGCTTAACCGCACCACGCGCAGCGTATCGCCAACGCAGGCTGGGCAAGAATTGCTTGCTCGATTAGAGCCAGCATTAGCCGCGTTGGGGTCGGCCGTCAGCGATATGGAACAATTTCGCGATATTCCCGCCGGCGTGGTGCGCATTGCAGCTTCGCCGTTGGGCGCGAAGCTGCATCTGGAACCCATCATTGCAGGATTTCGCGAAGCCTATTCCGACGTTGTGCTCGATATCACCATCGATAATGCTGAGTATCACGATTGTGTGTCGGAAGGGTTCGATGCGGTGGTCGGTCTCGGTTGTCATATCGATAAAGACATGGTCGCGCTCGAACTCGGTGGACCGCTGCATTTGCGCGTCGTCGCATCGCCTGCCTACATCGCGCTGCACGGTATGCCCGCGACACCGCAGGATTTGCAAAATCATAATTGCATCGGCTTAAGAAAAACTGGTCAGGCCGAATCGTTGAGTTGGCCGTTCGTCAGTGACGGCCAGCCTTTTTCCGTGCCGATTAATAAACCGATGATGGTCAACGATGAGCTTTTTGCGCTCGATGCGGCTGTTAAAGGTGCGGGTATTTTGTTGTGTGCAAAAGAAATGTCGGAGCATCTTATTCGCGATGGGCAACTGTGCTCACTGTTGGAATCTTGGTGCGTGGATTGGCCCGGTTTCTACTTGTATTACCCGAAGCACCAGCATACGCCGGTAGCCTTTCGCGTATTTAAGGATTACATTCGCAACGCTGAAAATACGCATGCAATCGAGAATAAATCGGTGGCAGATATGCGCCGCTATCGATCGCGTTAATTGCACCCGTAAAATAATAATTCCTTTTAGCTGCGATTGCTTGACGCTGAAAATTACGGTTATTAATTAATTCTAAATTGGCTACGTTGTCGCTTTTGAAGCGGATATCGATTTTTTAAACGCACACTCGATTGTCAAGCTGAGCTAAACAACGTATTCCAGTTGCCGTCCATTATCAGCAACCGTGCACGCTGTTACGATAACGACATATAAACAGTGATGAAGACACCGACCGGTAATTGCAGCACAGAACAATAAAGCTGCAGCTACCAGTGTGAGTAGTGTTGCTAATCGCACGTTGGAAAAAATAGATAGAAGTACTAAAGCGATACCAAATACCTAGTTCATTAAAAATAATAAGAGGATTTTACTATGGGCCTCCATCAGCTCGACGCAGAGAAAATTTTACGGAGCTCTGCCTCTGAAGCAGGACTTGTGCAGTACATCGATGAGGGAATTCGCGCACGATTTTCATACGTGATTAATCTGCTCAACGAATTTGGTAGCCTCACCGATGAGGAATATCCGCCGGCCTTACACCAACTTAAAAGTATGGTGAAGCAGCGCTTGCTGGTCGCTCGTGATTGGGCTCTGCATCCGGAAATTCTCGATGAAGAAATAACGCAGCCGTTTTTTGTTATCGGCAACGCGCGTGCCGGCACCACGTTTACGCAAATGTTATTGACGTGGGACGAAGGCCATCGAACACCGTTATATCGCGATGTGCGTCATCCATCGCCACCGCGCGGCCTTGATCCCGCTGCAGATGCTGCCGCGTTGGAAGAAGAAAATAATTACGTGCGGTCTATGGTCGAGCGCTCGCCGCAGATGATGTCGGCGCATCCGTATCTCGACCAGGGCGGCAATGGTGAAGCGGAAGACGAAGATGTTTATTCGCTCGATTTCAATATGGTTTATCCGCTGCAGTTATTGAATGTAGCCACTATGCCGCAAGCGCTAGTGCCGCCCGATCCGTTGCAGGCTCTGAAATTTCACAAAAATATGTTGAAGCAATTTCAGTGGAAAACACCGACACGGCGCTGGGTAGGTAAAGGTGTATTGCATCAGTACGTCATACCTACGTTGCTGCAGGTTTATCCCGATGCTGTTTGTTTTTGGACGCATCGTGCGCCGGAAGAATTTATCGCATCGTTACTGGCGTTATTGGAAATACAGTACAAACCGTTTAATGGCGGTCGCTACAGCGTGCAGCCGCAAGAGATGGCTGAGCAATTAAAAGCGGGCATCGACTATTTCTTGAAAAGCGAAGCGACCTACGATTCGCGCATTCATCACATTCGTTTTCGCGATTTGGTTAAAGATCCGATAGCGGTGATCGCGCCTATTTATGAAAAAGCTGGAATTCCTTTTACCAAGAAATACGAGCAGACGCTGCGCGATCGTTTGGCGAGCTCGGATTACCGCGCCAATCGTTACGGAAAATTCGACTATACGTTGGAAAAATATGGCTTGAATCGCGAGGTATTACGCAAACAATTTTCCGAATACTGCGATCGATTCGAACTGTAAATGGCTCAAAATAATTGAGCGGGTGCGTATGAAAATTCGAGTGGTTCACTGCGGAACTGGAAATATTGGACGAGAAGCATTACGCGGCATTCTGCATCATCCCGATCTTGAGCTGGTCGGCCATTACGTCAATTCGCCCAGCAAGATTGGAATTGATTCGGGCACGCTAATCGGGGAGGCGCCGACTGGAATTATCGCAACCAATAATTGGGATGAGTTGTTGGATTTGAACGCCGATTGCCTTTCGTATTTTGGCGATTGCATGGGCCGCGAGTTGGAAGCGGTGACCGACATTTGTCGATTTCTCGAACGCGGCACTAATGCGGTTACGTTGTCGGTATTTCCATGGGCGCATCCGGCGAGCTGTCCGCCGCAATTTCGCGATCCGGTGGACGCCGCCTGTAGCAAAGGTAATAGCACGGCGTATTTCACCGGTATCGATCCCGGCTTTGCGACAACCGATTTAGCGATTGCCGCGCTGGCTTTTGCCGATGAGGTTGACTGCGTTCGAGTCACTGAATTGGGTTGGTGGGGCGATTACACGGCGGAATATGTGTGTCGTGAATATTTTGGTTTTGGACAGAAGCCGGGCTTTAAACCGCTGCTTGTCACCGGCGGATTTATGCGGCAAATGTGGGCGCCCACGCTGCATGAAATTGCGGATGCGCTCGGCGTAAAAATCGATGATTGGAAAGAGCTCTACGAAACCGATTCGCTCGATCACGATATCGAAACGGGGTTTGGAACTGTACACGCCCGCACTGCCGCGGCGGTTCACTTTGAGCTGCAGGCTTTTTCGGGCGGGCGGCCGATTGCTATTGTCGAGCATAACGATCTGGTCGGTCGCGGCGCCGGCAGTCAGTGGCGATTGCCGTTTGGTCCGGGTGATGTTTCGTACCGCATCGAAATCGAAGGCAACCCCAATTACACACTGGAATTAAATATGGATTATGACCCCGGTATCAAAATGACGGCGATGCCGCCGATAAATTCGATTCCTACCGTGTGCGCGGCAACGCCTGGATTGAAGGGTCCGCTCGATATTCCGCGCTATTGGTCGCGCAATGTGCGGCGCACAGTAAATTAATTAGATCATTAATTATAAATAGAAAAATAACGAAACTTATCTTTGTCATTTTCTGGGAGAACGAAATAGTGACTTATCGCATTGTTCACTGGGCTACCGGTCATACCGGAAAAATGGTTATCCGCGCAACGGCGGAACGTCCCGATTACAAAGCCGTGGCTGGATTTGTTTACAGCCAAGAAAAAGTCGGCAAGGATCTCGGCGATATTTGCGGCATCGAAAAGTTGGGGGTTATCGCCACTAATGACCGCGATGAAATTTTAAAAACCGAAGCGGATTGCGTTTTGTTTTTAGCGGGCGCTGAAGTCGATGTGCCGCAAAGCTTGCTCGATGTGTGTGCGCTGTTGGAATCGGGTAAAAATGTAATCGCCACCGCGGCACAATATATTTATCCAAAGTCGATGGGTGCGGATTTCGAAGCAGCTATACAAACGGCTTGCAAGAAGGGCGGCAGCACTTTTCATGGTCTTGGCATCATGCCGGGGTTTTTTGCAGAATCGTTGCCACTGTTGCTATCGCGATTGGCGCGCCGTGTCGATAAGCTCAACGCGTATGAAACATTGGCTTACGATAAATACCCCAGCAAATATCAGATGTTTGATTTGATGGGCTTCGGTTACGAGCCGAATGATCCGACACCTGTATTTTCGAATGTCGATTTGGTCGGAGACACGTGGCGGCATTCGGCGATGTTAATGGCAGATACGTTGGGTCTTAAATACGACCGCATCGAAAACTTCCGCAATGTTGCCGTGACCGATCGCGATTTGCATGTGGCGTGCGGCACCATTCCGAAAGGTACTGTCGGCGCGATGAATTTTGGCGTGCGCGTAATCGCCGATGGCAAAACGCGAATCGTACTGCAGCATTACACACGAATGGCGGAACATTTAGCGCCGGAATGGCCGAGCGGTGACGGCTGGACAGTGCTAATGGAAGGTGAGCCATCGATTTCCGCAAAAATTGAAATCGGTACGGAAGGCAGCATTATGCCGACTGACGATGCATGCATGGCGACCGGCATGCATGCTATCCATGCCGTGCCGTATGTGATTGCAGCGAAACCCGGCATTTTGACGTTGGCCGATGTGCCGCCGGTGTGGGGTGTCGACGCATTTCATGTCGGCGCATAAAGTTTTAAAAATTAAGCGAATGGTTGTGAAGGAGTTGATGTTGGAAAAAATTAAATTAATTCCGCTATCGACTGTCAATGCAGTGCCGGGTGATCAATTGATAACGCGACGCTCGGCGCTCCATTGGTCTGCAGCAACGTTAATTTTTGCAGCAATAAATTCAATTTCCAAAGCATCGGCATCGGTTAAACCGAATGACACCGACCTTAAACGGATTGCGCGTGATATGACTGAAAAATCGATGCAACCAAGCAGCGCGTTGGCGACTAAGCAGCAGCGGTTAACCGAGCGGCGTGCGCTGGATATTTTTTCGAGTGCTACCGTTAAATCGGCAATGGCGAAAACCTTGGCGAGCTTTATTGCCGACCCCAATGCCAAACTCGCCGATCAGAAGCAGTTAATGCAGCAGAGCGTTAATGAACATTATTTTCATAGCTCGCTGATGGCCGCGAGCGAAACACCACGCAGTCCTGCATTTATTTGGTGTATCGCGCTGCCGCATCAATGGATGGGGTTGGATGTGCCTGGCAGTCGTTTTGGTCATGACAACACAGATAACGCTTACCGTATTGCGGCGATCGAGCCAACTTTGCAGTACAAAATTACCGGACATTTTGCTGGGCCGCGTCCATGCGATTTTAGTATCTGTGTGCTTCCCAGGCAGGTGGGCGACGATATCGCCGCCGATGTGAAAGCAATTATCGCGATCGACGAAATCGATGTGGATGCGGAAGGCTATTTTTCGATAACGGTCGATGCCTCTGCCACCGCAGGTCGACGTAATCATCTGTGCATTGCTGATGGCAAAGTTTTATTCGCGCGCGATACGCTGGCAAATTGGGAGGTGGAGCGTGCCAGTGAATTAAATATCCAACGCACCGATGGCCCCACAGTGGATGATTTCGACGCGACGCAAGCAGTCACTCGCGCAGCCGCATTAGGCGCAACCATTGCGAATTTCTTTTTAAAAAATGTTCAGCACGGCATGTTCGAGCGCGCACCGATTAATACCATTCCTGTTCCGGTGCCGTCGGGTCCGCGCGGTGGTTTAACAACGCAGCTTGGCACTGTGGGGTTTTATACGCTGAATAATGATGAGGCGCTGGTGATCAGCGCCGATCGACTCGGTGCGCGTTATCTGGGTATTCAAATTATCGATATGTGGATGGTCTCTTACGAATACAGCCAACACACCAGTAGTTTGAATCACGAGCAAGCTGTCGCTAATGCGGACGGTCGCTATCGCTGGGTGGTTTCAGCGCAAGATCCCGGTGTTTTAAATTGGCTGGATAGCGGCGGTAATGCGCACGGTAACGTGCTTATGCGTTGGCAAAAATTGCCAGCGGGAATCGATATAAATAATTGCGTTTCTGCCCAGATCGTAAAACTCAGTGCGCTGCGTGAAGTGCTACCCCCTGATACTCAGTATCTTGATGCGCAGGCGCGAGAAGAGCAGCGAGCACGGCGATTGCAAAGTTATCAATGGCGTGTTGTTTGAACGCTGTTAAGTTTCTTTGGTTTTTTGTGTTGGTCTATTGAGGTCAGCATTCATTTATTTTATGTCCAGTCGATGCACTTGTTTTCCTCCCTGCGCGATATCGTTTGCGGCGAAGATTTTTATTTGTTCGCACCCGTAATTGCAACTCTTACTTAAATAATATTTCTATGATTTAGCTGGATTATAAAAAATAAATAGTTGGTGAGATTTATTATTAATAGTTGATGTTGAAACCTAAAGTTTAAATAACGCAATAAGAATAACTGTTTTTATAGTTGGTGCTGTGGATTTCGTTGAAATTTTCTTTCGGAAAATTTTATTTTTCCTCATTTGAAACTATTTACCTGTATTTGCCGTCGAGTTAAATAATTATTGTTGCTTGCCAAGTGCGCCCGAGTATTCTGCTTGCTGCTGTACGTGCATAGGTGATCAATGAATAACAATAAAAAAATAGACTCCTCAAATTACGATCGTCGCTCCGAATGGAAGCCATCGCCCCGTCCCGACTGGATGGCGACGTTGAACCAGCTCGGCGAAAATCTCGATATCAAAAGCATTGTTCCGCTCTCATCGACATCATTAATTAATCAGGCTGTTAGTAATGCCGGGCTGTCCGATTTTGGTGGCGGGCGCTGGTTGCAGC
>JAQGNY010000024.1 GCA_028293825.1 Verrucomicrobiaceae bacterium
GTCCTTCTCCGACAATGTAGGCCTTTTCGCAAATATCTAAGGTTTCACGCACGTTGTGATCAGTGATCAGCACGCCGATATTCTTGTCGCGCAAGTGCTTAATGATTTCCTTAATGTCATTCACCGAAATCGGATCAACCCCAGCAAAGGGCTCATCCAGCAGAATAAATGCGGGGTCGAGCGCCAGCGCGCGCGCGATTTCAACCCGCCGCCGTTCGCCGCCAGACAGAGCCATGCCCAAGCTTTTACGGATATGCGCGATGTGGAACTCTTCGAGAAGCTCATCGACGCGCTGACGCCGCTGCGCTTTGCTCAGTTCTTTGCGAGTTTCCAGGATCGCCATGATGTTGTCGGCGACGCTGAGCTTGCGAAATACCGAGGCTTCCTGCGGCAGGTAACCGAGACCGGCGCGTGCCCGCCCGTGCAGCGGCAGACCGGTGATGTCCTGATCGTCGAGAATAATACGGCCGCCATCGGCGCCGACGATGCCGACAATCATATAAAAGCAGGTGGTCTTGCCGGCGCCGTTCGGTCCCAGCAAGCCGACAATTTCGCCACTGCCGATTTCGAGCGATACGTCTTTGACGACTGCCCGCCCCTTATAAGACTTAGCCAGATTGTGGGCTTGTAACTTGCGCATGGATTAATTTGTTCCGGCAGGCGGCGTTGCGGGCTGAGAAGAATTTGTAGCTGGGGCCGGCGGAGTGGGTGGTGGGGTTTGCTTAGCCTGATTTGGTTGCAGAACCATTTCGACACGTCCGCCCGGCTGGTTATTGGCAGTGCCTTCGGCACGCACGGTTTTGCTCGGCAACAAATATTCGATGCGACTGCCTTTAACCGTCGATTTATCGCGATCCACGAAAGCTTCCTGCAGCAACTCCACGCGCTGATCGGCGTTGTAGTAGATCAGCGTATTGGCGCTGCCGGTGATCAAGCCACCATCCACTTCGGGCTGCTCTTGAAATCGCGCCGGTTTGCCGGTCGCCACTGCTCGTTGCAGCTTGCCTTTCTCGTGATAAATCACCACTTGATCGGCGTTGATACGGATCGTGCCCTGCACCACCACAACGCTGCCGCGGTAGGTCACGACCGTGTTTTCCTGCACCGCAGAGTCAGCCGTGATATGGATCGGCTGTTGTTGATCTTCCGGGAGTGCCAGCGCGGCGCCGGCTTGGAGAGTGAGCGCGGCTAATAGCCAGCGCCAACGTGGCTTACGGTTGAGCATGAATACTGTTAACCCTGTTGAGTAATTCGACACGATCACGCGCTAAGTAAGCGCGCATGCCAATGGCGGTGGTGGTATCGCCAGAGCGGATTAATTTCACCGGCACGTCCGTGGTGGCTTTTTGCTCATCCTGGAAGTACGTCAATACCTCGGTTTCAAAACGTGTGGTCTTATCGGCATCGACCACGACGACATTGTCGTGCAACTGGATTTCATTGTCGCTGATCAACACGCCCGTGACTGCCGTAGTATTCCAGAGTTTGCCGTCTTTACCCAGCGATAGCAGCACCGGCTGTTGCAGGATGGATGCGCCACTAGCCGGGTAATGGTCCATCTTCGTTGCGGTCAGTGTTTGCACGACACGGCCGTCCGGCCCGTATTTAACGCCGTGAACCTGCTCCGCGTATAAATCAATATGGTCTGGGTCGACAGTCGGAGAGAGCGACAATGTCGGCGGATTGCTTTCCCAAAACAAGGTCAGATAGAGCGCCATCGCAATCACCGCCGCCAGACCGGCCAGCAATGTTAATTGCGGCAATGCCAGCGGCTTGCGCATCAAAGATAGGCTTCCACGATGGCGTCCATTTTGCCTTGCGCTTGCAGCAATAAATCGCACACTTCGCGTACCGCGCCATCGCCGCCGCTGCGGGCAGTTTTGTAGTCCGCGTGTTCCGCGACCACAGATACGGCGTTGGCTACGGCAATACCTAAGCCGACGCCGCGAATCGCGGATAGATCGGGCAGGTCATCGCCCATGTAGGCAATTTCGCTCAGCGGAATTTCGAGGTCTTGCGCCAATGCTTGCAGCGCGACCAGTTTGTCCTCGCGCCCCTGCACGACGTGGCGAATACCGAGTTCGCGTGCGCGCCGCGCCACCAGTGCCGAGCGGCGACCGGTAATGATGGCGATATCGATGCCGCTGCGCAGCACCAGCTTGATGCCGAGGCCATCCTGAATGTTGAACGCCTTTAATTCCTCGCCGCTGTTGTCGTACCACAGATGGCCGTCGGTGAGCACGCCGTCAACGTCGAGCACCAATAATTTGATTTCGCGCGCTTTCTGAATAGCTTCGAGCATAGTTATTTCCGCTGGCGTTACGCGAGGCCGGCACGCGTCAGATCGCGCAAATGCAGCGCGCCGATCGGATGATTGTTGGCGTCGGTGACCAGCAGCGCGACAATTTTGAAGTCGTCCATCATGTTCAGCGCTTCGGCCGCGAGGATGTGCTGAGAGACTGTTTTGCTTTTGGTGTTCATCACATCGCCGATTAGCGCTTTATGGATGTCGATGCCAGCATCGATGCCGCGGCGTAAATCGCCGTCGGTGAAAATGCCGAGCAACACATCGTTGCGATCGACAATCGCTGTCATTGCCAAGCCTTTCGCGCTCATTTCCAGCAGCGCGCGACTGAGCGGCGCCTCCGCAAATACTTTCGGCACGGCGTCGCCGGTGCGCATGATGTCTTCAACTTTAAGCAGTAATTTGCGCCCGAGCGCGCCGCCCGGGTGTGAGAAGGCAAAATCCTCGGCGGTAAAGCCGCGCGCTTCCAGCAAGGCTACCGCTAACGCGTCGCCCATCACCAATGCGGCGGTAGTGCTGGAGGTTGGCGCGAGATTGAGCGGACAGGCTTCTTCGCCAACGCTCACGTCGAGATTCACATCGGCCGCTTTAGCCAGTGCTGATTCGGCATTGCCGCTCAAGCTGATTAACGGCACGCGTAGGCGCTTAAATAGCGGCAGCAGTGTGACAATTTCAGCGGTATTTCCCGAGTTGGAAATGGCGAGCACAACGTCGTCGCGCGTGATCATGCCGAGATCGCCGTGACTGGCTTCGGCTGGATGTACAAACATTGCCGGTGTGCCGGTGCTGGCTAAAGTCGCAGCGATTTTGTTGCCGATATGACCGGGTTTACCCATGCCAGTAACGACGATGCGACCCTTGCATGCCAGCATTAACGCACATGCGCGCTCGAAATTTGCGTCGAGTCGCGTTAATAATCCAGCCACTGCATCGCGCTCCATTTCAATGGTGCGCTGTGCCGATTGCAAATACGGGACGGTCGTCATAATTGAAATGAGAGGAGAAACCTAAGCGGAAAGTCGCGTAATGATACGTGCGCGCGATTGATATTAACAGCGCGCCACTGCACCGGTATGGCACCGTTCATTATCGCGAGCGCTGCAAATCACGGTATGATGGCGGTCTTTCTTGCAATCCCTCTTGCGAAAAACAGCCACGAGTAAAGCATGACATCACAGCAGGCGACCGCCGGCGACAATTTGATCGAAATACGTAATTTGAAATTTCAGCGCGGTGAGCGCTGGATTTTCGATGGTGTTGATATCAACATTGCGCGCGGCAAAATCACCGCAATCATGGGCCCGAGCGGTACCGGCAAAACCACATTGCTGCGTTTAATTGGTGGCCAGTTGCGTGCGGAAAGCGGCTCGATCCATCTCGATGGCAATAACATTCCCAAGCTGAGTCGCGATGAGTTATTTCAAGTTCGCCGCAAAATGGGCATGTTGTTTCAGAGCGGCGCGTTGTTTACCGATTTATCCGTTTACGAAAATGTCGCGTTTCCGCTGCGCGTGCACACGCAACTACCGGAATCGATGATTCGCGATTTAGTGTTGATGAAGTTGCATGCGGTCGGATTGCGCGGCGCGCGCGAGTTAATGCCGAGCGAATTATCCGGTGGTATGGCCCGGCGCGCGGCGTTGGCGCGTGCCATTGTGCTCGATCCGCAATTGATCATGTACGACGAACCTTTCGTCGGGCAGGACCCCATTTCAATGGGCATGGTCGTGCAATTAATTCGGCTGTTAAACGATAGCCTCGGTTTAACCAGCGTTATCGTCTCGCACGATGTTCACGAAACAGCGAGCATAGCCGATTACATTTACGTGATTGCGGACGGCAAAGTAATTGGCCAAGGCTCGCCTGAGCAAGTGCTAAATACCGATGAGCCGCGTGTACGCCAATTTATTCGCGGTCTGCCTGATGGCCCAGTGCCATTCCAATATCCGGCGCTGGATTACCGGCAAGATTTGCAGCTGGAGCCTTTATAAGTGCAGAATTTTTTGCAGCGACTGGGCATTACCGGTCTTGAGACGCTGACTGTTTTTGGGCGCGCCACACTGCTGTGGGCACGCGCAATTTTCAGCGCGCCGGACTGGCGTAACGGCCCTGGTTTATTGATTCGACAATTGTATTTTGTCGGTGTGTATTCATTAATTATCACCGTGGTTTCCGGCCTTTTTATCGGCATGGTGCTAGCGCTGCAGGGCTACACCGTGCTGGTGCGTTTCGGCGCCGATCAAGCGCTCGGCCAGCTGGTTTCGCTGTCGTTATTGCGTGAGCTGGGTCCAGTTGTTGCCGCATTGTTATTTGCAGGTCGCGCCGGTTCGGCGTTGACGGCGGAAATCGGATTGATGAAAGCGACGGAGCAACTCGCTTCGATGTCGATGATCGGCGTCGATCCGATTAAGCGCATCGTGCGCCCGCGTTTGTGGGCCGGCATGATCGCGATGCCGATTCTCGCGCAGATTTTCAATATGGTAGCGATCTGGGGCGCGGTCGCGGTTGGTGTGCATTGGCTCAATGTCGACGCGGGTTCGTTCTGGGCGAACATGCAAGCATCGGTCGAGTTTCGCGCCGATGTGATCAATGGCGCTTTAAAGTCCGTCGCCTTTGGCGCGGTGGTGACGTGGATCGCGGTGTTTCAAGGGTACGACGCTGCGCCGACCTCTGAAGGTATTAGCGCCGCGACTACCCGTACAGTGGTTTATTCATCGCTTGCGATTTTGGGAATGGATTTCCTGCTTACAGCCGTTATGTTTGGAGTTGGTTAATTATGCGAATTCGTACCATTGAAATTAGTGTGGGTGCGTTCATGTTGGCGGGAATTCTCGCCCTTGGTTTTCTCGCCGTTCAGGTTAGCGGGCTTAGTATCCACGACAGCAACCGCGACACGTACAAGTTGTATGCGCGTTTCAGCAATGCTTCCGGGCTGGCCGCGCGTGCAAAAATATCCGTTGCGGGTGTAGTAATCGGGCGCGTCAAAACGATTACGTTAGATCCGAAAGACAATCGCGCAAAAGTGGAAATGGCGCTGGAAAAAGATGTGAATTATTTAACCGTCGACAGCATCGCATCGATTCAAACCGCGGGCATTCTCGGTGAAAAATACATTTCGATTTCGGTGGGCGGCGATCCTGAGGTATTGAAAGAGGGCGATGAAATCACCGACACGCAATCGTCTCTGGTGCTCGAAGATTTGATCGGCAAAGTGCTAACCAGCATTGGCAGCAAAAAGGATTAATCCAAAACCAATGAAAAATATGACTCGTAATATTAATCGAATTTTTTTAAGTGTTATTTTCTGCGCGGTGGGCTTGGTAACTCGTGCAAATGCCGTCGAGCAGGACCCGTATAAAATTGTGCAGAACACCACCGAGCGCGTATTGGCGATCGTAAAAGAGGGCAAAGGCTATTACGACAAAGAGCCTGATCGCTTCAACAAACAAGTTGCCGTAGTGATGGATGAAGTTGTCGACTTCGACGGTTTTGCGCGGGGTGTGATGGGTACTTACGCCAGCGCGCAACGCTATCAAGCGCTGACTACAGAGCCTGAAAAAGCAGCATTTCGCGAGCGCATCGAACGCTTCAGCGGCACCTTCAAGCAAGGTTTAGTTCAGACATACGCCAAAGGTTTATTGAAGTTTAACGGCGAAAAAATTGAAACGCTACCGCCGCGCAAAGGCGATGATCTGAGCACCGGCACCGTTGCGGTAATGCAAAATATTTACGGCGCGTCCGATAAGCCTTACGTCGTGCAATACAGCATGCGTCGCAACAAGGCCGGCGAATGGAAATTGCAAAACGTCATTATCGAAGGCATCAATCTCGGTCAAACTTATCGCAGCCAATTTGCATCGGCGGCGGATCAGAATCACGGCGATTTGGAAAAAGTTATCGCGACGTGGAAAGTTGAGCCGCAAGCCGTAGCCGATAAAGTCGAGGCCGACAAAAAGTGACAGCGCTGGCCACAGCTACTATCGAAGGCGATACGCTGGCGCTCGCTGGCGTATTGGATTTTGATTCCGTACTCGATGTTGCCGAACAAGGTCAGCATTGGTTGCAGGAATCCGCGCCAGCGCAGTGCAATCTTGATTTAAGCGCCATCAGCTACAGCAGCAGCGCTGGCATCGCGCTATTGCTCGGCTGGTTGCGCGTCGCCAAAAAACAGCAAAAAACACTGCATATTCTGCGCATACCGGACGATATGGTGGCGCTTGCGCGTGTCGGCGGTTTGGAAGACTTATTGTCCGGCGCGTGAGTCGAGCGCCCCGCTTGTTCGATCCCGGTTCCACCTCCTGCTCGCCGGCTCATGCTGGTAGAATGCCTGTTTTCCCCATTTCCCCCAGAGGGTGTTTCGTTTCATGCAACCCGAAGAAATCAAACAATTGCTGCAGAGCCGTTTGGCTGACTGCGATGTAGAGGTGAATGGCGATGGTCGCCATTTCGCGATTCGCGTAGTCGGCGAAGTTTTCGCAGGCCTTACGCCCGTTAAAAAACAGCAGTTGGTTTACGGCGTGCTGAGCGAGCAATTTGCCGATGGTAGCATCCACGCAGTGGACCAATTGGTGACCTTGACGCCCGCGGAATGGCAGCGGCGGCAGGGTCAATGAATAGCGCTCAATCCCTAATCGAGCCGTTAACTTACATCGGAGCCCACATGGACAAACTGCTGATTCACGGCGGCAAGGTATTGCGCGGTGAAATCCGTATTTCCGGCTCGAAGAATTCGGCGCTGCCGATTTTGGCGGCAACGCTGCTATCGGAAAAACCAGTGCAAGTGCGCAACCTGCCGCATTTGCACGACGTCACCACTATGATTGCGCTGCTGCGCAGCATGGGCGTTGAAGTCGTTATCGACGAAAAGCTCAGCGTCGAAGTTCACGCCAGCACCATTCGCGAATTCACCGCGCCGTATGAGTTGGTCAAAACCATGCGTGCGTCGATTCTGGTATTGGGGCCGATGCTGGCGCGCTGGGGTCAGGCCCGTGTGTCGTTCCCCGGTGGTTGCGCGATCGGCAGTCGCCCGGTCGATTTACACCTACGCGGCTTCGAAGCGATGGGTGCTGAAATCGTCGTCGACGAAGGTTATATCAACGCCAAGGTAAATGGCCGCCTGCGCGGCGCGCATATTTTTCACGACACCGTGACCGTCGGCGGCACTGAAAATTTAATGATGGCAGCGGCATTGGCCGACGGTCGCACCGTTATTGAAAACGCCGCGCGTGAGCCGGAAATTGTCGATCTCGCGCAGTGCTTGATCGCGATGGGCGCGAAAATCGAAGGTTACGGCACCGAGCGTATCGTCATCGACGGCGTTGAACGTTTACACGGTTGTGAATATTCCGTCATGCCCGATCGCATCGAAACCGGTACGTATTTGGTTGCGGCGGCCGCCACTGGCGGTCGCATCAAATTGAAAGATACCTGTCCGCACGCGCTGGAAGCTGTGCTGTTGAAGCTTGAAGAGGCGGGCGCCGAAGTTGTCTGCGGCGAAGATTGGATTGAGTTGGATATGCACGGCCGTCGGCCGCGCTCGGTCAATATTCGCACAGCGCCGTACCCGGGTTTTCCGACCGATATGCAGGCGCAATTCACCGCGCTTAATGCCATTGCCGAAGGCACCGGCACCGTGGTTGAAACCGTGTTCGAAAATCGCATGATTCAAGCGCACGAAATGAATCGCATGGGCGCGAAAATTAATGTCGAAGGCAATACCGCGATTATTTCCGGCGTTGAAGAGTTGAAAGGTGCGCCAGTAATGGCGAGCGATTTGCGCGCGTCGGCGAGCCTGGTGATTGCCGGTCTTGCTGCGACGGGTGAAACGGTTATCGACCGGATTTATCACATCGACCGCGGCTACGAGCGCATCGAAGAAAAACTGCAATCGCTGGGCGCGAATATTCGCCGCCTGTCGGAGTAGCCATGAGCGTAATTGGAATAGGCCAATGAGTGCGCCGCTGACCATCGCGCTGACCAAAGGGCGCATTCTCAAGGAAACGCTGCCGCTGTTGGCGGAAGCGGGTATCGCGCCGCTCGAAGATATCAGCAGCAGTCGCAAATTGATTTTCGAAACCACCCAGGCCGATGTGCGCTTGGTTGTGTTGCGCGGCTCGGATGTGCCGACGTACGTGCGCCACGGCGCGGCGGATATCGGTGTGTCGGGAAAGGACATGCTGCTCGAATACAACGGCGCCGATTTGTACGAGCCGCTCGATCTCGGCATTGCACGCTGCCGATTGATGACGGCTGGTTTGAAAAATAAACCGCTGCCGCGCGCGCGCATTCGCGTCGCCACCAAATTCGTCAATGTAGCGAAACAGCATTTCGCTGCGCGCGGTGTGCAGGCCGACATCATCAAATTGTATGGCGCGATGGAATTGGCGCCGCTGATGGATTTGGCCGATTTAATTGTCGATATCGTCGACACCGGCAATACCTTGCGCGCCAACGGTATGGAGCCGCTGGAATTAATCGCCGATATCAGTTCGCGCTTGGTCGTCAACAAAGCTGCGATGAAATGCAAATACGCGCGCGTGCAAAGCATTGTCGATAAATTGCAAAGCGCTGTTGCCAAGCGCGGTAATTGAGATTTGATGATGAGCCCGCTCGCGATTCGCCGCCTAAGCACCAACGACGCTTCCTTCGATCAGCAGTTTTCCGAATTGCTGTCGTGGGAGTCGGTGTCGGATAAACAGGTGCGGGCGACAGTCACTGAAATTCTTCAAAATGTGCGCACGCGCGGCGATGACGCGCTGCTCGAATACAGTCGCCGTTTCGATCGGCTCACCATCGATGACGTGGCTGCGTTGGAGTTGCCGCAGCAGCGCTTGCGGCAGGCGCTCTCTAACATTTCCGATGAGGCGCGAACGGCGTTGGAAACCGCTGCCGCGCGAATTCGCAGTTATCACGAAAAACAAAAGCAGGAATCCTGGCAATACCGCGAAGCCGATGGCACCGTGCTGGGCCAAAAAATCACGCCGCTGCATCGCGTCGGTATTTATGTGCCGGGCGGCAAAGCGTCTTATCCGTCGTCGGTATTGATGAATACGATTCCCGCCAAAGTCGCCGGTGTCAGCGAAGTGATCATGACGGTGCCGATACCTGGTGGTGAAATCAACGAGTGGGTTTTTGCTGCCGCCGCGATTGCCGGGGTCGATCGCGTATTTACCGTCGGCGGTGCGCAGGCAATTGCCGCGTTGGCGTACGGTACCGCGAGCGTGCCGAAGGTCGATAAAATCGTCGGCCCCGGCAACATTTATGTCGCCACCGCCAAGCGTATGGTGTTCGGTGAAGTAGGTCTCGATATGGTCGCCGGACCGTCGGAAATTTTGGTGATCTGCGACGGTAATACCGATCCGGATTGGATTGCGATGGATTTGTTTTCGCAGGCCGAGCACGACGAGGATGCGCAGGCGATCCTGTTGAGTCCTGATGCGCAATTTCTCGATGCGGTGGCGGCGAGCATGCAGTGTTTGGTGCAGACGCTGGAGCGCAAGGACATTGTCGCGGCATCGATTGCCCAGCGCGGCGCGTTAATTTTAGTGCGCGATCTGGACGAGGCCGTTGCGATCAGCAACCGCATGGCGCCTGAGCATTTGGAACTGTCGGTCGAAAATCCCGACGAGTTGTTGCCGGCTATTCAGCATGCCGGCGCTATCTTCATGGGGCGCCATACACCGGAAGCGTTAGGCGATTACTGCGCCGGCCCGAACCATGTGTTGCCGACCTCCGGCACCGCGCGCTTTTCGTCGCCGCTCGGTGTTTACGATTTTCAAAAACGCAGCTCGATAATTTATTGCTCGCCGCAGGGTGCGCAGACTTTGGGTCGGGTTGCCTCGACCCTGGCGCGCGGAGAGTCGCTGACAGCGCACGCGCGCTCGGCGGATTATCGCAGTGGATTACGCGATCAAAATAACGAGCAACATTGACCAAGATGGGAGAGCAAGCGTGAGCCGCGAGCGAGTCAGCGCCCGAATTCAGCAATGGGTGCGCCCTGAAATTCGCGTATTGAACGCGTATCACGTGCCACCGGCGAGCGGCATGATCAAGCTCGATGCGATGGAAAATCCCTATCGCTGGCCCGACGAAATGATCGCGGCGTGGTTGGAAAAGCTGCGTGAGGCCTCGATCAATCGCTATCCCGATCCACAGGCTTCCATCGTGCGGGAAGGTTTACGCCGCGAAATGGGCGTGGCTGCGAGCCACGATATCCTGCTCGGCAACGGCTCCGACGAAATTATTCAGATGCTCGCGCTATTGGTCAGTGCACGCGGGCGCTGTATTTTGGCGCCGGAACCGGGCTTCGTGATGTACCGCATGATCGCGACGATGACCGGGCTCGATTATCTTGGCATTCCGCTCGATGCAAATTTCGATCTTGATCTCGATGCCATGCTTGCTGCGGTGCAACAGCATCAGCCGGCACTTATTTTTCTCGCGCTGCCGAATAATCCCACCGGCAACTTGTTCTCGGTAGATCGCGTCCGCGCGGTTATCGAAGCAGCCGAGGGTCTGGTGATTCTCGACGAGGCTTACACCGCGTTCACCGATGCCGATCATTTAAGTTTTGCCGAGGATTACGACAACGTGCTGATCATGCGCACGCTGTCGAAAGTCGGGCTGGCTGGGTTGCGTTTGGGGTTGCTAATCGGCGATGCAGCCTGGCTGGCGGAAATCGAAAAAATTCGGCTGCCTTACAACATCAATGTGTTGACGCAGTTAAGCGCCGAGTTTGCGCTGGAGAACTTCCAGGTCATTCGCCAGCAAACAGCGGCAATTCGCGCCGAGCGCGAGCGTTTGATTTCGGAACTGCGCAATATCACAACGTTGCAGGTATGGCCGAGCGAGGCGAATTTCGTGCTGGTGCGCACACCGGAAGGTCGCGCAAGAGAGGTTTTCGAGGCGTTGAAGCTGCGCAATATTCTGGTGAAATGTCTCGATGGCTCGCATCCGCAATTGCGCGATTGTTTGCGGCTGACAGTCGGCGAGCCGACAGACAGCGATCAATTGCTGGCAGCGCTGAAAGATGCGCTCGCCGTCGTTAATTCTTAACCGGGTTTAGCTCGGCTCTTCATTGGCGGCGGGCCGCGTGCCCACCGTCATTTTCAACTGCAACTGCTGACCGTTGCGTACCACCAGCAGACTGACAGCATCGCCCGGCCGTGTATTGGCCAGCAAATAAAGCCCGGCGTGGCCATCGCCGACAGACTGACCGTTGATTGCGAGCAGGACATCGCCCGTTTTCAGGCCCGCCAATGCGCCGGGTCCTTCGTTGTAAACGTTGGTGATGACCACGCCATTGCCGGCGTTGAGATTGTTGTCGGTCGCGACCGCTGGCGGCAGGCGCTGGACTTCGATGCCGAGCCAGCCGCGCATCGGATGACCGAACGTAATCAAATCCTGCATCGTGCGCACGGCGATATCGACCGGAATCGCCAGGCCGATGCCGCTCGAGCCGCCACTCTGCGTGTAAATGGCGGTGTTGATGCCAATCAGTTTGCCGTCGGCATCGATCAGCGCGCCGCCGGAGTTGCCCGGATTAATCGCCGCGTCGGTCTGAATAAAATCTTCGTAAGTGGTGAGCCGCAGGCCATAGCGCCCGGTGGCCGACACGATGCCCTGGCTGACCGATTGGCCGAAGCCGTAAGGATTGCCGATCGCCAACGCAATATCGCCGACGCGAGCCCGGCTCGATTCGCCGACTAGAATCGGCTCCAAGTTCGGCAGGTCGATTTTCAGTGCGGCCAGATCGGTTTCCTGGTCGAAGCCCACCACGCGCGCCAGCGCTTCGCGCCCATCAGCTAGCAACACGACGATTTCATCGGCGCCTTCGATCACGTGGTGGTTGGTGAGCAGATAGCCTTCCCGATTGACGATCACGCCCGAACCCAAACTGCGCTGAATTTGTTCCTGTTGCTTCGGATTGCCGTGGTTGTAAAAGCGCCGTAGCAGCGGATCTGCCAACAAAGGGTTGCTCGGATTGCGCACGGTTTTGCTGGTGTAGATGTTGACCACCGCCGGCGCTGCGCGGCTTACGGCATCGGCATAGGAAAATGGTGCGCTGCGGTGATTGGAAAACAGATTGCCGGCGGCGCCGGACCAATACGTCGCGATCAGCAGCCCTGCTAAAATGCCGCACACTGTTGGCCAGCCAAGAAAACGCAGCAGGTTGCGCATCGAAATGAGTGCCTCTGGCAGCGCGACAGGGCGCCGGAAATTGTTATGAAATCAGGGCTGGCAAGCCTATCACGCCTGCGTCTATGGCACTTTGCAAAAAAATGTCACATTCAAAAATTGAGAACAGATATGACTACGCTCGCGCAATTAACCGCCACCGCGAATGCGGTGCTCGGCCCGGAACGCTTTCAAGACTATTGCCCGAATGGTTTGCAGGTCGAGGGCCGCGATTCGGTGCGGCTGCTGGTGAGCGGCGTCACTGCGAGCATGGCGTTAATCGAGGCCGCGCATGCGCTGGGTGCCGATGCGATTCTCGTACATCACGGTTATTTTTGGAAAAACGAAGCGCCCAGCATCGTCGGCATGAAGCGGCGCCGTTTGCAATTTTTGTTGCGCAACGATATCAGTCTGCTTGCTTATCACCTGCCACTCGATGCACATCCGCAGCTTGGTAATAACGCCCAGCTTGCGCAAAAGCTTGGGCTAACGATAACCGGCGGCATACAGGCGGTCGCGCATCCGATCGGCAATGTCGGTGAGTTGCGACAGCCTATGTCAGCGCAGGCATTTGCTGAGGATGTCGGGCTGCGCTTGGATCGGCGCGCGCAGTTAATCAGCGGCGGCAGTCATCTGATTAAAACCATTGCGTGGTGCACTGGCGCCGCGCAGTCCTATATCGAAGAGGCGGCGGCGCTGGGTGTCGATGCGTTTTTGAGCGGGGAGATATCCGAGCCCACCGTGCATATCGCCCGCGAACTCGGCATTCACTATATTGCGGCGGGTCATCACGCGACGGAGCGTTATGGCGTACAGGCGTTGGGTGAGTATCTAGCGGCGCAATTGAATATTTCGCACCGCTTTATTGATATCGACAATCCCGCATAACGCTAATTGTCGCTTTATTAACGGCGACAAATTATAAATAGCGCGGTGGTTCCGTAATTGCGCCACCGCGTGCTTTGTCGAGACCAAAATCCTCATCGAGCACGCCTTTATCGTACGGCGAGCGCAGTGCGTAATCGCGGGGCGGCTCTATCGCGGCGGCAAGTTGCTCTTCTAACACCGGCGCTTGTTCGGGCAGCAGTTTCAATAATTTCACCGCACCGGGATCGCACAAATCAATCGCGCCGCGCGCGAGGTGGTTGTGTACTTCGCGATAGCTATTGGCGAGATGGCCGAGCAATTCGGCGGTGTTATTGAAATGCGCGTTGACATCATAGCGATAGTTTTTGTGCTGCTCTTGCAGCGCGTGCAGTTGCTCTTCGAATTCGCGGCCGCGACGCGGCAACGGGTTCAAATAGCGGTTGATAAAAAACCCCACTGCACTTCCGACGATGACGGCGACGATCGCGATGATCCAGACTTCAGTGCTGCTATACACGGACAACCTCCTAGACGTTTCAATTCTGCGGCGGTTGCTTAATTAAAACCGCGCTGACGCAGTATAAAGGCTAACGCGATGTTGTTCATGACACGCTGGGAAAATTGCCAACAGCGCTGCATCTCTTTACAGTGCCTGCGTTGGCGCCATTCATTGGCAAAGTCCTACCGGCAGGTTTGTTCGCAGTGACCCCATTAGAACGTTATCAGGCTGATTTGCTGAAGCCCGGCTTCGCGCGCGATGCCGCTCAGCAAATGGCGGTCGAGCATTTGCAGCGTTTGTACGATGCGCTTATTGCCGCCGAGCGCGAGGCGCAGCACAAAACCGCGCTGTCGAATTTTCTCGAAAAAATTAAGCGACCAAAAACCATTGAACCGGTTCGCGGCCTTTATTTTTGGGGCGGCGTCGGGCGCGGTAAAACGTATTTGATGGATACGTTTTATGAATCGTTGCCGTTTTCGCGCAAATTGCGCGCGCACTTTCATCGGTTCATGCAGCGCGTACATCGCGATTTAAAAACATTGGCGGGCGAGAAAAATCCGCTGCTGCTGATCGCCGACCAATTAGCGTTGGAAGCGCGCGTTATTTGTTTCGATGAGTTTTTTGTTTCGGATATTGCCGATGCGATGATTCTCGGTGGGCTGTTCGAAGCGCTATGTCATCGCGGCGTGAGCTTTGTGGCGACCTCGAATATCGAGCCTGATGGCTTGTATAGAGATGGTCTGCAGCGCAGCCGATTTTTGCCGGCAATCGCGCTGTTGAAAAAGCACACGATCGTGCTGAATGTCGACGGCGGTACCGACTATCGGTTGCGTGCTCTCGAAAAAGCCGAGCTTTATCATTTTCCGCTCGGCGTCGAGGCTGACGAATTATTGCTGCATAATTTTCAGGTGTTGGTGCCGGAGACGACGGCCCGCAAAGATGAATTGCTCGATATCGAAGGCAGGACTATTTGCGCGCGGTTTGTTGCCGACGACGTTGCCTGGTTTGATTTCGCGGAATTGTGCGATGGTCCGCGCAGCCAAAATGATTACATTGAGCTCGCGCGCGAATATCATGCGGTGCTTATCGGCGATGTTCCACAGTTAACCGCGCAGAAAGAAGATCAGGCGCGGCGCTTTATTAATTTGGTCGATGAGTTTTACGATCGCAATGTAAAGCTGGTATTGACTGCTGCTGTTTCGTTGGCAGACATCTATACTGGCGTGCGCTTGCAGTTTGAATTCGAGCGCACGAAAAGCCGGCTGCTTGAGATGCAGTCGCACGAATATCTGGCGCGTGAACATCGCCCCTGAGCTCTTGTTTGAAGAACATGAGTTTGAGCTTGAAAAGGGTGGGGGGGTTCTGTAGTATTCGCGCTCCTTGTTGGAACACCTTGTTGGAATTGCCCCTTCCCGGTTGGCGGATGTGGGTGCTAGAGGCTAAAAAATGAAAACCTTCAGTGCAAAACCCAATGCTGTGCAGCAGGACTGGTACGTAGTCGATGCGGCGGGCAAGACCTTGGGTCGCCTTGCTGCGGATATTGCGCATCGGTTGCGCGGCAAGCACAAGCCCGAATATACCCCGCACGTCGATACCGGTGATTACATCGTTGTCGTGAATGCGGAAAAAGTACATGTCACTGGCAAAAAAGCCACCGACAAAATTTATTACAGCCACTCGGAATTTCCGGGCGGTATTAAAGAAATCAGCTTCGAGAAGCTGATCGATAAAGCGCCTACCCGCGCGCTGGAAATTGCCATTAAAGGTATGCTCCCGCACAATCCGCTGGGTCGTGCGATGTTCCGCAAGCTGAAAGTTTATGCAGGCACCGAGCATCCGCATACCGCGCAACAGCCGCAAACTCTGAATATCTAACGGAAGACCACTATGGCAGCCACCCAGTACTACGGAACCGGTCGTCGCAAAACTGCAACGGCGCGAGTTTTTTTGAAATCCGGCAGCGGCAATATCGTGATTAACGATCGCACGCTGGATCAATATTTCGGTCGTGAAGTTGCGCGAATGATTGTGCGTCAGCCGCTTGAGAAAGTGGATCTGGTCGGCAAGTTCGACGTCAATGTGTCGGTCGCCGGTGGTGGTAGCTTTGGTCAGGCCGGTGCAATTCGCCACGGTATTACTCGTGCGCTGATGGAATACGACGAAGCATTGCGTCCGCCATTGCGTCAGGCAGGTTTTGTAACTCGCGATGCGCGTGAAGTGGAGCGTAAGAAAGTGGGCCTGCGCAAAGCGCGCAAACGTCCGCAGTACTCCAAGCGTTAATAGTTGTTGCATCGCGTTGGCGATGCGGCATCTATCGAAAACGTCCTCGGGAAAATCCGCAGGGCGTTTTTTTATGGTTACGATTTACCGTGCGCCAGGACTTAAATGGCCGCTATGACAAGGCTTTTCAGTCTTTATCCTTGTAAGCAGTAGGTAATTTCTTTACCATTTCGCGCACTCGTTTTTTTCAATCTCGGGCCTGTCCTGAGCCGCATTTTAAGCAAGCTTGTAACGGGAGAATTGCGCCATGAGCAATGACGGCGTGAATACTGGGCGCCGACGTTTTCTTACGCTTGCCACCACGGTTGTGGGTGCAGCAGGGGCCGTCGGAGTCGCCGTACCATTCGTGGGTTCGTGGAACCCCAGCGCAAAAGCCAGGGCTGCGGGCGCTCCGGTCAAGTGGGACATCAGCAAGATCGAGCCGGGCCAAATGGTGACTGTCGAGTGGCGCGGCAAGCCCGTCTATGTCGTGCGCAGAACAAAAGAAGCGCTCGAATCGATTCGCAAGATGGATGGCCGTTTGCGCGATCCGAACTCCGAAGAATCCAAGCAGCCCGCCTATGCAAAAAGCGAGTTTCGCTCGATTAAAGAAGAGTTTTTGGTGCTGCTCGCAGTTTGCACGCACTTGGGTTGCGCGCCGCAGTACAAGCCAGAGGTCGGCGCGGTTAGCCAGGATTGGTTGGGTGGGTTTTTCTGCCCCTGCCACGGCTCCAAGTTCGATTTGGCCGGACGCGTGCTGCAGGGCGTACCCGCTCCCACTAATTTAGAAGTTCCCCCTTATCGATACTTGAGTGACACCGTGATCGAAATCGGTGTGGATCAGGAGAAAGCTTGATGGCCAACGTGCTCATTGGTTTAAGAGATTGGGTGGATGATCGTTTACCGATCATGCGTGCGTGGAATACGCACATGGCCAAATACTACGCGCCGAAAAACTTTAACTTTTGGTACTTCTTCGGCGTCTTATCGCTGCTGGTATTGGTCAATCAATTATTGACCGGTATTTGGTTGACGATGAGCTTTACGCCAAGTTCCGAAGGTGCATTTGCTTCCGTCGAATACATCATGCGCGATGTCGATTACGGCTGGATTATTCGCTACATGCATTCCACTGGTGCGTCGGCGTTTTTCACCGTGGTGTATCTGCATATGTTCCGCGGTCTGCTCTACGGTTCGTATCAAAAGCCGCGCGAGCTGGTGTGGATTTTCGGCATGCTGATTTACTTGGCGCTGATGGCCGAAGGCTTCATGGGCTACGTGCTGCCTTGGGGTCAGATGTCGTATTGGGGCGCGCAGGTAATCGTTTCGCTATTCGGCGCTATCCCGGTTGTTGGTGATGCGATCGTACAGTGGGTGCGTGGCGACTTCCTGATTTCCGGCATCACACTCAATCGCTTCTTCGCGCTGCACGTCGTGGCGATCCCGATTATTTTGCTGGCGTTGGTGCTGCTACATATTCTTGCGCTGCACGAAGTGGGTTCGAACAATCCTGACGGCGTTGAAATCAAGAAAAACAAAGATGCTAACGGCGTGCCGCTCGACGGTATCGCGTTCCATCCGTATTACACCGTGCACGATCTGCAGGCGGTTGTCGTCTTCCTGTTCATCTTTTGTACCGTGCTTTTCTTCTTTCCGGAGATGGGTGGTTACTTCCTCGAGCACGCTAACTTCGAGCAAGCAAATGGTCTGAAAACACCTGAGCACATCGCGCCAGTGTGGTACTACACGCCGTTCTACGCGATGTTACGCGCGCTGCCGTCGAAGCTCGGCGGTTTCATGGTGATGGCGGCAGCTATTGCAATCATGTTTGTGTTGCCGTGGTTAGATCGCAGCCCAGTGAAGTCCTGGCGCTATAAAGGTGGCCTCACCAAGATTGCATTGGCCAGTTTTGTCGTTGCATTTATCTTCCTCGGCTTTTTGGGGTCGAAACCAGCCGATCTGGAAATCTTCGGGATCGTAAGCACCTACTGGGCGCGGATAATGACGATCGTTTATTTCGCATTCTTCTTGTTGATGCCGATTTACACGTCGATCGAAAAAACCAAGCCGGTGCCGCAACGGGTGACGATGAAATGAGAAAACAACTGCTTGCTCTTGTCTTTTTACTCGCGCCGACGTTGGCGCTGGCGAATGAAGCAAAGTGGCCGCTCGATCATCGGGTGTGGGATGCCTCTAACAAGCCTTCGCTGCAGCACGGCGCGCAATTGTTCATGAACTACTGCATGGGCTGCCACTCCCTGCAGTACGAGCGTTATGAGCGACTTTCGACCGGTCTCGGTATCCCCGAAGATCTGGTTTTGCAAAATCTGCGTTTCGATACCAGTGCCAAAATCGGTGACCTAATGGTCAATTCGATGGCAACCAAACAAGCGAAGGAATGGTTTGGTGCACCGCCGCCCGATTTGACGCTGGTTACCCGTGCCCGGGGCGGCGCCGATTGGGTGTACACCTATTTGCGCACCTTCTACAAAGATCCGGCGCGGCCCTGGGGCGTAAACAATAAGGTGTTCCCCGACGTGGGCATGCCGCACGTGTTGATCGGTTTGCAGGGTGTTCAGGAATGCGCGCCGGGTGAATCGCATGCTGAGAACGGCGGTGTTCGCCGCGATCCGCTGACCCGTGAAGAAGTGCTGCTTGGTGAAGACGGTAAGCCGCTGAATCCCTGCGGTCGTTTGAAGGTCACGGTGCCGGGTTCGTTAACGCCGCAAGAGTTTGACGATTCTGTTTATGATCTGGTGAATTTCCTCAACTACGTTGCGGAACCGATGCAGGAACAGCGCAAGCACACTGGCACTTTCGTACTATTCTTCCTCGCAATATTGTTTGTATTCGCATGGCTGTTGAATCGCGAATACTGGAAAGACGTTCATTAATAATTAATTGAGTGCGGGCAAATGTCCGCGCTCAATCTTTCACTATATTTTTTCAACTCAATTTTTTGCATTTAACTAGTCGATCCGACAACAATCGCGGTAGCCCTCGCGAGACGTTCTTGTTTGCAATCTCGCCGTTCCCTCCGCTCGTGTTTCAAAGGATTCCTCATGTCGTCGATGACCAGCAGTCGTCCCTATTTGATGCGCGCACTGTACGAATGGATTGTCGAAAATAACTGCACGCCGTACGTCGTCGTTAACGCGAATCGCGACGACGTGCAGGTGCCGCGCGCTCACGTTAAAGACGGTCAAATTGTTTTAAATATTGCACCTGGTGCGGTGGTCGGTTTTGTTGTCGACAATAATGCGATGGAATTTAACGCGCGCTTCGGCGGTGTCGCGATGCAAATTTACGTGCCGATGAGCGCGGTGCTTGGGATTTATGCGCGCGAGAACGGGCAGGGCATGATGTTCGAGCAGGAAGAAAATTTACCGCCAGAGCCATCGGCGCCGGAGCCACATGGCGATACCACAAAAACAAAAAAGCCCGGCAGGCCGGGCTTGAAAATTGTCAAATAAAATTAACCGTCGACGTACTCGAATAGCAACACCACTTTCTGTACGCCGCCGGTGTCCTGCGTCGCTTTGCCGGCCAGGTCTGCTTCTTCATGAGTCACCAAACCCATCAAAAACACCACGCCATTTTCGGTAATGACTTTTACACGGCTGTCTTTAATATTGGCGGCGGTGAGCAATCGGCTTTTCACTTTCGTCGTTATCAATGTATCGGATGAATGCACCGCGAAGCTGGCGTTATCGCCTACCGTCAATTCATTGCGCACGCTTTTAACGCTTTTAACATTGGCTGCAACTTCCGCAGCGCGCACGCGCAATTCTTCATTGGGTACTTGTCCGATAAGTAATACGTTGCCGTTGTAGCTGACAACAATGACATTGGCATCGTCCAGTGCTTGCGCCGCTCTGTTGATATTTGCTGTCGCAGTTGTTTCAATAGTTTGATCGTCGATAACGCTGCCGAGACTGCGGCGCCCCGGATCTTCTTGCGCGGGTTGATCGTTGTGAGTAAACGTACTGCACCCGCCAGCCAATAGCGTTAAAGAAATAATTGCAATTCCGCGTAACAATTTCACATCACACCTCGCTGCCAAAAAGTTGCAATTCAATTAATTCGCACAAGCTGTGCAACGTCAGCAATGCGATTTCCATAAATGTGGCGCGCGGTACATCGCCTATATTTAATTCGATATCGTCAGCAGTTAACAGCGCGCGAATATCATTGTCGTTATCGCCGCACAGCACTATTACGCGAATACCGCGATCGTGCGCCGCCTGAATCGTTTGCAATGCGGTGCCGCTGCCAGTGCCGTGACTAATTAGCAGCAGTATATCCTGCGCCTGTGCGAGCGTACGGATTTGCTTGGCGAAGATTTCGTTGAACGATGAATCGCTGGCGATAGCGGTGAGCATCGATGCGTCACCGCTGAGCGCGATAGCAGGTAACCCGGGTCGCTCGCGTTGAAAACGATTTAATAAAATGTTTGCGAAGTGCTGGCTCAATAAGCCGGAGCTTCCTTCGCCGCAGCACAGAATTTTGCCTTCGTTAAGTAGCGCGCCGACTAATACTTCGCTGGTTGCAACAATCAACGGCGAGAACGATTCGATGGTTTGCATGGTCGTGTCGATATGACGATGAAAAATATCGACCACGTAATCGGTGAGTTCCATTGTTATTCAATTCTCGATAGTCGCACTGTTGCGATTGATATTATTCAGCAAGAAAAGCGTCGCGCAACCATTGCCACTCAAGAATGCCAGCTAAATTTTTTGCTGCCATTACATCGAAGCGACAGCCGCTGTTTTGCCAGCGCGCATGCTCAGATAAAAAATGGCGCGCCGCGCAAATTATTCGACGTTGCTTTGATCCAGTTACCGATTCCGCTGCACTGCCGTAATCATTGCGATTGCGCAGCCGTACTTCGACAAAAACCAAATCGTCGCCATCGCGCATGATCAAATCGATTTCGCCACCTTTGCAGCGATAGTTTTTTTCCACCAGCGCTAATCCTTGGCGCTTCAGCCATGCCGCCGCTGCAGCTTCCGCTGCGCTGCCATCACTGGTTTGCTGGGGGTGAAGTATTCGGTTGTTCGACATTGTCATCCCTGCCGCTATCGTTGGTTTCCGCCAAAATGCCATTGCCGTCGATTACGCGTGGAGTACCGCCGCGCATTTCGGCCAGCGGTAATTCGCGCTGCACAATATGTTGCACACTCAGTGACAGCATGCCGGTTTGTCCACTCACATGCTGATCGCTATTCATCGTCATTTGTTGCAAGCGCGGATACAGCGTGAAACTGTCGATGCCCAGCGCGTACAGGCGCAAATAATTTTTGCTGTTGGCGCGCGTGGCAATAATTTGTTGTTTAAGAGCGCTCTGCTGCAATACCCACGGTATTTCGGTAAACCGAACTTTTTCGGCATCGCGGTCGGGGTCCGCACCGGAATAGCCGCTGTAAATGCGCGAGGTCGAATAAATTGGCAAATCGCTCGCGTAATAAAAATCGAGCAGCGGTTTAATTAAGCGCGCCTGTGCGGGTTTCGCGAGCATAAAAACCATGTCGATATCGCGGCGCCGATGCGGTGTAAATTCAATGTTTCGATTTAGCACGCTTTCCATTTCTTTTGCGCGCGCTTCGCTGCGCGGAATATTGAGCGCAGTGCGAATGGCTGCCGATAAGCTTTGTTGGTCGCGATACAGCGCAGTCGCCGCGACAGTACCGCCCAAGCTTTGCCAACGTTGTGTGAATGCTTCTAGCTCGTGCGAATGCGCTTCATCCTCTGTGACAATCACCAACGCATTTGCGCGTTTCTCTTTCGCGGCAAAGGTCGCGAGCTGCGCGGTTTCATCTTCTGGCGCCAGCGCGAATTGATATAAATTCGCAGGCGCATTTTGCGCGGTGTCGGCGCGATTTAATGCGAGCAATGGCACTGTTAACGACTGCGTAAAAAATTGCGCAACCTGATTTTTTTCGAGCGGTCCGATAACGGCGGTGGCGCCCTCGGTCACTGCTTGTTGATAGAGCGCGACGATGCCAACGTTTTCGGTATCGTAAATGCGTACGCTCGGTACTGCTTCGCCACGGTGTTTCGCTTCGTATAGCGCAGCAAAAAAACCATCGCGCACGGCATCGCCGAAATTGGCAAGCTTGCCGCTTTGCGGTAACAGCAATGCGATTTGTTGCGATGCGTTGTTGCCAGGCGTTGGGCTCGAAGCCGGCTGCGAATTAGTGGGTTTTGCCGGTAATTTTTTCGACCAATCCGTCAGCGGCGATGTTTGATTAATTTTCGCAGCGAGTGCTAATTCGAGCCAGCGACGCAGTGCATCACTGTTTGCTTTGTCGCGATACTGCTGCAATTCGGCAGCCGTTAAATTCATCAGCGCGCGCTGTATTTCCTGATGATTTTGTTCGAGCTCGGCATCTTTGAGCATTGAATCGATGAAGATGCGTTCCTGCGCGCTGGCGTAAAATTTATTAGTGGCGGCCAATGCCTTCGCGCGCAGCAGGCTGATATTGGTTTGTTCGCGAGCGGGCAGTTGCGCGCTGTCCTGCTGTAACTCGTGCGTCTGTAGTATGGTCAATGCTTGCTCGGCTTTTCCTTGCAGCAATAATAATTGCGCGTGCAAGGCACCGCTGCGAGCGCGTTGATCGTCACGCAATTTCAGCTCATCGATTTCCTGCAAAATATGTTCGGCTTGTTGCGTGTCGTTTTGTTGCGTGTCGTTTTGTTGCAGCGCGATCTCGGCCGCATCGAGTAAATACAGCGCGCGCGTTTCCATCGGCGCCGCATGCGCTTTTTCTAATAGTTGCTGCACGTTGTCGATGGGTGCTTTGGCGGCGCTGGATGCACTCGGAACCGCCGTGCAATTCACTAAGACGGCAATCAGTAGCAAAGCACCTAGCGCATTGGGCAGGCTATGATTGCGCGACGATGCAAAATTTATTTTCAAGGGAGCAACCTTTGGGTAGCGACGCAGTGTTGTATGTAGTGGCGACGCCGATCGGCAATTTGAGCGATATGGTACCGCGCGCGGTGAGTATCCTCCAATCGGTCGAATTGATTGCGGCGGAAGATACGCGGCACAGTCGCCGTCTGCTCGATCATTTTAATATTCAAACGCGCTGCATTGCATATCACGATCACAGCGGTCCCGCTGATTTGGCGAAATTGTTGGTCGAGCTGCAAAGCGGCAATAGCGTTGCGCTGATTTCCGATGCCGGCACACCGCTCGTTTCCGATCCGGGTTTTCGGTTGGTGGATGCAGCGCTTAGTGCAGGAATTAAAGTGGTGCCGATTCCCGGGTCATGCGCAGTTATTGCGGCTTTGAGTGCGGCAGGGTTGCCAACCGATCGTTTCGTCTTCGAAGGTTTTCTTTCCGCGAAAATGCAAGCGCGCCAACAACGCTTACGCGAATTGCAGCGTGAATCGCGCACCTTGGTTTTTTACGAAGCGCCGCATCGCCTGTTCGAAATGCTGGCCGATTGCGCTGCGATTTTTGGCGAAGCGCGCGTTGGCGTGATCGCGCGCGAAATTACCAAACTGCACGAAACTATTTATCGCGCGCCGCTTGGGGAGTTAAGTCGCTGGGTAGTTGAACATCAGCAAGATCGTGGCGAGTGCGTGATATTAATTCACGGCGATCAGCGCGAGTCCGTAATCGCGGCTGAAAGCGAGCAGGTATTGCGCGTGTTGTTAGAGGAGTTGCCGGTCAAGCAGGCGGCGGCCCTCGCAGCGAAAATCACCGGTCTTAAAAAGAATGACTTGTACGACTTGGCGCTGGCTTGGAAAAACAGCGCTTGAGTTGCCGAGGGCAAGTCGCTAACCTGCGCCGCGAGTCGGCCGGACAGTCGCTGCTCGTATTTCTCTTCACTATGCCTTGTGCGTGTGCAGGGTGGCGGGTGGAGGAAAGTCCGGGCTCCATAGGGCAAAGCGCCAGGTAACGCCTGGGAGGTGCGAGCCTACGGAAAGTGCAACAGAAAGGAAACCGCCTAAGCGCTGCGCAAGCAGCGACGGTAAGGGTGAAAAGGTGCGGTAAGAGCGCACCGCGCGACTGGTAACAGTTCGTGGCGATGGTAAACCCCGCTCGGAGCAAGGCCAAATAGGAATCCAATGCCGCGGCCCGCGGTGGATTCGGGTAGGCCGCTTGAGGTTTGCGGTGACGCAAATCCCAGATGAATGACTGTTCTCGACAGAACCCGGCTTATAGGCCGACTCACTTTTTTCTCCTCGCTTTATCTGCAAAAAGGCTGGTTCACAGCCTCTCTTTTAATCTTTTACTTTAAGTAAGTTGCGCAGTGCGCTGATTCCATTAGCTATCGCTTTTCTGCGTTTTTTCGTTTTTCGAAGAAGCCTGCACGTTCCCCGACTTTCCCTTCCAAATTGCTGCGTAACTGCTGTTTACCGTGCTTGACAAGGTTTTGACTGTCTCCCTATAGTGCGCCAGAATTGGTGGGTTAAAGTGGTTTTTTGTGGTGCAAAGCGGCATATGTTGCCGCCAGGTGGATGAAAGTGTATTCGGGCAGTCATGCCATCACCATGGACGCTAAAGGGCGTCTGGCGATCCCTTCGCGGATTCGCGACCAATTGGTTGCGGACTGCGGCGGACGCATTGTCGTGACCGCCCACCACGAAGAGCGCTGTCTGCTGGTGTATCCGGAATCGCAATGGCAGACGCTCGCGCCGCAGGTGCAGGCGTTGCCGAATATTCAGAGCGCCTCCGTGCGCAAGTTACAGCGGCGTCTCTTGGGCCACGCTGTGCCGCTTGAGCTCGATGCCAACGGCCGTATTTTATTGCCGCCAACGCTGCGCGATTTCGCCGGCCTAGACAAGGACTTGATCGTGGCCGGTTTGGGCCATCGCTTGGAAATTTGGAACGAGGCGGCCTGGGCTGCCAGCAATGAAGACGATAGCGACAGCGATGAACTGCCTCCGGCAGCGCTGTTGTTGAATATCTGATCCGCCACGATGACGACTGAACATCAAACGGTTCTTCTCGAAGAAACCGTAACAGCGGTAATTGGTGCGCTCGACGGGGTTTACATCGATGGCACCTTCGGGCGTGGCGGGCACAGCCGTTTATTGCTGAGCCGGCTCGGGCCGCAAGCACGCGTGATTGGCGTCGATAAAGACCCGGAAGCCGTGGCTGAGGGCAAGCGTTTGGCACAGCAGGATGTGCGCTTTTCGATGGTGCAGGGCTCGTTCGCGGATCTGCCTAACTTGCTGCGCACGCACGGCATCAGCGACACATTGGCCGGTGTGCTGCTCGATTTGGGCGTGTCGTCGCCGCAGCTTGATGTCGCCGAACGCGGGTTTAGTTTTTTGAAAGACGGCGCGCTCGATATGCGTATGAACCCGGCAGCGGGGCAGTCGGCAGCGGAATGGCTGGCGCTGGCGGAAGAAGACGAAATTGTGCGCGTTTTAAGAGAGTACGGCGAAGAGCGCTTTGCTCGCCGTATCGCCCGGGCGATTGTCAGTGCGCGCCAAGAACAGCCGTTAGTCGGCACCTTACAGTTCGCGCGCATTGTGGCTGAGGCCAATCCGGCGTGGGAAAAAGGCAAGCATCCGGCCACGCGGACATTTCAGGCAATTCGCATTCATATCAATGACGAATTGACCGATTTGGAACGCTTTTTAGCGCAGGTGTTGGATCTGTTGTCGGTCGGCGGACGCTTGGCGGTAATCAGCTTTCACTCGCTGGAAGATCGATTGGTAAAACGTTTTATCCGCACCCAGGTGCGCGGCGATGAATTACCGGCCTACATCCCGGTCACCGCGGACCAAATGCATGTGCGGATGCGCTCATTGGGTAAGGCAATTCAGCCCTCCGAGCAAGAGGTGGCAGTAAATCCGCGTGCGCGCTCTGCAGTTTTGCGCATCGCGGAAAAAGTGGCTTGATAAAAGTAGCTTGATCTAGGCGCTTTGAAGCGGCGCTGCGCTCAGGCTTGAGTATTCAAGCTTAAGTCTGATGGCGGGAATCGATAACAACATCCGATACGGGTCCAGCTGATGCAGACGGCACAGACACATAAAACGGCGGCGACACAGCGCTTTCTGCGACCCGGACAACTCGTCGTTAGTGGGCTGCTGGTAATTGCGGTCGTCGTTAGTGCGCTGATGCTGATTTACACCACGCACCGCAATCGCGAGCTGTTTAACGAATGGCAACAACAACAGCGCCGGGAATGGGCTCTCGATGAAGATTGGGAGCGTCTATTGCTGGAGCAGGGCACGCTGGCGGCGTACGAACGCGTCAGTCAGAGTGCGGAAACCAGGCTCGATATGGTAATGCCCGATCCCGCCGCAATTAGTGTGGTAAATCCATGAGCGCAAGCGGCGTGCAAGCATTGCCGCGCTGGCGCCTGCCCGCGCTGGTGGCCGTGCTGGCGACGCTGCTGAGCTTGCTCGTCTGGCGTTTATTGATGCTGCAGGTGCTCGATACCGATCACGGTTATGAGTTCCTGAAAGACCAAGGCGACGCGCGCTCAGTCCGCACTGAAATTCTCCCTGCCCATCGCGGGCAGATTCTCGACCGCAATGGCGAGCCTCTGGCTATTAGCACGCCGGTCGTGTCGATTTGGGTCAATCCTGCCGAAACCAATCCCGAAAAAACCGATACCGACTCCGGCAAGATTGCTTTGGCCGCTCAAACTCGCTGGCCGGAACTGGCCAAACGCCTGGGTATGTCGCGCGCCGAAGTGGAAAGCAAGCTGGCGCTGCGCGGCAAGCGTTTCGTCTATCTGCGCCGGCAAATGCCGCCGTCCGATGCGGACGCGGTGATGGCGCTGAAAATTCCGGGCGTCTACGCCAAGCGCGAATACCGTCGTTTCTACCCCGCCGGCGAAGTGACCGCGCACATTCTGGGCTTCACCGATATTGACGACGGCGGTCAGGAAGGTTTGGAGCTGGCCTATAACGATTACCTGAGCGGCGCGCCCGGCAGCAAGAGCGTGTTGAAAGACCTCGGCGGCAAAATCATCCGCGTGATCGAAGCCAACAAACCCGCGCGCCCCGGTCACGACCTGACGCTCAGCATCGACCTGCGTCTGCAGTACATTGCGCACCGCGAACTGCGCAACGCGCTGCAGGAAATGGGCGCCAGCGCCGGCTCCGTAGTGATGCTCGATTGCCAGACCGGCGAAATCCTGGCGATGGCGAATCAGCCGGCGTTCAATCCGAACAATCGCACCCGCGCCAACACCAACGGCATGCGCAACCGCGCCATGCTCGACTTGATCGAGCCTGGTTCGACCATTAAGCCATTCAGCATGGTGGCGGCGCTGGAAAGCGGCAAATACAACCCGCTGACGCCGGTCGACGCCAGCCCCGGTTATATCGTGGTCGACGGCAAGACCCTTAAAGATCCGGTCAACTACGGCCCGATCAACATCACTCGCATCATTACTAAATCCAGCCAGGTCGGCATGACCCGCGTGGCGCTGTCACTCGACGAGAAAAATATCTGGGATGCATTCCAGCGCTTTGGTTTGGGCAGCAGTCTCGAAACCGGCTTCCCCGGCGAGCAGCACGGCATGTTACCGATTCGCCGGCGCTGGTCGGATATCGAGCGCGCCAACTTCGCCTTCGGCTACGGCCTGCAAGTGACGCCGCTGCAATTGGCGCGCGCCTATTCGGTGTTCGCGATGGGCGGTGAACTGGCACCGGTTACGTTGCTTAAGCGCGACGGCGCCGCACCGGCCGGCAAGCAGGTGGTATCGGCGGGTGTCGCGCATCAAATTACCGAAATGATGCAAACAGTGATTGCGCCGGGCGGCACGGGTACACGCGCCAATATCCCGGGCTACTCAGTCGCCGGTAAAACGGGAACGGTGCACAAGGTTGGCGTGCACGGTTATGAAGACCGCTATCACTCTTTGTTCGCAGGATTCGCGCCGGTCTCGGCGCCACGCATTGTTACCGTCGTGATTATCGATGACGCCAGCCTCGGTAAATACCACGGTGGCGATGTCGCCGCGCCCGTGTTTGCCAAAGTCGTTAGCGGCGCGATGCGTTTGCTCAATGTTGCGCCGGACCAAACTCAGAAGCCGCCAGCGCCTGTCGCAAAATCTGTAGTGACAAAGCCTGCAGAAATGAAACCAATCGTGGCTAAATCGACGTCGGCATCCGCCGTCAAGGGGCCGGTGTAATGGCTGCGGCATTGCGTTTCGAATCGGGTAAACCGCTGGGCGAATTGTTGCCGGAAGCGGCGTCGGTATGGGCAAAACTGCACGTTACCGGCCTCGCGCTGGACAGCCGTCAAGTTCACCCGGGCGATTTGTTCCTCGCGTATCCCGGTGAAGCGTCGGACGGTCGCAGCTTCGTCGATCAAGCGATTGCCAATGGCGCGATTGCGGTTGCTGCCGAAGCGGGTTTCGAGCGCGCGGACCTTGGCGTGCCAGTGCTTAAAGTGGCCGATCTACGCGCGCAAGTCAGCAAGATCGCCGACCGCTTTTACGATCAGCCGAGCAAAGCGGTCGGTGTGATCGGCGTCACCGGCACCAACGGTAAAACCAGCACGACCCAATTATTGGCGCACGCGTTGCGCATGGCCGGCCAAAGTTGCGGCGTGATCGGCACCCTCGGCAATAATCTGGACAGTGCGATTAGCAGCGGCAACCTGACCACGCCCGATCCGATCGCGCTGCAACATCAATTGGCGCTGTGGCGCGATCAGGGCGTTGCGCACGCCGCGATGGAAGTGTCGTCGCACGGGCTTACGCAAGGGCGCGTCAATGGCGTGCGGTTTCGCGGCGCGGTTTTCACCAATCTGAGTCGCGATCATCTCGACTTTCACGGCAGCATGGAAAAATACGGCGCGGCGAAAGCGTCGCTGTTCGACATGCCCGCGCTCGAGTTTGCCGTTATCAATCGCGACGACGCTTTCGGTGCCGCACTTGCGCACAAATTGCGCGCGCGGTTGCCAGTGTTCGATTACAGCCTGCAACCGGGCGCGGCAATCTCGGTGGTGCAAGTCGATTACCGCGCCGACGGCGTGCTGGCGAAAATCGCCACACCGTGGGGCGCTATCAATGCGCACAGTTATTTGCTCGGCGATTTCAATTTATCCAATTTGCTCGCGGTCATCGCCGTGCTCGGGCAAATGGGTTTTAACGCCGTACAAATCGAAGGCCTGCTACCGAAATTAAAACCCATCGCCGGTCGCATGCAGCGCGTTGACGCCAATGCGGATATCGAAGTCGTTGTCGATTACGCGCACACGCCGGACGCGCTCGAACACGCGCTGACCGCGCTGCGTCAACATTGCAGCGGCCAGCTGTGGTGCGTGTTCGGTTGCGGCGGCGACCGCGATAAAGGTAAGCGGCCGTTAATGGGCGAAATCGCCGCGCGGCTGGCCGATCGCGTCGTGTTGACCAGCGACAACCCGCGCAGCGAAGACGCGCAAACCATTATCGATGCCATTCGCGCTGGGTTTACCGGTCCCGCGTTAATCGAAAGCGATCGCGCCTCAGCGATTGCGTTAGCAATCAAGCAGGCGCAAGCCGGCGATATCGTCTTGCTCGCTGGCAAAGGCCACGAAGACTATCAATTGATCGGCAAAGAAGTGCGTCCGTTTAGCGATGTCACCGTCGCCCGCGCAGTGCTGCTCGCACGCGACGCCAACGACAGCGCAAGGGGACCGGCATGATGTCGACTTTATCCCTGCGCGAAATTGCTGCTGCATTACAGGTCGAATACAGCGGCGCTGATATCGCCATTGAAAATATCGCGACCGACAGCCGCAGCATTCGCGCTGGCGATTTGTATGTGGCATTGCGCGGCGAGCGTTTCGACGGCAATGAATTTATCGAAGCCGTTGCAGCGCAAGGTGCTGCCGCTGCTGTGGTTAACGACCCGCAGCCGCTGGCATTGCCGCAATTGCGCGTCGACGACGCGCGCGCGGCGCTGGGTTTAATTGCGCGCATAAATCGTCGCCGTTTTCAGCACCCGCTTATCGGCATTACCGGCAGCGCCGGCAAAACAACTTGCAAAGAAATGCTCGCTGCAATTTTGTCGCAACGCGGTTCCGTGCTGGCAACGCAGGGCAATTTAAATAATGAAATCGGTGTGCCGTTGACGCTGCTGCGTATCGCGCCGGAGCATCGTTACGCAGTTATCGAAATGGGCGCGGCGCGCGCGGGCGATATCGAATACTTGTGTCGCTTTGCCGAGCCCGACATCGCGCTGATCACGACCGCATTGCCGGCGCATTTAGAAGGCTTCGGCAGTCTCGATACCGTGGCGACCACCAAAGGCGAAATCTATTCGAGCCTGCGTGAAAACGGCACGGCGATTATTAATATCGATAGCGATTATCAAAATTTGTGGCGGCAATTATCCGCTAGCCATCGCGTAATTAGTTTTGGTTTCAATGCTGCTGCAAATATCAGCGCCACCGCCATTGAGCGCACCGGCGCCGGCGTGCGTTTTTTATTGCGCAGTCCGCTCGGTGAAGTGGCAGTCGAAATGCAATTGCTCGGTTTACACAATATTCGCAATGCATTGGCCGCCGCCGCTGCGGCCATCGCCGCCGGCGCAACGCTTGCCGATATTCGCGCCGGTCTGGGGCAAGTGCGCGCGGTATCCGGTCGCCTTAATCCATTGCCCGGCTTGCGCGGCGAAATCGTTATCGACGATAGCTACAACGCAAACCCCGGTGCGGTGAAAGCCGCCATCGATGTACTTGCAGAATGTTCAGGTCAGCGCCAATTGATTCTCGGCAACATGGGCGAGCTTGGTCCGCAAGCAGAAGCCTTGCATCGCGAAGTAGCGCAATACGCCGCCGAACGTGGCATCGATACGCTCTGGTGCGTCGGTCCGTTTGCGCAGGCGCAAGTCGAAGCCTTTTTACAGTTTGGAAATGCAGTGCGCCACAGTAAGAGTGTTAGTAGTACGAGCGTCAGTAGTAAGAGCGTCTGCGCAAAAGCGTTTGCCGATAACGCCGCAGTAATTGCAGAGCTCAATACCATTACACCGGCTGTGGTGCTGGTGAAAGGTTCGCGCAGCGCCGGCACTGAAGTGATCGTCGCCGCGTTGCTCGGCAGCGATAACGCGCAGGGAGTGCACTGACATGTTGTATGCACTCAGCATTTATTTATCGCAGCACGTCACCGGGTTTGCGGTGTTTCAATATTTAACACTGCGCGGCATTTTGAGCGTGATGACCGCGCTTGGTATCGCGTTGTTGATTGGCCCGGCTTTGATTCGCCAATTGGTCGATCGCCAGATCGGGCAGTCGGTGCGTAACGACGGACCGCAATCGCACTTGAGTAAAAAAGGCACGCCAACGATGGGCGGTGCGCTGATTTTATTGGCCATTACTGTCAGCACATTGTTGTGGGCCGATCTGCGCAATCCCTACATTTGGGTAGTGCTTGCGGTGATGGTTGTTTTCGGCGCGGTCGGTTGGGTTGACGACTATCGCAAAGTGATCGAAAAAAATTCGCGCGGTTTGCCCGGCCGTTGGAAATATTTTTGGCAATCGGTTGCCGGTTTTGGCGCGGCGATATTTTTGTATTGGCATGCAGCGTCGCCGGTCGACACACAGCTTTATATTCCGTTTTTCAAAAATGCCGTGTTGCCGCTCGGTCCGTTTTTTATTTTGTTGGCCTACTTCGTCATTGTCGGTGGCAGCAACGCAGTGAACTTAACCGACGGTCTCGACGGTCTCGCGATCATGCCGACCGTAATGGTCGGTGGCGCGCTTGGGTTGATTACGTACTTAACCGGCAACGCCAGATTTGCGCACTACTTATTAATTCCGTACGTACAGGGCTCGGGCGAATTGATCGTGCTGTGCGGCGCCATCGTCGGCGCCGGTTTGGGTTTTTTGTGGTTCAACACCTATCCCGCGCAAGTATTTATGGGCGACGTTGGCGCGCTCGCGCTCGGTGCGGCGCTCGGCACCATTGCCGTTATCGCGCGCCACGAAATTGTTTTTTTCATCATGGGCGGTGTGTTCGTGATGGAAACGGTCTCGGTAATTTTGCAGGTGGCGTCGTTCAAGCTCACTGGCAAGCGCATTTTTCGAATGGCGCCGATTCACCATCATTTTGAATTGAAGGGCTGGCCGGAGCCGCGCGTGATTGTGCGGTTCTGGATTATTACCGTGATGCTGGTGTTGTTCGGCATCGCGACATTGAAATTGCGTTAACAGTGGCTGCGGCAATGGCATTAATCACATCGGATAAACAGCGAGTGGTAGTCGGTCTCGGTCAGACCGGGCTGTCGTGCGCACGTTTTTTTGCCGCGCGCGGCATACCGTTTGTGTTAGTCGACAGCCGCACTAATCCGCCGGGTTTAGCGCAATTCAAAAATGAATTTGCCGACGTGCCACTGCAGCTCGGTGCGTTCGATGCGCAATTGTTCAGCAGCGCCGATGAATTAATTGTCAGCCCCGGCGTGGCACTGGAAGAGCCGGCCATTGCAGGCGCGATTAAAAACGGCGTCAGTGTAATCGGCGATATCGATTTATTCGTGCGCGAGCTGGCGCAACAACAAAAATCAACTCCGATCGTTGCGATAACCGGCTCGAACGGAAAAAGCACGGTTACGACGCTGGTCGGCGAAATGGCCAAAGCGGCGCAGCGCAATGTCGGTGTCGGTGGCAATCTTGGTACACCGGCGCTCGATTTGCTCGATGCGCAACGCGATTTATACGTGCTCGAATTATCGAGTTTTCAACTCGAGCGCGGGCAGCCGTTAAATGCCGAAGTGGCAACTGTGTTGAATGTCAGCCCCGATCATATGGATCGCTACGCGTCGGTGCAGTCTTACCATCAGGCCAAACATCGTGTGTTTCGTGGCTGCAAACAAATCGTTATCAATCGCGCCGATATGCTGACGCGCCCGCTGGTTGCGCCGTCCGTGATCGAGTGGTCGTTCGGTGTCGACGCCCCGGATTTCAAAGGCTTCGGCGTGCGCGAAAATAATGGCGAGCGTTATTTCGCCTTCGAGCACACGTTGTTAATGCCAGTGCGCGAATTGCGCATTGTCGGCGAACACAATATTGCCAACGCACTTGCTGCACTGGCGCTCGGACACGCGGTTGGCTTGCCAATGGCGGCGATGCTGCAAACGCTGCGCGAATTCAGCGGTCTCGCGCATCGCTGCCAATTAATTGCAGAAAAAAATGACGTCGGTTTTTACGACGACTCGAAAGGCACCAATGTCGGCGCCACGGTTGCCGCTATCGAAGGTCTTGCCAGCGCCGCCCCGAAAAATAAAGAGCGGAAAATTGTTTTGATTGCCGGCGGTGTCGGTAAGGGTGCGGAATTCAGCGGCTTAGCGTCGGTGTTAGAGAAGCACGGTCGCGCCGCCGTATTGATTGGCGAATCCGCTCCGGCCATCGAGGCTGTAATGAAGTCGTTATTGCCGCTGGCACAGGCCGCGACAATGCAGGACGCGGTGACCAAGGCGGCGCAATTAGCACAAGCGGGCGATTGTGTGTTGCTGTCGCCGGCTTGCGCCAGTTTCGATATGTTCGATAACTACGCGCATCGCGGCGATGTTTTTATCGCCGCAGTAAATGCTTTAGAGGAGACGCGCTGATGCTGGTCACTATCGCCGGCGAGCAACGCGTGCTCTGGCCGCTGCAAAAAGAAGCGAACTGGTTGGTGTTGAGCGCAGCCGCGTTGGTATTGATCGGTGTGATCGCGATGGGCTCGGCCTCGGTCGAATACGCGGTGCGTAATTACGGCGGCGCGTTCTCGTTTGTACAGCGTTATTTATTTCACTTCGCGCTCGGCGTGCTGGCGGCGATTGCAGTTATTCGCGTGCCGATGAGCTTGTGGCAGCGCACCGGCTGGATTTGGTTGATTACCGGCCTCGTGTTGCTCGCACTGGTTTTAATTCCCGGCATCGGCCGTACCGTTAACGGAGCGCGCCGCTGGTTTGCGTTGGGTCCGTTGACGTTGCAGGTTTCCGAATTCGTCAAAGTGTTCGTGATTATTTATCTCGCCGGTTATTTGGTGCGTCGTCACGACGAAGTGCGCAGTCAGTGGAGCGGATTTATCAAGCCGATGGCCGTGGTGTTTATGGTCACGCTGCTGTTGATGTTGGAGCCGGACTTCGGCGCGACGGTTGTGACCGCCGGCACTGCATTTGGTTTGGTATTTCTCGCGGGTGTGCGCCTCAGCCAATTTTTATTGGTGATCATGAGCTGCGCATCGGCGTTCGCATTGTTGATTTTCACCTCGCCGTATCGCAAAGCGCGGTTGATCGGTTTTACCGATCCGTGGGCCGACCAATTTAAATCCGGTTATCAATTGACGCAGTCGCTGATTGCATTCGGTCGCGGTGAATGGCTCGGTGTTGGTCTTGGCAACAGCGTGCAAAAATTGTCGTACTTGCCCGAAGCGCACACCGATTTCGTGTTCGCGATTTGGTCGGAAGAATTCGGTTTTATCGGCGCGCTGGCGGTGTTGACGCTGTTTGCAATTTTAATCGGCAGTATGTTTCGCGTCGGTCGTCGCGCCGAAAAAGCCGGACAGTTATTCAGCGCGTTCGTCGTTTATGGCGCGGCGCTATTAATCAGCGCGCAGGTGTTTATCAATATCGGTGTGAATATCGGTTTGTTGCCGACCAAAGGATTGACGTTGCCCTTCTTAAGCTACGGTGGCAGCAGTTTGATTGTGTGTCTGGTGCTGGTTGCATTGACGCTGCGTGTCGATGGCGAAACCAGCGGGAGATTTAAAGATGTCTGATACCACCGTGCTGATTATGGCCGGCGGTACCGGCGGCCATGTGTTTCCCGCGCTCGCGGTGGCCGATGTGTTGTTGCGCAAAGGCGCGCGTGTGCAGTGGCTGGGAACCGCGCGCGGTATCGAAGCCGATTTGGTGCCGAAAGCGGGAATTCCGCTGCACGTTATTTCCGTGGCCGGATTGCGCGGCAAAGGTTTACGCGCGCAATTGCTGGCGCCCTTTCAACTCGCGCGCGCACTGTGGCAAGCGCTGCAATTGTTAAAACAATTAAACCCCGACTGCGTGTTGGGGCTCGGTGGTTTTGCGTCGGGACCGGGTGGACTTGCTGCGTGGTTGTTGCGTAAACCGCTCATTATTCACGAGCAAAATGCAATTCCCGGCACCACCAATCGCCTGCTGTCGTTTATCGCAAAACGCGTATTGCTCGGTTATCCGCACGCAATCGAAAACGAAAAAGCGGAGTTTGTCGGCAATCCGGTGCGCGCTGTTATCTCGCAATTACCGGCACCGGAGCAGCGCTGGGTGGAACGCACCGGCCGCATGCGCTTACTCGTATTAGGCGGCAGTTTAGGTGCGCAACCGATTAACGCATTGGTGCCGGCAGCAATTGCTGCATTGCCGGAAAATCTGCGCCCCGAAATTATTCATCAAACCGGTCGCAAGCATAACGACGGCGTCGGCGAAAATTATCGCGCGCTGAATATCGACGCACGCGTCGATGCATTTATTGACGATATGGCGGCTGCGTACGCATGGGCCGATGTGGTGTTGTGTCGTTCCGGCGCGCTGACCGTGGCGGAATTAGCTGCTGCCGGTGTCGGTGCGATTCTGGTGCCGCTGCCGCATGCGATCGACGATCACCAAACACATAACGCGCGTTGGCTGAGCGAACAGAGCGCCGGCGTATTGTTGCCGCAAGCGGAATTCAATGTGGAAAGTTTGACTAAGTTGTTGCGCGATTTAAGCGCGCAACCGCAAGAATTGTTGGCGTGGGCGCGCAATGCACGCGCACTGGCAAAACCGGAAGCGGCTAGCAGCGTCGCCGATATTTGTCTGGATTCGATAGCGCCGCGCGCGGAGGTGGCTCATGTCTGAACGCCGCCGTTTCACCGTTCCGGAAATGCGCCGTATCAAGCGCATCCATTTTGTCGGTATCGGCGGCGCCGGTATGTGCGGCATAGCGGAAGTGTTATTGAATCTGAGCTATCAAATTACCGGCTCGGATATGAAAGCGAGCAGCACCACCGACCGGTTGGAAAAACTCGGCGCGACGATATTTTTGGGCCACGCCGCCGAACATATTTGCGATGCGAATGTGGTGGTGTCATCGAGTGCGGTGAAAGAAAGCAATCCGGAAATTATCGCTGCACGCGCACGCCGTATTCCGGTCGTGCGCCGCGCGGAAATGCTCGCTGAATTAATGCGTTATCGCCACGGTATTGCAGTTGCCGGTACGCACGGCAAAACCACAACGACAACGATGATCGCGACGGTATTTGCCGAAGCGGAACTCGACCCGACTTTTGTGATTGGCGGTTTGGTCAACAGCGCCGGCGCCAATGCGCGCCTCGGCGAGAGCCGTTATTTAATTGCGGAAGCCGACGAAAGCGACGCATCGTTTTTGCATTTGCAGCCGTTCGTTGCCGTGGTGACGAATATCGAAGCCGACCATATGGATACGTACGGCGGCGATTTTTCGCAATTGAAAAAAACCTTTATCGAGTTTTTGCACAACCTGCCGTTTTACGGCATCGCCGTGGTTTGCATCGACGATCCGGTGGTGCGCGAATTAATTCCGTCGATCAGTCGCACCGTGTTGACGTACGGTTTTAGCGAAGACGCGGACTTTCGCATTACCGATTGGCAAAAAGACGGCATGCGTTCGCGCTTCAATGTGCAGCGGCGCAACGGTCTTGCGCCGTTGGCGCTCGAATTAAATTTGCCCGGTCAACACAACGTGCTGAATGCAACGGCGACGATTGCCGTCGCCAGCGATGAAGGTATCGACGATCAACATATCGTGGCTGGTTTAGCGCGTTATCAAGGTGTCGGTCGGCGCTTTCAGTTATATGGCGATATGCCGGTGGCAGATGGCACAGCGTTATTGGTCGACGATTACGGCCATCATCCGACCGAAGTGGCGGCGACAATTAGCGGTGTACGACAGGCGTGGCCCGAGCGCCGTTTGGTCATGATTTATCAGCCGCATCGCTACACGCGCACACGCGATCTTTACGAAGATTTTTCGGCGGTATTATCGAATGTCGATGCGTTATTAATGCTCGATGTTTATTCCGCTGGTGAAGAGCCAATTGCCGGTGCCGATAGTCGCAGTCTGTGTCGCAGCATTCGCAGCCGCGGCAAAGTCGAGCCGGTATTTGTGGAAAAAATCGAACAAGTTGTCGATGTATTAAAAGGTGTAATTCGCGCTGGCGATATCGTGTTAACGCAAGGCGCGGGCAATATCGGTGCGCTTGCAGCCGAATTGGCGCAAGCGGATTTGCGGTAATCGAAAATGAGTACGACGAATGTGTTGCAACTTAATTTAAAAGGCAAAGTCGCCGTGTTGTACGGCGGCAATTCCGCTGAGCGCGAAGTGTCGCTGGAGAGTGGCGGCGCGGTGTTTGCTGCGCTGCAGAAAAATAATGTGCCCGCGGTATTGGTCGACACCAAAAATTCGAACTGGTGGCGCGATGTCGGCAGCGAATTTGCTCATGCATTTATTGCATTACATGGTCGCGGCGGTGAAGACGGTACTGTGCAAGGTTTATTGCAAACATTGGGCGTGAGTTATACCGGCAGCGGCGTTATGGCATCGGCGCTGGCGATGGATAAATTGCGCACCAAACAATTGTGGGCGGGCATCGGCTTGCCCTCGCCGGAATTTGAAGTGCTGACGGCGCACAGCGATTTCGCCGACATCATTTCGCGCTTTGGTATGGTGATGGTGAAGCCCGTGCATGAAGGCTCCAGTGTCGGCATGGCGAAAGCGAGCAACGCTGCGCAATTAGAACAGGCTTTTGTTACAGCGAATCAATTCGATGCATTGGTCATTGCCGAGCGCTGTATTCAGGGCGCGGAATTTACCGTTGCGGTATTGGGCGACACCGCGCTACCGGCAATTCGGCTCGAAACCGACAATGTGTTTTACGACTATGAAGCGAAATATATTTCGAACGACACGCGCTATATCTGCCCGTGCGGATTGAGCGATAAAAAAAATAAAGAATTGTCCGCGCTCGGACTCGCTGCATTTAAAAGCGTCGGTTGCGCCGGCTGGGGTCGCGCCGATGTGATGCAGGACGGCGATGGAAAATTTTATTTGCTCGAAGTGAATACCGTTCCCGGCATGACCAGCCACAGCTTGGTACCGATGGCGGCGCGCGCGGCGGGACTCGAATTCGATCAATTGGTGGTAGAAATTCTGCGTTTAAGCCTGGAGGCAAAACGCTAATGGCGCTGTTCAGCTTTAAAAAATTCGGCGGCAAAAAGCAGGGCGCAAGTCCGGCTCGCCGCGCGCGCGAACAGCGCCGTGTCGTTGCGCACAGCGCAGTGGCAATGCCGATGAAAGCGCAGAACAAAAAGAAAGAAAGTAAACCGTTGCCATGGCAAGAGTGGCTCGGTAAAGCAATGCCGGTTGTTGCCGTGACATTAGTGTTGGGTTTGCTCGCTGGTGGTTGGCGCTTGTTACATTTTGTCGGTTCGGTGCCGGTTTCACGTGTCGCCGTTACCGGCACGCTATTGCATGTGGATCGCAATTTATTAGTGCAGCGCGTGCGCCCGTTGTTAAACGGCGCGGGATTTATGACGGTGGATCTACAGGCGATTCGCGCCGAAGTGATGTTGCTGCCGTGGGTGGCCGATGTGTCGATTCAGCGCCGTTGGCCCGATCAATTAGTGATTGCTGTAACCGAGCAAGAAGCGATTGCGCGCTGGGGCAAAGACGGTTTGCTGAATCGACGCGGCGAAGTATTTCGGCCGCAACCGCTAGGCGATGTCAGCGCATTGCCGGTGTTATTCGGACCGGATGAATTATCTGCCGATGTGGTGGCGCGTTATGCGGAATTGCGCGAATTGCTCGCCGAACAAAAATTAGCACTTGCGAGTTTAGGTGCGGATGAACGCGGTAGTTGGTCGGCGACGTTACAAGGCGGTACCGAATTGCGTTTAGGTACCGGCGATGTGTTAAAAAAAATGCGCAGTTTTGCGCGTGTCTATCAAGCCAATTTAAGTTCGCAGATGGAACGCATCGCATACATCGATTTGCGTTACGGCAACGGTGTTGCGGTGGGTTGGAAACATAGCGAACTGCCTGCGGCAAGTAACAATAATGCAACAAATTCTGGGGTGAACCGGCATGGCTAGTGGACACGACGGCAAAATGATTGTCGGTCTCGACATTGGAACGTCGAAGGTAGTGGCGATTGTTGGTTCGATTACCGACGCGGGCGAACTCGAAATTATCGGCATCGGTTCGCATCCTTCGCGCGGTATGAAAAAAGGCGTGGTGGTTAATATCGAATCGACGGTGCAATCGATTCAGCGCGCCATCGAAGAAGCTGAATTAATGGCGGGCTGTCAGATTCATTCGGTGTATGCCGGCATCGCGGGTAGCCATATTCGCAGTTTGAATTCGCACGGCATTGTCGCGGTGCGCGACCGCGAAGTGTATCCGTTGGATTTAGAGCGCGTGATCGATGCAGCGCAAGCCGTTGCAATTCCAGCCGATCAAAAAGTACTGCACGTGTTGCCGCAGGAATACGTGCTCGATAATCAGGAAGGAATTAAAGAACCGCTCGGCATGTCCGGTGTCCGACTTGAAGCGAAAGTGCATCTCGTTACCTGTGCGGTAAATGCTGCCCAAAATATTGAGAAATGTATTCGTCGCTGCGGCTTGGAAGTCGAGGAAATTATTCTCGAACAACTCGCATCGAGTTATGCGGTATTAACCGATGACGAACGCGAATTGGGCGTGTGTTTAGTCGATATCGGCGGCGGTACCACGGATATCGCGATATTCACCGAAGGCGCGATTCGTCACACCGGTGTGATTCCGATTGCTGGCGATCAAGTCACTAACGATATCGCTATGGCGCTGCGCACGCCGACACAATTCGCCGAAGAAATAAAAATTAAATATGCGTGCGCTTTGACGCAATTGGCGCGCGCTGATGAAACGATAAAAGTGCCGAGCGTGGGCGATCGTCCACCGCGCGATTTAAGTCGCCAGGCATTGGCTGAAGTGGTCGAGCCGCGTTACGACGAGTTATTTACATTGGTGCAAGCGGAGCTGCGTCGCAGCGGTTACGAAGACATGATCGCAGCCGGTATCGTACTCACCGGCGGCACTTCGAAAATGGAAGGCGTGGTCGAACTTGCTGAAGAAATTTTTCACACGCCGGTGCGTATCGGCGTTCCGCAAGATGTATTGGGTTTAACCGACATTGTGCGCAATCCGATTTATTCGACCGGTGTTGGCTTGCTGCATTACGGCATCAAGCAGCAACGCGGCGCGGGTGCGCGTCATAGCGCGCGGCAGCGTAAGACAAGGGACATTAATGCAGCGAGTTTATTTGCGCGTGCAAAAAACTGGTTGCAAAACAATTTCTAAAACTTTGCGGCGCGGTTTAAGTCGCGGGGTCAATTTTAAAAGAGTTGTAGCAATAACATTTTGATGTAGTGATTTTGGCGTAACGCGGTTTCCGGGCAAAGCCGGGTTTCAAATTAAAGGGGAGAACAACATGTTTGAATTAGTAGATAACGTTCCGCAAAACGCGGTGATTAAAGTAGTTGGTGTGGGCGGCGGCGGTGGTAACGCGGTCAAGCATATGATTGCGAGCTCGGTCGAAGGCGTGGATTTTATTTGCGCTAACACCGACGCTCAGGCGCTCACCGATATTTTGTCGAGAACTGTGTTGCAGCTCGGCTCCGGTGTTACCAAGGGCTTGGGCGCAGGCGCAAATCCTGAGGTCGGTCGTCAAGCGGCGTTGGAAGATCGCGAGCGTATTGCCGAAGTGTTGCGCGGCGCTGATATGGTCTTCATCACGGCCGGCATGGGCGGCGGCACCGGCACTGGCGGCGCACCCGTAGTAGCGGAAGTCGCGCGCGAGCTCGGCATTCTCACCGTTGCAGTGGTGACCAAGCCGTTCCCGTTCGAGGGCAAGAAGCGCATGGCGATTGCCGAGCAGGGAATTAAAGAGCTGCAAGAGCACGTCGATTCGTTAATCACTATTCCTAACGAAAAGCTGCTGGCAGTTCTCGGCAAAAACACCAGCTTGTTGACCGCTTTTAAGGCGGCCAACGATGTGTTGCTCGGTGCGGTGCAAGGTATCGCCGATCTGATCATTCGCCCCGGCATGATCAACGTCGATTTCGCCGATGTGCGTACAGTAATGTCGGAAATGGGCGCTGCAATGATGGGCACTGGCGTTGCTCGCGGCGAAAACCGTGCGCGCGAAGCCGCTGAAGCGGCAATTCGCAGTCCGTTGCTGGAAGACATCAATCTGCAAGGCGCGCGCGGTATTTTGGTCAACATCACCGCAGGTCTTGATCTTTCGCTGGGCGAGTTCACGGAAGTGGGCGATACCATTGAAGAGTTTGCGTCGGAAAGTGCGACTGTCGTTATCGGTACCGTTATCGATCCAGAAATGCGCGACGAGATCAAAGTAACTGTAGTTGCGACTGGTCTGGGATCGCTTTCAGCTTCCGTTCAGGAGACGCCCTTTAAGGTGGTCGAAACCAAAAAGCCAGTAGCGACTGAATCGGCTCCGATCGTTTATCGCGATCTGGACCGTCCCACCGTATTGCGCAACCAGCAATCGGCGGCAGCAGTGGCTCGAGAGGTGGCAAAACCGGCTCCGTTAGCGGAAAAAGATATGGAGTATTTGGACATCCCGGCCTTCCTTCGGCGGCAAGCAGACTGAGAAAGGACTCTCAGTTTGATGCTAGGTGCTTGAAGGTTGGGGGATGCGGTTTGGTAGGTGGTGACAGGTTCTGCTATTATTTCGAATCTGTTACAGCCTAAATAGGGCGAATTCCCTTAAATGATCAAACAACGCACTCTACGCAATGCGATCCGCGCCACCGGCGTAGGCCTGCACACGGGCGATAAAGTGTATTTAACTTTACGCCCTGCGCCGGTGAACACCGGTGTTGTGTTTCGTCGCACCGATCTTTCTCCGGTCGTCGAAATAGCCGCTACCGCTGAAAATGTGGGCGATACGATGTTATCGACCACGTTAATTAAGGTCGATGTTCGCGTTTCGACGATTGAGCATCTGATGTCTGCACTGGGTGGCTTAGGGATCGATAACTGCATTATCGAAATCAGCGCTCCCGAAGTGCCGATAATGGATGGCAGTGCGGCGCCGTTTGTGTTTCTGATTCAATCGGCGGGCGTTGAAGAGCAAAAAGCGCCAAAACAGTTTATTCGTATCAAGCAACCGATCACCGTTAAAGATGGGGACAAAGAGGCCAGCTTCCTTCCCTTTGCTGGTTTTAAAATGTCGTTCACGATTGACTTTGATCACCCGGTATTCAAGGCCGAGCATTCGCATGCGGAAGTGGATTTTTCGCGGACTTCGTTTGTTAAAGAAGTCAGCCGCGCGCGGACTTTCGGTTTTATGCATGAGTTTGAATATCTGCGCAGTAAAGGTTTAGTGCGCGGCGGGAGCCTTGATAATGCTGTCGTTGTCGATGAATATCGCATCGTTAATGAAGATGGCCTGCGTTATCCCGACGAATTCGTGAAGCACAAAATGCTCGACGCGATCGGTGACATTTACTTGTTAGGGCACAATATTATTGGCGAGTACCGTGCATTCAAGTCCGGCCATGGCTTGAATAACATCGCGGTGCGGACTTTGTTGCAGAATCAGGAAGCATGGGAATTTGTTACTTTTCCCCGCAGTAAAGAAGCCCTCGGCGCTTATGCCAGCTCTTTTGCTTTCGCATAATTGATTGTGATTTTCTCAACGCCCGGTACGCCGGGCGTTTTTGTTTCCGCCTTTTGCTTCTGAGTCGAGGTTTGCCTGAGCGTAAAAAGATGTGCGATAGTTGCCCTCCACTTTTATCGCCTGGTTAATATTTGATCTGACCGATGCGCATAACCCTGATCGTCAACAAGCTCTGGCAATCGACTACCGCGCTGAAAGGCTGCTGGTCGCGTACGTTGGTTTCGCTTTGCGTGTTCGGATTGCCGATGAGCGCCGGCTTGGCTGTGGGTTATGCAATAGGTCATCAACCAGCCAACCCGCTTGAAGGGCACATCGAAAAGTCCTCGGCAGCTAGCGATAACGCATCAGCGGCGCCAGTGGTTCCGGACGAGCAGCGCATGCAAACGCTGAAGGAGCGAATGGTTGCGCTTGAGGCGCGCGTCGGTCGTCTCGATATTCTGGGTGAGCGCGTCGCGGACATGGCGCAAGTCGAAATCGATAACTTGCCCGCGCCGACCTCCAAGTTGCCTGCCATCGGTGGCCCAAGCCAATCGGAAACAACATTGCCGCAGCCGCAAGATATCTATGCGGCGATTGATCATTTGACCCAGCAAATCGATGACCGCGAACAACAGTTCGAGGACGTTCAAGCTTTGTTGGCAAGCCGCAGTGTTGGCGAGCAAGCATTGTTCGGCGCGCAGCCGGTATTACACAGCGACATTTCGTCTTACTTCGGCATGCGCATCGATCCGGTGACGGGCGTGCGCAATATGCACGATGGGATCGACTTCTCCGGCAAGGCTGGCACTGCGATCATGGCTGCGGCCGATGGCGTTGTTACATTTGCCGCCAACAAGCAAGGCTACGGCCGCCTGATTGAGGTCAATCATGGCGATGACTGTTTCACGCGCTATGCGCACAGCAAATTGATTTTTGTTAAACCCGGTGACGTGGTCAAGAAAGGACAGGTCATCGCTTTGATGGGCAGCACCGGTCGCACTACCGGCACACATCTTCATTTTGAAGTCTACAAACACGGTCGTCCCGTCGATCCCTACATCTATATACGTCAAGCCAGTCGTTAATCCCTCGCTCGTACGCAAAAAATTTGATCTTTTGCATTCCCCGGGTATGATCCCACCCCAGCTTTGGGGGTGAGCCCCATTCATAGCAGCACTGAAACCAGTAGGACGCCATGCTAGGACTTGTACTGAAAAAAGTTTTCGGCAGCAAAAACGATCGCGAATTGAAGCGCATGAGCAAGATCGTTGCGCAAATAAATACTTTTGAAGCTGATATCAGCGCGCTCAGCGATGACGCGCTGCGCGGCAAAACTACCGAGTTCAAGCAGCGGTTGCAGCAGGGCGCGACGCTCGACGATATCTTGCCGGAAGCCTTCGCGGTTGTGCGCGAGGCCGGCAAACGCGTCATGGGCATGCGTCATTTCGATGTGCAAATGATTGGCGGCATCACATTGCACGAAGGCCGTATTGCGGAAATGCGCACCGGTGAAGGTAAAACGCTGATGGCGACGCTGCCGGTTTACTTGAATGCGTTATCGGGCAGGGGTGTTTACGTCGTCACGGTAAACGATTACCTGGCGCAGCGCGATGCCGACTGGATGACGCCGATTTATCGTTTTCTGGGCATGAATATCGGTGTGATTTTATCCGGGCAAGATCCGCTGTCGAAGCGCGACGCTTACGCTGCCGATATTACCTACGGCACCAACAACGAATTTGGTTTCGATTATCTGCGCGACAACATGGCGTTCTCGAAAGAAGATCGCTTTCAGCGCGGTCTTAATTTCTCGATCGTCGATGAAGTCGATTCGATTCTGATCGACGAAGCGCGCACGCCACTAATCATTTCCGGTGCGGCGCAAGACAGCTCTGAGCTTTATCGCCGCATCAACCTTTTCATCCCGAAACTAATTCAGCAAACCGACGATGTGCCCGGTCATTACATTGTCGACGAAAAAATGCGGCAGGTTGAGTTAACCGAAGACGGCCATCAGCAAATTGAAGATTTATTGCTGCAAAACAAAATATTGGAAGAGGGCGACAGCCTCTATTCCGCGGGTAATTTGAGTTTGCTGCATCACGTCCATTCGGCGTTGCGTGCGTACATGTTGTTCCATCGCGACGTCGAATATATCGTGCAGGACGACGAAGTAATTTTGATCGATGAACACACCGGCCGCACCATGCCGGGCCGTCGTTTGTCCGAAGGTTTACATCAAGCTATCGAAGCCAAAGAAGGCGTGAACATTCAGGCCGAAACGCAAACACTCGCATCGACTACCTTCCAAAATTATTTCCGTCTGTTTAATAAGCTCGCGGGCATGACCGGAACGGCAGATACCGAGGCGTACGAGTTTCAACAGATTTATGCACTCGATGTCGTGGTAATCCCCACTAACAAATCGACTCAGCGGCAGGATTTGAACGACTTGGTGTATTTAACCAAGGACGAAAAATACGACGCGATTGTCGACGATGTAAAAGCGATTACTGAAAAAGGCGCACCGGTATTGGTGGGCACGGCGTCGATCGAAACGTCGGAAGAGTTGTCTGCGCGTTTCACCAAGGCTGGAATTCAGCACAAAGTTCTCAATGCCAAATTTCACCGACAGGAAGCTGAAATTATCGCGCAAGCGGGTCGTCCCGGCGTAGTGACTGTGGCAACGAACATGGCCGGCCGCGGCACTGATATCGTGCTCGGCGGAAATGTCGAAGTCGAAATTGCGCAGCTCGGCGAAACTACTCCCGAGCACATTGAGCAACTGCGTGAAGCATGGCGCAAACGTCATGCTGAAGTTATCGCCGGTGGCGGCCTGCATATTATCGGTACCGAGCGTCACGAATCGCGGCGCATCGATAACCAGCTGCGCGGTCGTGCCGGGCGTCAAGGCGATCCGGGCTTGTCGCATTTTTATCTGTCGCTCGAAGATAGTTTGATGCGAATTTTTGCGTCGGATCGCGTGAAAAGTATCATGCAAGCATTGGGTATGGAGAAAGGCGAAGCTATCGAGCATCGCATGGTCACCAACGCGATTGAAAAAGCGCAGCGCAAAGTTGAAGCGCGCAACTTCGATATGCGCAAACAATTGCTTGAGTACGACGACGTTGCCAACGATCAGCGCCAAATTATTTATCAGCAACGCAATGAACTGCTCGAAGTCGATAGCATCGCCGAAACCATCGATGCGATTCGCGCCGATGTAGTGAATGCGGTAACTAATGAATATGTGCCGCCGCAAAGCCTGGAAGAGCAGTGGAATATTGCCGGGCTTGAAAATCGTATCGAGGCTGATTTTGCGATAAAACTGCCGATCCAAGAATGGCTCGATACCGATAAATCGTTGCACGAAGAATCGTTGCGCGAAAAAATTCTGGAAGCGGCGACTGTTTCATACCAGCAAAAACGTGATGGGATCGGTGAAGAGATTTTCCGTCTTGAAAAATACATCATGCTGCAAGTGCTCGACTCGCTGTGGAAAGAGCATCTCGCATTAATGGATCATTTGCGTCACGGCATTCATTTGCGCGCCTACGCGCAGAAAAATCCGAAGCAGGAATACAAGCGCGAAGCGTTCGAGTTGTTTGAGTTGATGCTCGATAATTTAAAACGTGAAGTTGTGCGAATTCTTTCTCACGTGGAAATTCGCCGCGAAGACGAGCTGGAGCAATTGGAGCAGCAGCGTCGCGAAGAAGAAGCGCGTAAGAAAATTCAATTTCAGCACGCTTCGGCTTCCGCAATTACGGAAGGCGACGGCAATGATGTCGAGCGCGTGTTGGCGCCGCAGCCCGCAAATGTTGAACCGTTTGTTCGCGAGGAACCGAAAGTCGGTCGCAACGAATTATGTCATTGCGGTTCCGGCAAAAAATATAAACATTGTCACGGCAAGTTGAGCTAAAAATTATGGCGGTTGGAAGCGGTCAATTACCTACGTTACATCCAGTTGCCGGATTTAAAATCGGCATTGCCAGCGCCGGTATTAAAAAGCCGGGCCGGTTGGATTTGGTAATTATGCAAGTAGCAGAGGGTAGTGCCGTGGCTGCGGTATTTACCAAGAATGCGTTTTGCGCAGCGCCGGTTCAGCTCGCGAAACAGCACCTGCGTGCGCAAACACCGTTATTTCTCGTGACTAATACAGGTAATGCGAATGCGGGTACCGGTGCTGCGGGATTAGCGAATGCACAACTGACTTGCGAAAAACTCGCGCACCTTGCCAACGCTTCCGTGCAATCCATTTTGCCGTTTTCCACCGGCGTTATTGGTGAGCCGCTTCCTGTCGAAAAAATCACAAATGCGTTGCCTGCGGGTCTCGCCGATTTGCGCGAAGATAATTGGCTGCAAGCCGCGCACGGAATAATGACCACCGACACGCGCCCGAAAGCGACATCGGTGCAAATCGATCTCGATGGAAAGCGCGTGACGATCACCGGCATTAGCAAAGGCGCCGGCATGATCAAGCCTAATATGGCAACGATGTTGGGCTATGTCGCCACCGACGCGGCAGTGCAGCAAGATGTGCTGCAACAAATTATCGAGCGTGCGGTCAATCGCTCGTTCAATCGCATTACCATCGACGGTGACACATCGACCAACGATTCCTGCGTGTTGGTTGCAACCGGCCATGCGAGAAATGCAACGATCGATAGTGTCTCTCATCCGCTGTTTGAAAAATTTTATAGCGCGGTAGAAAAAGTATTTGTCGAATTGGCGCAGGCGATTATTCGCGATGGCGAAGGCGCGACGAAATTCGTCACCATCAATGTGCAAGATGGTGCAAACGAAAAAGAAAATTTATTAGTGGCGTATGCAGTTGCGGAATCGCCGTTGGTTAAAACAGCTTTGTTTGCGAGCGATCCGAATTGGGGTCGAATTCTCGCAGCAGTTGGCCGTGCAGGCGTAGAAAACCTCGATGTGAATTTAATCAGTGTGCATATCAATAATGTATTGATCGCCGAGCATGGCGGACGCGCGCCGACCTATACCGAGCAACAGGGCGCTGATGCGCTGGCCGCTGAAGAAATTACGATTTCGATTAATCTCAGTCGCGGTGATGTCGATACAACCGTTTGGACTACCGATTTCTCCCACGATTACGTGACCATCAATGCCGAATACCGCACCTGATAAACGCGTTCACGTCGCGGTCGGCGTTATCAGCGATGGCGCCGATAAAATTCTAGTGGCGCATCGTGCCGAGCATTTACATCAGGGTGGTTTGTGGGAATTCCCCGGCGGTAAAGTCGAGCTGAATGAATCGGTACACGACGCATTGCTGCGCGAGTTATCGGAAGAGTTGGCGATACAAGTAACGAGCTGTGAGCCATTGTTGGCAATTACACACGACTATAAAGATAAAGCTGTTCTGCTCGATGTGTGGTGGATCAGCGCGTTTCAGGGTGAGCCGGTAGGGCGTGAAGGGCAACCACTGCGTTGGGTCGATGCCGCCGATTTAAATTCACTCGCTTTTCCCGCTGCCAATCTTCCCATTCTTACTGCCATTGAAAAGAAGCTGTCCTCAGTAAATACGGCGATTTAATTATTTTCTAAATCGTCCGACAGTACATCGTCGTAATTGCTGTCGCCGCTAATTCGTTGTTTCTCATTTGCCCACGCAATAAAGTCTTTGTTTTTGCATTGCTCCGAACAGAACGGGCGATTGGGGCTTACTTCGCTCCATATTACGTCGGCACCGCAGCTTGGGCATTTCACTACGATCGGTTTTTTCTCGGTCATTTTAATTTCCTAAATTCGGCTTTTGCTTGGCGAGAATTAAATAGCGCTGATGCATTTCAAGTACCTGCTCATGCAGCTGTTCCTGAGTGCCGTTATTTTCGATCACATCGTCGGCAAATCTTAAGCGTGCTTCGCGGCAAATTTGCGCCGCCATAATACGCTGCACCTGTTCGGCACTGTTACTGTCGCGTGTCATCGTGCGTTGCAGTTGCATATCTTCGGACACATCGATAACAAGTAAGCGGTCGCAGAAATTTTTTTGCGCAGTTTCGGCTAATAGCGGAGAAACAAAAATTACATAAGGGCTTGTTGCTTGCTGTAATTGGCTTTGAGTTTCTTGCGCGATAAGCGGATGCAACAATTGCTCAAGCCAGGTTTTTTCGCTCAAGTCTTTAAATACAATTTGCCGCAGCGCGGCGCGATTCAGAGCGCCATCTGTTTGTAGAATGGATGCGCCGAAATGCGCCGCAATTTTTTTCAAAGCGGGCGTACCTGGCTCGACAACGATGCGCGATACAACATCGGCGTCAACGATATCAATTCCGAGCGCAGCGAAGATATTAGTGACTGCGGTTTTGCCGCTGCCAATGCCACCGGTCACACCGACAACAAACATGAGGATTCAGCTCCGATTATTTCGGAATGATTTTAACAAGAATTGGCGGTCGAGGTGCCTGAGAGAAAACAAGGTTTTGACGGCGGATTAAAGACCGACGAACTGCAAATAATTTTGGATCAATAATTTGCCCCAGAAGAAGGCGATAACACCTGCACCGGCAAGATAAGGGCCGAATGGAATCGGTGTGCCGCGCCCCTTGCGCTGCGCAATCAACATTAATGAGCCGATCACTGCACCGACCAGCGACGACAGCAAAATAATAACCGGCAACATCTGCCAGCCCATCCACGCGCCGAGCGCTGCCAGCAATTTGAAATCGCCGAAGCCCATGCCTTCTTTGCCGGTGAGTAATTTAAAAACGTGATACACGCTCCACAGGCTTAAATAGCCAGCGGCTGCGCCCCAGATGGCATCGTTCAGCGATACGAACATACCGCCGGTGTTCAGTAGCAATCCAAGCCACAACAGCGGCAGCGTTATTTGATCCGGCAATAATTGATGATCGACATCAATCATCGTCATCGCCAGCAATGCCCACAATAAAATCAGCGTTGCTAATAGCGGCCAGCCGAAACCCATTTGCCATGCGGTAAATACAGCCAGTAAACCGGAAACCATTTCAATAATTGGATAGCGCTTCGAGATCGCAATTTTGCAATTCGCGCAGCGACCGCGCAAAAACAAATAGCTGATGACCGGAATATTTTGCCATGCGGCAATTTTTGAATTACAGCCGGGGCAGCGCGATGGAGGAAAGGCGAGATTAAATGGTTCGCTGCTGACTGTCGGCGATTCTATATTTAATAGAAGCGAGCACTCCGAATGCCACTCACGCTGCATCATTACCGGCAGACGATAAATAACAACATTAAGGAAGCTGCCGACAATCAAGCCCAATAAAAAACACCCGGCGATTAAGTACGCCGGGTGTTCGAGAAAAAATGCGATATAGAGATTCAGCACTAGCGTCTTAGATAACCGAGCCGAGCGAGAAGATGGGCATATACATCGCGATCATCAGGCCACCGACTAAAATACCGAGTACCGCCATAATCATCGGCTCAAGCAATGCGGTTAATGAATCGACCAGATTGTCGACTGCTTCCTCATAATGCGTTGCCACTTTGTCGAGCATTTCATCGAGTGCGCCCGACTCTTCGCCAATCGCCACCATCTGCGTCAGCATGGACGGAAACATATTGGTCGCTTTAATTGCGACGTTGAGCTGTTGACCCGCGGTGACTTCCTCGCGGACACGTTGAATGGCATCGTGGTAGGGAATACTGCCGGCCGCTCCCGCTACGGAATCCAATGCATCCACCAGCGGAACACCGGCTGCGAATGTCGTGGAGAGGGTTCTGGCAAAGCGCGCAATTATCGATTGATAAACAATATTGCCGACGATAGGAATGCGTAAGGTCAGTCGATCCATATATTCATCAAATTTATGTGATCTTTTGCGCGCCTCAACGAATACAGCGCCACTGGCAATAATAATGATCAATATCAGCAGCCACCAGGATTGTACGGCTTCGGATAAATGCAGAACAAATAATGTAAAGGCCGGAAGTTGTGCGCCAAAGCCGGCAAATGTCGAAGCAAATTGCGGTACAACTTTAATTAACAAAATGGCAGTAACGACAACGGCGACGACAACCACCGCAGCAGGATAGGTCATCGCTTTTTTGATTTTTGCTTTTAATGCTTCGGTTTTTTCTTTGTAAGTGGCGATACGCGCGAGCATGGTTTCCAACGTACCGGCCTGTTCGCCAGCGCTGACCAAACTGCAAAATAATTCGTCAAAATATTTGGGATGCTTGCTGATTGATATGGCGAGCGAGGTACCGCTCGCAACTTCATTTTTAATTTCGATAACTAAATCACGCATCGTGCGATTTTCAAGACCTTCGGCCACGATATCGAAACTTTGTACCAGCGGCACACCGGCTTTCATCATGGTCGCGAGTTGACGCGCAAATATAGCAATGTCTGCGGGTTTTATTTTTTTCTGACCGCTGAACAGCGGCTTCGATTTGCGCTTAACCGTTTTGGCGGCAATACCCTGCTTGCGTAATTGAGCCTTAACCATCGCTTGATTGGAGCCGATAGCCTCACCTTTCGCGGGGCGACCCTGCCGATCGGTGCCCTGCCAAGTGTATGTCTGCGATTTCGCGGCAACGGTTGCCATTCAATTAATCCTTTGTGACCCGGTTTACTTCTTCAAGACTGGTAACGCCTGCCGCGCACTTAACCAATGCAGAGGCGCGCAAACTATTGAAGCCCTCGGCACGAGCAGCCTCATCGATCATTATCGAATTGCCTTCTTCCATAATGATGCGGGAAATTTTCGGTGTGATTCGCACCACTTCATAAACGCCGACGCGCCCCTTATAGCCGTTCTGGCATTTGGGGCAACCGACCGGTTTCATTATAGTCGCGGTCTTTAATTGTTCCTCTTTAAAGCCCTCATGGATCAGCGTTTCGTGAGGAAGGTCCGCCTTTACTGCACAAAATGGACACAACTTGCGCGCCAGCCGCTGCGCAATAATCAAATTGACCGTAGTCGCGATATTGAATGGCGCCACACCCATGTTGAGCATACGGGTGATGGTTTCCGCGGCGCTGTTGGTGTGTAGCGTCGACATCACCATGTGGCCCGTTTGCGCCGCTTTAATTGCAATTTCAGCCGTTTCTAAATCGCGAATCTCACCGACCATGATGACATCGGGGTCTTGGCGCAGAAATGAGCGTAGCGCATCCGCAAAATTGAGCCCCACTTTCGCGTTGACGTTAACCTGGTTAATACCTTCCAGGTTGATCTCGACCGGATCTTCCGCCGTGGAGATATTAATTTCCGATGTATTGAGAATATTCAAGCCGGTATATAAAGAAACCGTTTTACCGCTGCCGGTCGGGCCGGTAACCAAAATCATGCCCTGCGGTTGCTGCAGCGCGCGCATATACATTTCTTTTTGAATGGCTTCATAGCCCAGCGCGTCAATCCCGAGTTTTGCGCTGGATGGATCAAGAATCCGCAGTACGATTTTCTCGCCCCAAATGGTGGGCAAGCTGTTTACCCGAAAATCGATTGAGCGATTTTTCGAGAGTTTCATTTTTATTCGGCCATCTTGCGGTATCCGCCGCTCAGAAATATCCATCTGCGACATAACTTTCAACCGCGCTGCCATACGTCCAGCTAGATTCACTGGCGGTTTTGCCACATCAAACAAAATGCCATCTGTTCTGTAACGAATGCGATACAGCTTTTCATACGGCTCAAAGTGAATATCCGAGGCACCGCCGCGAATCGCATCAATCAGGATTTTATTCACGAACTTAACAATCGGCGCTTCATCGGCGGCGGGCGCTGCGTCATCATTACCACCTGCCTCATCCACAGCTTCAATATCAAGATCTTCAAGGCCGGCCTCGTTCAAATCACCCAACGAATCCATCGAATCTTCGTTGGCGTCCAGATATTTCAGAATCGCCGCAGCCAGCGCGGTTTCTTCTACCAGAATTGCATCGGTATTAATGCCGGTGTGAAATTTAATTTCATCCAGCGCACGCAAATTGGTCGGATCGGACACGGCAATAAATAAGCGATTGCCACGACGAAATAGCGGCAGCGTGTGATGCTTCTGAATTAATTTCGAATCGACTAAGTTTTTGGGGCTGGTCGCCATATTGAAAGCGGAGAGATCGAACAGCGGCGTGCCGAACTCATCGGAAGCGGCTTCGGCAATAGCGGCGCTGGTGGCCAATCGATTGTCGACCAGGAAAGTCACCAGTGGCTTTTTATCGCGCGTGGCAGATTGCAAAGCGTCTTGCGCAATTTGTTCGCTTAATACGCCATCTTTAACCAGCCGGCGAGCCAAGCCACTGAGCGCAATCGAAGAAGTGGGTGCATTCATTAATAATTATCCGACTAATAATTGGCCGATTGAACGAAGCGCAATTTGGAACGAATTAAACGTTTCAATAGG